>CAZRBL010000045.1:0-24783 GCA_964598335.1 uncultured Rhodospirillales bacterium
CACCCCGTCACCCCGTCACCCCGTCACCCCGTCACCCTAAAGGATCCTTGCAGGGGTGGACCGGAACAATCTGAAAATGCTTCAGCTCTCGGGCGCCTCGACGCTCTCAACCTGAAAACGGCAGCCGAGGGATTGAGCAACATTATCAAGCGCCGCGAGACAGGCCGAGGCGCGCTGTTCAGGGATCGTCAGATACATGATGATCCGGTAACCGTCGCGGTCGGCGGCGGCTTTTCGGCTGCTGTCCAGGCGGGCGATATTGGCCGTGTAATCGATCAGCGTTTCGGTGATGCGGGCGAGAAAACCCGGCTGATCATTGCCCTCGCATTCGACGATATGCGTAATGCCCAGAGGGGCATCGGTCAGCAGATCGCTTGCCGTCGGGGTAATATCGAGCCGCGCCTCTTTGAGCACCGGCAAGCCGGCCAGCGCCGCATGAACGTCTTCGGCAGTTACCGTCCGCGGCAGTTCGACCGCCGCGGAAAACCGCGCTTCACCGGCGATATCGGCAAAGGACACTTCGCCCAGATCACCGCCGAGATCGAACAGCGCCGCCGCCACGGAGGAGACCAGGCCGACCTGATCAGGCGCCGAAATTGTGATGAGCAGATGATGCATGATGAAGCCGAACCCTGTTGATCGTGCTGTCCATCATAAACGTCTAAGATCGGGGCTTGCAAAAGCGATATGAGTCTGTATTCTTGTCATTAAATTGTAATATTTTCCCGTTGAATGTGAGCTGAGCACCATGAACGCCTTTGCCCCAGCCAATAATCTGCAGCTGACAGCCGATGAAGAGACGCTGCTCGAAAAAATGATTACGGCCTATACCGGGCAGGCGCTGACCCACCCGAAGCGGCGCGATGTGCCTGAAATTGCGATGCGCGCGCTGGATTACACCACCCTCAGCGGTAAAGAGACCGCGGCCGATATCGAGTCGTTCTGCAAGGATGCCGCAACTCCGGTCGCCGGTGCGACGGTGGCCACGGTATGCCTCGAACCGCAGCATGTGGCGCAAGCCTCGGCGCTGCTCGCCGGCAGCGAAGTCGGCATCACGACGGTGGTGAATTTTCCGACAGGCGACCAGGACGCCGAGACCGTCGCCGAGCAGACCGCCAGGGCGGTCGCCGCCGGTGCCGATGAGATTGACGTCGTGCTGCCCTATCAGGCCTTTCTCGACGGCGATGTCGACCATTGCCGCGAGGTCTTGATGGCCGCCCGCCAGGCCTCTGGCGACAAGGTGCTCAAGGTCATCGTCGAGAGCCCGGTGCTGACTGCGGAAGGCGGTGCCGCGAAAGTCTTCGAGGCCGGCATGCTGGCAGCCGAATGCGGCGCCGATTTTCTCAAGACCTCAACCGGGAAATCGACTTTTGCCGATGGGGACAAACGGCCGGAAACAGACACATCACAGGCGGCCGCCCTGATGCTGGCGGCGGCAGTCAGCGAAACCCGCCCAGCGGTCAAGATTTCCGGCGGCGTCAAATCCGCCAATGACGCGGCGATGATGGTGGCGCTGCAGGAGCTTATTGTCGGCGCCGGCGAAGTCGGTCCGGACCGCTTCCGCATCGGCGCCAGCGGGCTGAAAGCCAATTTGGCCCCGCTCCTGGCGCCGAGCGCGCCACCGAGAACCGCCGCACCGGCGGCTCTGCAAAATCCCGACTACTGACGCGCCTTCGCGATCCTTACTTCCAGAACGCCGTCGGTCAGCTGCACCGTGAAACTTTGACAGCCGACATCCGTCGGCAGGGTCAATTCCCCGCGATAGAAGGGTTCACGGGTCGTTTCGACGCGCAATGAGCGACCGTCGAGTTCGACAATAATATCCTCGCTGCGCGCGTCGGGTATATTGGTTTTTACGATATAGTCTTCGCGGCGCTCGATTAAATCGATTAACAATCTGTGCATGTGCGATACCACCAAACTCAACTCTCAGGCTCGGGTTATGCGGGCTAGATGACTAGTTCCGAAGGTCGGCGCTACTGAAATCACATTTTGTATTGCGCAAATAACTATCCTTGGGTTGCAAAACCGGTGCGCAAAAGTTCAGTACGACCTATACAGACGAAAAAAAACGCCGACGAAGCTAATCGTCGGCGTAAGTTTTTGGAGGAGGAAAGTTTTGAGAGAGGGCGTTAGCCCTTGCGGCGAGCCTTGTAGGCAGCCGCAGCGCCGATCAGCAGCAACGGCAGGGCAGCCGGAGTCGGTACGGAGCCCGGGGGGTCCTCATTGCCGCCGCCATCAAAGGTGGTGAAGGCGATATAGGGCATCGCCGCTGAGGAGTCGAAATTGACCTTCAGGCTGATCACGTCGGGGACATCGACGATGACATCCTGGAACGAGTTGTCGCCGAGATTGGCAAAGTTCTTTCGGTCGCCATAGGTCGAGCTGCCATCCTGCCTGACCTCGAGCCAGGAACGACTGTTCTCGATATCCAGGATACCGACGCTGTCGATCTCGACCGGTGAACTGAAGTCGATAAAGAAATAGCCGCCGCCCGCATAGTCATCGGGGTTGGCCACGGAGGTGACCCCGTCGGACAGCTTGTCCTCGTGGATAATCAGCGCATTACCGCGCGCTTCGCA
Organism: uncultured Rhodospirillales bacterium; assembly: GCA_964598335.1. Taxonomy (GTDB): domain Bacteria; phylum Pseudomonadota; class Alphaproteobacteria; order CAZRBL01; family CAZRBL01; genus CAZRBL01. Next base: position 2,583 of record CAZRBL010000045.1, read on the forward strand.
ATTGTTCGCCTCGCCGCCGCTGCCGACGCCGGGACCACCGGCTACACACACGCCATTGGGCGTCCCGAGATCACCGTCATCATTGCCGGAAGGATTGCCGCCGGTCGGGTCCTCGGTATCGAACACGACAAGAGGCCGGCCGTTCGTGTCGCCGAGGCGGAAGGTGATGTCGACGCCGGCAATCGTCTTTGTCACACCGTCCAGACGCTCGCCTTCAGAAAACTCAGGGGCGCCGAAATCTATCGTTGCCGCACTGGCGTTAAAACCAAGCGCGAAGAATCCGAGAGCGGTCGCCGAAGCGAGCGCGATTTTACCGACTTTCATAACTTCCTCCAATGGAACCTGTATCCGTTAGGATTGTTTTGTCATCTCCCGTTTCCGTAACGGGCATCCTCATAGTTGATGATTCATGAACGGCACGCCTCTCACCGCTGCAAAGTGATCAAGCGCTTTCGCATTGACCATCTTTCGAGCACAGAAAGAGAGGGTTCATTCAGCGGCGGTAACGATATAAACCGCTGATAAGAAAAGACAAAAACAGCACTCACCTCTGTCCGGTCTTCACCGCGCAACAGTCGACCGATATGCCGCTTCTCACCCCGTAATTCGCCGCCGCGTTACAGAATGAGCAGTCCGCAGGCCGTGACAGGGCACGAATCGCGGCGCTACCCTTGGTTGCCGTAGCCGCCGCCGCCCGGCGTTTCCAGGGTGATCGTCTCACCCGCATCCAGATCCGTCGTCAGCGTCGAGCCTACCGACTGCTGGGATCCGTCTTTCCGGTCGATGCGTCCCGTCCCGCAACGCCCGTCTTCACCGCCCTCAAGGCCGAATGGCGCAATCCGCCGGCTATTGGACAGCAATGAGACCGTCATGGGTTCGAGGAAGCGAATGGTTCTGATCACACCGTCGCCGCCCGGATGGCGGCCCGCTCCGCCGGAGCCGTGCCTGATAGCGAAGCGATCAAGCCGGACCGGATAGCGCCATTCAAGGATTTCGGGATCGGTCAGCCTGGAATTGGTCATGTGCGAATGCACCGCCGACGCGCCGGGATGGTCAGGCCCGGCACCGGTACCGCCGCAAATCGTCTCGTAATACTGATGCTCGGCATTGCCGAAGGTGAGATTGTTCATCGTCGCCTGCGAACCGGCCAGCACGCCGAGCGCGCCGTAAAGCGCCTCGACGATGCATTGCGAGACCTCGACATTGCCCGCGACGACGGCGGCCGGCGGCCTCGGATTTAACAGGCTGCCTTCGGGGATCACGATGCGCAGCGGCTCAAGGCACCCCTCATTGAGCGGGATCGCGTCATCGACAAGCGTCCGGAACACGTACAGCACCGCGGCGCTGGTGATCGATGCCGTGGCATTGTAATTGCCGGGCGACTGATCGCTGGAGCCGGTAAAGTCGATCAGGGCGGAACCGGCAGAGGGATCAACGGAAATCGTCACCGCGATCTCGGCGCCATGGTCCATCCGCTTGACGAAACTGCCTGATTTCAGGCGACCGATGACGCGCCGCACCTGCTCGGCGGCATTGTCCTGCACGTGACCCATATAGGCGCGGACCGCATCAAGGCCGAATTGCGCTATCACCCGGCGCAGCTCATGCACGCCGATTTCATTGGCTGCAATCTGCGCCTTCAGGTCGGCGATATTCTGATCGATATTGCGCGCCGGAAAACGCGCCCCGGCGAAAAGCGCCCGCACCGCGGCTTCCTCGAAGCGACCGCCGGTGACCAGCCGCATCGGATCGATGGTGACGCCTTCCTGCTCGATGGTTTCACTATCCGGCGGCATCGACCCCGGTGTGGTACCCCCGACATCGGCGTGATGGCCGCGCGCGCCGACATAGAACAGCAGCTCGGATCCCGCCTCGTCGAAAACCGGGGTGACCACCGTGATGTCCGGCAGGTGCGTGCCGCCGGCATAGGGGTTGTTGAGCATGAAGACATCGCCGGGCGCCATCATGTCGGCGTAATCGGCGATGATCTGCCGCACCGATGCGCCCATCGACCCCAAATGGACGGGAATATGCGGGGCATTGGCCACGAGACCGCCATCGGCATCGAACAGCGCGCAGGAAAAATCGAGCCGCTCCTTGATATTCACGGAATGCGCGGTTTTCGCCAGCGTCACGCCCATCTGCTCGGCGACATTCATGAACAGATTATTGAAGACCTCCAGCAGCACCGGATCGACGTCGGTGCCGGCGGCGAAGCGGCGCTCCAGCGGCGTGCCGCGTTGCAGGATCAGATCCCCTGATTCGTTGACGGCAGCGCTCCAGCCCGGCTCGATAACGGTTGTTGCCGTCGCTTCCCGGACGATGGCCGGCCCGTCGATCTCGGCGCCGCCGCCAAGTGCGGCGCGATCATACACCGGCACATCCTGTCCCGTATCGCCGAACCAAGCCGTCACTGACGCCATCGGCTCGGGATCGCCGCGCTGCGGGCTCAACTCCAACAGCCCGTCGGCCTTCGCGCCGCTGCCGCCGATGCCCTCGACCCGAACCGATTCAACGATCAGCTCGACCTCGGACATGGCGAAGCCGAACTGCCGCCTGTGTTCCTGCTCGAAGGCTTTTCGCAGCGCCTTGGCCTTGCCTTCGGGCACCGTCACCACCTGATCGGACCCGCGATAACGAAGCTGGACGCTGCGCGTGAAGGTGATGGCGTCGGCACTGACGCCTTCGGCGACAAGCTCGTCCCGTGCCTCGCCCTCGAGCCGCTCGAACAGCGGCGTGAGCAGATCCGCGATGCCGCTTTGCACCGGCTCCTCGACGGCCGCTTCGCGGATCACCCGCAGATCGGCCAGGCCCATGCCGAGCGCCGAGAGCACACCGGCAAAGGGATGGATGACGATACGACGCATGCCCAGCGCATCGGCAACCATACAGGCATGCTGACCGCCGGCGCCGCCGAAACAGACCAGCGCATAATCGCTGACATCATGGCCGCGCTGGACCGAAATTTTCTTGATCGCATTGGCCATGTTTTCAACGGCAATGCGGAGAAAACCGGCCGCGACGGCGTGTGGTTCGGGGCGGTCGCCGGTGGTTTCCGCAATCTCATCGGCAAGCGCCGCAAAGCCCTGCTCAACCGCAGCGACATCAAGCGGCTGATCCCCCTCGGGCCCGAAGACATGCGGGAAAAAATCGGGCTGCACCCGACCAAGCATCACATTGCAATCCGTCACCGTCAGGGGTCCGCCACGGCGATAGCAGGCCGGCCCCGGATCCGCGCCTGCGCTTTCCGGCCCGACCCGGTAGCGGGTCCCGTCAAAGCGGCAGATCGAGCCGCCGCCGGCGGCAACGGTATGGATGTCCATCATCGGAGCGCGCAGCCGGATGCCGGCGATTTCGGTATCAAAAACCCGTTCATACCGGCCGGCGTAATGCGTCACATCGGTCGAGGTGCCGCCCATGTCGAAGCCGATCAGCTTATCGAAACCGGCCGCGGCCGCGGTCCTGACCATTCCGACAACACCGCCCGCCGGTCCGGACAGGACGCAATCCTTGCCATGAAAGCGATCGGCCGATGCGAGTCCGCCGCTCGACTGCATGAACATCAGACGGGTATTGCCCAGCGCCGCGGCGATCCGGTCGACATAGCGGCGCAAGAGCGGGCTGAGATAGGCATCGACCAGGGTGGTGTCGCCGCGGCCGATCAGTTTCATCAGCGGGCTTGCCTGATGACCGACCGATATCTGTGCGAAGCCCAGCGCGCGGGCGATTTCGGCGGCTTGCCGCTCATGCGCAGGGTTGCGATAGCTGTGCAGCAGGCAAATCGCGACGGCATCGATGCCCTGATCCCGGATCGCGCCGAGATCTCTACGAAGCTGCTCCGTGTCGAGCGGCGTCAGAACCGACCCGTCGGCTGCCAGACGCTCTTTCGCCTCGACCACCTCGCTATACAGCATATCGGGCAATCTGATGTGCCGGGCGAAGATATCCGGGCGCGCCTGATTGCCGATGCGCAGCGCGTCGGCAAGCCCTGCGGTGATGACCAGTGCCACTGCCTCGCCCTTGCGTTCGAGCAGCGCATTGGTGCCGACCGTGGTGCCCATTTTCACCGCGGCAATCTGCTCAGCGGGGATTTCGGCATCGGGGTTGAGGCCGAGGCAATCACGAATGCCCTGCAAGGCGGCGTCCTGATAGCGCTCGGGATTCTCCGAGAGCAGTTTGTGCGTGCTCAAGCGGCCGTCGGGACGCCGGGCGACGATATCGGTAAAGGTGCCGCCGCGGTCGATCCAGAATTGCCATTGCCCGTCGGCTTGCGCCGATGATGTGTCTGACGACTCAAACCCTGTCATGGCCATATTGTCGTGCCCATTTGCCGACCATGCAATTGCCGCCGTTGACGATCATCGAAACGCCGTCGCCCAATCACGGTCCGCGCGCCGTCGAAGCGCCGATCGACATGCTGATCCTGCACTATACCGGCATGCAAAACGGCGCCTCGGCCCTGGAGCGCCTGTGCGACCCGGAGGCCGAGGTCAGCGCGCATTATCTGATCGAAGAGGATGGCCGTATTCATCGCCTCGTCGCCGAAGACCGGCGCGCCTGGCATGCCGGGGTCGCCTGTTGGCGCGGCGAAACCGATATCAACAGCCGGTCGATCGGCATTGAGCTGGTCAATCCGGGACATGAGTTCGGATACCGGCCGTTCACCGAGCCGCAAATAACGGCCCTGGAACGGCTCGCCCGCGATATTCTGCGCCGTCACCCGATCCCGCCGCATCGGGTGCTGGGTCACAGCGATGTTGCACCGATGCGCAAACAGGACCCCGGAGAGCTGTTCGACTGGCGCCGTCTGGCGACGGAAGGGATCGGCTTGTGGCCCGATACCGACGACATGCTCACGCTGAGCGGCGATCTCAAAACGCTGCAGGCCATGCTCGCCGATTACGGGTATGATTGTCCCGTCAGCGGCGCCCTTTGCCAGCGGACAAGAGCGGTCATCACTGCCTTTCATCGCCATTTCAGGCCCGGTACGGTGACGGGTCACCCGGATGAGGAAACCGCCAAGCTGATCGCCAAGCTGCTCAGCATGACAAAAGATTGAATGGCAGTCGGGCTTGTCCCCTGGCATCCAATTCGCGTTTTCGTGCTATAGTCATGAATGATCGCCGGTCGGCCGGATGGCCGCTTGGCGGCGCGTTTCGGCGCGGCGCCGAGAGGAAAGTCCGGGCTCCACAAGGCAACGGTGCCGGGTAACGCCCGGCGGGGGCAACCCCAGGGACAGTGCCACAGAGACTACACCGCCGCGCCGGCGGCGCCGTTCGCGGCGTTGTGCGCGGCAAGGCTGCAAGGGTGCGGTAAGAGCGCACCGCGGGACCGGTAACGGGACCGGCATGGTAAACCCCACCGGGAGCAAGGCCGAATAGGGGCGGCGCATGATCCGGCCTTGGATCGTCGCCCGGGTTGGCTGCTAGAGGCGCCGGGCAACCGGCGTTCCAGATGAATGGCCATCGCCCGCACGGCAATGCCGCTGCGGCGCACAGAACCCGGCTTACAGGCCGGCCGGCGATCTCTTGCTTTCCATCGCATCACACCTGTCCTATCGACCCCAGATCCTAGCAGCTTTGGGAAATCATGGGAGCGCTATTCGCCCCCAGATCGAGCGTAATCAGCTGCTGGAACATAAGGTGAACAAATATCAAGCTGTTTCCTCATGTCCCAGCAAAAAGCATTGATTCAGAACGCTTCTTTTCTTTACTTTTCATTAAGATTCCGCAGCCTGACAAGCCCGCGATGATTTCTTCACTATCGGTTGAGCTTTACTGCTAAATCGGTTGACCGTCCACAATTTCCTATGCTACCCCAAATTCTCCTATGCTGAGCCACAGACGGGTGATTTGCGCCCTCATGGCCCCGGCAGCGGAATTTAAACGAAATGATTTCAATGCCTTAGACAAAAGATTGGGCACCGGGCACCGACCATGCGGGCGAAAAGGTTCACAGCAACGCACCGCAACCGAATCGACAGCAAGGGTCGTGTTTCGGTTCCGGCGGCCTTCCGCAAGGTGATCATCGCTGAGGAAGGTGCCGATGAGGCGGTGGTCGTTTTTGCCTCACCCAATGGCCGCTATCTCGAGGGCGCCACGACGGTCTGGCATGACGAAGTTGCCGACCGTTTCGATGCCAATGATTCCATGGACAGCGAAACCCAGGAGTATTTCGCGGTCGTGATGGGCGACTGCCACATTCTGGATTTCTCGAAAGATAACGGCCGTATCGCCCTGCCGGCCGATCTGATGGAGTATGCCGAAATCGAGGATGAGGTCGCCTTTATGGGCATGGGGCGGATGTTCCAGATCTGGAATCCGGACAGCCTCGCCGCCTACAAGGCCGAAGCGCGGCGCCGTGTCGGCGAACGCAAAGGACGCCCGAAAGCGGAGTCGAGCACGCCGGGAACCTCGCCGACCGTGACGCCTCCGGCCACACCGGGAGGCGGACCATGACAGGCGGTCATCTTCCGGTGATGCTGGCGGAGGTCATGCGCTGGCTGTCGATTGCCGACGGCGACATGGTGATCGATGCCACTTTCGGCGGCGGCGGCTACAGCCGGGCGGCGCTTGAAGCGGCCGAATGCACCGTGCTGGCCGTCGACCGTGACCCTGACGCTGTTGCCCGCGCCGAAAGCCTGGCGGCGGAATATCCCGGTCGCGTGCACACCATTGCCGGCCCTTTCGGCGATCTTGAGAGGCTCACCGCCGACGTCGGTGTCTCCGCGGCGGATGCGGTAATGTTCGATCTCGGATTGTCGTCTTACCAGATCGACCAGGCGGAACGGGGCTTCTCTTTCCGCGCCGACGGTCCGCTCGACATGCGCATGGGCGGGGGCGGCGAAACGGCTGCGGATGCCGTTGCCCGGCTCGATGAAAACGCCCTGACCCGGATCCTGCGAGATTATGGCGAAGAGCGCCGCGCGCGTGCGGTCGCGCGCCGGATCGTCGAAACGCGCGACGAGCGGCCGATCATGACCACCGCTGCGCTGGCCGATCTGGTGCGCGCTGTCGTTCGTCCGTCCAAAGACGGCATAGACCCGGCCACGCGGACATTTCAGGCGCTGCGCATTTTCGTCAACGATGAAATGGGCGAATTGCGACGCGGCCTTGTCGCCGCCGAAAAGCTGCTCAAGCCCGGCGGGCGGCTGGTCGTCGTCGCCTTCCATTCGCTCGAAGACAGGCAGGTCAAAACCTTTCTGAACAGGCGCGCGGGCCGCGGCGGTGTCTCCCGGCATGCACCACAGACCGGTGCCCGCCCGCCCAGCTTTGAACTGTTGACACGCAAACCGGAAACACCGCTCGCGGCCGAAATTGCCGCCAATCCGCGCGCCCGCTCGGCCAAGCTCCGCGCGGCGCGACGCACGGCAGCGGAGCCCTGGCCGCCACAGGACCGGGAGGCCGCCTGATGCGCATCACCGCCACGCTGCTTTTCTTGTTGCTCGCCGCAACAGCCTGCGGTGCCACTTTCTGGGTCAGCTATGAGGTCGACCGCGACCGTGATCGCCTTGCCGCGCTGGGTCATGACATCATGGCCGAACGCGAGCGGATCGCCGTGCTGCGCGCCGAGTTGGCGCACCTTACCCATCCGGCGAGGCTGGCAAGGCTGGCGACGTCTGAGCTCGGCATGCAGGCGATGCAGACTGCCGGCGTCATCCGTCTGGCCGATTTGCCCCTGCGCCAACCCTTGCCCGATTCCCCGCTCGCCCCCTCGCCCGAGCCCGAGGCGCCGAGCGTGATGCCTCCGGCTCTGTTGACATCCTTCTCGCCCGATACCGACACCCCAAATGTGCCGGCGCCGCAGCGCAAACCGTCCACCGCGCGGACTGCCGTCGCGACAGCGGAGATCAATGGCGCAGGGCGACTTGATGCCGTGCTGCGCGACCTCGCCTTCCCCAGCCGCACGGCATTGCGCTTGTCCGGCACCATCGGGAGCCCGCGATGAGGACGGCGGCACCCCATAATGACGGCTATGCCCTCGCCGCCCGTCAACGCGCCCAAAGCCAGGCCATTAAGCTCGCACGGATGCGGCTGGCGGTGATCGCATGCGCCTTTTCCCTCGCCTGCCTGCTGCTTTCCGGCCGGCTGATCGATCTGATGCTGCTGGCGCCGCCCGAAGCCGAAAGCGCTGCCCGCAATCTCGACATTGACGGCGTCGAGCGAGGCGCAATCCGGGATCGGCGCGGCATGCTGCTGGCAACCAGCCTGCCGATCTATTCCGTCTACGCCGATCCGGCGCTGGTGCAACGCCCCGCCTATCATGCCCCGCGCCTTGCGGCCGTGCTTGAGGGTGTCGACGCGGCGAGCATCGAGAAACGGCTGACCGCCGGGACACGTTTCGAGTTTCTCAAGCGGCACATCACCCCGGCTGAGATGCGCGCAGTCAATGCGCTTGGGGTGCCCGGCGTCGGCTTTCGCAAAGGCTTTCGCAGGGTCTATCCGGCCGGCGCGCTGACCGCACATCTGATCGGCACCTCCGACCGCGACGGCATCGGCACGGGCGGACTCGAATACGCGCTCGACCACAGGCTGAGGAAGGCACCGAAGACCGATGTCCATCTGACGATCGATTTGCGGCTTCAGCATATCGTCGCCGAAGAATTGCAAGCGGGCATCGACGATTTTTCGGCCATTGGCGGCGTCGCGCTGGTCCTGGATATCGCCTCGGGCGACGTCCTCGCCTCCGCCGTTCTACCCGGCTTCGACCCGCATCAGCCGGGCGACCCGGAAGACGAAAGGCGCAAGAACCACGTTGTTCAAAGCCGGTTCGAGCTCGGCTCGGTATTCAAGCTGATCACCGCCGCGCTGGCCATGGAAAGCGGCGTTGCCCAACCGACCGACGCGTTCGATGCGCGTTATCCGATCCGCATCGGCGGCCACACCATTCGTGATTTCAAGCCGGAGAAGCGCTGGCTGTCGATGCCGGAAATCCTTCTTCACTCCTCAAATATCGGCGCCGCTTTCATGTCGGTCGCAGCCGGGCGCGATGCACAACAGCAAATGCTGCACAGGCTGAACCTGATGAGCCGCCTGCCGATCGAACCGCCCGCGGCGGCCGAACCGGAGCTGCCGGAAAGCTGGGGGCGGGTTCATACCATGACCATCGGCTATGGCCACGGCATCGCCGTCAGCCCGCTGCATCTGGCCGCCGCCGTCGCCGGCCTGGTGTCCGATGAGGCGATGCGGGCGCCGCGTTTTGTCCTCGGGAAGGGCGAAACGGGCGAGATTTTGTCGGACGCTCCCATACTCTCACCGCATAGCCGCGACATGCTGCTGCGCATGATGCGGACGAATATTGCCGGCAGTCCCGTACCCGACGCCGATCCTCCGGGACGTCTGCTCGGCGGCAAGACCGGCACGGCGCAAAAGACGCGCTCGGAAGGCGGCTATGGTGAGGATTCACGGCGCGCTGTTTTCGTCGGCGCGTTTCCGATCAGCGAGCCGCGCTATGTCCTGCTGGCGATGATCGATGAGCCGCAGGGCCGGGATGAGAGCTTCGGCTATGCCACCGGCGGCTGGGTCGCGGCACCGGTGATCGGGCGCATTACCGACCGCATGGCGCAGCTCTACGGCATGGCGCCGATCGATGAGACCGATCCGGCGATCGCTGAAAAACTTTATCTGCCGCTGCGCCCGCGCAGCTACATGGTGGCGATGCCGGACCGACCCGGCGAGTTCCGCCGTGCCGGGCGGCCGCCGCAAGACAGCGGGAGGCGCGCAGTTCGTGCGGCTTATTGAATTGATGGATCATCGCGTCAAGCACCGGCAAGGCCCGTCCCCCGATCAAATAGAGATCGAGGGCGTCAGTCTCGATTCCCGCAAGACAGGCAAAGGCCATCTCTTCGCTGCCCTGCCCGGCAACGAGACGGACGGCCGGCGCTTCATCACGGATGCCGTCGCAGCCGGCGCCCGTGCCGTGCTGGCACCCGAAGGCACCGATTGGAGCCTGCTGCCGAACGATGTCACGGCGCTGGAATCGGCCAGGCCGCGCGGTTCCTTCGCCCGCGCAGTCGCCGAGTTCTTCGGTCCTCAGCCGAGCCGGATAGCCGCGGTCACCGGGACCAACGGCAAGACCTCGGTCGTCCATTTCCTGCGTCAGATCTGGACCCATCTCGGCTATCCGGCGGCAAGCATCGGGACGCTGGGCCTGCACGCGCCCGGGACGGCGCGGGCGGGCAGTCTGACAACGGCGGACACCGTGACGCTGCATCAGGATCTTGCCGCGCTGAAACGCGACGGCGTCGAGCATTGTGCGCTCGAGGCCTCCTCCCACGGGCTCGACCAGGAACGGCTTGACGGCGTCATCATCCATGCCGCCGGCTTCACCAATCTTGGCCGCGATCACCTCGACTACCACCACACGCAAGAAGCCTATTTCGCGGCCAAAGCGCGGCTGTTCGGCGAGGTCCTTGCCGATGGCGGCAGTGCGGTCATCAATGCCGACAGTGCCGAGGCCGAAGCGCTTGCGCGATTGGCACAAAAGCGCGGCATCGCGGTGCTCAGCTATGGCCGAACCGGCACCGATCTGCGCCTGACCGAGGCTCGTCCGCATGCGCATGGTCAGGAACTTACCATTCTCTGCCGCGGTACCGAGCGACGTATCGATCTGCCGCTGATCGGCGAGTTTCAGGCGCATAACGCCCTTTGCGCGGCGCTTCTCGCCGCCTGCGAGCCGGAGATCGACCTGCCCTCCGCGCTTGAAATGCTGCCCAAGCTGCACGGCGTACCGGGGCGGCTGCAGCCGGTCGGGCGCAGCGCATCCGGCGGAGCCGTTTATGTTGATTACGCACATACCGCGGATGCACTGGAAACCGTGATCGGCGCCATCCGGCCCCATTGCCGAGGACGGCTGCATGTCGTCTTCGGCTGCGGCGGCGACCGCGATCAGGGCAAACGCCCGAACATGGGGCGGATTGCCGCTGATCTCGCCGATGTCGTGATCGTCACCGATGACAACCCGCGCGGGGAGGACCCGATGGCGATCCGGCGCGAGATTCTCGCCGGCATGCCCTCCACGGACGCCGTCACCGAAATCGGCGACAGGCAGGACGCGATCGCCGCCGGAATTGCGGCGCTTGATCGGAACGACATTCTGCTGATTGCGGGCAAGGGCCATGAAACCGGCCAGATCGTCGGCAAGCAGGTGCTGCCTTTTGACGATGCTGCCGTCGCACGCGCCCTGCTGCTGGAGCGAGGCGCGGTATGAGGACCACCCCGCTCTGGACCGCCGCCGAAGCCGCCGCCGCGACTGCAGGCACCGCCAACGGCATCTGGCAAGCGACCGGCGTGTCGATTGACAGCCGCAGCGTCCGGCAAGGCGATCTGTTCATCGCCCTGAGGGGGCCGAAATTCGACGGTCATGCCTTCGTCGCCGACGCATTGGCAAACGGCGCCGTCGCGGCGATGGTCGACAGGGATGTCGACGGCCTGCCCGGCGCGGCGCCCTTGTTGCGCGTTGCCGATACCATGCAGGGCCTCGAAGATCTCGGGCGGCGCGGCCGTGCCCGAAGCGCGGCAAAAATCATCGGCATTACCGGCTCTGTCGGCAAGACCGGCACCAAGGAAGCGCTGAAACTGGCGCTGACGGCACAGGGGCAAACTCATGCCAGCCTCGGCAGCCTCAACAATCACTGGGGGGTGCCGCTGTCGCTGTCACGGCTGCCGCCTAAAGCGCGCTTCGGCGTTTTCGAATTGGGCATGAACCATGCCGGTGAGATTGGACCTCTGAGCCGCATGGTGCAGCCGCATGCGGCGATCATCACGACCATTGAGCGGGTCCATATCGAGAATTTCGACAGCATAGAGGGCATCGCCGATGCCAAGGCGGAAATTTTCGAGGGGATGGATACATCCGGCATCGCGATCCTGAACCGCGATAATGCCCATTTCGCCCAGCTTGTCGGTGCCGCCAAGACGCGCGGCCTGGGCACGATCTGGTCCTTCGGCATGGACGAACGCAGCGACGCTCGCCTGCTCAACACCCATCACAGCGCGCATGGCAGCGATATTCATGCCGAGATCCTTGGACAGCGTATCCGCTATACGCTGCCGGTTCCGGGGCAACATTGGGCGATCAACAGCCTCGCCGTCCTGCTTGCGGTCAAGGCGGCGGAGGGCGACGTCGAAACCGCCGCGACAAGTCTGCGCGAGCTGCGGGCGCCCTCAGGTCGCGGCAATCAGCACCGGCTCGGCTTCGGCGACGGCAGCCTGCTGCTGATCGATGAGAGCTATAATGCCAGCCCCGTCGCGATGCGCGCGGCCTTTCAGGTCGTCGCCGGCACAGAGCCGGGACAAGGGGGGCGGCGCATAGCCGTCCTCGGCGACATGCTCGAATTGGGCGATGAGGGACCGTCCGAGCATGCCGGGCTTATCGATCCCCTGATCGCCGCCCGCTTTGACCGCGTTTACACCTGCGGCCCGCTCATGGCGCATCTGGATGAAGCGCTGCCGCTGACGATGCGCGGCTACCATGCCGCCGACAGCGCCGGGCTGGCCGAGGCTGTCTGCGACGACTTGCGCGCCGGCGACATCGTGCTGGTCAAGGGCTCGGCCGGAAGCCGCATGGGCAAGGTGATCGATGCGATTCTCGCATTGGCCGACGACAATGGGCCGCCGCGCGCGGTCAATGGGGGCTGAGCGATGCTTTACAATCTGCTGGCACCGCTCGCCGACGACTTCCAGCTCTTCAATCTGTTTCGCTATCAGACCTTCCGCACCGGCGGCGCGATCATGACGGCGCTGCTGATCTGCTTCGTCTTCGGCCCATCGATTATCCGGTGGTTGCGTAGCAAGCAAAGCGATGGGCAGCCGATCCGTGAAGACGGGCCGGAAACGCATTTTGCGAAAAAGGGCACGCCGACCATGGGCGGCGTCATGATCCTGCTGGCGGTGATCCTGGCGACCCTGCTGTGGGCCGATCTGACCAACGGCTATGTCTGGATCGTGCTGATGGTCGTTGCGGGCTATGGCCTGATCGGCTTTGCCGACGATATTACCAAGCTGACGAAAAAGCACAGCCGCGGGATTTCCGGGCGCACCAAGCTGGCGGCCCAATTCACCCTGGCGGTGATCGCGGCAATCTGGTTCACCGCAATTACCGGTGACGGGCTCGGCAACACGCTCGCCGTGCCTTTCCTGAAAGACGTCCTGCTGCCGCTGGGTTTGCTGTTTCCGCTTTTTGCCGCCTTTGTCATGGTCGGCTCGAGCAATGCGGTGAACCTTACTGACGGGCTCGACGGCCTTGCGATCGGGCCGATCATGATCGCGGCCGGCTGCTTCGGGCTGATCGCCTATCTGACCGGCAACGCGATCTTCTCCGGCTATCTGCAAATTCACCATGTCAGCGGCGCCGGCGAACTGGCGATCATTTGCGGCGCCCTTGTCGGCGCCGGGCTTGGCTTTTTGTGGTTCAACGCACCCCCGGCCATGGTCTTCATGGGCGATACGGGCAGCCTGTCGGTCGGCGGCGGGCTCGGCGCCATTGCGGTGATCACCAAGCATGAGATCGTGCTGGCGATCATCGGCGGTCTGTTCGTGCTCGAAACGCTGTCGGTGATCATCCAGGTCACCTCTTACAAGCTGACCGGCAAGCGCGTTTTCCGCATGGCGCCGCTGCATCATCACTTCGAGAAGAAGGGCTGGTCGGAACCGACCGTCGTCATCCGTTTCTGGATCATCGCCGCGGTGTTGGCGCTGATCGGCCTGTCCACCCTGAAATTGCGGTGAGGCAGGCGATGGCAATCGATCTTTCGCGTTTCCACGGCAAGAAATTCGCCGTCATGGGGTTGGGTAAATCCGGCCTCGCCTGCGCCCTGATGCTGCGCCGGGCGGGCGCGCATGTAACGGCGTGGGACGACGCCGAAGCCGCTCGCCTGAAAGCCCAGGGCGACGGGCTGCCGACAGTCGATTTGAGCGTCCTGCCCGATCCGGACTTCAATGCGTTTTCAACGCTGGTTCTCGCCCCCGGCATTCCGCACACCCATCCGGAGCCGCACCCCATCGCAGCCCGCGCCAAGGCCGCGGGCATCGAGATCATCGGCGATGTCGAAATCCTGCGCCGCGCCGATCCGGAAACGCCGCTGATCGGGATTACCGGCACCAACGGGAAATCGACGACCACGGCGCTGATCGCTCACATTCTCGACGGATCCAGACGCGTGCTCTGCGGCGGCAATCTCGGCACGCCGGTCGCCGGCTTTCTCGACCGCGATCCGAGCGCGCGCGATCTTTATGTGCTTGAGCTGTCCTCCTATCAGCTCGAGCTGACGCCGAGCCTCAATGCCGACGTCGCGGTATTTCTGAACCTGTCGCCCGATCACCTCGACCGGCATGGCGGCATGGACGGCTATTTCGCCGCGAAGAAACGAATTTTCGCGCGCACTGACGACAAGCCGCAAGACGCGGTTATCGGCGTCGATGACAGGACCGGTAAAGACCTCGCAGACGTTCTGGAAAAGGCGGGCAAGGGACGCGTCATCCGGATTGCCAGCGGCGGCAGCGAGCCGGACGGGATCTACATTCACAAGGGCCGCTTGATTGACGCCATTGACGGTCGCGTAACCGAGATCGGCGACCTTAACGAGGCCGCCGCGCTGCCCGGTACTCACAACATGCAGAATGCGGCGGCCGCCTTCGCTGCCTGCCGCGCTATCGGCCTGCATGCCGAAGAGATTTTCCCGAAGCTGCTGAATTTTCCGGGGCTGGCGCATCGCCAACAGCTGATCGGAGAGATTGACGGCATCCGCTTCGTCAATGACAGCAAGGCGACGAATGCCGATGCCGCCGTCAAGGCACTGAGCAGTTATCCGGCGATCTACTGGATCGCCGGCGGCCGGGCCAAGGATGGCGGGCTTGGCGGCATCGAACCGGCGCTGGCACACATCAAGGCTGCCTTTCTGATCGGTGAAGCCGAGGCGGAATTCGCCGCCTGGCTGGACCAGAGAGAGATCGCGAACACGCGCTGTGCGACTCTGCCCGCAGCCATTAAAGCCGCCTTCAAGGCTGCGAAGCAGGGCGAGGCCGATAAGCCCGTGATCCTGCTTTCCCCCGCCTGCGCCAGTTTCGATCAATATCCGAACTTCGAGGCGCGCGGCGATGCCTTTGTCGATGCCTTCAACGCGCTGAAAGCCTCGGAGGGGGCCGCATGATCGCGCCGGCACGACATGATAGCAGCGTTCTGGGGCGTTGGTGGTGGACGGTCGATCGCTGGATGATCGGCGCTGTCCTGCTGCTGGCCGCGCTTGGCGCCATGCTGGTCACCGCAGCCAGCCCGCCGGTCGCCGCGCGGCTCGATTACGGCCAGTACCATTTCGTTATTCGCCACTTCATCTTTCTGGCGCCGGCGCTGGCCGCCGCCTTTGCGATTTCCCTCCTGACCGTGCGCGGCGTCAAAAGGCTCGGCATTGTGCTGACCCTGGTCGCCCTGGTGCTGGTTGCGGCGACGCATCTCATAGGCACCGAGGTCAATGGCGCGCAGCGCTGGATCCGCCTTGGTTTTTTCTCCCTGCAGCCTTCCGAGCTGTTGAAGCCGGCGCTGGCCATCAGCTTTGCATGGCTGCTTTCGCTGCGCTTCGGTGAGCTGGGCGACGGTCGTGCCTGGCCGGGATTCGCCGCGGCGACGGGGCTGCTCGGCCTATCACTGGCGCTGCTGCTGACCCAGCCGGATCTGGGCATGAGTGTCGTCGTCGCCGGCATCTGGGGCGCGCAGCTTTTCCTCGCCGGCATGCCGCTGATGGCGGTGGCCGCTCTCGGCCTTGCCGGTCTTGTCGGGCTGGTCGGCGCCTATTTCGCGCTGCCGCATGTGCAAAACCGCGTGCAGGCCTTCATCGAGGGCGAGTCATATCAGATCACGCAATCTTTGGCGGCCTTTCGCAATGGCGGGCTGACCGGAACGGGTCCGGGACAGGGGGAAATCAAATATGCCCTGCCCGATGCGCATGCCGATTTCATCTTTTCCGTCGTCGGCGAGGAATTCGGACTGATCGCCGCGCTGTTGCTGCTCGGCCTGTTCGGCTTCATCGTCCTGCGCGGTTTCCTGCGCGGCACCCAGGCAAGCGATCTGTTCTCGCTTCTGGCGGTGTCGGGCCTGCTGGTTCAATTCGGCCTGCAGGCACTGATCCATATCGCGTCATCGGTGCATCTGGTGCCGACCAAGGGCATGACCCTGCCCTTTATCAGCTATGGCGGCTCCTCCCTGCTCAGCCTTGGTATCGCGATGGGCATGGTACTGGCCCTGACGCGCGCCAGACCCGAGGCGGGGCGATGAGGTATCCGCCCTTGATAATCCTCGCTGCCGGCGGCACCGGCGGGCATCTGTTTCCCGCCGAAGCCGCCGCTCGCGCCCTGGTCGGCCGCGGTTGGCGCGCCATGCTGATTACCGACGCGCGCGGCCATGCGTTCGACATTCCCGACGTGCCTGTCTGCCGCGTTTCCGCGCCGCGCATGAGCGGCGGCATCGGCGGCAAGCTGATGGCCGTCGCCCCCTTGATCAGCGGCATCACTCAAGCCGGCCGGCTGATGCGGCGTGAAGGAGCGGCTGCAGTGATCGGCTTCGGCGGTTATCCGTCGGTCCCGACGGTCGCCGCAGCCGGACTGCGCAGGCTGCCGGTCATCCTGCATGAACAGAACGCGGTGCTGGGCCGCGCCAACCGACTATTGGCGCGTTTTGCCGCGAGCTTCGCGCTATCCTTCGAAGAAGTCAGCCATGTGCCTGCAGGCGCCATGACCGCACTGACCGGCACCCCGGTAAGACCCTCGATCCTCGCCTTGCGGGACCGGGCTTATCGGGAGCCCGAAGCGGACGGCCGCTTCAATCTTCTCGTGACCGGCGGCAGCCAGGGCGCCAGATTCTTCGGGGAAACCATCCCGGCGGCCCTCCATGCGCTCGACCCCGCGCTGCGCAGCCGGATCGGTCTGACCCTGCAGGTGCGGCCCGAAGCGCTGGAAGAAACCCGTCGGGCGATCGCCTCGCTGGACATTGAAGCCGAAATCGACAGCTTTTTCGACGATATGGCCGAGCGGCTGGCTTCCGCACATCTGCTGATTGCCCGCGCCGGCGCCTCGACCATCGCCGAAGCAGCCATTGCCGGGGTGCCGAGCCTGCTGATCCCGCTGCCCGGCGCGATGGACGATCACCAGACCGCCAATGCCCGCGCGCTGGCCGCCGGCGGCGGTGCCTGGGTACTGCCGCAGGCCGATGCGAGCGCCGAGGCGCTGGCCGGCCGCAGCGGCGCGCTGATGGCAGATCCGCCGACCCTTGCGCGTGCAGCGAGCGCGATCCGCGGCGCCGCCCGGCCGGATGCGGCCGACCTGCTGATCGACGCCGTGCAAACAGTCCTCAACGCGCCTCAGGGCATGACCAGGGAGGTGCTGGCATGAACACTTTGCCTGTCTCGGTCGGCACCATCCATCTGGTCGGTATCGGCGGCATCGGCATGAGCGGCATCGCCGAGGTACTGCACGAGCTGGGCTATGCCGTGCAGGGATCCGATGCGTCGGAAAGCGCCAATGTCAAAAGGCTGCAGGCGCTCGGCATCACCGTCTTCATCGGCCAGCGCGCCGAGAATGTCGCCGATGTCGGCGTGGTGGTCATCTCCTCCGCCATCAAGCCCGATAACCCTGAGGTTCAGGCCGCCCGGGCCGCCGCTATCCCGGTGGTGCGCCGTGCCGAGATGCTGGCCGAGCTGATGCGCCTCAAGGCACCGATCGCGATCGCCGGCACGCACGGCAAGACGACCACAACGTCGATCATCGCCGCCATGCTGGACAGCGCCGGCCTCGACCCGACGGTCATCAATGGCGGCATTATCAATGCCTGGGGCACCAATGCGCGGCTCGGCAAGGGTGACTGGATGGTGGTTGAGGCCGATGAGAGCGACGGCACCTTTATCCGCATCCCGGCGACCATCGCCATCGTCACCAACATTGATCCCGAACATCTCGACCATTGGGGCGATTTCGACGAATTGCGCTCTGCCTTTCGCCGTTTCGTTGAGAATCTGCCGTTTTACGGCCTTGCGATCGTCTGCCTCGATCACCCTGAGGTGCAGGCGCTGATCGGCGATATCTCAGACCGGCGCATCGTCACCTATGGCGTCAGCCGCCAGGCCGATATTCGGCTGACCGAGCTGACCACCGAAAACGGTCACAGCCGCTTTACCGTTGAGATCGGTGAGCGCGTCCGCGGCGGCGCCGAGACGCTGCAGGATCTGCTTTTGCCGATGGTGGGGCAGCATAATGTGCTCAATGCCCTTTCGGCGATTGCGGTCGCCCGTGAGCTGGAAATCCCGGCCGGGCAAATCCGGCGCGGTCTGGCGGCGTTCGAGGGCGTCAAGCGGCGCTTCAGCAAGGTCGGCGAGGTCGGCGGCATCACCATTATCGACGATTACGGCCACCATCCGGTCGAGATCGGCGCCGTGCTGAAAGCCGCACATGACAGCACGGAGGGCCGCGTCATCGCGGTGATGCAGCCGCACCGCTATAGCCGGTTGCGCGACCTTTTCGATGGTTTCTGTGCCTGTTTCAACGACGCTGATACGGTGCTCGTGGCCCCTGTCTACGCTGCCGGGGAGGAGCCGCTTGAAGGCTATGACCATCGCAGCCTGGTCGACGGGTTGACCGCGCGCGGCCATCGCGACGCTCACCCGCTGGACGATCCCGAGACCCTGGCCGAATTGATCGCCGGGATCGCAACACCGGGCGATCAGGTCATCTGCCTGGGCGCGGGCTCGATCACCAGCTGGGCCAATGCCCTGCCCGAACAGCTTGCCGCGCGGCTCGAGGCGAGCGCAAAGCAGGCGGGAGGCGCCGCATGATGGCCGCCCTCGCTCGCCCTCCGGCCGATGCCATGCCGCCGATCCGCGGCAGCATCGAGGTCGGCGCGCCGCTCCACCGCTTCAGCTGGTTCCGCGTCGGCGGCCCGGCCGCGTATCTGGCGCGGCCCGAAGACGCCGACGATCTTGCTGTCTTGCTGCAAGGCATGCCGACCGGGGTGACGGTAACCGTCATCGGTGTCGCCTCCAATCTGATCATTCGAGACGGCGGTATCGACGGGTTGGTTGTCAAGCTGGACGCCCCCGGCTTTCGCCGCATCGACATCCGCGAGGATCGTATCATCGCCGGAGCCGGGGCGCTGGATATACAGGTTGCGCGCAAAGCCCGCGACGCCGGTCTCGGCGGACTCGAATTCCTTTCGGGCATCCCGGGCACGCTAGGCGGCGCGGTGCGGATGAATGCCGGCGCCTATGGCCGCGAGATCGCCGACATTCTGATCGCCGCCCATGTCATCGACCGCAACGGCCTTCGTCAGCGTCTCAATGCCGACGAGCTCGGCCTGAGCTATCGGCATTCGGATTTGCCGCCCGACAGCATCGTCACCGCTGCGGAGTTGCGCGCGGTGCCGGGCGACAAGGACGTTATCGCGGCGCGGATGGCGGAAATCCAGGCGTCCCGCGAAGCGACCCAGCCGATCCGCGAACGCACCGGCGGCTCGACCTTCGCCAACCCGCCCGGCGAAAAGGCCTGGGCGCTGATCGATGCTGCGGGCTGCCGCGGGCTGAGGGTCGGCGGAGCGCAGGTTTCCGAGAAGCACTGCAACTTCCTGATCAATTGCGGCGATGCCACTGCCGCCGATCTCGAAGCACTGGGAGAGACAGTGCGTGAGCGGGTCAAGCAGACCAGCGGCATCGCGCTGCGCTGGGAAATCCGGCGTATCGGCAAGGAGGCGGCCGATGCCTGAGAAATTGGCTAAATCCGTCGCCGTTCTGATGGGCGGTTGGTCCGCCGAGAGAGAGGTCTCGCTGGTCAGCGGGCGCGCCGTTGCCGATGCCTTGCGCAGCGCCGGCTATGACGTTCGCGAGATTGATGTCAGCCGCAATCTCGGGGCCCTGCTCACGGCGCTGACCCCGGCACCGGATGCGGTGTTCAACGCACTGCACGGTACCGGCGGCGAGGATGGCTGCGTTCAGGGCGTGCTCGACTTCATCGGCCTGTCCTACACCCATTCCGGCCTGCTCAGCAGCGCTGTCGCCATGGACAAGGCGCTGACCAAGAACCTGCTCAAGGCCGTCGGCGTCCGGTCGCCCGAAGGTCGCCTGATCACCGCGCCGGAGGCGGACCTGCCGCCGCTGCCCTATGTCCTCAAACCCAATGCCGAGGGCTCAAGCGTCGGCGTCTGGATCGTCCGCGAAGGCGACAATCGGTCGATTGCCGACTACTTCGCCGAGCTGGGCAGTGCCCATGAAATCCTCGTCGAGCCCTATATCCCCGGCCGCGAGCTGACGACCGGCGTGATGAGCCGGCCCGGCGAACCGGCGCGCGCCATGGCGGTGACGGAAATCGTGCCGCGCACCGGTTTCTATGACTATGAAGCGAAATATCGCAGCGGCGGCAGCGACCACATTCTCCCGGCCGATATCCCCGCCGAGATCGCCGCCGAATGCCTGCGGCTGTCGGTGCTGGCACATGAAACGCTGGGCTGCAGCGGTATCAGCCGCAGCGATTTCCGTTGGGATGACAGCCGGCCCGGTACCGAAGGCCTGTATTTCCTTGAAATCAACACCCAGCCGGGGATGACGCCGACCTCGCTGATCCCCGAACAGGCGGGCCATATCGGGATGTCGTTCACCGATCTGGTACGTTGGATGGTGGAGGCAGCGCTATGAGCCGCCCAACCCGCCGTCCCCCCTCTTTCTGGCAACGGCCCTCGGTCAAACGCGGCCTTACGGCTGCCTGCATCGCCCTGACCATCGCAAGCGCAGTCAGCTGGTTCGTCCTCAGCGGCACGGCGCAAAGCGTCACGGCGGCCGTCGATCGGCGCGTCACCGCGATCGGGGTTGCTGCCGGGCTGAAAGTCGAGAGCCTGACCCTGTCCGGCCGCCGCCATGCGAGTCGCGAGGATATCCTCAGCGCTGCCGCTATCGAGGCGGACACGCCGATCTGGACGGTTTCTCCGGCGCGGCTGCGCAAAAGGATCGAGGCCCTGCCATGGATTGCCGACGCAGAGGTGACGCGAAAACTGCCTGACAGCATTCATATCGCCATCACCGAACGAAGCCCGGCGGCTCTCTGGCAGCATCAGCAAAGGCTGCGATTGATCGATCATGAAGGCGCCATTCTGGGCGAGGCGGATTTGGGCCGGTTCGCGCATCTGCCGATTGTCGTCGGGGCGCAGCGCTACGCTTTGCCGATCAGCGAGACCACTGCCGACCGCTTCTGCCCGGCCCGTATCGACGATGAGACCGCGGCGTGCCTGCGCGCCCCGGACTTTAGGGAGGTACTGGCCCTGGTGCGCGACATCCCGACGGTGAATGCCCGCCTGCACGCGGTGCAGCATGTCCGCGCCCGTCGCTGGGACCTGCACCTTACCGACGGGACCGTGATCAAGCTGCCGGAAGGCGGTGCGGCAAGCGCCCTGGCGCGACTCGCAAGCATCGAGCGCAGCGACGGCCTGCTCGACCGGGCCGTGGCGATGGTCGATCTGCGCCTGGAAGACCGCCTGATCGTCAAGCCGCTTCCCGGCGCTCGGCCCGAGCCGATCATCGAACAAATCCAAGAACAAGAAATCTAGAGACCGAAAAACAATGTCCCGCCTGCAAAACGCCCCTGCAAAGACCATCAAGCCGCCGCGCAAATCGCGCCGCGGCCGTGGAGGGGTTATCGGGGTGCTCGACATCGGCAGCACCAAGGTGTGCTGCTTCATCGCGCGGATCGAAGACGAGGACAGTTTCAAGGTGCTCGGCTTCAGCCATCAGCTTTCCTATGGCGTGAAAGCCGGCTGCATCGCCGACCTCGCGGCGGCCGAGGCGATCGGCAAATGCCTTCACGGGGCCGAGAAAATGGCCGGGCTGCAGCTTGAAGAAATTATCGTCAATGTCGGCGGCAACCATGTCGGCTCGGCCTATGTCGGCGGCGAAACCGAGATTGCCGGCCCGGTCGTTACCGAACAGGATGTCGACCAGGCTATCGCCGCGGCGCACAACGTTCCGCAAGGCGATCGCGGCAAGCTGATCCAGGCCATACCGGTGCGCTTTCGGATCGACGGCGATAGCGGCGTCGATGACCCGCTCGGCCTTTGCGGGCGGGTGCTCGCCGCCGATATGACACTGGTCACCGCCTGCGAGAACCGGCTGCGCAATATCGATCTGTGCGTCGGCCACAATCACCTCGCTGTCGGCGGACGCTGCATCAGCGGCTATGCCGCC
>CAZRBL010000046.1:0-24624 GCA_964598335.1 uncultured Rhodospirillales bacterium
CTCCAAATCGCCGCAGCCATGCTATGGATGCGCTGAATGTCGATTCAGCCTAGGCTTCGTCTTGGCGCTCAAACACGACAAGCAGATTGTTTGCCGGCATCTCGATGACTTGCATCAGGCGCATGGCATTGGCCGTCGCCAAGGCGTCGACATCGGCCAGATCCCGAATCCCCCAGCTCGGGTCGCGCGCCTTCAGCGACCCATCGAACGCCTCATTGCTGGGAGCCGTGTGCCTGCCGTCGCGCATGAACGGGCCGTAAAGAATCAAAAGGCCGCCGGCGCGCAGCACTCGCTTGGCGCCGACCATCAGCGCGGGCGTCGCGCTCCATGGCGCGATATGGATCATATTGGCGCAATACAGCGCATCGATGCTGGCCGGCTCGATGCCGGCCCAATCCTGATCCTCGGTCTGAATCTGCTGCGGAGGCGCGATATTGGGTAGCCCGCCATGGTGCGTCCAGGCCGCAATGCTGGCGATATTCTCCGGGTCGGGATCGCTGGGCAGCCACTGCCAGCCCGGCTCAGCGGCCGCGAAGTGCACGGCATGTTCGCCGCTGCCGGCGGCTATCTCGAGGACACGAGCATAGCGCGGCAGCAGCTTGTTGAGCTCGGTGAGAATCGGTTCGCGATTGCGCTGCGTCGCCGGGGCGAAGCGGCGCCTGTCCTCGCCGTCCGTGGCGGGGTTGTAAAAGGGGGCATCATTCATCCCGACAGGCTGCCAGTTTTACAAACCGAAACAAAGCCCTTGGCCCCCGGCTATCGACTTGGCTAAGGTGAGCCGTCCGCGCAGCAATGGGATGCGATCACGGTGGGTACGGGCTCTTTCTTTCGGTCCTTCAGCGTTTTGGCGCTCAGCCTTGCTCTGGCGCTGCCGATGCCGGTGTCGGCCTCGGCGCAAACCGCGCCCGATCAGGCGATCCCGCAACTCTTGCTCGAACAATTGTCAGCGGCGCGGGGCGATCAGGCGCGGCTGCTGGCCACCGCGAGGCTGCTGTCGACGCAATACCCGGCCTATCAGATGGGCATCGCGCTGGAATTGCTGGCGCTCACCGCCGAGGGACAGATTCTCGCCGCGACCACCGCCGATGCACCGGCGCTGATCAATCAGGCGCTTGCTGCGGGCGATCGGCGCGGCCTGTTCCGCAGCGGGCTGGATCGCCGCGCCTTTGTCGAAAGACTGCGCCAGACCGCCACCACCCGGCGCTTTGCCGCCGATCGTGCCGGCACCACGCTGGCGCAGCCGCTCGGCCCCCGCGATCCCGAACGGCAAGGCGCCGATGACGAAGCGGAAGGCGATACCGGCGGCGGGCTCGATTTCGGCACCATCCAGAGTATGCCCTGGTATCCGGCGGCGTTGCTGGTCTCGGGGCTGGCACTGGGCGGCACCTCCGTGGCGCTCGCCAATGAGACCGACAATGCGGAGCGCGCCGCTGCGGAAACGCCGGCGCCGACCGATATCCCGGACGGCAATACACGGGTCATTCGGCGCGCACCGCCACCAACGCCTTCTGAACCGGGCAATTTTGAAACTATCTCCGAACCCTTTCGGCAATCCGGCATCGCCCAGATCAATGCCCTGCCGAGCCAGCGGAACGGAATCGACGGCAGCGGCGTCATCGTTTCCGTCGCCGACAGCGGTATCGATACCGATCATCCCGACCTCGCTGCCAATCTGCTCAACGGCAGAGATCTTCTCAGTGGTGATTTCGATGAAAACCCGTCCGGTCAGGGCCCGTTCCGCAGTCATGGCACCGCCGTTGCGGGGATAATCGCCGCGGCAGCCGACGGTTTCGGCATTCAAGGCATAGCGCCGGCGGCGCGGATCCTGCCGCTGCGGGTCGGCGACAGCGTCGGCCAGATCTTTCTTGATGACAATGACTATGTCGATGAGCTGATTTCGGCCGGCGTCGATATTGCCAATAACAGTTTCGGCGGCGCCTTCGATTCCACCGATGAGCGCAATCTCGATCCTTATGAGCGCGGTGTCGAGAACGGCATCATCTTTGTCTGGGCCGCCGGCAATGACAATCTTGACGAGCCGTCACCGGAATCCCTCGCCCCGGTCGACGAGCCGGATTTGCTGGCCGGCTGGGTAACCGTTGTCGCGGTTGACGAGAACAATTCTCTCGCGCCCTTCAGCAATCAATGCGGCGCTGCGGCAGCCTGGTGCATTGCCGCCCCCGGCGTCGACATCACCACGACCGTCGATGGCGAAGACGATGTCTTCGATACCCTGTACGGCCAACTCAGCGGCACCTCCTTCGCCGCGCCGCATGTCGCCGGGGCGCTCGCCGTTCTGAAACAGAACTTCCCGTCCACCCCGAACGCCCAATTGCTGCAAATCCTGTTTCAGACCGCAACCGAACTGGATGACGATCTCGACGACGAAACCGACGAGACCGACGATATGACCGGCGGCGATGACGATATGGGCGGCGACGATATGGGAGACGGAATGGGCGATGAGCCCGAAGAGCCGCCGGTCAGCCCGATATTCGGCCATGGGCTGATCAATCTTGAGGCCGCTTTGCAGCCGCAGGGCGTGATGATGGCGGTCGCGGGGGAAGGCACCTCGGCACCCCCGCCGCTTGTGCTTGAGGGCGCCGGCCTCAATGCCGGGCCGGCCTTCGGCGACGCGTTGGGGCGCGGCAGCGATGACATCACGATCCTCGGCCTCGACAGTTTCAACCGCGCCTTTGACGTCCCGTTATCGGGCATGACGGCAAACGCTCCGACCGCCGGGCTGAGCACCGCACGCCTGCATGATTTCGGGCGTCCATTCGCGATGAGCCGTCCTCTCGATATCGGCGGTTACGGTATCCGCTTCGCGCTGGAAACGCGCAAATCGCTGCCCCTGGCAGCGACCGCCGTCGACCGTCGCAAGACCGGCGGTCGCGCCGACGGGCAGATCGGCCTTGCCGGCCTTGCCGAGGATCGTATCGAGCGGCTTGCCGCCGATATTCAGCTCGGCGCCGGCACCAGGCTCAGCCTGAGGGCCGGGCCCGAAGCAAGCACGCTGCTCGAAACGCCCGACAGTGTCGGTTTTTTCAATCCTGCCATCCTGTCAAACCCCTATCTGCGTTTCGGCGATGACGATATTGCGTTCGGCCTGCAATGGGGCTCGTGGCAGGTCGCCGCGACGGCAAACACGCTGCCCCAAGATGATGGCGCCGGCAGCGCAGCGCAGGACCCGCTCGACCCGGCGCAGCGCGACCGTCAGCTTGGCGTCAGTCTCAGCCGCACATTCAGCGCCCCGCTGCCGGGTCACGCCCGGCTGCGGCTGACCGGCGGGGCGACGCTGGAGCAGAACCGGCTTCTCGGCCTCAACGGCCGTGCCGCCCTGGCGCCCGAAGGCACCGGCCGGACATTGTTTTTGGGCGGGCAGGCGCAGATCACGCTGATCGCAGCTGATGCGGCTGACGCCGGCGAAAATCCCGCCGCCTTCGATTTGCGCCTGGTCGGCCAGGGCTATGTCGCGCGGAGCCGCCTCGATAGCGCCGCCCGAACCGTCAGTGTCGGTATCGAGCGACTTATCACCCGAAGCTGGTCACTCGGCCTGATCGGCCGCAATGCGCTTACCCGGGGCGACCGCTGGCACATCATGCTGAGCCGGCCGCTGCGCGCGCAATCAGGTCGCCTGACCCTGGCGCGGCCCTTCGCCATGACCGATGACGCCGCAATCATTTCCGCAATTGACAGCATCGATCTGGAGCCGACCGGCCGGACCCTGGACGGCGAGATCGGCTATGGGCTGACCACGCCCGGAGGGATCGACGTCACGGCGGTTCTGGCGATCAGCGATCAGCCGGGACACAGCATTGACCGGGCCCCGACAGCGGCCGGGCTGATGCGATTGCAACACCGGTTTTGAACGCCTAGAAAACGCGTGTGGATGGGCTCTTTGCACAGATGACGGGTATGGCGACATCGAAGACAGGACTTCTCGCGCTTGCGGTCAGCGCCACGCTCGGCCTGACGACACCGATACCCTGTGCGGCGGAGGGGCAGGCCCTGCCGCCTGCGGCGATCCAGTTCCGGCTGATCGCGGCTGCCGATAGCGGCCCCCGCGCGCTGCGTGAAACCGCGGCTGAACTGGCGCGGCGCCACCCGGATTGGCAACGCTCGATTGCCTTTGAAACCCTCGCGCTGACGCTCGAGCGGGCGATCAGGCAGAAGCCGGAGGATCACGACCGATTGCTGCGCGAGGCGCTTGCCGCCGCCGAAAGCCGCGCGCTGCTGACCGGCAGTCTCGGCCGCAGCGGCAGCGCAGCCGGCCTGAGAGCACGCGCTGCCGCAGCGCGTGACGGCAGCCGCAACAAAACGGTGCAATTGGCCGCGCCCGCCGCAATCCCGTCGCTGTCACAATGGACCACCTGGTCGCTCGGCACGGCTGTCGATGACACGCCGCAGCGTTTGGCTCAGGTCGCTCAGGACCGCGGCCCTGCACCGGCGCCGGTCGCCGACCCGCCGACACAACTCGCCCAGGCGGTATTCGCAGACAATCCGGAACCGCAAATTGCCCGCGGCTGGCCGACAGAGGCGCAGCCGGCGCGCAGCCCGGATCAGCGCCGCCGCCTGTGGACCGGTCTGACCATCGGCGCGCTCGGCGGCGGGGTCGGCGCGCTGGCGCTTTCGCTCGATGACAATATCGGCGCCGGCGAGGGCAGCGAGACCGAACAATTGCCGATCGCGACCGATGAAAACGATAACCCGCTCGGCGCCGGCGATGAGACCGCGAACAGCGCCGCCTTTCGGGGCATCGGCGGCCAGGCGGCCTTCGACTTTCAGGGGGCGGTGGCACCGCAGGGGCTTTCCGGTCAGGGCGTTACGGTGGCCGTGCTGGGAGCCGGTATTGCACCCAACCATCCCGAATTCGTCTTCAATCTTGATAATGAGACCCCGCAATTCACCGTCGATCGGGAACCGACCGGGCAAGGCCGCGAGCGCAGCACTGCGACCGCCGCCGCCTCGATCATTGCCGGCGAACAGGACGGATCCGGGCTGCACGGGATCGCCCCGCGTGCGCGCCTGATCAGCCTCAGGGAAATCCAGTCGAATGGGGCGAGGCTGGGTTCGATCAGCTCAAACGGTTTTGCCCTGCGCGGTGCCGAAGCCGATATCGCGGTATATGCCTTTCCCCTTACCGAAAGCGATGTCAGCGTCGGTCAGCTGAGCAGCGGCGCCGTCACCGGAGCGACATTCCTGACCGGAACTGCCGGGAGCGATCTGATGGATGCGCCGCTCCTGGTGATGCCGACCGGGGATGACGGCGCCGCGGAACCGCAAATCGGCGCGCTGGTGCCGCTTTACGACGCGGCCGCAGAAGGCTTCTGGATCGCCGCGGCCGCGCTGGACGCCGAGGGCACCGACCTCGCCGATTTCTCAAATGCCTGCGGCGCGGCGGCCGCGTGGTGCATCACCGCACCGGGCGAGGGGATACTGGCGGCGGTCGATGTCGCCGATCTGGCCTTCGACCGCGCCAGCTATGCCGAATTGTCCAGCACCGTCGCCGCGGCGGCGAGCGTCGGCGGCGCGCTGGCCATCCTGCGCGAACGCTTTCCGGAGTTGAGCCTGGATCAGGCTCGGCAGATCCTGCTCGACAGCGCCCGCGATCTCGGCGCCCCGGGCATCGATCCGGTATTCGGTCACGGAGCCGTGGATCTGGCCGCGGCAATCCAGCCCCAGGGCGGGCTCAGCGCGGTCATCGAGGGCAGCGGCACGGCCGGCGAGATGACGGTACCGCTGCAGGCCGGTCTCAGCCTCTCACCTGCCTTCGGCGCCGGTGTCATGGCCGAACTTGCGGGCCGCACGATCAGCCTGCGCGACGGGCGCGGCCTGCGCTACGGCATCGACGCCTCGCGGCTGGTCACAATTGCGCGCGATCGCCTCCGTCTCAGCCAGCGGTTGAGCGATTTCGGCCGCAACGGCCTTGAGCACCTGGCCCTCAATCAGCGCATCTCGGTCGGCTATCGCCTTGCCGACGAGATCCCTGACCGGCTCGAACAAAAACTCGATCTTGCCGCCCGCGACAGCGCCGCGCACGGTCCCGATCTGGAACGGGGTATGCTGCGCTATGACTTCGCATCGGGCGGCATGCATGTCGCCGCTTATCAGGGCGTATCGGCGGGGCTCAGCGCCGATCTTGCGCTCGACCCCGATCGCGTCGCCCTGCGCCCCGACCCGGCGGCAGGCAGCGCCCCCTACCTTCAGCTGTCCGGCGATAGCTGGGCCTCGACGATCGTCGCCTCCCTCGGCACGGCCGAACTGCTGGCGCTCGGCTTTCAGGGCGAAGACGGGAGCGGCGGCTTGCTGCGCGTCACCAGCGGGCCGCTCGCCCTGCAGGGCGGCACGATCAGCGAAACAAACGGCGTGCTCGGCGGCCGCTTTGAGGACGGTTTTGCCCTTGCAGCGCCCGGAAGAACCGTTTTCGGCGGCATTCGTCTCGGCACCGGCATGGACACTTTGGCCGATCGGCTGGACCTCTCGCGCATCGAGTTGAGCCTTGCTGCGCATGCCGGTCTCAGTCGCTTCACCGGCGCCACCGGCAGCCTGATCGAGGGCACGCAACAGATGCTCAGCAGTGCCTTCGCCATGGAGATCAGCGCCGAAGGGCTGTTGCGTCCCGGCGACGGGCTGCTCATCAGCCTCTACCAACCCTTGCGGGTCGAACAGGGCGGTATCGATTTCGCCTTCAGCGAGGAGCGCATCGATGCTGCGCCGGAAGGACGCGAATTGGCCCTCGCCGGCAGTTATGGGCTGTCGCTCGGGGATACCGGGCGGCTCAGCGCCGGGCTGGTCTTGCGGCGTCAGGCCAATCATCAAGCCGACCGCGCCATGGCCGCAGAGAGCGTGATGCGCTGGGAGACGCTGTTTTGACCCTGCGGGCTGCGGCGCATCGGGCGATCTGCGTCGGCTTCGTCGCTTCGCTTTTGGCCTCGACCGACATCCTCGCTTTCGACCTGCCGGCGGCGACGCTGGCCGATCTTCAGGCGGCGGCGGAGCGCGGCAATGCCGAACTCGCCGCCGAAGCACGACGCAGCGCACAACGCTTCCCGGATCTTGCCCGGGAAATTCAGCTCGAAGTGCTGGCGCTGGCGCTGGAAAACGCCATCGCGCTTAACCCGGCGGCGCTGGAAAGTCTGCTGGCCAATGCGCAGCGCGCGGCGGGCGAGCGGAACCTGCTGCGGGACGGCAGCGAGCTTGCCGAGTTGCGTGTCAGGGCACAGGCAGCGGCGGATCGCGGCACCGTGCGCCAGCGCCGCGGCATCGGCGGTGTGCAGGGTCAGGCGCTGGCGGTCAGCCAGAATGAGCGTGCGGCGCTTGATGCGCTGGCCGACACGGCGATGACCGAAATGGCGGCGGCGCCCGGCCGCGCTCAGGCTATTGCCGATGAGGCGATCCTGATCGCGCGCGAACGCGCTCTGCCGATCACTCCGGATTTCGTCGACAGGCTGCGGCGCCGCGCGACTTTTCTCAGCCTGCAGGCTCAAGGCACCCCGGCACCGCGACAGACAGCGACGGCAACCAGGCAGCAAACGGCCCAGCCCGGCCCGCGCGCGCCGTCACCGCAAACCGGCACCGAGCAGCAAAGCGAGGATTCGCGAGGCTGGCCGACGGAAACCGAAGACCGCATGCGGAATGAGCGCTCGCTGACCAGCGGCTGGCTGCCTTTGGCGATCGGCGGCGGCGTGCTGGGCGCGGGCACGCTGGTAGCGTTTGCGGTCGACGGCAGCGGCGATGACGAGGCGCCGGCACCGAGCGATTTTGAAACCGACGAATTCACCGGCTCGGGCTATCTTGCCGAAATCAACGCCTCGAACGCCTATGCGCGTGGTGCGACGGGGCAAGGCCAGATTATTGCGGTGTCCTCATCCGGCGTCGATGTCGAACATCCCGAACTGGCCGGTCGTATCGCCGCGGGCGGTGTCGATCTGGTCGATGGCGACGCCGATCCCAACCCGGTCGGCGCCGGCGGCTTTCGCAGTGTCGGCACCACCATTGCCTCGATCGCCGCAGGTCGCCGGGGCGGACCGGACCCGAACGAATTTCCGATCCCTTTTGACGAAGAGATGCCGCCGCCGCAAACCCATGGTGTGGCGCCGGACGCCCGTATCCTGCCGATCCGCCGGGAAGATTCCAACGGCACGAATTTCGGTTCCCTTATCGATGCCATCGATGTCGCCATCGCCAGCGGCGCCGATGTTTTTTACGACAGCATCGTTTTTGAACAACCGCTTAACGTGACCGATGAGGACGGCGGGCGCGGCCCGTTCACAGTGCTTGAATACTCGCCGGCGGAGGAAGAGGCGTTTCTGCGCGGCGCGGCGGCGGGCATGTTGTTCGTAACGCCGACCGGCGCCTTTGAAAACGAGGCTATCGAAGCGTCACCGCAAGCCCTGGTGCCGCAGGAATTCGCCGAAATCGAACCCTTTTACATCGCCGTGTCCGGTAGCGGCTCAAACCCGTGCGGCGGCGCCGCGAATTGGTGTTTGACGGCACCCGATACCGATCTGCTGGCGGCGGCCGACCTCAACGATACGCGCGACCAAATGATCACCGGCGGCTATACTTTCGTGTCCGGATCGCGCGGAGCGGCGGCGGTGGTCGCCGGCGCGACGGCGGTGCTGCGGTCGATGTTTCCCGAGCTATCGGCCCGGGATATCCGCACGATCCTGCTGCTGTCGGCGACCGATCTCGGCGAGCCCGGAATTGATCCCACGACGGGTCACGGCCTGCTCAATCTCGAACGCGCCACCCGCCCGCTCGGCGAAAACGGCATCGAACTCGGCGGCACGCTGGGCGAGATGACAGTGCCGCTGGCCGATAGTCGCATCACTCTCAGCGCGGCTTTCGGTAGCTCCGTGCCGGCTACGCTCAGCGACAGCAGCCTCGCTTTTGTCGACGGCTTTGACCGCAGCTATGCGCTGCCGCTGGTCGAACTGAGCGCAGCCGCCCGTCCGGTCGGGCTGAACAGCTGGTTCGATTGGTATGGCCGCTTGCCGATGCTGGATGAAACGGCGCCGCTGAACGCGTCAGGCAGCGCCGCCATGTCCTTGTCCCTTGCGGCGACCGACCCCCGCAAGCGCGTTGTGGCAACGCTGTCAGGCGACAGGACCCGGCGCGAAACCGCCTGGGCCATGCAGACCGATGTCGGCGGCTTGAGTATCGCCGCCGCGCAAGGCGAACGCACCGCCGCAGCACTTTTCGGCATGGCGGCGCATGATCGGGACCTGGCAGCGCTGGCATTGCAGGAAATCGCCTTTGCCAGCCCGTATCTCAACCTGCTGAAGGAGCCGCGCGGCTATGCGGCGAGCTGGCGGCTCGGGCGCGGCGCGTTTCGGAGCGGCTTTCTCGACGGTAAACAAGGCGGCTATGCGATGGTCAGCGAGGCGGTCATGCCGCTCGGACAGGGCGGCGGTCTTGCCGTTATTCAGAGCGGCATGCTGCGCGAGACCGACCGGCTGTTGGACGCACGCTTGACCGGTGCCTTCACGCTCGCAGAGCACAGCGATACCTGGTTTGTCGGCGGCACCGGCCTGTTGCCGGTCACGCCGCAGCTCGACCTGATCGCCGGTCTGCACATCGGACGAACCGCCGCCGCGCCCGGCGACGCCTCCCTGTTCACGCGGATTGACCCGCTATGGAGCGGCAGCGCAGGCATCGGTCTCAAAGCGAGCGATCTGCTTGGCGGTGATGATGCGCTGCTCGTCAGTGTGAACAGGCCGTTACGAATCATCGCCGGCGGCGGTGAATTGCGCCTGCCGACCGGCCGCTTCGGCACAGCAATTCTGTCGGAGCGACGGCCGATCGACTTTACGGCTGCCGGGAACCCTGTCGAGCTATCCGGCAGCTATCGCTGGCACAGCACATTCGGCACCGTCATCAGCTCCGGCATGCGCCTGAAATTTGGCGAGAGGAGCGATGCCGGACCCGTGTCCGGTGAGGCAGTGATGCGCGTAATACAATCTTTCTAAAATTTTTTCTTTTTTTGTTTATTTATTTTTCCAAATAGCCCTGCAGTTTGTTTATATTATATTTCTGAAAACCACAACAATTCACAGCAATGTAGGGGCCTTTAGATCATTCTCGCTGCATGGTTTGGCGAGAATTTCTTACAGGCGGCTTTTCCGCGATCATTCTGTCGGCGCTGGCCTTGGCGGCGAGCGGCAGACCCGCGCACTCAACAGATGTGCTTGATCTTGCAATACCGGCCGGCGTTGCGGACTGGAGCTACGAATACCGCCATCAGGATGCGCTCGAGGCCATCGGCGCCGGGAACGCGCATCGCCGCGGGCTTGACGGGCGCGGCAGCGTTGTCGCTGTGGCCGATACCGGCTTTGATCTCGATCACCCGGATCTTGTTACGCGCTATGTGACGGGCGGCTACGATCTGCTCGACGGCGACGCCGACCCCAGCCCGTCCGGCCAGGGCAACAATCGCAGCCATGGCAGCCATGTCGCCGGCATCATCGCGGCCGAAATCAACGGCACCGGGATTGTCGGCGTCGCGCCGCGTGCCGGCATTGTGCCGCTGCGAATCTTGCCCTCGAGCGGTGCCGCGATTGTCGATTTCAGCGGCACGCTTGATCAGGCGCGCGAAGCCGGGGCGGATGTCCTGAACAACAGCTGGGCGACGCGGAGCTCGGGCGACGGGATCAGAAGGCTGCGCCGCGCGGAGCTGGCAGCGGCCGAGGCTGCGGTCGCCGCAGACATGCTGATCGTCTTCTCCGCCGGGAATGAGGGCCGCTCGCAGCCCAGCCCGGAATCGCTGGTCCCGATCGCCCAACCGGCATTGCAGAGCCACTGGCTCGCCGTCACAGCGGTCGATGCGTCCGACCGACTGCTTTCCTATGCCAATCAGTGCGGTCAGGCGATGCAATGGTGCCTTGCCGCGCCGGGCCACCGCATTCTTTCTGCCGCTGACGGCGATGATGACGCGCTGCCCAACGGGTACGGCGTGATGTCCGGCACGTCGATGGCCGCCCCGCATGTGAGCGGCGCGCTCGCTCTGCTGCAGCAATTATTCCCCGAACTCGACGCTGCGCAGCGCGCCGACATCCTGCTGACCAGCGCGCGTGATCTCGGCAGCCCGGGCATCGACCCGGTCTACGGACATGGGATGCTCGATCTTGAGTCCGCCCTGCGCCCGATCGGCCCCGCCGCCATTCCAACGGGTAACCGCGTGAACGGCACCATGAGCGCGCTGGCATCGAGCCGGCTCGGCGTCGATGTCGGCGCGCTCGGCGCGATGCCGGTTGCCTTTCTCGACGGGTATGGACGCGCCTATGCCGTGCCGCTCTCGGGGTTGTCGCTGGGCAAGCCGAAGGGCCTGAAGGTGCGCGGCATCCTAGACGGTTTCGGCCTGGGCGTGAAATTCGATGCATGGCGGATGCCCGGCATCGGCGCCGTTAAATACGAGCTGTCTCCGGTCGCCATTGAGGACATTGATGATGCGCCGACCGGGACCGATGCGCTGGACGACGCACAGGCGCGGATGAAGATCGATGCCGGCTTCATCACGTCCTTCGGCAAGGTCGAAACCGGGTTCAACCGCAGCTATAGCAGCCGTTACGGCCTGAGCCGCGCCTTTGGCACCGGCAAGGCAAGCTGGCTGGGCAAGACCGCATTCGACCATCCCTATCTTGCCGCGACCGGCAAGGGATTTGACGTGCTGATAGCGCCGAAAATGAAGCCGGCCGGCATCAGAATGGAGATCGGCGCGGTCTTCGGCGAGGCCAAATATGACGAGCAGGCACGGACGATGGCCGCCTCGATGGCGATGACCCGACCGGTCAGCAAATCGCTTTATCTGACCATTCAGGGCGGGGTGATGGTCGAGGAGGACGGCATCATGGGCTCCAAAACCGCCGGGGCCTTCGCCATTCGCCCGACCCGGACAGCGTTTTTCGGCGGTGGGCTCGGCTACAAGCTTGATCAGCAGACGGCGCTGATTGCCGTCGCCCATGCCGGTCGCAGCAGCGTGCGCGGCGATGCCTCTCTGGTCGAAGACGGCAGCATCAGCAGCTCGATGCTCGGCCTGGGCATCGAACGCCGCGATACCTGGCGTAAGGACGATGTCATGCAACTGTCCGTGACGCGCCCGCTGAAAATGCGCGGCGGCGGGCTGAACCTGACAGTGCCGGTAGGCCGCAATGGCGATGTGATCGAACAACAGGCGACGCGCATCGGGCTGAGCAATGGCGGAGAACAAATCGAGCTGCAGGCGGGCTATGCTCTTCGCCTGGCCAAGGATATGGGCATCGGCATCGGCGCCATGGCGCGCTGGCAGGACAGCAGCAGCGGCGGCCAAATCGATGGCATCGGCGCCATCCGGGCCAATTGGCGGTTCTGATCACGATGCCCATCTGCAGGCGATGCATAGCCTGCAAGATGCTGCGCTGGCGGTCCTGACCACCGCCGACGCCGCCGAGAAATCACGGCAAAGCCGCGACGCTGCGAAAGCCTGGCACGCCGGCGAGTTGACGGTCAGGGATGACTGGCCGGCCCCGCCCGACCGACCGGCGCGGCCGGATCGTCCCGAATTGCTGGCCCCGCGTGAAATGCCGCGGCGGCGCGGCGGCAGCCGGCACGGGCGGATCGCCTTACTGCATGCGCTGGCGCATATCGAATTGAATGCCGTCGATCTCGCCTGGGACATGATCGCGCGCTTCGGCGAGGCACAGCCGCGCGCCTATCTCGATGATTGGGTCAAGGTCGCGGACGAGGAAGCCAAGCATCATCTGCTGCTGGCCGACCGCCTGGCCGCCTATGATGCCGCCTATGGCGATCTGCCCGCGCATGACGGCCTGTGGCAGGCGGCCCATGACACGCGCCACGATTATCCGGCCCGGCTGGCGGTTGTGCCGATGGTGTTGGAAGCGCGCGGGCTGGACGTAACGCCTGGCATGATTGCGACGCTGCGCAAACAAGGGGATGAGGACAGCGCGGCGGTGCTGCAGATCATCCATGATGATGAGATCGGCCATGTCGCCATCGGCAAGCGCTGGTTCGAGGCCGAATGCGCTGCCCGCTCGCTGGAACCGCTGCCGACCTGGCAACGGCTCGTAAGGACGCATTTCAAAGGGCAACTCAAGCCGCCCTTCAATGAACCGAGCCGGGATGCCGCCGACTTCCCAGCCGATTGGTACGCACCGTTAGCGGCCATGGCGGATTAGCGCATTTTGGTTCGCTTTTGGTCCGGTCCACCCCTGCACCCGCCCCGCCTGCCCTGCAAGTATACTGGCGGGGGAGGTGGGGCGGGGGTGCAGGGGTGGGCCGGACTGATCTGACAATGCTCTAGCGCCGTCGCTGGCGATCACGTCGAAATGGCGACGGCTTGCCCGGCATAGCGGCGATCCGTCAATTGCCGCTTGAGAAAGGCGGCAACATCGCTGCGGGCGATCTTCAGCTTCAGATCGTGCATGTCGGGACCAAAACCCTCACGGATTGGCGCACTCGGCGCGTCATCGACAAAGGCGCTGGGCCGCACGAGGGTCCAGTCGAGTCCGCTGGCGCGCACGAGCTGTTCCTGCAATTCGTGGTCGCGATGAACCTGTTTGAGCAGGAAACCGAACAGCAGCCGTTTCCACATGAAATCGAGATTGCTCCAGCTTTCATGCGCACCCAGCGTCGACTGGACGATCAGACGGCGGACGCCATGGCGTTGCATCGCCTGAATGACATTCAGCGTGCCCTGCGACCGGATCACGCTGCGCCGGTCAGCGCCGGCACCCAGCGTCACCACCGCCGCCTCATGGCCGGCGACCGCATCGCTGACCGCCAGCGGGTCGAGCGCATCGCCCGCCCATAGCGACAGATTGGGATCGTCAAAGCCCAGCCGCTGAGGCATGCGCGCAAAGGCGGTCACCTGATACCCCTCAGCCAGCATGGCCTGAACCGCAAGACGTCCAACGGTGCCGGTGGCACCCAAAACAATAACCTTCATCGTCATCTCCATTTTCTTAACTTGACACTGTGTCAAGTTGACGGGGGCGGCTTTAGGCGATAGCTTGACACTATGTCAAGAAAAAATCGCAACACCCGCCAAGACGTGCTGAACGCGGCGCTGGAATTGCTGCAGGAACGCGCCCCGACGCGCATGTCGGATATCGCCAGAAAGGCCGGAATCAGCCGCCAGGCCTTGTATCTGCACTTCACCTCACGCGCCGATCTGCTGATCGCCGCGGCACGGCATCTGGACGAGATCAAGGATGTCGACAGCCGCCTCGCTGCCAGCCGCAGCGCCACCAGCGGCGCCGAGAGGCTGGCTGCCTATATCGATGCCTGGGGGCGATACATTCCCGAGGTCTATCCGGTGGCCAAGGTGCTGATGACACTCAGTGCCAGCGATGACGAAGCCGCCGCCGCCTGGCAGGACCGGATGCGGGCGATGCGCGAGGGCTGCGCCGCGGCGGTGGCCGCGATCGAGGCGGATGGCGCGCTCGCACCCCCCTTTAATGCCGACACCGCCACGGATTGGCTATGGACGCATTTGTCAGTGGAGAATTGGGAGCGACTGACGCTCGATTGTCATTGGCCGCAATCCCGCTATCTGGCAGCGATGCGCCTGACGGCTGAGCGGAATCTTCTGGTGAAGCAGGGTTAGAGCGTTTTCGTTTGTTTTTGATCCGGCCCACCCCTGCACCCCCTCCCCGCCTCCCCAGACAGGATACTTGCAGGGGAGGGGAGGCGGGCAACGCTTCCCCCGCGTGGGGGGTCAGTCGGCCTTATCCTCGCCCAGCCCCTTCATGCGCTGGGCCAGGGCGGCGGCGAGAAAGGGGTCGAGATCGCCGTCCAGGACGCCGCTGCTGTTCGAGGTTTCCACCTGGGTGCGGAGGTCTTTGACCATTTGGTAGGGCTGCAGCACATAGCTGCGAATCTGATGCCCCCAGCCGATATCGGTTTTTTCGCCCTGCAGCTCTTGAGCCGCTTCCTCGCGCTTTTGCAGCTCGGCCTCATACAGACGGCCCTTGAGCATGTTCATCGCCTTATCGCGGTTTTGATGCTGGCTGCGTTCCTGCTGGCAGGACACGGCGATGCCGGTCGGGATATGGGTGATGCGAACGGCGCTATCGGTGGTGTTGACATGCTGGCCGCCGGCACCGCTGGAGCGGAAGGTGTCGACCCGCAGATCCTTCTCCTCGATGACGATGTCGATGCTGTCATCGATCACCGGGGAGACGGCTACAGACGCAAAACTTGTGTGGCGGCGGTTCTGGCTGTCAAAGGGCGAAATGCGGACCAGGCGATGGACGCCGGTTTCGGTTTTCAGCCAGCCATAGGCGTTATCACCCTTGACCTGCACCGTTGCGCCCTTGATCCCGGCGACGTCACCTTCCTGCTCGGAAACGATTTCGGCCTTGTAGCCATGCGCGTCGGCCCAGCGCAGATACATGCGCAACAACATCTGCGCCCAATCCTGCGCCTCGGTGCCGCCCGATCCCGCATTGACCTCAAGATAACAGTCATTGCCGTCGGCCTCGCCGGACAGCAGGCTTTCAATCTCCCGGCGTTCGGCAACCGCTTGCAGGCGCGCCAGTGTCGCCTCCGCATCACCGAGCACTTCGGCGTCTTCCTCGCTTTCGGCGAGCTCGATCAGGGCAAGTGTATCGTCAAGCTCGTTTTCGAGCGCCTTGACGCCGTCGATTTGGGTTTCCAGCCGGGTGCGTTCGCGCATGATCTTCTGCGCTTTATCGGCATCGTCCCACAGCGTGGGGTCCTCGGCGAGGGCGTTCAGCTCCTCCAGCCGGCGCAGGGCGGCATCCCAGTCAAAGATGCCTCCTCAGCAGTGCGAGTGACTGCTTGATCTGATCGACCAGTGTTTGATGTTCAGCACGCATGGTTGGCTTGATAGAGGGCTGGACCACCCCTCACCCCGCCCCGCCTACCCTGCAAGACTAAGACCGAGGGAAGCAGAGCGGGTTGGAGGCGGACGGGCTCGGCGCGTCGACGCCGAAACCGTTATGCCGCGTCTTGCAGTTTTTCGGGTGCCGCGAACAGGTTCAGCATCGCCTCGACGAATTCGTCAAGCGCTTCGGCATCGCGCGCGGTCAGCACGTCGCCATCATGCACGATGGCCTCGTCGGCGGCGATCTCGGCACCGGCCTTTTCCAGAGATTCGAGAACTTCTTCGGCACCGGTCACACGGCGACCCGAAGCGCGCTCCGAAAAAGCCAGCAGGCCGACACCGTCGCCGATCGCCGCCACCGGCTTGCCGGCGTCGATGATGCTCTTGATGATGCGCGCGGTGTGCTCAGTCTGAACCAGCTTGGCAATGCTGCGCTTGCCGCCGGGCAGCATCAGCATGTCGTAATCCGAGCCGAGGACGGAATCGATCTGCTCATCGACCGGGAAATAGTGGCCCCAGGCGGTATCGTGCCAGCCATTGACAAGGCCCTGTTCGGGGCTGATCACCTTGACCTTGGCGCCCGCTTCAATCAGGGCGCGCTGCGGTGAGGTGAGCTGCGTTTCGGC
Organism: uncultured Rhodospirillales bacterium; assembly: GCA_964598335.1. Lineage (GTDB taxonomy): Bacteria > Pseudomonadota > Alphaproteobacteria > CAZRBL01 > CAZRBL01 > CAZRBL01. The sequence continues at coordinate 16,474 of CAZRBL010000046.1, forward strand.
AAAGCCGTTGGCAACGAGAATAGCAATTTTCTTACCGGCCAGGTTTTGATCCGCCACAGTGCTTTCCATTCGATTTTTCTCCTTGTTTTGAACGCGTTCGGCTCCGACGCCGCCGGCAAAGCAAGCCTAGTGGGGCGGCCGCGCAAGGGCGGTGCACCTGCCTAAGAGCTGATTTCCGGAGCCGCGTAGTAAAAGGCGCGTGCAAGCCACAGGCTCGGACACGTCGCGGGGCGGCGGCAGTCGGGAATACTCCCGTTAAGTGGAAGAACCCGGACGATAAGTCAATGATTCATCCGGCTGATTTTCATCTTGGCAGGGGTGCGCGCAGGGCATATGCGAGGCCCTGCGCGCGATCAGCGCTATTCCGCTGCGAATTGCGCGGTTTCGGTCGAATCCGCCATTGCCGTCGTTGAGGACTCGCCGCTCGACACCGCAAGGCTGACGGCATCGAAATAGCCGGTGCCGACTTCGCGCTGGTGACGCACGGCGGTGAAGCCCTCGGCCTCAGCCGCGAATTCGGCCTGCTGAAGCTCGGAATAGGCCGCCATGCCGCGGTCGCGATAGGCCCGCGCCAGCTTGAAGCTGTTGTAATTATTGTTGTGGAAGCTGGCCAGGGTGACGAATTGGAACTTGTAGCCCATCGCGCCGAGCTCTTTCTGGAACGCGGCAATCGTCGCATCATCGAGATTGGCCTTCCAGTTGAAGGACGGCGAGCAGTTATAGGCCAGCATCTTGCCGGGGAATTCCTTTTGCACCGCCTCGGCGAAGCGACGCGCCTCGTCGAGATTCGGCTTTGAGGTTTCCCACCACAGCAGATCGGCATAGGGGGCGTATTGCAGGCCGCGCGCGATACAGTGATCGACGCCCATGCCTTCCTTGATGCGGAAAAAACCTTCGGTGGTGCGACCGGCATCGAAATCGATGAACGGATGGTCGCGCTCGTCAATATCGCTGGTGATCAGCTGCGCGCTCTCAGCATCCGTGCGGGCGATCAGCACCGTGGGTGTATTGCTGACATCGGCGGCGAGCCGGGCGGCGTTCAGCGTGCGGATGAAATTCCCGGTCGGCACCAGCACCTTGCCGCCGAGATGGCCGCATTTCTTTTCCGAGGCGAGCTGGTCTTCAAAGTGCACGCCGGCGGCGCCGGCCTCGATCATGCCCTTCATCAGCTCGAAGGCGTTCAGCGGGCCGCCGAAGCCGGCCTCAGCATCGGCGACGATGGGCAGGAAATAGTCGATATCGCCCTCGCCTTCCATGTGCTGGATCTGATCGGCGCGCTGCAGCGCATTATTGATCCGCTTCACCACGGACGGCACGCTGTCGGCCGGATAGAGGCTCTGATCGGGATACATCTCACCGGCCAGATTGGCATCGGCGGCAACCTGCCAGCCCGAAAGATAGATCGCCTGCAGCCCGGCCTTGGCCATCTGAACCGCCTGATTACCGGTGAAGGTACCCAGCGCGTTGATGTAATCGAGCGTGTTCAGGCCGTGCCAAAGCCGCTCGGCGCCGCGCTTCGCCAAGGTGTGCTCGATCTGGACCGAGCCGCTGAGCCGCTTGACGTCAGCGTCGGTGTAGTCGCGTTTGATTCCGTCCCAGCGATTTGCCTGGCTCGCGGCATAGGCGTTAGCACTCATCATCGATTCCTTCTGCATTCGCGCGCTGATGAAAGCCTAACAAAGGCGCCGCGCGCATTCCTCATGACGCGGTGCATGTATGCCGCCGCCGTCGCGAACTCAATGCCGAAAAGGCCTCAGATCGCAAAACGATGCCGGGCCGGTCGAGGAGCGGTCCGGATCAGTCCCGGCCGGCATTGTCGACAGCCCAGACAATCAGCAGCCCCGAGCACAGCAGCCAGGTGAGCAGCGCCGTTTCCATCGAAACCGCGATCGCCGGCGCTGCCAGCAGCGCGGCCAGCAGGCCCGACAGGATGGCGCCAACGGTTGCAAGGGTACGCCAGCCGGCGGTGCGGAATAGTCCGAAAATCCAGTGAATCAGCATCTCATTTCTCCGATCAAGGCCAAATCCAATTCCGAGCGTTGAGCGGGCCGATGCTTTCTAAAATCGATATCGCCGCTGCGGCTCAGGTCTTATATTGCACCGCAACAGAACCGGAGAATTGCCGATTTCGCATGGATGAACTGCCCTTCGGTCAGAAATAACAGACATGCACAAACAGCAGGCCGCAAATTAACGCTTTTGTGAGATATTGCTTAAATCGATTCGACGCATGGCAAGTATGCGTACCGCCGGCAACTAGACGGCTGACTGATCGATTATTCCAGAATATCGAGACCGATGTCGAGTGAAGGCGCGCTGTGTGTAAGCGCCCCGATGCTGATGATGTCGACGCCGGTCGCAGCGATTTCTTCAATGTTTTCAAGCGTGATGCCGCCTGAAGCTTCGGTGATTGCCCGACCGTCGATCAAGCCGACCGAGCGCAACAGCGCCTCAGGCGTCATGTTATCCAACAGGATCACATCGGCACCGGCTGCCGCAGCCTGAACGGCCTGGTCGGGCGTGTCGGCCTCGACACAGATCTTGACCATATGGCCGAGCGCGGCGCGGCTGTGCGTCATGGCGGCGTCGATGCCGCCGGCAGCGGCAATATGGTTGTCCTTGATCATGACCCCGTCATGCAAACCGAAGCGATGATTACGGCCGCCGCCGCAGCGCACCGCATATTTCTGAGCCGCCCGCAGCCCCGGCAGGGTCTTGCGGGTATCGACAATACTTGCCCTGTTGTCCTTGACGGCTGCGACATAGGCGGCTGTCAGCGTGGCAATGCCGGAGAGATGCGTAAGAAAGTTCAACGCCGTGCGTTCAGCGCTGAGGGTCGCGCCGACCGGGCCGGAGAGCCGGGCCAATGGCGCCCCCGCGGCGATCGGATCGCCATCGGCACAAGCCGCCGTGAACGCGATTCGGGGGTCGGTGAGGGCAAAGGACAGACGCGCGAAATCGAGCCCGCAGACGACACCTGCCCGTCGCGCCGCAATCACCGCCTGAACAGGCGCCGCCGGGTCGGGTAGCGCAGCCAGGCTGAGATCGCCGGCGGTGCCGAGATCCTCCTCGAGCGCGCGGCGAACCAGCGGCTCGACGATGATATGAGGAAGCGGCTCAGGCAGCTTTCTGCTGTTTTTTCGATACTGCCAGCATACGCTCGACCGATTTTACCGCACGGGCAGCGATCTCCGGATCAATCTCGACCTTATGCGTCTCGGTCTGAAGGCTGCGCAGGATTTTCGGCAGCTCCATGCGCTTCATGTGCGGACATAGATTGCAGGGCCGGATAAAATCGACGCCGGGATTGGCCGCGGCGACATTGTCGCTCATCGAACATTCGGTGATCATCACGACCTGACGCGGCTGCCTGCTCTCGACATAATCCGACATTTGAGCGGTTGAGCCGACATAATCGGCTTCGCCGAGCACTTCTTCGGGACATTCGGGATGGGCAAGCACGATGATGCCGGGATTGGCCTCGCGATAATCGCGAATTTCCTCTGCGGTGAAGCGCTCATGCACCTCGCAGGAGCCTTCCCAGATAATCACCTCAACATCGGTATGCTGCGCCACCCAGCGCGCCAGATACTGGTCGGGCAGGCAGATCACGCGGTCGGTGCCGAGCGAATTGACGATATCGATCGCATTGGACGAGGTGCAGCAAATATCGCATTCCGCCTTAACCGCCGCGCTGGTGTTGACATAGGTGACCACCGGCACGCCCGGATAGCGTTGCTTCAACAGGCGGACATCGGCCGCGGTGATCGATTCCGCGAGCGAACAGCCGGCGCGCGTGTCCGGGATCAGGACCGTGCGGTCCGGATTCACCAGCTTGGCAGTTTCAGCCATGAAATGAACGCCGCACATCAGAATGATATCGGCATCGACCGCGGCGGAATCATAGGCCAGCGCGAGACTGTCGCCGGTGATATCGGCGATGCCGTAGAAAATTTCCGGCGTCTGATAGTTATGCGCCAGAATGACCGCGTTCTTCTGCTCTTTCAGGCGGTTGATCTCGGCAATATAGGGCGCGTGAACCATCCACTCCGCCTTCGGTATCACCGAGCGGACCTTCTCGTATATCTCCGCCGTCGCCGCCTCAACTTCCGGCGTGTAGGGCAGCGCCGCTTCGACCGATTTCGGCGTCATTATGTTCATAATCCTGCGATCCCTCTATGTTCGCGCGGCCGCTCCGTCCCGCCAGGAGACGGTCAGCCAAGCAAACATATAGTTTCTAAAACAAGCGCGGCGACTTATTCGAGAATCTCACCCGATGCAATGCGATCATAGTCGGCCTGCGCCATTCTCCTGACGAGATCGGGGAAATCGACCTCTCTTCGCCATCCCAATACGGCCTCGGCCTTGCCCGGATTACCAAGCACGACATCGACCTCTGCCGGGCGAAAGAAATCCGGATTGACGGTGATCAGCGTCTTGCCGGTCTTGCGGTCAATTCCGGTCGTCTCCCGCCCCTCGCCCTGCCAGCCGATGTCAAAATCGAGCGCGGCGCCGGCGGCTTCGACAAAACTGCGCAAGGAATGCGTCCGCCCGGTGGCCAGCACGTAATCGCCGCCTTCGGGCTGCTGCAGCATCTGCCACATGCCGCGAACATAATCGCCGGCAAAGCCCCAATCGCGGTGAATCTCGAGATTGCCGAGTTCGAGCCTGTCCTGCTGGCCGTGGCGGATACGCGCCAGGCCGAGCGTAATCTTGCGGGTCACGAAACCGGCACGCCTCAGCGGGCTTTCGTGGTTGAACAGGATGCCCGCCGAGCAATGCATGCCGTATGCCTCGCGATAATTCACCGTCAGATGATGCGCGTAGAGCTTGGCAACGCCGTAAGGGCTGCGCGGGTGGAACGGCGTCAACTCGGTCTGCGGTACCTCGCGAACCTTGCCGAACATTTCCGAGGTCGATGCCTGATAAAAGCGCGTCGGAGCGCCGAGCCGGTGCAGTGCATTGAGCAATCGCGCCGGTCCGAGCGCATCGACATTGCCGGTATGCACCGGTTGCTCGAAGCTCTGCGCGACGAAGCTCTCCGCCGCCAGATTATAAAGCTCATCCGGCGCCAGCCGCTCAACCAAATGGTAAAGCTGCTTTTCCTCGGTCAGATCGATGGGAACCAGATCGATATCGTTGGCAATGCCCATCTCTTCGAGCCGCCACATCGTCCTGGGCGGGATCAGCCGGCTGCCGCCATAAACCTTGTAGCCCTTGTCAAGCAGCAACCGCGCCAGATAGGCGCCGTCCTGGCCGGTAATGCCCGTGATAAGGGCTGTTTTTGCGGACATGAGAAACCGGAATCGCTACGGGTCGGACCATCCTAATCCGCGCGCAGCTTGACCGCAAAGCTGCCGAGCGCGTAGGGGCCAACTTCATGATCACCGGGAATTCGCAAACGTGATAGCGCCGCTCTGGCGGTTCCGCAGCTTTATTGCGGGCATGGTGGCGACCGAATTTCGCAACCGCTATGCCGGTTCGCTGCTCGGCGCGCTATGGGCCCTGCTTGCGCCCGCATTGCTGATCGCCGTCTATATGGTGGTTTTCAGCCAGATCATGCGCGGCCGCCTGCCCACCGCAACAACAGGCGACGGCATTGATTTTGCGCTGTTTCTCGCCATCGGCATCATTTGCTGGAACGCATTCAGCGATATCATCGGGCGCTGCCAGCAGGTCTTTATCGAAAACAAGGCGCTGATCAAAAAGGCAACCTTCCCCAAGCAATGCCTCCCTGCCGTCATCATGATTTCCACGGCGCTGAATTTCCTGATCGTCTTCGCCTTGCTCCTCGCCATCATGGCGGCGCTCGGGCGCTGGCCGGGGCCCGGAGTCCTGTTGGCCCTGCCGGTCACGGCGCTGTTGATGACCCTGGGTCTCGGTCTCGGGGTCGTGCTCGGCGCGCTGAACGTATTCTTCCGCGATATCGGCCAGGTGGTTCCGGTGGCGTTAACGCTCGGGTTCTGGGTGACGCCTATTGTCTATAGTCGCGACATCCTGCCGGATTGGGCGCAGGGCTTCATCACCGCCAACCCGCTCACGCCGGTCTTTGAGGCGCTGCAATCGCTTGCCCTTAAAGGCAGTTGGCAGGGCTGGTCGGCGCTTGTGCCGACGCTGGGCCTGACATTGGCCGCTATTGTGCTGGCGGCACTCCTGTTCCGCGGTCTCAGCCCGCGCATGGCCGATGCCCTCTGATCCCGCCATCGCCATCACCGGTCTGGGCAAGCGCTTCCGCAGTTATCGCGCACCCGGCGACAGGCTGCTTAGCTGGCTCGGCCTGAGCCGGCTGGCGCGCTATCAGGATAAATGGGCGCTCGCGGACATCTCCTTCACCATCAAGCAGGGCGAGGCGGTCGCCCTTATCGGCGAGAACGGCGCCGGCAAATCGACGCTGCTCGGCGCCTTGCTGGGCACAGTCCGCCCGGAACGCGGCAGTCACAGCGTGAGCGGGAGCATCGCTGCCTTGCTCGAGCTGGGGCTGGGATTGCAGCCCGATTTCAGCGGCCGCCGCAATGCCCGACTGGCCCTGCAGCTGCGCGGCCTGACCCTGAACGAGCGGGATATGACAGAGGCGGTCGACGCCATTGCCGCCTTTGCCGAACTCGGCGCCGCCTTCGACCTGCCGCTGCGCACCTATTCGACCGGCATGCAGATGCGGCTGGCCTTTGCTGCCGCCACGGTGATCCGGCCCGATATCCTGATCGTTGATGAGGCGCTCGCCGTCGGTGACGCCTATTTCCAGTACAAATGCATCGAGCGCATCAAACGGTTTCGCGCCCAGGGCACCACTCTCCTCTTCGTCTCCCATGATCTGGTGGCGCTGCGCAGCCTGTGCGATCGCGGCTTGCTGCTGTCCGAGGGTCGCTTGCTGCTTGACGCGCCGATCGACGCGGCGCTGAACCGCTATAATGCGCTGCTCGCCGAGCGGCACGGCCCGAGCGTGGTGCAGCAGGATGCCGCCCGAAGCCATGCCCTGACCCGTTCGGGCGGCGGTGAAATCCGGATAGCCGCTTACAGCCTCGGGGATAGCGGCATGTTCACCAGCGGCGATAGAGCCGCGCTTTCCCTGAGGATCGAGGCGCAGCAGCCGATCGAGGACTGGACCCTCGGTATCCTGATCCGCGACCGGCTCGGCACCGAAATCTTCGGCACCAATACCCTGCAGCAAAACCTTTCCCTGCCGGCAATGCAGGCGGGCGGCACCGCGACGATTCATGTCGATATCGATCTGCAGCTCGGCCCCGGCGTTTACTTCCTGACCCTTGCCCTGCATCGCGGTGACAGTCACTTGGCGGGCAGCTATGACTGGATCGACAACGCGCTGAGCATCCACGTTCTGCCGGCGGGCAATGCCCGGTCGATCGGTGTTGCCGTGTTGCCGACCACTTTCCGGATCGAGGCGGATGAGGCAGGATAAGATATCGGTCGGTCCGCGCGTCAGCCCCCGGCCCAATCAATAAACCCGACATGGAGGACATCATGACACCCGACGCCATCAAGGAAATCGAAAGCAAGATCGCGATCCGCTCGCGCTATGACAATTTTATCAACGGCGAATTTCGCGCGCCTATCGGCGGGCAGTATTTCGACAATCCAAGCCCGGTGACCGGGCAGAAGCTGAATGAGGTTGCCCGGTCCGACGCCAGGGATATCGCCGCGGCGCTCGATGCCGCCCATGCCGCCGCTGACGCCTGGGGGCGCACCTCGGTCACCGACCGCAGCAATCTGCTGCTCAAGATCGCCGATCGGATCGAGAGCAATCTGCACGCGCTGGCGATGTTCGAGACGCTGGAAAACGGGAAAGCGATCCGCGAAACCCAGGCTGCAGACTTGCCGCTGACCGTCGATCATTTCCGTTATTTCGCCGCCGCCATCCGGACCCAGGAAGGCAGCATCGGCGAGCTTGATCACGATACCGTCGCCTATCACTATCACGAGCCGCTGGGCGTCGTCGGTCAGATCATCCCGTGGAATTTCCCGATCCTGATGGCCGCCTGGAAACTGGCGCCGGCGCTGGCCGCGGGCAATTGCGTGGTTATCAAGCCGGCCGAGCAGACGCCGTCCTCGATCATGGCGGTGGTCGAGCTGATTGCCGATCTGCTGCCGCCGGGCGTGCTGAACGTCGTCAACGGTTTCGGCGTCGAGGCCGGC
>CAZRBL010000047.1:0-23073 GCA_964598335.1 uncultured Rhodospirillales bacterium
AGGCAGGGTTTGGGCTATGTCCCTGACCGTTGTTAGGAGGTAACGGCATGCGGCTAAGTCTATTTGCAGCCCTGAGCATTTTTCTCAGTTGTTCAGCGCAGGCGGCAACGTTTCAAACCTATTCGAGCCAGAGCAGTTTCGTCGCGGCGACTGGGGCCGCCTATATCGCATTTCCGCCCGGCCAGGGCGTGGCATCGCTGACGACCGGCAATGTTACCGTGACCGATTTTAATGTCGGCGGCATGAGCACCGCAAATTTTACCTCTGCGTTGCCGGATGAAATCGCGACGGCTTTTGAGAATTTTGAGTTCTTCATCAATGGCGGAGCGTTTTCCTTTGGCTTTTCTGCCATTGATCCGCTGCTGGCCGGGCGCGGACTCGACCGCTGCGATGTGTCGATCTGCGAAGACACGACATTCGACATCCGATTCTATACTGCCAAAGGCGGCAGCCTTCTGTTCAGCGACAGTTTCAACCCGCCCTCAACCACGACCAGCTTTCACGGCTATTTCTCCGACACCGCTTTTTCCTATATCACGCTGGAACAGCGCCAAACGTCCAATGATGATGAATTGTTCGGCCTGTTCCATGTCGGCCAGTCGGCCGCGCTGGACCTGCCGGATCCCCCCGACGTCACCTCAGCCGGCGGGCCTTATGTGTTCGATCACGATACGCTGAGCGTCACGCTGACCGGCAGCGGCAGCGATCCCGATGGCGATGAAAGCTATAGCTGGAGCGGTCCCGCCGGCACGCTGGCCGATGCCGGCGGCACGCTCCAAAGCGGCCTGCCGACGCCGGCGGGCAGCGCCGGGCTGGCCTCATCGGGCATCACGCGGGCGGCGCTGAGCGCCGCCGACAGCGCCGCGCTGCAAACCTTTACGCTCACCGCCACCGACAGCCAGCCGGAAAGCGATTTTGCGTCAGCGACCGCCTATTACCTCAACACGGCGCCGACCATCGATGCCGTATCAGGCACCTATCAGGACGGGCTGATCACCGTCAGCGCCGATCTGACCGAGCTGGACCTCAAGACCAATGCGCTGATGGGCGATGGCTTTGAGCTGTTGTCCTGGGAGATCGCGCTGGGCGGCACGCCGCTGTTTGCCGCCGAAGACGCCACCTTCGGCGATGACGGGCTGAGCTTTGCCGATGGCACCGCCGCGCTGGCGCTGAGCCTGAGCCTCGGAGACTTCCTCGATGCCGGCGGCATGCTCGGCGACAACATGCTGACCCTGACCATCACCGACCGCGCCGATGCCACCGACGTGATGACCTTCACCATCACCATCCCGGCGATCCCGGCACCGGCCGCGCTGGGGTTGATCCTGATCGGGGCGGCGGGGCTGTTTTGTGTGAGCCGGTTCACACAAGCCGGCGCGAAAATCCTTTAACCTTACCAATTCCTTAACAATGCAAGCTTGGAGGGTTTCATGCGCTTGGCCGCAATCCTTCTTTACCTCTTCAGTGTGGGCTTCGGCGCGGGCGCAGCCGCAGGGCCGGTTCCTGTCAGCCTGTCCGCGCTGGGCGAAGATATCCTGACCACATCGACCTTTACCGGTATTGCGCCGGAATCCCGGACTGACACGCTGAGTTATCCCGGCGCGGCTGAGATCAGGGGTACGGACAGCAATGCCTTCAGCTGGATGGCCCCGACCGATTCCATCCAATGGGATAAGTTTACGACCAGTGGCGGCATTGATGGCGACCTCATCACCGTCTCTTTCGCATCCCGCTCGGGCATGACGGGCTTTTCGCCGACCGATGCGCTGGATTTGAGCTTTCAATGGGATCCGCGTTTCACCGGCGCGACATATCTCATCTATTTCCTGACGGGCTTTCCGGGTGCCGATCCCTCGGCGATTGCCGGAATCACGATCAATTACATTCCGGATGACGGCATTACCCTGGTGATCCCGGCCGGGGTCCTTTCAGGGCTTGGTCAGGGCTCTGGCGAAATACAGGTCCCGCTTGGCGTATCCGAGACCGTGCCCACACCGGCCGCGGCATTGCTGTTGCTGCCCGCGCTGGCCCTATTGCAGGGCCGATTGCGAGGCCGTTAACGGCTTGGAAAATCGGCTTTCCGGGGTATCTTTTCGCGTCTCGCCCGGCGGTCTCGTCATCGCGATCTCTGCCTGAATTGGCGACCGGCTTGGCCGGCATGACCGATCACGCGCGACGGTCGTGCCATCATGCAGCGTGAGCAGCGTTGCAGGCCACGACCTCAACCGGATAGGCGCTATCCTCACCGATTAGGGCGATAGCGCCGTAACGTGAGGGCAAAATCGCGCCATGAATACAACAGGGGACTGGGGCGCGGCCGTGATGAACCGCGCCCCAGCACTGTCCGGCGCCGGGATAAGGGGAGGGGATAGGAAGGCACCGGAAAATGGTATCTTGCCTCGGAAGAGGCCGAGGCTCTGATCAGGCGATCAGCAGGCTGTCATCGACCGGCGGGATGGGGGACGGAACATCTTCCATCAGCCCGTCGATATATTCGCTCACCTCATCGAAGGGCAGCACCAGCTCGCCCTCATCGGTGGTCAGGGTCACGATCTGATCGACCAGATTGACCGCCGCGATAACATCCAGTTCCCGGCCGCCGGGGCCGGTGCCGGCGAGGCTGTAATCATAGCCGGTCTCGTTATAGTCCTTGACCGCGGTAAAGCCGAATTCGGTGCCGTCGCGGGCGGTACCGGCCGTGATGGTGGTGACGACGTCGTCTTCGAGGGTGAGCGATACGGTCCGGTCCCAGCTCTCGCCCTCGGCATTGGTGGTTTCAACGGTCCTGATCAGCGTCATGCCGTCTTCGGACAGGCTGATCGTCTTGCTTTTCGACTGGCCGTCGGGGCCGGTGAAGGTCCTGCTCACGCTATCGTCGCCGATGACCACTTCATAGGTGATTCCGGCCTCCTCAAGACGGTCGAGCACGCTTTCCGGCAACTCACGCGGGCCGCTCTCCTCCAGCGCGTCAAACCGCGCCTGCCAGCCATCAGGATCGGGCAGCAGGTCTTCGCCAGCGGCGAAATCCTCCGCCGCCTCGATCAGATTGTCCTCGATCCGCTGGCCCAGGCTTTCCGGCTCGCGTTCGGGGCGCTCCGGCCGTTCCGGTCGCGCGCGGCGGCCGATGCTGTCATCTTCGGTTGCGGGTGAAAGGCGTTCATTGCTTGCTGTCGGCATCATCATCTCCATTTTGAGCCCGTTTTCGTCCCATTATCGGGACACGCGATTGGTCCCCTTTACGAGATCGAAACCGGTCCGGCTTTAGGGTCTTTCCGGTCTCGACAAAGCTGTTACGGAACCGGGCGGAGATTCCCTGCGGAAAAAATGCCGGCGCATGTAAGAAGCGTGAAGATTTCATTGCAGGCCGCAGATTTCTGCGGTTTTTATGGTGCCGTTAACCATTTGTTAACCATCTCAATGGCAGTTCGGCCGCCTTGGGTTGTTCTAATTCGGCGTTGGCTATGAGACTCTCGAAAGACGTTTTCGAGGCCGGTCCGGTCTCGGTTTTTGCGGTGCTGCTCTTGCTTCTGATGGCGGCTCTGATGCCGGGGGCAAGCGTTGCCGCGCCCGGTATGCAGGACGGGCTGTTCGGATCGCAGGAACGGAAACGACCGGTTATCGGCCAGCACCCGTTCAAGGCCTGGGCGCGGGTGGTCGATCAGCATTTCGCCGATCTGCGCGCCGCCGAAATCTGCGCGACCCAGGAAATCCCCGAATGCAAGGTCCTGCGCTGGCTTGACGGCCTTGGCGGCCTTCGCGGCCGGGAACTCGCCGCCAAGCTCGAAGAGGTCAATACCGAGTTGAACGCCAAGCCCTATCTGACCGACCTGCGCAATTGGGGTCAGGAGGATTACTGGGAAACGCCGCTCGAATTCCTCACCCGCCACGGCGATTGTGAGGGCTATTCCATCGCCAAATACATGGCGCTGCGCGAGCTGGGCGTGCCGATCGAACGCATGCGGATCGCCGTCGTGAATGACGAGAATCTCGGCATCGGCCATGCGATCCTCGTCGTTTATTCGGACGATCGGCGCTACATCCTCGACAATCAGACCGATCAGGTCGTCGAGGCCGCCCGCATCCGCCATTACACCCCGATCTATTCCCTCAATGAAACCGCCTGGTGGCTCCACCGCAACTAGGCGGGCCGGGCCCGCTGCCGTTCTTCTACTGTGGCGCCGCGGCCCTTCCGCCAGGGTCATTGCGAGCGATCAACGGGAGCGCGGCAATCCAGGAGTGTTGCCATGCGGTTAAACCTCTGGATTGCCGCGTCGGGCTTTGCCCTCCTCGCAATGACGATGAGCGGATTAACCATAACCCACTGTCTTTAATAAAAAATTCACCATTATCGCTTGGCTGGCGGAGGCGTTTCGGCTTAGGATGGCTCTGATTTAGCCTGACATCGGTGTGGGAATGGACCTGCGCGATACCGCTTTGCCGCTGCCGTTGAACCGGGGCCAATACGGGCTCATCGGCGCTTTATTGATCGTCTTCGGCATCCTGTTGATGATCGGCACAGCCTTTCTCGTGATGCAGATCGAGGCGCAATGGCAGCGCAAGATTTCGGTTCAGACCGCCGGCGTCACCGCCTGCGCCCAGGCGCTTCAGGATCTCGGCCTGCAGGCGGCGCCCGATGTCGGCGCCGAGCGCATCATCGCGCAGATCGACGGCATTGACGGCGCCTCATCGAAAATGGGCCGCGCCTCGGCCGCGGCGCTAATCTGCCCCGGATGGCGCATGACCGGTTTCTGCATGGGCGCGGAATGCGACAACCCGAACGGGCTATGGCTCGAATTGCGCCCCGGCTGAATGCGGATCATAAGCGCGGATATTGACGGGGCCCATGCATTATGATCAAGAAAGCGGGCAATTTGGGCAGTCTGTGTCTGCCCGATGTCTGTTTGTGCAAGAAATGCCGTTGTCGATTGTCAGCTTTTCAGGCGTTGAGGGCTTGGCAAAGACGCGGTTTTGTGGGTTAAACCAGAAAGGGAACACGGTCCTTGTCTTCGATGATGGGACGGGATCACGGCCAAAGAACCTAAAGGAGGGTATGAGATGGCTAACTTGATTATCACCGTTATTGCGATTGCCTTGGTGGCGGTCGCCTCACTGATGGGCGCCTATTATGGCGGCCAGGCCTTCACCGAAGGCCGCGACCAGGCCAATGCGGCGACGGTCCTGAACCAAGGCCAGCAATTGGCCGCAGCGTTCCGCATGGCTGAAGCACAAGGTGACGATCTCGCTGCGCAAGACGCGCTCTATACGGGCGACTTCCTCAGTCAACCGTCACCGCCAGAGGTCGGCAACGTAACTCCCGACGATTGGACTTTCCTGGCGAGCGCTGATGATCTGGTACCCGGAACCGCGCTAACCAGCATTGCCGGCGCTCAAGCGGTGATGACCCGTTATCCCGGAGCTCCTGCGGACGGCGCGATCCGAGATACCTGTCACGAGTTCAATAAGGCCAGTGGTGTCGGCGGCGCCGATGGGGACACCGATATTTCTGGTGCCACTGATACGCCGGAGACCACAGCGGCAGGGATCGAGGCTACCGATCGTGCATTCTGCTATGAGAGCACCTTAACTGGTGAGGAAGGAACTTACTTCGTTTTCAAACTTTAGATATTACTAGAAATGATTGGAAAAGGGCGGCCTCGGCCGCCCTTTTTTGTTGCGCGTCGATGACTCTCGGACGTCATTGCGAGTGACCAAAGGGAGCGCGGCAATCCAGGAATGTGTCCGCGTGGCGAGATTTCGGGATTGCCGCCCATATCGCCTTTGCGGCTTTGCCTCTTCGCAATGATCGTCCGCCTCATTAGCCCGATTAATGGATCAGGGGATTGCGGCTGATTTGGTTGCGGCGGATGCTCTCGCCGAACAAGCTGAAGAGATCTGCCTATGAGTCAGGGAAAATCAGACCAACTCTGGGATGTTGCCGTAATCGGGGCCGGGCCGGTGGGGCTGGTTTCGGCGCTGCGGCTGAGCCGGTTCGGGCTCAAGGTGATCTGCCTCGAGGCCGAGCCGGATATCAGCCGCGATTTGCGCGCCAGCACCTTTCACCCGCCGACGCTGGACATGCTGGACAGCCTCGGGCTGGCCGAGCCGCTGATTGCGCGGGGCCGGATCACCCCAACCTGGCAGATCCGCATGCACGAGACGGGGGAGAAGGCGGAATTCGATCTTGCCGCCATCAAGGACCACACCGATCACCCCTATCGCCTGCAGGCCGAGCAGTGGAAGCTGAGCGAGGCGATCATTGAGGTTCTCGACCCTCAAACCGTGCGGTTCAGCCATTCCCTTACCGCCATCGAGCAAGACCAGGATCACGTCACCCTCTCGGTAGACACAGAGAACGGCCCCCGGACCTTCCGGGCGCAATATGTGATCGCAGCGGATGGCGGGCGCAGCACCGTGCGGGAGCTGCTGGAGCTGTCCTTTGAGGGCAAGACCTATCCCGAGACCGCCGTTCTGGCGACCAGCGATTTCCCCTTTCATGAGGCGTTGGACGGTCTTTCCGGGGTCAATTATGTCTGGGGACCCGAGGATAATTACAGCCTGCTGCGCCTGCCAGATTGCTGGCGCGCCAGCTTCCCCGCCGCCGAGGGCAAGAGTGATGAGGAAATCACCGCACGGCCCGAGGTTTTGCGGCGACTGAACGCGATCACGCCGGCCTTCGGCGACCGGCCGCTGATCGATGTCCGAATTTACCGCATCCATCAGCGCATCGTCGAGGATTACCGCCATGGCCGCATCCTGCTGGCCGGCGATGCGGCGCATCTCAACAGCCCCAGCGGCGGCATGGGCATGAATGGCGGCGTGCATGACGCCTTCAATCTGACCGACAAGCTCAAGGCCGTCTTTGACGGCGCCAGCGACGAGCTGCTCGACCAGTACACACGCCAGCGCAGGCCGGTGGCGGTGGAACAAATCCTCAAACAGGCGGACGGCAATCGCGCCCGCATGGTGCAAAAGGACCCGGAGGCGCGGCGGCGCTCGCTTGAGGACCTGCAGGCAACCATTGCCGACCCGGAAAAATGCCGCGCTTTTCTGCTGCGCACATCGATGATCGAAGGGCTGCGTCAGGCGGCGGCGATCCAGTGAGTACCGAAATCAAGCCGGATTATGGCTGGGCCGGGCGCTTCGGCATCGGCACGCCGCAGGCCAACAGCACCGTCGAGCCCGAAATGCACAGATTGATGCCGGAGGGGGTGGCGCTGTACGGGCTTCGGCTCGACAGCCCGGCGGAAACGCTCAACGCCCGGCTGCGCGATTTTCTGACGGCGCTGCCCGATCTGCTGACCCGCTATGGCAGCCTGAAGCTGGACGGCTTCGGCTTTGCCTGCACCGGCTCGAACTACATGCTGGATGAGGGCGATGCCGCCGCCGCCGTCAATGCCGCCGAACAGGTCATCACCTGCCCCGTCATCACCGCCACTGCCGCGATCGACGCCGCGCTCCAACAGCATGGCGCGCAGCGGCTGGCGATCCTCAGCCCCTATCCGCAAGAACTGCATGATGCCGGGCTGGCCTTTTGGCAGCGGCGCGGTTTCGAGATCCTGCGACAGGACCGCATCGCCACCGTTGCGAAAGACGGGGGTCACGGCATTTACGGTCTGACCAGCCAACAGGCGCTGGAAGGAGTGCGAGCCTTCGATCCCGGCGAGGCCGACGCCATCCTGCTATCCGGCACCGGCATGCCGACCGCCGCGATTCTCGATCAAGCCGCGGCCCATCATGGCCGGCCGGTGGTGTCGTCCAATGCGGCGCTGGCGCAGGCACTACTGGCGCTCGTCCGCTAGCGCACTTTCGGGTTATTCCGGTCCGCCCCTGCACCCCCGCCCCGCCTCGCTTGCAAGTATCCTGTCTGGGGAGGCGGGGCGGGGGTGCAGGGGCGGGGCGGACAAAAAGCAAACGAAACCGTGCCAAGATTTCCTCATGGTGCGGGCATGGCCAGCGCTTGACCGAGGCCTTAAATTCCCTGATCCGCCGGGATGCCGCGGATGGCAATACCGCTGCCGGGGTCGGCGGCGGGCAGATGTTCGCCCTCGCCGATCATGGCGCCGCTCACCCGGCTGGGTGAAGCGGGAATTTGGCGCACGCGGTGGCCGACGGCCGACAGCGCGGCGGCCAACGCCTCGGCGCTCGGCCCTTCCTCGCGCGGGCCCGCTTCAATGGCAACGTCATCGGCATCGACGCGTATGGCCGGCAGCGCCAGCGCATCGCCCATCGCCGAACAATGGTGCATCAACCCGAGCAGCGCCCGCAGCAAATCCTGCTGATCGCCGGGGCCGCCGGGCGTGCCCAGCACGAAGATCGGCCCGACATCAGGATGCAATGCGATCACCGGCGCCGTGTGCAGCATCACTCTTTTTCCGGGCGCGATCGAATTCGCCACGGCGCGACCCTCGACCTCGGGCCGCGCCGCAAAGGATGCCATGCCGCGATTGAGGAAAAAGCCGTCGACGGCGATGCCGCTGCCGAACACACCGTGCAGGGTCGACACCAGGCTGGCGATCCGGCCTTCGCCGTCGATTGCGATGATGTGCGCCGTACCCGGCGGCGGCTCCTCGGCATTGGGCGCATGGTCGCGCAGCCGGCGATCCCAGGGCGGATGCCCGGCCTCAACCCCCGCAATCGCCGTGCCGCGCCGGATCTGCTGGGCTCGGGCGGTGAGATAGGCCGGATCGAGCAACCCGGCCAGCGGCACATCACCCGCACGCGGATCGGTCAGATAATACGCCGCATCGGCCGCCGCGAGACGTCCGGCCTCGATCATCAGATGAGTGGCCTGCGGGCTGAGGAAGTCCATGCGGTCGAGCCCGAGATGCGCCATCAGACCCAGGCTTTGCAGCACCGTGAAGCCGCCGGCGGTCGGCAGCGACGGCGCGCAGAAGTCGAGGCCGCGATAATGGCGGCACAGCGCTGAACCGCGACTGTCGAAAAAGCCCTCGATATCCTCGAGGCCGAGATGGGGCAGGTCTGATCGGGCGGCGAAAGTGACGGCCTCGACGATGCGGCGCGCCGTAGCGCCCTTGATCACCGCAGCAGAGCCGTCCTGCGCCATGCGCCGCATAACCCGCGCCAGCGCCGGGTTGCGCAGCCGATCGCCATCGGCCTCGAACACCGCCGCGGCGCTCGGTCGGTCGGCCAGCGACTCCCTCAGCGCGGCATCAGGGATGAAACCACGCTCGGCCAATGCAATTGCCGGCGCGACCAGCCGGTCCCATTGCAGCAGACCGAAACTGCCCTGTACCCCGTCCAGCATGCCGGACAGCCCCGGCACCGCGACCATATTGCCAAGCCCCCGAACCGCATCGCCTTCAAGCGGTTCGCCCGCAGCATCGAGAAACTGATCCGGCTCGGCGGTCCCGGGCGCCCCGCCGAGGCCCTCAAAGACGAAAAGCCGATGCTCCGGCGCCTCCCAGACCATCATCTGGCCATTGCCGCCGAGCCCGGAATGCTGGGGCTGCACCACGCCGAGCACCATCTGCGCGGCAATCACCGCATCGACCGCATTGCCGCCCTCGCGCAATATCGCGACCGCCGCATCCGCGGCCGCCTCATGCGGCGCAATGGCGAGCGCCCGATAGGCGGTTGTTTCGCTTTGTATTTGTGCCGACGCTGTCGTCGCCAGCAGCGTCATTGCGAGCACAGCGACGCAGGCCGGAAATCTCGCCGGAAATCTCGCCGAATATCCGGGATGCCCGGATCGCCGCGCGGCCTGTCGCCGCTCGCAATGACGGGGGATGAGAAAACGCATCACGGCTTCACCGGCAGGAAGTTGGTCGGCAGGGCGGTGGTGTATTTGATGTCCTCCATGGCAAAGCTGGCGGAAACATCGGCCAGGGAAACCTTCTCGATCAGCCTTTTGTAGAACGCGTCATAGGCGGCGATATCCGGGACCACGACATGGAGCAGGTAATCGATCTCGCCCGCCAGCCGATAGGCGCCGATGATTTCGGGGCTGTCCTCGATCGCCGCCTGAAACTCGGCCAGCCAGCCGGCATCGTGATGGCGGGTCCTGATCTGGACAAAGGCCGAGACGCTGCAATTCATCTTTTGACGGTCGAGCAGGGCGACGCGTCGGCGGATGTAACCCTCCTGTTCGAGTTTCTGGATGCGCCGCCAGGCGGGGGTGGTCGACAGGCCGACGGCCTTGGCCAGATCGGCGAGCGGCAGATCGGCGCGCTCCTGAAGCAATTCGAGGATTTTGCGGTCTTTCTCGTCCATGCCCGGGTTTTGCGCTGCCCGCGCCTCGGGAGCAAGGCGTCACTTGCGCGCCTTAGTTCCTCACCATAGGTGCAAACATGATTTTCCACTTCACCAGGAACGGGCCCTTGACGATGACCACACTGACGGTGTTCCGCCGGCTGACGCTCTGTGCCGCATTGCTCGCCGCCCCTGTCGCCTTCGCTCAAGACGCGGAAAATGCCGCGCCCGAAGAGCAATTCGTGACCATCGGCACCGGCGGCGTGACCGGCGTCTATTACCCGACCGGCGGCGCGATTCAGCTGTTGGTCAATCGCAATCGCGCCGAGCACGGTATTCGCATCACGGTCGAATCGACCGGCGGCTCGGTGTTCAACCTCAATGCGCTGGCGGCAAATGATCTCGATATCGGCGTCGCCCAGTCGGATTGGCACCACCACGCCTATCACGGCAGCAAATCGCCGTTTGAGGTTGCCAATCCGGGATTGCGAAGCCTGTTCTCCCTGCACCCCGAACCGTTCACCCTGGTCGCGCGCGCCGAAGCCGGAATAGCCGGCCTCGACGATCTGCCCGGCAAGCGGGTGAATATCGGCAATCCGGGGTCCGGCCAGCGCGCCACCATGGAAGTGGTCATGGAGGCGATGGGCTGGACCGAGGACGATTTTACGCAGCTCTCCGAACTGACCTCCTCCGAACAGGCGCAAGCGCTGTGCGACGGCAATTTCGATGCCATGGTGTTCGCCGTCGGCCACCCGTCGGCGTCGATTCAGGAGGCCGCGGCGACCTGTGACGTCGTTGTGGTGCCGGTTGAGGGGCCTGAGATTCAGGCTCTGGTCGACAGCAATGATTTCTACGCCTTCGCGACCATTCCCGGCGGCACCTATGACGGCACCGCCGACGATGTCCGCACCTTCGGGGTCCGCGCCACGCTGGTAACCACTGCGGCGCTGCCTGATGTTGCGGCAAAGGCCGTGCTCGAAGCCGTTTTCGACAATTTCGCCGTGTTCCAGCGCTCGCACCCGGCCTTCGGCGTTCTGACGCCCGCGGAAATGGCGACCGAGGCCCTCAGCGCGCCGCTCCACCCGGCTGCGGAAGCCTATTTCCAGGAAGCCGGGCTCCTGGGTGAGTGACGCCAGGGCGGCGCCGGATCTGCCGGATGCCGATCATCTCACCGACGTCGAAACCGGCAGGCGTCACCCGACGGGACGAGTCGCGGCAGCCGTCGCCATCGGCATCGCGGCCGGCTGGTCGCTGTTTCAGCTTTGGTATGTTTCCCCGCTGCCTTTTCTGACCGGCTTTCTGCTGGTCAATGATGCCGAAGCGCGGGCGCTGCATCTGGGCTTTGCCCTGCTGCTGGCCTTTATCTCCTTCCCGGCACTGCGCTCGAGCCCGACCGACCGCGTGCCGTGGTATGATTGGGGCTTGGCCGCGATCGGCTTTTTCTGCGCGACATATGGCTACTGGTTTTACGATCAGCTTGCGATGCGGCCCGGCGCGCCTTCCGGGCTCGATATCCTGATCGCGGCGACCGGGCTGATCATCCTCTTCGAGGCGACGCGGAGAGCGCTGGGCTGGCCGCTCTTCATCGTCGCCGGCTGTGCGCTGGCCTATGTCTTTTTCGGCGATGCCGGCTGGCTGCCCGATTTGATGCGGCATGGCGGCGCCTCGCTGAACCGGGCGATGAGCCATCTCTGGCTGACCACCGAGGGGGTTTTCGGTATCGCCATCGGCGTCTCGGTAAAATTCGTTTTCCTGTTCGTGCTGTTCGGCGCGATGCTCGAAAAGGCGGGCGCGGGCAGCTATTTCATCCGCACCACCTTTGCGATGATGGGTCATCTCCGCGGCGGGCCGGCCAAGGCGGCGGTGGCAGCGTCGGCGATGACCGGCGTGATCTCCGGCTCCTCCATCGCCAATACGGTGACCACCGGAACCTTTACCATCCCGCTGATGAAACGGGTCGGATTCAGCGGCGAGAAGGCCGGGGCCGTCGAAGTCGCCTCATCGGTCAACGGTCAATTGATGCCGCCGGTGATGGGGGCCGCCGCCTTTCTGATGGCCGAATATGTCGGGATCCCGTATCTGCAGGTCATCCAGCACGCCGTCCTGCCGGCCGTCATTTCCTATATCGCCCTGATCTACATCGTGCATCTGGAAGCGCTGAAAGCCGGCATGGAGGGGCTGCCGAAGCCGCATGCCAGCCCGCTCTGGATCGGCATGGTGCGCGGCGGGCTGACCTTGTCGGCGATTATCATCCTGTCCTTCGTCACATATTATGCGATTGCCTGGATCAAGCCGGTTTTCGGCGAGGCGGCGATCTGGGTCATCGGCGGCGCGATCCTAGCGGCCTATATCGGCATGCTGCGGATCGCAGCGCGCGCCGACCACCCGCCCTATGAGGCGCCGGACGACCTCGGTGAGCATTTGCCCGAGCTTGGCCCGACGGTGCGCAGCGGGCTGTACTTCCTGCTGCCTCTGGTGGTGCTGATCTGGTGCTTGATGGTCGAGCGGCTGTCGCCCGCCCTGTCAGCCTTTTATGCGATCTGCCTGATGGCGGCGATCCAGATCAGCCAGCGGCCGCTCATGGTGCTGCTCAAGCCGGGGCACAAACCCGGGCAGGCGGGCCCGGAGTTCCGCACCGGCCTGATCGAGCTGTGGGATGCGCTGATCGCCGGCGCGCGCAACATGACCGGCATCGCCATTGCGACCGCGACCGCCGGGATCATCGTCGGCACCGTGACCTTGACCGGCGTCGGCCTGGCGATGGCCGGGCTGGTCGAGTACCTATCCGGCGGCAATTTGCTGATCATGCTGCTGTTGGTCGCGGTGCTCAGTCTGATCCTGGGCATGGGGCTGCCGACGACGGCGAATTACATCGTCGTTTCGTCCCTGCTGGCGCCGGTGATCGTCACCGTTGGGGCGGAAAACGGTCTGATCGTGCCGCTGATCGCGGTCCATCTCTTCGTCTTTTATTTCGGCATCATGGCCGATGTGACGCCGCCGGTCGGGCTCGCCAGCTTCGCGGCGGCGGCAGTCTCTCGCGGCGATCCGCTGAAGACCGGGCTGCAGGCGTTTCATTACTCGCTGCGCACCGTGGTGCTGCCCTTCATGTTCATCTTCAATCCCGAGCTGATCCTGTTCGGCATTGAGAGCGGCCTGCAGCTTGCCCTCACGATTATCGGGGCCACCGCCGCAATCCTGGTGTTTTCCGCTGCCAGCCAGGGCTTTTTCATTACCCGCAGCCGCTGGTATGAGACAGCGGCGCTGCTCGCCGTCGCCTTCACGCTGTTCCGGCCTGATTTCTTCATGAACCAGCTCTACCCGCCCCGCGCCGAATTGGCGCCGACCGAGGTGGCGGAGATCGCGGCTGGAATCCCCGATGCCGGGAGCATCAGCCTGCGCATTGAAGGGATGAATTTCGCCGGAGAAATGGAGAACCGCGTCGTTCTGCTGCCGCTGGGCCCGCAGGGCGCCGACGGCCTGAGCCGTCTTGCGGATGAGGCGGGCTTGATCCTTGAGCCGAACGAGCAGGGCGAGCTGATCGTCTTCAACGCGGCCTTCGGCAGCGAGGCGCAAAAAGCCGGCATTGTCTTCGATCAGAAGGTCACCGGGGTGCTGATCGAGAACGACGTGCCGCCGGCAGAGCTGTTCTGGATCCCGGCGCTCGGCCTCCTGGCATTGGTCTGGTGGGGACAGGGGCGCCGACGGGCCGGCTGAATCTGGGCGAGCGGCAAACCGGAAACGAAAGCGCCTCCGGCTGTGTGAGCCGGAGGCGCCGCTCTGCCTGAGTGAGGAGAGCGCCGAGACCCGTCGGGGGTGTATGGGCGTTGGAGGGGATGTGCGTGACGGGCCCCGATCTCGTTCGAAAAGACTTGCAGGACCCTTTCATTTTTGCCCCGCATTCCGGCAAGGCGGCTTATCACGGTTAATCATCCTGAAATGATCAACGCTAACTCATTGATAACACGATGTTTTGAACCCGGGGTGGACGGCCTCATAACCCACTATGCAAAAATGGCGGGCGCCCGGAATAAGGAGTCGGGGCTCGCCATCGCGTTTCGCCGAGGACATTCGGCGATCGCCGATTCGGTCGCTGAGTCGCTGCTCAAATCGTCGAATTGCGAACTGAAGACTCGCGTATAGGGGCGCGCGCAGGTCCGAAAAGGGCTGAATGAGAAATGGAATAGCCCTGCTTTTTCAGGGCATTATGGCCGAAGAGGCGATTATCACTTCGTGATGGGTGCGAGCTGAGCGATCAGCATGGAAAAGCGCGAAGCGCAACCGGGCCCGAAGCGTCATCTTCAACTCATCGGTTGGCCGGAAGTATTTGAACCGGCAGTACGCACCCTCCAACGCCCATACGCACAAGCACACGCACACCCGCACACCCACACCGGTTCCGCGTAACAGTAGCCAGCCGAACCCATACCCAAGAGCCCATGGAAGCGCCCCCTGAGCGGGGCGCTTCTTTTTTGGTGCCGGGTCTGGGTTCAGCGCCCGCCTGACGGGCCCGAACCGGCCCGCTTAGGGCTGATAGGGCAGCGAGGAATGATGCAGGTTGATCCGCAACTCGCCATCGTCATCGCGGAAATAGCCGAAGCTGAACTCGACCTTTTGCGGTTCGCCGCCTTCATGCGGGGTGAAATAGTAATTGCCCATGGCCAGCGCCGCATCGCCCATCAGGATGATTTCCTGCTCCCCGAACCGCGCTTCGGACCATGGCTTGATCGCGAACCCGCCATCCTCCTCGACGACACCGCCGACGAAATAGGACAGCGCCTGCTCGAAATTCTCGCGGAACTGGTCATCGGCCGCCAGGGTCGGTTTGAAAAGAACCGGCCCCTGTTCATAGCCATAAAGCTCGAGAATATGCGCGGCGGCACGGGCGCGGTAATCACCCTCTTCAAGATAGACCGCGCTGATGTCTTCGATCCCTTCGGCCCAGGCCTCCTGCGCGGCGCGGACCTCTTCTTCGGTAATCGGCTGATAATCATCATCATGCGCCAGCACCGGCTGGGCATAAAAAAACGCCGCCAGCACGGCGCCGGCAGCGGTCAAAGATGCGGTTTTCATATTCATTCTCCCAAGGATCAATTTCGTTTCGGTCCATTGGGGACCTTGTAACAGTTGGGCACGGCACAGCCGATTTCAATTTCCGCGGGTCGGCGGATCTCAGCGCGGCAGCAGGCGATCAGCCAGACCGGCGCCGGATCACCTCGAGGAAAGCGTTGCCGAACGCCGCAAGCTTGCGCGCACCGATTCCGGGAATCCCGCGCATATCCTCAAGGCTCTGCGGTCTTGCGGCGGCAAGTGCCATCAATGTGCTGTCATGGAAAATGACATAGGCCGGCACCTCGCGCGCCCGCGCCAGATCCAGCCTTAGCGCCTTGAGTTCCGCGAACAGCGCGGGATCGACATCGCTCGATTCCGGCGCGGGGGCTTTCGCAGCGGGGCGGCGCTCCACCTTGGGCAACAGGGCCGGTGTCCGCGCAAGGAACTCGCCGCCCTGCAACAGCCGTCGGCCACGAGGCGTGAGCGACAGGCCGCCATAGCCGGCGACATCGAGAGAGAGCAACCGCGCCGCGGTCATTTGCAGGATCAGATCGCGCCACCAGGCGGCAGATCGCTCGGCGCCCATGCCGTAGCCGGGCAAGCGGTCATGGCCGTTATCGATGATCCTGGCGCCTGATGAGCCGCGCAGGATATCAACCAGATGCGCAGCGCCGAAACGCTCGCCGGTGCGCCGGGCGGTATCAAGCACCAGCCGCGCATCATCGCCCGCCTCGACCCGGCCCTCCGGGTCATCGCACAGATCGCAGGTGCCGCAGCCTTGCTCATCCGCCGGCGCCTCACCGAAATAGGCCATCAGCAAATGACGACGGCAATCAGGCGCGGCGGCATAGGCGAGCAAGGCATCGAGCCGGCGATGGGCGCGCCTTTCCGCTTCGTCGGGCATGTTTTCTTCGGCAATAAAGCGGCGGCGCGTGCGGACATCGTCGAGGCCGTATAGCATCATCGCCCTGGCCGGCGCCCCATCGCGTCCCGCGCGGCCGATTTCCTGATAATAGGCTTCGAGGCTGGCCGGCAGATCGGCATGGAAAACGAAGCGGATATCGGGTTTGTCGATGCCCATGCCAAAGGCGATGGTGGCGAC
The DNA here is from genome assembly GCA_964598335.1 of uncultured Rhodospirillales bacterium. Lineage (GTDB taxonomy): Bacteria > Pseudomonadota > Alphaproteobacteria > CAZRBL01 > CAZRBL01 > CAZRBL01. The sequence continues at coordinate 16,361 of CAZRBL010000047.1, forward strand.
CATGACCAGATCGCTCTCGGTCATGAACCGATCCTGGCGGGCACGGCGATCCTCCGCCTCGAGACCGGCATGATAGGCGAGGGCGTTGTATCCCTGATCGACCAGCAGCTGAGCGGTTTTTTCAACGCCCTTGCGCGACAGGCAATAGACGATACCGTTCACGCCGCGATGCTGAGCGACAAAGGAAAGCAGCTGGTCACGCGGCTTATCCTTGGCGGCACAAGCCAGATGGATGTTCGGCCGGTCGAACCCGGCGACAAAGCTTTCGGCGTCACCGCCGAACAGGGCATCGACGATATCTTCCCGCGTCACGGCGTCGGCGGTGGCGGTCAGCGCCAGAATCGGCACGTCGGGGAAATGGCGCTTGAGGTCTTTGAGCGCGGCATAATCGGGGCGGAAACTCGGCCCCCATTGGGCCATGCAGTGCGCCTCGTCGATCGCCAGCAAGGACACCGGCAATCGCGCCAGCGCCGCCAGCATGCGATCGGTCATCAGACGCTCCGGCGAGAGATAGAGAAGCCGCGTCTCGCCCGCCTGCACGCGCCGCCAGGCGGCAATATTGGTTTCCCGATCATGCATCGAGGTGATCGAGTCCGCCGCCACCCCTGCCAGCCGAAGCGCGCTGACCTGATCGTCGATCAGCGCCAGAAGCGGCGAGACGACGATGGTCAGCCCGCCCAGCGTCAGCGCCGGGATCTGATAGCACAACGATTTTCCTGCCCCGGTCGGCATCACCGCCAGCATATCGCGCCCGGCGAGCACAGCCTCGATGACCCGCGCCTGACCCGACCGGAAATCGGCATAGCCGAACGTCTCACGCAATACGGTGCGGGCATCGTCGAGGGAAGGCGGATCAGCGATGAGCATGACAGGGTACGATCACCGTAAGAGCCGATGCCGCGCAATCAAAAAGGGGAAACCACACCCAGTGTGTGGAGCGGGCGAAGGGATTCGAACCCTCGACACTTGGCTTGGGAAGCCAATGCTCTACCCCTGAGCTACGCCCGCACGGTCATTTCAACCGGTTTTTTTCCTCACAGGATCATAGCATTTCGGTTTGCTTTTGCTCCGGTCCACCCTCGCCCCGCCTTCCCGGACAGGATAGCTGCAGGGGAGGCGGGGCGGGGGAGGACCGGCATGATCCGCAAACTGCTCTACCCTACACGCCGGGCGCGGCCAAGTCGCTTTTATCAGCATCGACCGGCACGATCATGCCGACGGCCAACTCCTCCGCTCCCGGCTTGAGCACAAGGCCGAGCAGGCGGTGGCTGTCGACCGGTCCGGGCAGGGCGAGACGCCGGGCGACATCGCGGGAAAACCCGAATTGGCCGTAATAAGGCTCGTCGCCGACCAGAACGACATAGGCGTAACCCAGCCTTTTGGCTTCGGCGAGCCCATGCCACATCAGCGCGCGCCCGTAACCGACTCCGCGATCGCCGGGCCGCACGGCAATCGGGCCGAGCAGCAGCGCCGGTTCGGCGAGCCCGGCGCGAATTTCCCAGAATCGCAGCGAGCCGCGCATGCTGCCGGCGCCGTCGCGGACAACAGTGCACAGCTCGGCGACGGGCGACCGGCCCTCACGCAGCCGGTAGACGGTTTTGTTCTGACGTTGCGGGCCGAATGCCTCATCAAGCAGCAGCTCGATTTCCGGCGCGTCGGCGACTCGTTCCGGTTCAATTGCCATAAACCCCACCTAGCACTTCGCACGCCGCGCGCCTATCACCGCCTTGCCGTGCTGAGATTGATCGCCCCGCTCACCGCCTGCCTGATCCTGCTGCCGCTTCTCGCCGGGCTCGGCGGCACGGCGCTGCCCGCTTTCGGCATCCTGCCCGGGATCGGGATCATCCCGCCTTCAGATCCGTGGGTCGCACTGTTGCGCTTTCCCGGGCTCGGCACCTCTTTAGGCATGACGCTCTGGACCGGGCTGACGGCAAGCGCACTCTCGGTCGTTCTGGCAATAAGCCTGATCGCGGCGTTGTACGGCACGCGCTTCTATCGACGCCTACAGGTCCTGTTAGCACCGGTTCTGGCCATGCCGCACGCAGCCCTGGCCATCGGCGTGCTGCTCCTGCTGACGCCCTCGGGCTGGTTATCCCGCCTGCTCTCGCCCTGGCTGACAAGCTGGGACCGTCCCCCCGATATCGGCATCATCGGCGATCCGTATGGGATCTCGCTGATCCTTTTGCTGGCCGCCAAGGAAACCGCCTTCATCCTTTTTGTCGCGCTCGGCCTGCTCTACCGAATGCCGACCGAACGCCTGATCGCGGCCGGGAGAAATCTTGGCCATCGCCGCCATGCGGCCTTCCTCCGCTGTGTTCTGCCGCAGCTCTATCCGCGGCTTTTTCTGCCCATTTGTGCGGTGCTGTCCTACAGCCTCGCCAATGTCGACATGGCGTTGATCGTCGGCCCACAGACGCCGCCGACCCTGGCCGTCAGATTGTTGAGCTGGTTCAGCGATCCCGATCTCACCCGACGCTATCAGGCCGCCGCCGGCGCGCTGCTTCTGGCCGCCAGCATCTTTGCGGCGATCGGCCTCTGGCGCGTCGCAATCGCGGTAATCAGCCAGGCGACGCGCCGATGGCTGACCGCCGGGCCCGGACCGGAAACCGGGGTCAGGCTCGCACTTGGCGGCATGACGATAAGCGGGGCGGCCTTGTTCGGCCTCGCGCTGGGCGGGCTGCCCGCCACTGCGCTTTGGTCGATTGCCGGGCCCTGGCGCTTTCCCGACGCATTGCCGACCGCATTCGATCCGGGTGCTTTCACCGATCCGGCGATCCTGGCGACCGCAAGCGTCACCCTCGGCATTGCGACCGCCGCCGCGCTGATCTGCTGCACGCTGATCCTGCTCTGCCTCGAAGCCGAGCGTCGGCGCGGAAGCCCGGCACGCCTGCTGCCCGTCTGGCTGCTTTACCTGCCGCTGGTGATACCCCAGCTTTCCTTCCTGTTCGGCGTGCAAATCCTGCTGCTGCGCGCGGGGCTTGATCCGGGCTTCTTGGCCGTGCTGGCGCTGCATTGTCTTTTCGTTCTGCCCTATGGCTGGCTGGTGCTCGCGCCGGCCTGGCGCGCGGTGCCGTCCCGCCTTGACCATGCCGCGCACAGCCTGGGCGCCGGGCCCTGGCGGGTATTTTTGCGCCTGCGGCTGCCCTTGTTGTTCGGCCCGCTGGCGGTCTGCATCGCCGTCGGCCTTGCCGTCAGCATTGCGCAATATCTGCCGACGCTGTTCGCCGGAGCGGGCCGCGTGGCGACGCTGACGACCGAGGCGGTGACCCTGGCCGCCGGCGCCAATCGCCGCGCCGCCGCCACCCACGCCTTGCTGCAAACGACACTGCCCTGGCTCGCTTTTGCGGCGGCGGGTGCGGCTCTCTCTTGGCAGCGCAGGCGGTTTTGAGTAGGGCTTTGCTCGAAAGTCTTTCGCCTAGGCCTGCTTTGCATCACAACGGGTTCCATGACAGGTTTTTCGCATTCCATTGTTAGACGGTTCCTGCGAATCGCAACGGCGGCGACTGCGGCCGGCCTGCTCGGCGGCTGCGCGCTGTTCGGCAGCCACGGCATGGTCGATGCGCTGAACCGTGCGGAGCCGGTGGGCGACCCGTTCACCGTCCGGCTCGCCGAAGAATACCGCGCCTTTGCCAATGAAGAGCAAAGTGAGATGTTCGACTTTTTCGACGCGCGGCTGTTTGCGGAAAAGGGCCTGGACGCCGCCGACGGCATCGCCATACCGCCGGAGAACCCGCGACATTGGCGGATCTCGGGCGATGCGCTGCAGGATCTGATCATCGCTTATGACGAGCTTAACGCGCTGCTCGACGGCGGCGGACGCAGCCTGGCTCCGGATCAGGCGGCGATTGCTCAGGCACGCTTCGATTGCTGGGTTGAGCAGCAGGAGGAGGCCTGGCAGGCGACAGCGATCATGGCCTGCCGGATCGGCTATGAGCGCGCCGCCGATGCGCTGCGGCTGGCGCTTGACACGGCCCGCCCCGCCGTGATGCCCGCATCGCTGCCCCAGGCCAGGCCGATTGCCCCGACAACAACGATCCGCGCCGCGCCGGCGCAGCCCGCGCCGGTCGCCCGCAGCAGCCGGCCCGCCCGCTTTCTCCTGTTTTTCGATTTCGGGCAGGCCGGGATGAATGAAATCAGCGTCCGCGTGGTCCCGGCAATTGCGCGTGAAGTGGCAATGCGCAATGCGCGAAGGATAACAATTGTCGGCCACACCGACCGCCGCGGCAGTGACGCCGCCAACCAGGCCCTATCGGAACGGCGCGCCCGCGAGGTTTATGACGCCCTTCGCGCCCTTGGTGTTCCGGCCGAGCTGATGACGGTGATCGGAGCGGGCGAAACGCAGCCCCTGGTCCCCGGACCCGACGGCGACCCGAACCCGGCCAATCGACGGGTCGAGGTTGTCGTCGGCTAACAGGGACGGCAAACCGCACTAAATCCAATGCCGATGAACCGAACCCGTCGGAACACCGTATAGATGCGCGTATTGTACCGACCGACACCCTCCCAGAACAGGCCAAACTCATCGTGTCCCCACCCGATTCCGTAATGGCGCCCACCGCCCCGAGCGCCGACAGCCCTGAAGCTCCGACCCGCGAACAGGCCGAAGAGGCCGTGCGCACCCTGATCCGGTGGGCGGGCGACGATCCCTCACGAGAAGGCCTGCTCGGCACGCCGGACAGGGTGGTTCGCTCCTATGAGGAATTCTTCGCCGGTTATCACCAGGACCCGGTCGATATCCTGACAACGACCTTCGAAGAAACCGACGGCTATGACGAGGTCATCGCGTTGCGGGACATCGCCCTCAACAGCCATTGCGAGCACCACATGGTGCCGATCCTGGGCAAGGCGCATGTCGCCTATCTGCCGAATAATCGTGTGGTCGGGATCAGCAAGCTTGCGCGGGTCGTCGAAGCCTATAGCAAGCGGCTTCAAATTCAGGAAAAGCTGACTTCGCAGATCGCCAATGCGATCAACGATGTATTGCAGCCGCGCGGCGTTGCCGTGATCGTCGAGGCCGAGCATCAATGCATGACCACCCGCGGCGTCAACAAGCCCGGCGTGGCGCTCGTCACCAGCAAAATGCTCGGCGCCTTTCGCGAAGACGATGTGCTTCGCGGAGAGCTATTATCGCTGATCGGTCAGCCGCGTTAGAGCCTCTTCGCGATCATCACGATCAAACAAGCTCGCTGAGCTGAAAGACATAGTCTTCGGCGCAGAACTCGCAGGTAACTGTGAGTTCAGGGTCGGATTCCGCCATCTCCCTGAGCGAATCGGGGTTCATGCTCCGCAGCACTTCCTCAATGCGCTGCCGCGAGCAGCGGCAACCGCGACGGATTGCGGCCGGCTCGAAAACACGAACGCCCTCCTCATGGAACAGACGGTAGAGCAGCTGCGGCGCAGACAGTGCCGGGTCGAGCAGTTCCGTCGAGGTTAGCGTACCCAGCAGGACCATGGCCCGGCGCCAATTCTCCTCATCGGGATCGCCGGCGGTGGCCTCGCCCAGACCGCCGATATCGGCGCCCGCCGGCGGCAACCTCTGCAACGCCAGCCCGGCAGCGCGCCAATGACCGTTCTCTTGCGATACGGCAATCTGAAGGCCGGTTTCGAGCTGTTCGGATTGACGGAAGTAATGCCGCACGAAATCCGCGAAGCTGTCCCCCTCCATCTCGACAATGCCCTGATAGCGCTCGGTATCCTCGCCCTGATCAACGGTGAAGGCGAGATAGCCGCGGCCAAGCAACTCCGCCGCCGTCAGCGGGCGAGCCTCCGCATGCGCCGCGATCATCTCATCGAGCCGCGCCTGATTGAACATGGCATAGCCGCGGATTTCATGCTCGCTGGTGATGTCGGCGACCAGCATCGGGACCGGCCCGTCGCCCTTGGTCTGCAGGGTGAAGACGCCGTCATATTTGAGCATGTCGGACAGGATCATCGTAACCACCAGCGCCTCAGCCAGAAGCCGGGCCACCGGCGCCGGATAACGATGCCGCTCGAGAATATCGTTGAGCGCATTGTCGAGCACGACATGCCTGCCGCGCAGATCGCTGATATCGAGCTGAAACGGCTGGACGGCATCACCGGCCGCCTCGGGGTAATCGCCGGCCGGCTGGTCGGTCATGCGCCGATGCACCAGCGCAGGATCGCCTTTTGCGCATAAAGGCGGTTTTCGGCCTCATCCCAGACCGCGGATCGCGGCCCGTCCAGCACCGCATCGGTAACCTCCTCACCGCGATGCGCCGGCAGGCAGTGCAGAAAAATCGTGTCAGGGCGGGCGTCGGCCATCAATGCCTCATTGACCTGATAGGGCCGAAGCAGCGTGCGCCGCGCCTCGGCCCCCTTATCGCCCATCGACACCCAGGTGTCGGTGACCACGACATCGGCGTCGGCGACGGCCGATTGCGGCGTTGCAGCGGTGGTGATTTCGGCACCGGCATTTTTCGCCCAGTCGGCTGTTTCCTTATCAGGGCCAAGGCTTTCGGGTGACGCAACGACGAGGCGAAAGCCGAAGGCAGGGGCGGCATGGGCAAAACTGCGCGCGACATTGTTGAAATCCCCGATCCAGGCGATGGTCAGCCCTTCAATCCGGCCATGGCGCTCCTGCACGGTCAGCAAATCGGCAAGGATCTGGCAGGGATGCGACCGGTTGGTCAGCCCGTTAATGACCGGCGCCGTCGCCGCCTCGGCAAGCTGATGCAGCTTCGCCTCGTCATCGG
>CAZRBL010000048.1:0-1505 GCA_964598335.1 uncultured Rhodospirillales bacterium
ATCACCGGCACCGGGTTCATGAAATGCATGCCCATAAAGCGCTGCGGCCGGTCGGTCACCGCAGCCAGCCGGGTGATCGATATTGAAGACGTGTTGGAACAGACAATCGCCTGCTCGGAGAGATGCGGCATCAACTCCTTGAAGATCTTGACCTTGATCTCTTCGTCTTCACTTGCGGCTTCGATGACGATATCGGCATCGGCGAGCGCGCTCAAATCTGAAGCGGTTTCAATCCGTGCCAAGGCAGCATCCTTGTCCGCATCGGTCAGCTTCTCTTTCTGGACCTGACGCGTCAGGTTCTTGTCGATTGCGCTGAGGCCGTTTTTCAGCGCCTCCTCGCTGATATCGACCAGCTTGACCCGGTAGCCTGATTGCGCGGCCACCTGCGCGATACCGCCGCCCATTTGCCCGGCGCCGATAACGCCGACGATTTTGATGTCCATGGAGTACCGCTTTTTCGTTGCGGGGTCGCTTTACAGCTTTTCGGTCAGTTCCGGAACCGCTGTGAACAGATCGGCGACCAGGCCGTAGTCGGCGACCTGAAAGATCGGCGCTTCCTCGTCCTTGTTGATCGCCACGATGACCTTGGAGTCCTTCATCCCGGCAAGGTGCTGAATGGCGCCGGAAATACCGATGGCGATGTAAAGGCTGGGAGCCACTACCTTGCCCGTCTGGCCGACCTGGTAATCATTGGGCACATAGCCGGCATCAACAGCCGCTCGGCTGGCGCCGATGGCCGCGCCGAGCTTGTCCGCGAGCGGGTCGAGTATGTCGAAAGCCTCGCCGGAGCCGAGGCCGCGCCCGCCGGAAATGACGATATCGGCAGCGCCGAGATCCGGACGCTCCGATTCAGAAAGCTCGATGGAGACGAATTGTGAAAGGCCGCTGTCACCGGCGGCGTCGACAGTTTCAACGCTCGCATTGCCGCCCTCGGCCGGTGCGGCATCAAAGGCCGTGGTGCGGACCGTGATAACCCGCTTTGCGTCGCTCGACTTCACTGTCGCGATGGCCTGGCCGCCATAGATCGGACGTTTGAAGGTGTCAGGTCCCTCAACGCTGACAATATCGCTGAGTTGCTGGGTATCGAGCAAGGCGGCGAGACGCGGCATGACGTTCTTGCCGAAGGTGCCGGCGGGCGCGAGAAGATAGTCGTAACTATCGGCAAGTCCCTGCATCAGCTGCGTCAGGTTCTCCGCCAGCGTCGTCTTGTACTCCGCGCCGTCGGCGTGCAGCACCTTTTCCACGCCGGGGATCTTTGCCGCCGCTTCGGCGACGCCGCCGGCATTGTCGCCTGCGACGAGAATGTGGATCGGCTGGCCAAGCGCCTCTGCGGCCGTCACCGTGCACAGGGTGCCCGGCTTCAACTCGGTATTATCATGTTCTGCGAGAATAAGGCTGGGCATGGTCAGATCACCTTGGCTTCGTTCTTCAGCTTGTCGACAAGCTCGTCGATCGAGCCGGCCTTGATGCCGCCCGAGCGTTTCGGCGGTTCTGCAAACGAAACC
>CAZRBL010000048.1:1515-22428 GCA_964598335.1 uncultured Rhodospirillales bacterium
CGGCGCAATATCAGCGCCCAGCTCATCGGGGGAAATCGCGTCGATGGGCTTGCGCTTGGCTTTCATGATGTTGGGCAGCGAGGCGTAGCGGGGCTCGTTGAGCCGCAGATCCGAGGTGACGATGCAGGGCAGTTTCAGCTTGATCGTCTCAAGCCCGCCATCGATTTCCCGCGTGACGCTGACGCCGTCATCGATTTCGACTTTCGACGCAAAAGTCCCTTGGGGCCAGCCCAGCAGAGCAGCCAGCATCTGGCCGGTCTGGTTGCTGTCGTCATCAATCGCCTGCTTGCCCATGATCACGAGATCGGGGCTTTCCTTCTCGACCAGCGCCTTGAGCAATTTGGCCACGCCGAGCGGTTCGACTTCCTGATCGGTCTGCACGTGAATACCACGATCGGCGCCCATCGCGAGCGCGGTCCGAATGGTTTCCTGCGCCTGCTGCGGACCGATGCTGACAGCGACGATTTCCTCTGCCTTGCCGGCTTCCTTGATGCGCACCGCCTCTTCAACCGCGATTTCATCGAACGGGTTCATCGACATCTTCACATTCGCGGTCTCGACGCCGCTGCCGTCGGCTTTGACGCGGACTTTCACGTTGTAGTCAATGACACGCTTTACCGGCACCAGGATCTTCATTCATCCACCTATTCGGATCGGTTTGCTGCTTTTCCGACCGTTCGGGTGCGGCTGATAGGGTCGCGCCGCCGCTGTCGCTGAAAAGCTGAGGTGGAGGTAGGCAGGCAAGAGATTGCTGTCAACGCGAGAGCGCAGCAGGCTCATTCGCCGCCGGTCAGCAAGAGCAGAACGAACAGCGCCAATGCCAGGCCCTGTAGCATCACGCGGGCACGCATCAGCCGATTGCCGTGTTTGCGGTTGAATTCATCACCGCGGGCCATGCCGAAAATGCCGGCGAACAGGCTGGCCGCAACACCGACAAGGGTGATCGCCAGCAAAATCATCAGTATTGTCTGCATAGCAACTCATATGTCGGTGCTTGCGGCATTCGCCGAATCGCTGCGGCGTTGCGCCGCGCGATTGCGGTCACCAGTATCGCTCAAGCGGTGATGCGCTGCAATTCGCCGTCGGCCAGAGCGGTCGGCCAATAGACGAGCCTCCTGATGTGGCCGAACATGAAGTTGTCGGTGAGGCTCGAGCCAAAGCTGAGCGTGGTCAACTCCATTGCGGCCGGCAGCGTGCCCGTGCCGGATTGGACAAGCCCGCCGTCGCGACAGATTTTGAGCGTCTGGGCGCCGCGATCATAGCTGATGACTGCACGCGCGGTGCTGTCGGTGCTCAGCTCGTCCGCGCCGCCGGCCAGATCGATTTCGCCGCTTCCGGCGATACGCGATGAGGCACCGATAGCCCCGGCCGTGGAGAGGTAAATTGCCAGCTCGTCAGCGTCGCTGCCGCCATTGATACTGAAAACCCGTGGCCAGCCTTCGAGCGCATAGGCCGAAAACTCGACGAGCAGCGTCCCGGCGTCAGGGTTGAACCAGCGTTCGAGCGGCAGCGTTGCAATATCGGCGGCGCGGGTCGCCGCCACGCCGTCGGTCAGGATTGGCGAAGACATGAAGCCGCCGATCTCGCATTGCGGCCGAGCGAAGATGACGGTTTGCTGCGCCGCCACACTGGCCAGCGCTGCTGAAATCTCGAGCCTCTGCGGTTCGATATCAACCGAGAAGCCAACTCGCCACCAGCTGCCCAAATCGGCGGTTTGCAGGATCTTCGGGCTGCCATCGGCAACCGTTGATACACCGGTTTTCGGATTGACCGAGATCCCGGCATAATGGCTGGAATTCTGATAGATGCGGAACCGCGCCTCGGCGTTATCAAGAGCGTCGTCCTTGAACACATAGATGCTGGCCGCATAAGTCCCGGCAGTGCCGAGCGGGCCTGTGCCGATAGCTGCGGCCCGGACCGTGCTGCTGGCATCACCATAGGCGGCGGCGCTGACAAGCCCGTCGGGGCCGGTCATCCCGATGGTCAGATCCTGTCCGTCCGGCGCGCCGGGGATCGACCAGTTGGCCAGAAAGTCGTTGTCGGTTTCGAGATTGCTGCGCTGACCTTCAATCAACAGCCCGTCAGCGCTCAGGCGCGGGATGTCGATCGCATATTCCGTGAAGCCGTGATCCCAGGCTTTCGATGCCCGGCTGAAGGACGCGCCTTGCGGCCATGATTGCATCGCGCAGCAATCGAGATCGAGACTCGGCCCGAGCGCCGCGCTGACCGCTTTTCCTAAGCGATACAAGGGCCTATTCCTTTTCGGAGATATAAAGGGTGCAGCCGTAATCGGCGCGGATTGCGGCGATATGCGTATGTCTGGCGCCGTGCCGTCGGTCGCCGAGCGAGATGTCGTAATAGACATTGGCCGGGAAGAAATGATCGGCGCTATCGGCCTCCACGGTGGCGCCGCCGGTCTTGATATGCACCGGCCCGGTGGCGAAAATGCTGATCACACGGGTGTTGTCAGCGAAGGCAATGCTGTTACGGGCGGATGAGGCCGTTACCGCGATATTGTGGGCGCCATCGGTTTTCAGTCGCAGCGCCGGGATTGGTTCGCCGCTGTCGTCATGTGGGAGTAATGTCGTCATAAAAGCTCCTGATTGTCGGCAAGCGGGCATAAAAAAACGGCCGCCCGAAAGAACGACCGTTGTCGGATTACACCGCTTGATGCTAGTATTATTGTCCTATTTCAGGCCCCTGTCAAGGTCTGTATTCCTTTTCAATCATGCGGATGATATCGCCCGGCGTAAGTCCTCGATCGCGTAAAGCGCTGATCCCCATCGCGCCCTCCCGCTTTGACAGCTTGCTGCCGTCGGGATTTTTTATCAGGCCGTGAAAGCGGTAGCGCGGCGGCGGCAGGTCGAGCAGCTTTTGCAGCAGGCGATGCAGATGTGTTGCCTCACGCAGGTCTTCGCCGCGGGTGACATGGCTGATGCCTTGCCGTGCATCATCGACAACGACGCAAAGGTGGTAGCTCATCGGGACATCCTTGCGGGCGAGGATCGGGTCGCCGAGGATCGCGGGGTCGGCGACGATTTCCCCCCGGTCGATATCGATCCAGGACAATCTGCCCGCCGCTCTGCCCACCGCATCGGCGGCGCGCGCGACGTCGAGCCGGAGCGCGTAGCGTTCGCCGCGGGCAATTCTCGCCGCGCGCTCATCGCTGCTCAGCGGGCGGCAGGTGCCGGGGTAGTGCGGCCCGTCCGGCCCGATGACAGCTTGGCCGCTTGCGCTGAGCGCGGCGGCGATCTGTTTGCGGCTGCAAAAACAGGGATAGGTATAATCAGCCAGTCGATCCAGCGCCCGCTGATAGGGTGCCTGATCCTCGGATTGCCGCAAGACGGGTTCGGGCCAGCTGAATCCGAGCCAGCGCAAATCCTCATAAATCGCCGCCTCATATTCCGGGCGGCAGCGTTCGGGATCGATATCTTCGATCCGAAGCAAGCAGACACCCCCGAGGCGTTCCGCCTCACGCCAGCAGAACAGTGCCGAATAGACGTGCCCCAGATGCAGCGGGCCGGTCGGGCTGGGTGCAAAGCGCAGAATCGGACCGGCAGCATCGGTTGCGCTTGACAGTCTGGACATCGCCCCCGATTACCCGGCCCATGACAGAACACGCAATACGGTCGCTCAGCGGTCCGGAAGCAGGCCCCGCCTCAGGTCAGCAGGCACGTCATCTTGTGGTGCTGCTGCATGGCTGGGGGGCAAATGGCGAAGATCTCTTCGGATTGGTGCCGTCGCTGCAGCAGGTTTTGCCCGACGCCTATTTCGCCGCCCCGAACGGTCCCGATAACTGCGATGCGGCGCCGCCGGGCACGCCGAGTTATCAATGGTTTTCCCTCAACGAACGCAGCCCGCAGGCGATGTTCAAGGGCGTCGAAAAGATCCGGCCCAGCTTCGATTCCTGGCTGAGCGGAAAACTGACGGAACTCTCGCTTGATGAATCATCTCTGGCGCTGATCGGCTTTTCGCAGGGGGCAATGCTGGCCTTGCACGCGGCGCTGCGGCGCCCGCGGCCTGTTGTCGCCGTGGTCGGCTATTCCGGTCTGTTGATCGCCCCGGACCGTCTGGCTGACGAGATGAAGAGCAAGCCCCCGGTGCTGTTGATCCATGGCGACGGGGATCCGGTTGTGCCTTTCAGCATGATGGCGGCAGCCGAAAGCGCGCTGACGGCGAATAATGTGCCGGTCGAGTCGATGGCGCGCCCAGGGCTGGGGCACGGCATTGACGGTCCGGGGCTGGCGCGCGCAGCCGAATTTCTGCGGGCAAAACTGGGCAGTTGATCGACACGCCGGGATCGACTATCTGATCGTCGCGCACTGAGTTCTCGTTTTGGACCGACCCGTAAGCGAGCCTTACCAAGAGAGAGACTCTGACCGGTGGGAGCAATCAGGTGACTTCGGCGAACGCTTGTCCGGCGCTTGTGCTGAATGCCGATTTTCGGCCGCTCAGCTATTTCCCGTTATCGCTCTGGTGCTGGCAGGATACCGTCAAGGCGGTTTGCATGGAGCGGGTCAATGTCATCGCCGAATATGATCAGGTCGTCCGCTCGCCGAGCTTCCAGATGAAGCTGCCCAGCGTGATATCCCTGAAGGATTATGTGCAGTCCTCGCGAAGACCGGCCTTCACGCGTTTCAATGTGTTTTTGCGCGATCGCTTTCATTGCCAGTATTGCGGTGGCCGGTTTCCAACCTCGGAGCTGACCTTCGATCACGTTATCCCGCGCTCACGCAACGGCGCGACGACCTGGGAGAATATCGTTACCGCCTGCACCGGCTGCAATCTGCGCAAGGGCAGCCGCCTGCCGCGTGAGTGCGACATGATCCCGCTGTCGAAGCCGCGCGCCCCGAGCGTCCACGATCTGCAAAATAATGGGCGGGCTTTCCCGCCCAATTTTTTGCATGAATCCTGGCGCGACTACCTTTATTGGGACACCGTTCTGGAGCCTTAACCCCGGGCGAATTCCGGATAGGCTTCGAGGCCGCATTCCGCTTTGTCGAGGCCGATTTCTTCGGCCTCTGACGCGACCCGTACGCCCATCGTCTTGGCAAGCACGAACCAGACGATGCCGCTGACGATCACGGTATAGGCGCCGATCGCGACGATGCCGATCAGCTGTACGACGATATCGGCGCCGCCGAATATTGCCACCGCGATCGTGCCCCAGATGCCGGCGACAAGGTGTGCTGAAATCGCACCGACGACATCGTCGATCTTGAGCTTGTCGAGCAGGGGGATGGCCAATGTGCACAGCGCGCCGCCGATGGCCCCGATGACGATCGCGATGAGGTGGTTTTGCACGTCAGGGCCCGCGGTGATCGAGACCAGCCCCGCAATTGCGCCGTTGAGCGCCAGAGTGAGGTCGACCTTCTCGTACATGATCTGGGCCAGCAGCATCGCGGCAACGACGCCGGCCGCCGCGGCCAGGTTGGTATTGACGAAAACGATGGCGATGGCGGAGACGTCCAGCGCGCTGCCGAGCGCAAGCTGCGATCCGCCGTTGAAGCCGAACCAGCCCATCCAGAGGATGAAGGTGCCGACCGTGGCAAGCGGCAGATTGGCGCCGGGCATCGCATTGACCCGGCCGTCCGGACCGTATTTTCCGGTTCGTGCGCCGATGATGATGGCCCCGACCAGCGCTGCCCAGCCGCCGACGGAATGAACGATGGTCGAGCCGGCGAAGTCGGAGAAGCCCATCTCTGAAAGCCAGCCGCCGCCCCATGTCCAGGCCCCCTGGATCGGGTAGATGAAGCCGGTCAGTACCAGAACGAAGATCAGAAACGGCCACAGTTTAACGCGCTCGGCAACGGTGCCGGAGACGATCGAGGCCGCGGTGGCGACGAAGACCATCTGGAAGAACCAGTCGGACATTGTTGTATAGGCCGAACCGTCTTCGCCGAAAGCATCGCTCAGCAGGGCCTGGCGCGCAGCTTCCGCGCCCGCCTCGTCCGCACCGATCAGCCCGGTTTCCAGATCGCTGGGATTATAGAGAAAAGAAAAACTGCCAATGAAACCCGAAACATCTGAGTACATCAGATTGTAGCCGATCAGGTAATACATGATCCCAGCAATCGAATACAAGGCGATGTTCTTAAGGCAGATCGTTGCTGTATTCTTGGTGCGGACCAGACCGGATTCCAACATGGCAAAGCCGGCCGCCATCCACATCACCAAAACGCCGCAAAGCAGGAAGAGAAAGCTGTTGAATATATATTGCGTTTCTTCCGTCGGCGCCGCGAATTGAGCTGCGGCCGGCGCAGCCGTGCAGGCGACGAAGAGGGCAATCAGAACGGCAAGAGGCGAGCGGGGGAGGGACATTGGCGTACCTGTCGAATGACCTTATGCCACGCGCTTAGCGCCCGGTACGGTTCCTTCGCAAGGATCGCCTGCTTATGTCGTGGGCAGGTGGGAGAAGCTGCCCCGCAGCTGATCAAGAAATAGGCATTAGAGACGCTTGCTGGCCCAGATTGCCGCCCGGCAGCCGCGCTTGATCACGCCGGATAACAGACGATAGCCGGGGGTTTTCTCAGCGTCGTGTTCGAGGCCGATATCGCGGTGCTCAAGTTCCTCTTCGCGAAAGCGCGCGATGTTTTGCTTCAGCTCGTCCTCTTCCTCGCCGAGCATGTCCAATTGTGCGGCATAATGTTCGTCAATGGTCTCCTCGACCGCGACGGTACAGGCCATGGCGGCCCGTGTGCCCATCATCGCCGTTGCCGCTCCCAGCGCATAGCCGGCGACATGCCAGAGCGGATGAAGCAGGGTGGGCCGGATGCGGCGTTCAGGCAGAACCTTGTCGAAATAGGCGAGATGTTCGGTTTCATGCTCCTGCATGTGGCGTAACACATCGCCGTGAGGGCCGTCGCCGAGCACCGCGAGCTGCCCTTCATAGATTCGTTGCGCACCGTATTCGCCCGCATGATCTACCCTGAGCATCCGCTCGAGCTGCTTTTGCCGCGGCGTATCGCCGGGCAGGCTAGGCGGTCTCGACATCGCTTGCTTCCTTATCGCTTGTGGTTCTGGCGGCCCACAGCGCGGCAGCAATCGCCGCAAAGACCGACAGCAGGAAATTATAGCCCGCCATCGAGATACCGAAGAGGGAGAAGGCTATTTCGTCGCAGCGCACAATGCCGCTGTTCAGCACCGAGGCGCGGTAGGCCTCGAAACTGCTGTAATCGATGCTGGTCGAACCGCACATCGCCGGTCCGGGCCACCAGCCTTGTTCGACGCCGACATGGTAACCGGCCAAGGCGGCGCCTGCCGTCAACACGGTCGCGGTAAGACCGAGAAGACCGCGTGTCGCAAGATCGCGCTTGCGAAAGAACAGCCCCAACAGACCAAGCCCGACCAAAACGGCAAAGGGCAGCCGCTGATACAGGCAAAGAATGCAGGGTTCGAGACCGAAACCGTATTCGGCAATATAGGCGGCGGCCAGCGGCGCGATGCCGAGCAGGATGACCGCAGGTGCTGCCCAGCGCAGCGGCGGCCAGCGGCGCGGTTTCGCGGATTGATCCGCCCGCCGGGCTATGGCTCTATCGCCGCCGTCGGATACAGGCGTCTCTATCGTCATCGGGTTCGGGCGTCATCGGGTTCGGGGCCTTGGCTCTAAAATTATGCAGATAAGACATGAAAGCATTGATGCGCGCGATCAAGCTGTGGTTTGAACCGCAGCTCGCCGTGAAAGGGTTCCTGATGGGCTGCGCGGACGTCGTGCCCGGCGTCAGCGGCGGCACCGTCGCTTTTGTCACCGGCATCTATGAACGGATGATCGGGGCGCTGCGCTCCTTTGATTGGGAAATGCTCAGCTTGTTGATGCAGAAGCGCTTCAGCCAGGCGCTGGCGCGACCGCATTGGGCATTCATTCTCCAGCTCGCTTTGGGCATTGCGCTTGCCCTCTATGTCTTCACCCGCGTCCTGCCGATCCCGCTCTATCTCGAAACCCATCCGCAGCTTGTTTACGGCCTGTTTTTCGGTCTCATCGCAGGGTCGATAGCGGTCCTTTTGCGTGGTTTCGGGGATTTCCAGTTCGGCGATATCCTTCCTGCGGCCGTCGGCGTTGCCGCCGGGATCGCGATCGTCACCCTGGTGCCGGTCTCAACGCCCGAGGCCGCGTGGTTTCTCATTCTGGCCGGGTTTCTGGCAATCTCGGCCGGGCTGCTGCCCGGCGTATCCGGTTCCTTCGTGCTGCTGATCCTCGGAAAATACGCAGTCGTGCTAAACGCCATTGCCCAGTTCGACCTCTCTGTCCTGGCGCCGCTCGGTCTCGGCATCCTGGTCGGCTTGCTGGTGATGCCGCGCTTTATCGGCAGCCTGCTGCAGAGCCATCGCCGGATAACCTTGATGGTCATCACCGGGCTGCTGACCGGCTCGTTATACGGTATATGGCCGTTTCGCACGGCACAGACGATGATGATCGGCGGCGAAGTGCGGGTCATCTCCATCCAGCCCTATTGGCCGGAGGTGTTCAGCGCCACCGTCGCTCTCAGCATCGGGCTTATGGCGGTCGGCGTGCTGGTGGTTGTTGTCCTCGGCACGATTACCGGGGCGAAACCGATCGAGGCCCGTTGACCGGGCCGAACAGTGCGCTAGGTTGCGCGCTCTGCGCTGACCGGCCCCGGTGGCGGAATTGGTAGACGCGCCTGACTCAAAATCAGGTTTCCATTGGAAGTGGGAGTTCGAGTCTCCCCCGGGGCACCATCTGCAAGAATTGCCGGTGATTTCATTGGCTTTTTGCGATTTCTGCCCCGCCCGGGGCATCTCAGCCAGCGGCCATGATCAACGACCATCATCAACGACCACGACCAGCAATCGACCCGATTCAGTGTCCGGGAAAGCCGGCCTCTGCGAGCCGTCGCGCCGCTGTATGAGGCCTTGCCCGAGGCCCTTGGCAAGACGGTTCGGATGATCCCGGGGGAAGCCGGCCGGTGGCGTGCTGCGCTGGGAAAGGTTCTCTAACCCTCTCGCGCGGCGAGGACCTCCTCGACGTGACGGCGATGGTTTTCGGCTGAGGTGTCGCCGTCATAGTCCTTGCCGACATGGGCGGTCACCGAAGGCCGTTGCATGACCCGATCATACCAGGCAGCGAGCGTCGGCCGGCCATTGCGCCAGTCGAAATTCGGCTGTACCGGGTCATCCGCGCCGGTGCGGGCGGCCATATAGGATACGCCCTGAAGAACCCCGGCCGCGCCGATATCGAAGCGGTCATCGGGCGCAATCGTTTGTTCGAGATCATCGAGCGCCGCGATGATTTTCGGCCACAGCCATTCATACAGGCTGATCCGGCGATCAGCTTCCGGAACCCAGGATTCCATGCTGAGTTGAACGGCAAAATCGAAAATGGAATCGCCGATCGCAAGCCGCCTCAGCGCGTCCCAGCGCGCCGGTCCGTCTGGTGGATAAAGCCGCTCGGCTCCGGTTTCGGCGGCGCCGCGGGCGTCAAGATATTCGGCAATGGTCTGGCTGCCGTAAAGCGTTGTGCCGTCCTCCAGTGCCAGCAGGGGAACCTTGCGCAAGGGCGTGATTGCGCTGAGATCGTACTGGCCGGTGACGAATTCGCGTTGCAGATTGCGGAAAGGGAAGCTGGGCACACGGGTGACCCGGTCCCACAAGCCCACCTCATGCGCCACGATCAGCGTCTTGTGCGCGAAATTATGGAAGGGCGAATAAAAGAGTTTCACGGCTTCTTAGAACCGCACGCCGGTAAGCAGCCCGCCGATGATCGCGGTATCCCGCAAGGTCACCGTGCCGTCCATCCGCGCCGCCATGCCTTGTTCGATTTGAGCCATGCCGCTGATATACCAGCGGTCGGAGAGCGCGAAGGTTGCCGCCGCACCGACATTGACCGAGCTTTCCTCACGCAGGGACAGGTTCAGTCGTTGGGCGCTGACACTCGGCGTCCAGGTGATGCTCGGTTCCACCGACAAGACCAACTGCTCGCCCGCCCGCGTCGAGAAGCGCACGCCGAGATTCGCTTCCGCCGGTTCGAACTGATCGCCGCTGATCGAGCCGACACGGCCCGTCACCGCCATGCTTTCGGACACATCGACAGTGCCGAAGAAAACGCGTTCGTTATCGTGCCCGAGGCCATGATCGAGCGTCGTCTTTGCTGAAGATCGCGCGTCACCCATCAGATCAAGCCCGTCGGTGAGCATGGTATGGCTGTCCTGCGCGGCGCGTGGGGTGAAGCGATTGAGCCACAGAAATTCGCCGTCGATTTGGGGCGGGGTGATGGTAACCTCGCCCGCTGGTTCGGAATATCCCAGGCCGTTAACGCCGAGCTCGGATTGTGCTGCAGCGCCAACAGCGAACAGGACGACAGCTGCGCCGAGCACGCTGCCGACCATCCTGAAAACTGTTCGCCGCAATTGCAGCATTCCTTGCAACCCTGAAGCGTTAGTCGATACCAATATCGAACCATATCGCTCTGAGGCGCAAAGAGTCTATCCACCGTGACGCATAACTGACCGTCTGGTGCGAAAACTTTGCAATGTGGCAAGACCGCAACAGGGCCAGTTCCGGGGGCGATCAAATATGCCCCAGGCTTTTCAGACTGGTATGGCCGCTGCGGCTGATGATGATGTGGTCATGAATGACGACGCCAAGGGGTTTGGCCGCCGCAACCAATTGCCGGGTCAACTCGATATCGTCACGGCTCGGTTCGGGGTCACCGCTGGGATGATTGTGCACAAGGATCAGCGCCGTTGCGCCCAGTGACAACGCCCGCTCAATCACCTTGCGCGGGTAGACGGGGGTATGATCGACACTTCCGGTCTGCTGCACTTCATCGGCAATCAGCCGGTTCTTGCGGTCGACGAAAAGCAGGCGGAATTGTTCGTCCCGCAGATCGGCCATGGCGGCATGAAGATAGTCTAGAACCGCCGTCCAGCTGCTCAGGATCGGCTTTTGCATGACGTCGCGCTGCAGCATTCTGAGCGCTGTGGCCTGCAGCGCTTTCAGCATCGTTACGGCGTTCGGCCCGAGGCCGGGCTGCTCCGCCAAAAGCTGATGCGGAGCATTAACAATCGCCCGCAAGCTACCGAATTGGTTGAGAAGAGACTTCGCTAGCGGCTTGACGTCCCGGCGCGGTATAGCCGCGAACAGGATCAGTTCCAGCAATTCATAATCAGGCAGCGCATCCGGCCCGCCGGCCAGGAAACGTTGCCTTAATCGGTCTCGATGGCCGGTCTTGTCATCGACGGTGGTCGTCGCCGATTGCTTAGACATATGGTGGTTTGGTGAAACCGGCGGGTGACAGGGTGAAAATCTCCGCCCCGTTCGGTCCAATGCCGATGCTGTGCTCGAACTGCGCCGACAGTGAACGGTCTCGCGTCACGGCGGTCCAGCCGTCCTGGAGAACCTTGACCTCCGGACGGCCGGCATTGACCATCGGCTCGATCGTGAAAAACATCCCCTCGCGCAGGACGATACCTTCGCGCGGATTGCCGTAATGCAAAACCGAGGGCGGGGCATGAAACACCCGCCCCAGCCCGTGACCGCAAAAATCGCGGACGATGGTAAAGCGGTTGGATTCCGCAAGCTGCTGAATGGCGTGGCCGATATCACCCAGCGTCGCGCCCGGTTTGGCTGCTTCGATCCCGGCCATCAGCGCATCATAGGTGACGTCAACGAGGCGCCGCGCCTTAACCGGGACTTTGTCGCCGACATAGAACATGCGGCTGGTATCCCCGTGCCAGCCGTCGACGATCGGCGTCACGTCAATGTTCACGATATCGCCCGAACGCAACTTTTTGGGCCCCGGAATACCATGGCAGACGACGTGATTGATCGAGATGCAGCTCGCTTTCTCATAGCCCTTGTAGCCGATTGTCGCAGGAATGCCGCCGTGATCCCGCATGAAGCCCTCGCAGAGGCGATCAAGCTCTTCGGTGACGGCTCCCGGGACGACATGCGGCGCGATGAAATCGAGTGTGCGGGCGGCGAGATTGCTGGCCTTGCGCATTCCCTCGAAGGCATCGGGGCCGTGCAGAACCGCCCCGCTTGCCTCATCGATGCCGAGGACGGCCGGATCGTCAGCGGGGTCCGGGGCGATGGCGCCGCGCATGGTCGCTCTCAATGGCTACTGGAAACACTAACATGCAGCAAAAGTGGCGCAGCATGGCGCGGCAAACAAGCCGCTTGACCTCTCTGGGCCGCTTCGGATTATCGCAGCATCATGACGACTTCCGAAAATCAGGCGCGGACGGACCGTGTAACTGCCGGTCTGCTGGTCATCGGCGACGAAATCCTGTCCGGCCGCACGCAGGATGCCAATATTGCCTGGCTGGCTCAGAAGCTCGGCGCCATGGGCATTGCGCTGAGCGAAGTCCGTATCGTTGCCGATATCGAAGCCGACATCGTTGCGGCGCTCAATGCGCTGAGGACTCGATATCGGTATGTTTTCACCACCGGCGGTATTGGGCCGACACATGACGACATTACCGCCGAATCGGTTGCTGCCGCCTTCGGCGTGCCGCTCGACCGCCATCCCGAGGCGGTGCGCATCCTTGAGGAGCGGATCGGCAAGGAGCAGCTCAATGAAGCACGGCTGCGCATGGCCAATGTGCCGCGAGGCGGTGAATTGGTGACCAACAGCGTCAGCGGGGCGCCCGGCTTTCGCATGGACAATGTGTTCGTGCTCGCCGGAGTGCCCGCGATCATGCAGGCGATGTTCGAGGCCGTCGCCGACCGGCTGGAAGGCGGCATTCCAATGCAGTCCCGGACGGTTCATTGCACCCTTCCGGAAGGCACGATCGCTGCGGCTCTGGGGGAGATTCAGCAGCGTTACCCGGATGTATCCATCGGCAGCTATCCGTATTTTCGCCGCGACCGCTATGGGGTCAATGTTGTCCTCCGCCATGGCGATCCTGAGCTGCTTGACCATTGCAAGAACGAGGTCATCGCGATGATTGAGGGTCTGGGCGGCAGCGTCGCGGCCGAGGCCAGGGGCACGGCAGATACCGACTAATCCGATAAGGGCCTTGAACAATTCAGCGAGATCGCGTCAATACTCTCGGTGTGATGCCAATCGAGCTGACAGGGATAGCGATCTGATGCTTTTCACTAAATTTATTGTGGTCATTGCGGTGATGTTGATCGGCGGTGGCGCGGCGGCTCATCCCGGCCATGAGGACGGCACTGTCCATCATCATGTGCTGTTTGATTTATCGGCCCTGGAACTCGCAGCGGGGGGCGCAATCGGTCTTGCGCTCGGATTTGCCGTCTATCGATACATGACCCGCCGCTAGGGTGCGCGCGCTGCCCTTATTTCTGGGCGCGCTGCGCTGAACATTTAATTGAACGAATCTGGTGGAGGTGGGAGGAGAACCCTCGCACCGGAACCGGCGGCTTGGGTTGGCGGGCGGCAACCCTCGAACAAAAGGTTTGGTGGCCCCGCCCGGACTTGAACCGGGACGTCCGAAGACTCGCGATTTTAAGTCGCGTGCGTCTACCAATTCCGCCACGGGGCCGTTGTAGCGCGTTATAGGGGTCCGCCCGACACATCTATCGGATAATTCCCCGGTTTTGCAGCCTTTCTTTCTGGCCCTCGCGGCTGAAATGCTCTGCCAGATAATCCAGGATCAGCTCTTCTTCCGCGCTGTCCAGCGGCAGCATCCCGTGATCATCTACCATCCACTGCAGCACCTCCGCCCAGCCCTCACGGGTGTCGCCCTGCTGGGTAACAAGGTTCAGTGAGTGACAGGCACCGCAATGGGCGCCGACCGCCTCCCGCCCGGGACCCTCGGGCAGGCTGTCGAAAGGGTCATCAAAAGCGAGTGCTGGCAGTGAAAACAACAGCCCCAGGATGAGCAAGCGCATCATCATGCGCGATAGGTCACGGCAATGCGATGCATGGCGTTGTTGAGATAGCCTTTTGGGTTCCACGGAATGGCATGTGGCTGCATAACGCCCTCGCTGTCGGTTGCGCGGGCCCAGATCTCGTAATAGCCGGGCTGCGGCAGCACGATCTCGGCCCGCCAATTCTGCCAGGCATGCGGATTGACCGGCGCATCCACGGTCGCGGCTTGCCAACTTGCCCCGAAATCGATCGAGGTCTCGACGCGCGCTATGGAACGGTCTCCCGCCCAGCCATGGCCGCGTACCGATAATGCGGGCTTGTCCGTTTCCATGCCGGATTGCGGAAAAGTGATCAGGGATTTTACCGGCATCGCTTCGATAATGCGTGAGCTCGCCTCGGTCATCCGCCCGCCCGGCGCGACGGGCTGTTTCGGCACGCGGTAAGAGGTGCCGCCCATTTTGGCGCCGTCATGGACGCGGTCGCGAAGCTGGATACGGGTCAGCCATTTATGCGAGACCGAACCCGGCCAGCCGGGGATGACGAGGCGCAGCGGGGCGCCGTGCATCGGGTGGATCGGCGCGCCGTTCATGGCGAAGGCGACCAGATTATAGGGGTCGAGCGCCTTGGCGATCGGGACGCCGCGTGAAATCGGATCCAGATCGGGATTGCCCGACAAATGGGTATCGGCGCCGTAATGAGCGGTATAGACCGCGCTGTCCTTTACCCCGGCAGCACGAAGCAAATCCGCAAGCCGCACGCCGGTCCATTCGGAACACCCGACGGCGCCATAGGTCCATTGATTGCCGCGTGCCGGCCGATTGAAAAAGGCGCGGCCATTGCCGCCGCATTCTATGACCAGGGCATAGGTGACAGTCTCGAAATCGCGTTTGAGATCATCGATGGAAAGCGTCAGCGCTGTCTCGACTTCGCCGTCGAGCGTCAAGGTCCACGCGGTTTCATCGACCTCAAATGGCGGCGTGCCGTTATTGCGGATGAAGTGACGCGCTGTCGGCGTCACCGAATCATCCAGCAAATGAGCCGGCGTTTCTGCGTTCAAGGGCCGGTCATTCAGCACCGTCAGCCCGTCCTTGCCGGCCAGCAGGGGCTCCTGCGCCAGGGCCACCGGGACAAAGCCTTCCGGAAGGAAGCGGTGAAAGGGAATTGCAGCCCCGAGCAGTCCGCTCAGCGTGGCGAGGCCGGCATGGGTCAGAAATCCGCGGCGGTCTTGCGAAGGCGAAGGGTCGTCCGGTGGCATGGCTGTACGCATCGTTTCGCTCAATCGTGACAGCATGTTTCGCTGCGAACAAGCCGCCTTGTCGGGCATTGCTCAGAGCTTCTAAGAGGTGCTGATGAAGATTGTATTCTTGGACAGGGCGACGATCGGCCCGGGCGTCGATATCAGGCGGCCGAGCCTCGATCATGAATGGATCGATTATCCGGTGACACCGCCTGAGCTGGTTGTCGAGCGTTCGCGCGGCGCCGCGGCGGTTGTGGTCAACAAGGTTCCCATGACCGCCGAGACGCTGGCCGCGCTGCCGGATTTGCGCCTCATTGCGGTGGCCGCAACCGGCACCGACCCGATCGATTTGGCCGCGGCGGAGTCGCAAGGGGTCACGGTGCGCAATGTCACCGGCTATGCCGCCGATTGCGTTCCCGATCACGTTTTCGCCGGCTTGCTCTCGCTCAGCCGCAATCTTCCCGCTTATCGCGCCGCGGTAAGGAACGGAGACTGGCAGAAATCAGAGGTATTCTGCCTGTTCGCTGCACCGATCCGCGATCTGGCCGGGCTGACCATGGGGATTGTCGGGCGCGGGACGATCGGTGAGGGCGTCGCCAGAAGAGCCGAAGCGTTCGGCATGAACGTCATTTGGGCCGAGCGTCGTGATGCGACGACGCTGCGCCCGGGTTATCTCGCCTTTGAACAGGTGCTGGCGCGAAGCGACGTGCTCAGCCTGCATTGTCCGCTGACCGAGCAGACACGGCATATCCTCGACCGTGCTGCCTTGGGCCTGATGAAAAACGATGCGGTGCTGATCAATACCTCGCGCGGGGGGCTGGTCGATGAGCCAGCCTTGCTCGCAGCGCTCGAGTCCGGTCGCCTGGGCGGCGCGGTGATCGATGTTACCAGCCCCGAACCGCCGCCGGCCGACAGCGCCGTCATGCGCCTGGCGAGGCGCGAGGATGTCATCGTCACCCCGCACAGCGCCTGGGCCAGCAATCAGGCGATGCAGGCGGTTGTCGATCAGCTTATCGACAATATCGAAACTTTCTTTCGGTGAGCAGGGCTTTCATCAGGAGGGTGCGTCGTCACCCGGGTCCACCGTCTGAAGCTGCACTTCTGCAGCATTGATGACGATCTTGCCGGCATGTTCAAAATTGACGGTGATGCGCTGACCGATCACCGACTGAATCTGACCGACCCCCCAATCCGGCTGCTGGGGATGGCGGACAAAGGCACCGGGCACCAAATCGAAATCCATCATCGCTGCCTGTATCCCTCAATCCGGAGTTGTCATGTCGTCTTCGCTGCTCGACCCGCGCGTTCTCGAATTGCTGGCCTCGCGCCTCTGCCATGACATCATCAGTCCGGTGACGGCAATCAATAACGGTGTCGAGCTGGTCACGGAGCTGGGCGCCGACATGGGCAAGGATGCTATGGGGCTGATCGGCAACAGCGCCCGCCAAGCCCTTGACCGGCTTGAGTTCTTTCGGGCCGCTGTCGGCGCCGGCGGGGCCGAAACCCTGACCGATATGAAAAAGCTTAAAAAGCTGGCGGACGGCTATCTGGCGCATGGCAAGAGCAGTATCGCCTGGCCGCCCGAACCGGTGCCGCCTGCAATCCTCGATCGTCGCGGCGGTGGACGGGCGCTGCTGAATCTTCTGGTTATCGCGGCCGATGCCATGCCGCGCGGCGGCTCGGTATCGCTTGAGGTGAACGACGATCATGCCACGCTGACGGCTCGCGGCACCCCGTCTCAATTCAGCGATGATGTCATTGCCGCTCTCGAAGGGACAGTGGCCGTGGATGCGCTGTCGAGCCCGACGGTGACGCCCTATGTCGCGGGTCTGTTCGCCCGACAGGCGGGCTTTTCGCTGTCGATCGTCTCGCGCGCCGAGCCCGCGTCCGTCACCTTGGCGGTCGCGCCTGTTTAGCCTTTTGGATAGGCCGCAAAGTAAGGGGTCGTTAATGACATTTGCCCAGCATGCCCTCCACCGAATTCAGCCATTGCGGCCGCAGAACGGAAGGCATCCATGGACGATCTGCTCACCGACTTTCTTACCGAAACATCCGAAGGCCTGTCCGAGCTGGACATAGAACTTGTCCGGCTGGAAGAACATCCCGAGGACAAGGAGCTTCTCGGCAATATCTTCCGGATCGTGCACACGATCAAAGGGACCTGTGGTTTTCTCGGCCTGCCGCGATTGGAGCGCATTGCACATGCGGCGGAGAACGTCCTGGGTAAATTCCGCGATGGCGAACTCCCGGTAACGCCGGCTGCCGTGAGCCTGATCCTCGAATCGCTCGACACGATCAAGATGATTGTTGCGACTCTCGAGCAGACCCAGGCGGAGCCGGAAGGCGATGACGAACCGTTGATCGCGCGCCTGAAGGAAGCCGAGGAAGGCAAACTGAGCGATGCGCCGGCGGCCGCGGCGGGCGCGGCCAAAGGCGCCGATGAGCTGGAAAACGCCGAAGAGCCGGCGGAAGCTGAAGCCGAGCCGGAAGTGCCGATGGCTGCGACGCCGGCGGCGGTCGAGACTGCCTGCGATGAAGCCGGCGCCAAGGACGCGTCCGGCAAAGGCGGCGACGTCGCCGCGAAGTCAATTCGGGTCAATGTCGAATTGCTCGAGAACCTGATGACGACCGTCAGCGAGCTGGTGCTGACCCGTAATCAGCTGTTGCAGATTCTGCGTAATCAGAAGGAGAGCGAGTTTTCCGCGCCGCTGCAACGTCTGAACCAGGTTACCTCGGAGCTGCAGGAAGGGGTGATGAAGACCCGGATGCAGCCGATCGGCAATGCCTGGTCGAAACTGCCGCGGATCGTTCGCGATATCGGTCACGATCTGGGCAAGAAGATCAAGCTCGAGATGCGTGGTCAGGATACCGAACTGGACCGGCAGGTGCTTGAGATGATCAAGGACCCGCTGACCCACATGGTTCGCAATTCCGGCGATCACGGTCTGGAGACGCCGCAGGAAAGACTTACCACCGGCAAGCCGGAAACCGGAACGATCCTGCTCAACGCCTATCATGAAGGCGGTCATATCCTGATCGAGATCAGCGATGACGGCCGCGGGCTGCCGCTTGACAAGATCAAATCCAAGGCGCTGGCCGCCGGAATCGTGACCGAAGACGAGCTGGCGGAAATGCCCGAGCAGCAGATCTATCAGTTCATTTTCCGCGCCGGGTTGTCGACCGCCGAAAAGGTCACAAACGTTTCCGGCCGCGGCGTCGGCATGGATGTTGTGCGGACAAATATCGAGAAGATCGGCGGTACCATAGATCTCCGCAGTACGCCGGGCGTGGGCACCACGGTCACGATCAAGATTCCGCTGACCCTTGCCATCGTCAACGCGCTGATCGTCGAATGCGGCGCCGAGCGTTTCGCCATCCCGCAGCTGGCGGTCATCGAGCTGGTCAGGTCGTCTTCGCGCTCACAATCGATCGAGAACATTAACGGCGCCCCCGTGCTGCGCCTGCGTGACCGTCTGCTGCCGCTGGTGTCGTTGCGCGATCTGCTGCGACTTGAACCGTCGGTCGATATTGCGGCCAATGACGATGCCCCCGTCGATCAGGAGCATTTCGTCGTCGTCACCCAAGTCGGCGCCTTCACTTTCGGGATCATCGTCGATCGCGTTTTCGATACCGAAGAGATCGTCGTCAAACCGGTGGCCGGGTTCCTGCGCGATATCGATGTCTTCTCCGGCAACACGATTCTGGGCGACGGCAGCGTGGTGATGATCCTCGATCCAAATGGTATTTCCGCTCATGTCGGCGCGGTTGCCGGTGAACAGAATGCCGCGGGTGAAGCCGAAAGCCGCAAGGAAGCGGATGTTGATACGACGACCCTGCTGCTGTTCCGAGCCGGTGCAGGCGCGCCGCGCGCGGTTCCGCTGTCGCTGGTCGCGCGGCTTGAAGACATTGAAGCCGACAAGATTGAAATCGCCGATGGCAATCCGGTCGTTCAATATCGGGGCCAACTCATGCCGATGGTGCCCTTTGATCCGGCCATGAGCTTGGCCGAGGGCAACGCACGTCAGCCGACCCTGGTGTTTACCGACGGCGACCGCTCGATGGGCCTGATGGTCGAGCAAATCCTCGATATCGTCGAAGAGCATGTTGATATTCAGTTGCGCGGCGAAAAGCCGGGCCTGATCGGCAGCGCCGTGATCAGTGGGAAAACCACCGAGGTCATCGACGTTGCCGCCTACCTGTCCGAAGCCCATGGCAATTGGTTCGCCAGCAGCAGCGCCGAGGCTCAGGGCGGCGCCGGGCGGCATATCCTGCTGGTGGATGACAGCCCGTTTTTCCGTAACCTGTTAACGCCGTTACTCAAGGTCGCCGGCTATGAGGTCACCAGCGTTGAGAGCGCAGCCGACGCCTTGCGGCTTTGTTCCGACAGCGATGTGTTCGACCTGATCGTCAGCGATATCGAAATGCCCGGCATGACAGGGTTCGAATTCGCCGAGAAATTACGCGCCGATGCCCGCACGCGCGACCTGCCTGTTGTCGCCCTGTCATCGCATACCGATGCCGAAGCGCTGAAGCGGGGCCGCGAGGTCGGATTTACCGATTATGTTGCGAAATTTGACCGCGATGCCTTGCTCGCAACGCTGTCTGAGACGCTGTCCGCCGATGCGGGCAGGACCGAGATCAAGGGGGCAGCCTGATCATGAGCCAGAATAAGAAGCCCGGCCGCATCGCCGGGACCGAAAAGTCCGATACCGTGACCAAGGATTTCGTGACCATCACCATCGCCGATCAGACCTTCGGCATTCCCGTGCTGCAGGTGCAGGACGTACTCGGCCCGCAGAAGATCACCCGCATTCCGCTGGCACCGAATGAGGTTGCCGGATCGCTCAATCTGCGCGGACGCATCGTGACCGCCATCGACGTTCGACAGCGCCTGGGCCTGCTCAGGGATGAGGAGAAGAACCGGCAGATGAGTATTGTCGTCGAGTTCGCCGGGGACCTCTACAGCCTTATCGTCGATGAAGTCGGCGAGGTGATGAGCCTCTCGGACGCCGATTTCGAGAAAAACCCGCCGACACTGGATGCGATTTGGCGCGATATCTCCGCCGGTGTCTACCGCCTTGATCAGCAACTGCTTGTCGTTCTCGACGTATCGCGGTTGCTCAGTTTCGTCGTTTCCGCCGACGCCGCGTGATGCAGTCTCGCTCAGCCTGGAGAATATTGTGATGAAATCCTGCCTTGTCGTAGACGACAGCCGCGTCGTGCGTAAGGTCGCCCGCAAGATCCTCGAGGATCTGAGTTTCGACATTCATGAAGCCGAGGACGGACAGCAGGCGATTGATTTCTGCCGCGGAAAAATGCCCGACGGCATTCTGCTCGACTGGAACATGCCGGTCATGAACGGCCTCGAATTTCTGCAACAACTGCGGACCTTGGACGGCGGCGATCAGCCGCGCGTCGTCTTCTGCACCACCGAAGCCGAAATCGGGCATATCCAGCGCGCTTTGGCAGCCGGTGCCAACGAATACATCATGAAACCCTTTGACGGCGAAATCATCGAATCAAAATTCGCGCAGGTCGGCTTGCTATGACGACTTTGTCCGGCGCGGCTTTTCGTGATGATCCGATCCGCGTCATGGTGGTCGATGATAGCGCGGTCATTCGCGGGCTCATCACCCGCATGCTGGAAGGCACGGAAGGGGTAAAGGTCGTCGGTTCCGCCGGTGACGGGCAACGTGCGGTCGAACAGATGCCGCGCGTCATCCCGGAAGTGGTTGTGCTGGATATCGAAATGCCGCGTATGGACGGAATCGAGGCGCTTCCGAAGCTGTTGGCGATCAATCCCGATGTCCGGGTCGTGATGGCGTCGACATTGACCCAGCGGAATGCCGATATCAGTCTCAAAGCGCTGCAGGCCGGGGCT
>CAZRBL010000049.1:0-21430 GCA_964598335.1 uncultured Rhodospirillales bacterium
GCGACGGTGCGCGAGGTGCTGAGCGTGATGCAGGAAATCACGGGCGGCGCGCTTGCCGTGACAGACGGGCCGCGCCGGGCCGGTGATCCGGCGCGGCTGATTGCGGCCTCGGATTGCGCCCGTGCGGATTTGCACTGGCGGCCGCGATATGGGGATCTGCGCGGCATCATCGCCGATGCGCTTGCCTGGGAGCGCGGGCTTGTCACGCAACACTGACATCCTGATCATCAGCCAATGCTATTGGCCCGAGCCGACCGGCAGCGCGCCGGTGGTCGCCGATCTGGCGGAATGGTTGGCCGAGCAAGGCGAGACGGTGCGCGTTTTGACGGCGCGCCCCAGCTATCCCGAATACCGCGTCTTCGACGCCTATCGCGGCGGCGCCCGGGATCGCGAGCATCATGGCGAGGTGGATATCTGCCGGGTGCCGGCGGTACCGCTGAAGGGCGGGCGCTTTATCGGCCGGCTGTGGCATGAGGGGGTGTTGATGTTGGGCATGGGCTGGACACTGCTGAGGCGGCGCGAGATGCGGGCGGCGCAGATCATCTCGGTCTGCCCGTCATTGTTGATGGTGTTGGTTGCGGCGCTGATGCGGCCGCGCGGCGGGCGGCATCTCTGCCTCGTGCACGATATTCAGTCCGGGCTGGCCGACCGGCTGCACCTTGGCGGCGGCGTGTTCCTGCGCCTGCTGCGATGGCTGGAGAAAACCGTGCTCAATCGCTGCGATCATCTCATCGCATTGTCCGATGAAATGGCCGATGTACTACGCCGGATGGGCGTGACCGCGCCGATCACCGTGCTGCCGCCGCATGTCAATACGGATGCCCTCAGCCCGCTGCCGCGCCCTGAAGACCAGCCGCCGACAGTGCTGTATTCAGGCAATTTCGGCCATAAGCAGGGGCTCGATCAGGTGATTGATATGGCCGCCCTGCTGCAGCGGCGGGCGCCGGATATCCGGATCGTGATGCGCGGCGCCGGCAATGCGGAGCAGGCGCTGCGTGACAAGGCCGCGGCGCTTGCCCTCGATAACGTGAGCATCGAAGGGCTGGCCGACGACGACCGGCTTGCCGATGCGATGGCGGAAGGCGATGTCCATCTGGTGCCGCAACGCCCCGAAGCCGCGGATTTCGCCGTGCCGAGCAAAGCCTTCTCGATCATGGCCTGTGGCCGCCCCTTCATTGCCACGGCCGAGCCGGGCTCGCCGCTGGACCGGCTGGCCAGGGAGAGCGGCGCCTGCGTCATCGTTCCGCCGGGTACACCCGACGCCTTCGCCCTCGCCGTCATTGCGTTGATCGATGATCTCGACCGTCGGCAACAAATGGGCGCGGCAGGGCGCGCCTGGGTTGTCGAACATGCCGGACGCGACGCGGTTTTGCGCCGGGTAAAAAATCTGCTCGATGACGATATGGCGGCGTGATGCCCCTATGATCCTGCAAAAACTGCGCTAATATCTGCGGAGAGCTTCAGCAATTCAGTGAGTTTTGGGTGACGTCCTATCCGATGATGTCAGACAGAATATCGATCGGCCCGTTCAAGGCCTCCGGCGCGCCGCGCGCGAGCGACGACGATGATTACGATGATGATGACGATGGCGGCCGCCGCGGCGCCGGCACCGGTCTGATCACCAAAACGCGGCCGAAAACCAAGCGGCCGGCGATGTACAAGGTTCTGATGCTGAACGACGATTATACGCCGATGGAATTCGTCGTCGTCGTTTTGCAGAAATTCTTTCACATGAATCGCGATCAGGCGACGCAGATCATGTTGCAGATCCATCAGAAGGGCGTCGGCGTCTGCGGCGTTTTTACCTATGAGGTCGCCGAGACCAAGGTCAACCAGGTGATGGAATTTGCCCGTCAGAACGAGCATCCGCTGCAGTGCACGTTGGAAAAAGATTAGGCATTCCGAGGCCGAGGCTGCCTTAATTCTACTTTGACCGAGTCAACCCCTAGGCAGCGGCTTATTGCGTGATATCCTTGGACACAATCCGTCGATGCGCCGGCCGCAAGGGAAGTGATCCGAGCGGCACCGAAGACGGCGCATCGTGACGGTGATCGTAGAACAAGGACGATTGCATGCTGTCTCGTAACCTCGAACGCACGCTTCACCGCGCGCTCGATTACGCCAATGCCCGTCAACATGAATATGCAACGCTGGAACATCTCCTGCTCGCTCTTGCGGATGATGATGAAGGCGCCGAGGTCTTGACCGCCTGCGGTGTCGATCTCGACCGGCTCAAACAGGATCTTCTCGATTATGTCGATGATGAGCTGGCGACTCTGATCGATCGGGAAGGCGGCGAGGCCAAGCCGACCTCAAGTTTCCAGAGGGTGCTGCAACGCGCGGCGATCCATGTGCAGTCGTCGGGCCGGGAGCAGGTGACCGGTGCCAATGTCCTGATCGCGCTGTTTTCCGAGCGCGAGAGCCATGCCGTCTATTTCCTCCAGGAACAGCAGATGACCCGCTATGACGCGGTCAAGTTTGTTTCGCACGGCATCGCCAAGGTCACCGGCAAATCCCAGGCCAAGACTGTCGAAGGCGCGGCCGAGGACGGAGCAAGTGCCGAAGAGGTCGTCAAGAAGGGATCCGAAGCGCTCGATGCCTATTGCATCGACCTCAATGAGAAGGCGCGAGCGGGCAAGATCGATCCGCTGATCGGTCGCCGGCACGAAATCGAGCGGACGATCCAGATCCTCTGCCGCCGGTCGAAGAACAACCCGCTTTATGTCGGTGATCCCGGCGTCGGCAAAACCGCCATTGCCGAAGGGCTTGCCCGCCGTATCGTCCATGGCGAGGTGCCCGAGGTGCTTGAGAACGCGACCATCTTCTCGCTCGATATGGGGGCGCTGCTTGCCGGGACCCGTTATCGCGGCGATTTCGAGGAACGTCTGAAGGCGGTTCTGTCCGAGCTTGAAGATGATGACAGCGCGATCCTGTTCATCGATGAAATCCACACCGTGATCGGCGCCGGCGCGACCAGCGGCGGCGCGATGGATGCCTCCAACCTGCTCAAGCCGGCGCTGGCCAGCGGCACGCTGCGCTGCATCGGCTCGACCACCTATAAAGAGTATCGCGGCTATTTCGAGAAGGACCGGGCGCTGGTCCGGCGCTTTCAGAAGATCGACGTCAATGAACCGACGGTCGAGGAAGCGATCAAGATTCTTCAGGGTCTCAAACCGTATTACGAAAAGCATCACGGCGTGCGCTACACGCATGAAGCGCTGCGGGGCGCGGTCGAGCTGTCAGCCAAATATATCGGCGACCGCAAGCTGCCCGATAAGGCAATTGATGTGATCGATGAGGTCGGTGCGGCACAGATGCTGCTGCCGCCCTCACGGCGCAAAAAAACCATGGGGATCAAGCAGATCGAGAATGTGATCTCCAAGATCGCCCGGATTCCGCCGAAAAGTGTCAGCCGCGACGACAAGCGCGTTCTCGCCCATCTCGAACGCGATTTGAAGACCATGGTCTTCGGCCAGGATGATGCCATCGAAGCGCTGTCTTCGGCGATCAAGCTGGCCCGCGCCGGGCTGCGCGCTCCGGACAAGCCGATCGGCTGCTATCTGTTCAGCGGCCCGACCGGCGTCGGCAAGACCGAGGTTGCCAAGCAGTTGTCGCGGTCCCTGGGTGTCGAACTGCATCGGTTCGACATGTCGGAATATATGGAGCGGCATTCGGTCAGCCGGCTGATCGGCGCACCGCCCGGCTATGTCGGCTTCGATCAGGGCGGTCTGCTGACCGACGCCATCGATCAGCATCCGCACAGCGTGCTGCTGCTCGACGAAATCGAAAAAGCGCACCCTGATGTCTTCAATCTGCTTTTGCAGATTATGGATAACGGACGCCTGACCGACCATAACGGCAAGACCATCGACTGCCGCAACATCATCCTGATCATGACCACCAATGCCGGTGCCTCGGATCTCGCGAAACCGGCCATCGGCTTTGAGCGGACGACCCGCGAAGGCGAGGATAAGGAAGCGATCGAGCGCATGTTCACGCCCGAATTCCGCAACCGGCTCGACTCCATCATTCCGTTCAAGGCGCTCGGCATCGAGGTCGTCAGCCGCGTCGTCGACAAGTTCATTATCGAGCTGGAAGCTCAACTCGGTGACCGTGGCGTGTCGATCGAGCTCTCGGATGAGGCACGCGAATGGCTTGCCAAGAAGGGCTATGACCCGCAAATGGGCGCGCGTCCGCTTGGCCGGGTGATCCAGAACGAGGTCAAGAAACCGCTGGCCGAAGAGCTGCTGTTCGGCCGCCTGACCAGCGGCGGCACGGTCCGTATCGAACTCGAAGACGGGTTGCTGACCTTTTCCTATCCGGAGAAGAAGGGCGCATCGCCCAAGACGGATAAAAAATCGTCGAAGGCAAAGACCGGGTGATGCGCGTCAAAACGGTCGCGGCGTTTTTCTGCGGCTTTCTGACCCTTGGGCTCGCTGAACAGGCGTCGGCTCAGATTGACATGCCGAAGACCTTTCAGGACTGCCTCGACTGTCCGGAAATGGTCGTGGTTCCTGCCGGCAGCGTCGAGATCGGCTCGCCGAGCGATCGGATCGGCCGCAAGCGCCATGAGCGCGACCGCGTGGTCGCCAGTATTCCGGCCCCGTTTGCGCTTGCCGAAACGGAGGTAACGCTGGGCCAGTACCGCGCTTTTGTCGAGGCGACCGGCCATGTTCCCGAGCCAAGCCGCGATCGCGAGGGCAACATTCTGCGCGGCTGCAATTATTTCGACGGTCGTTACGGCTTTGTGGCGACACATGGCTGGGACAATCCCGGATTTGCCCAGCGTGAAAACGAGCCGGTGGTCTGCGTCAGCTATTTCGATGCCGTGGCCTATGCCGCCTGGCTCAGCGAGAAGACTGGCCGCGCTTACCGACTTCCTTCGGCGGTTGAGTTCGAATTTGCGGCCCGCGCCGGCTCGACAGATGCCTGGCCCTGGGGCAACGACGCATCCGAGGCGTGCGATCACGCCAATCTGGCTGATTGGCGTTTCGGCGAGGTCTATCCGGAACGCGATCTGTTCCCATGCCGTGACCGGTATGTTCGTACCGCCCCGGCCGGCAGCTTCCCGGCCAATGGTTTCGGGCTGCATGACATGATCGGCAATGCGTGGGAGTGGACGGCCGATTGCTGGCGCGACAACCTTGAGGGAACGCCGGTGGACGGCTCGCCGGTGACAGAGGCCGAAGGCGGCGATTGCAGCGCCCGCACGCCGATGGGCGGCGGCTGGATCAGCGGGCCGGGCTGGGCTCGGCTTGCGGTGCGAAGCAACGATCCCGCGAGCTATCGCAGCTTCATGCTCGGCTTCCGGGTTGCCTCCGAAGCGCCTTAGCGCGGATCAGAGGTTTGCTCCGGCATTGAGTCGGCACTGAAGCCGTCTTGCGCGTGCAGGCCCTGCCCAAGGGCTAAGCCTTTGGGTCAATTGAAAACTTCTCGACAGCATTCGGACTTCCGGGTATTTTTGCCTGACGCGAAAAAACTTGTCCGTCAGCGGATGAATTAGGTCTGTCTGGCTTGTTCCGGTTAATGCCAAGGCAATGCATGGTGTCGTGTCATGGATGCTGAAACCGCTTCCACCGTTCTCTCCTCCTCGAAAGTTGCCCTGGTCCTTACCGACCCGGTTCAGGAAGACAATCCTATTGTCTATGTGAATCACGCTTTTGAGAGACTGACCGGCTATTCTTCGGACTCTGCCGTCGGTCGCAATTGCCGGTTCCTTCAGGGCGCCGAAACCGAAAGCCAGGAGGTGGAACAAATCCGGCGTGCGGTTGAATCAGCCGAAGATGTGTCGGTAATCCTAACCAATTACCGGGCTGACGGCACACCGTTTCTCAATGCATTGCTGATCACGCCGGTGTTCGATCAGAACAGCGCTGAGGGACGCTCGCCGCGGTATTTTCTGGGCCTCCAGCGAGAGGTCGACAAGGATACCGAAAAGGACCAGCTGGCCGAATTCGAGACAGCGCTTTCTGAGGTCCAGCACAGGGTAAAAAACCATCTGTCGATGATCCTCAGCCTGATCCGCGTCAAGACCCGAGAACTTGAGGACCAGGATCAGCTCGGCGATATCTCCCGTCGTATCGAAAGCCTGCAGCTTCTCTATGAGGAGATGTCGTCGGCGCGACAATACAGCAATGAAGATGTCATTCAGCTCGGGGCCTATATCGGGCGCATCGCCTCATCGATTGCCCATCTCGACGGCAGGCCGGGCGTTCGGATGAATGTCGATGTCACCAGCATAAAGATCGAGACGGATAAGGCCGCCCGTATCGGCCTGATTGTCTCGGAAATCCTGACCAACTGCATGCAGCACGCCTTCCGCGGGCAGGAAACAGGCTTGGTCGAATTACGTGTTGTCCGCACCAATGACGGCGGCCTGCGGGTAACGATATCGGATGACGGCGTCGGCATGCCCGAAGATATCCAGTGGCCTCAGACCGGGGGGCTGGGCAGCCGGGTGGTGCGCGGTCTGGTCAAGGGGCTCGGCGGCAGTATCGAGGTGACTCGCGGCACCATCGGCACCGTCGTCATCTTTGAAATCAGCCGTTTGGGCGAGGCTGCGTCGGGCGATGGCTGAGCCGCGCCGATCGCCGAATCGACGATGTCGGAAATGTCATCAGCGTGCCGGAACGAAGCGGAAGCAGATGAAAACGCTTTAGCGCGCCACGTCACGCAAAGCGCTGACGAACTCATCCCGCCAGGCCAGCACATTCTGCTCCTGTACCGTGCGGTTCAGATCGGACCAGCGTTCCCGGCGTTCTTCCAGCGGCATTGTCAGCGCCGTCTGCAGGGCATCGACCATGTCCTGGTGATCATAGGGATTGACGATCAGGGCGCTGCCCATCTGCTGTGCCGCTCCGGCAAAACGTGAGAGGACCAGCACACCGGGATCGTCAGGGTCCTGCGCCGCGACATATTCCTTGGCGACCAGATTCATGCCGTCGCGCAAGGGCGTCACCAGACAGACCTTTGCCGCCTGAAACAGCCCGGCCAGAGCGGGGCGGGGATAGCCGCGGGTGACATAGCGCAGGGGAACCCAGTCGAAATCGGCATAGCTGCCATTGATCTGCCCGGCGAGGGTATCGAGCTCGTCGCGCAGCTCCTGATAGGCCGGCACCTGCTCCCGCGAGGGCGGGGCGACCTGCAGCATCAGCACCTGGTTGCGGTTCTCCGGATATTGCTCCAGCAGCGAGGCATAGGCCTGGAAACGGTTGGCGATCCCCTTGGAGTAATCGAGCCGGTCGACGCCGATGATCATGCGCCGCTGCGACAGGCTTGCGGTCATCCGCTCGCGATTGCGCTGTGCCTCTTCTGATGCCGCCATTTGGCGGAAATCATCGTAATCGATACCGATCGGAAAGGCGGCGACCCTGGCCGTGCGTCCGAAGCAGGTAATCCGCCCGTCATCGTGGATTTCGCCGCTGATCTCGCGCCGGATGAAAGCCTTGAAGGTCTCGACATCCCCCTCGGTCTGAAAACCGATGAGATCATAGGCAAACAGCGCCCGGACAAGCTCCGTCGCTTTCGGCAGGGTCGCCAGCACCTGGGGGGCGGGCCAGGGAATGTGCAGAAAGAATCCCATGCGGTTCGCCAGACCCATCTGCCGCAACTCGGCGCCGCAGGGGATCAGATGATAATCGTGGAACCAGATCAGGTCGTCAGGTTCGATCAGCGGCCTGACGCTATGGGCGAAAAAGCGGTTGACGCGGAAATAGCCGGTATCGAATTGCCGGTCATAATCGGTCAGGTCGATGCGGTAATGGAAAAGCGGCCAGAGCGTGCGGTTGGCAAAACCATTGTAGTATTCCTCGACATCCTCATGGGTCAGGTCAACCGTAGCGATCTCGGCGCCGTGAATGTTTTCGGTTTCCGCGCGGCCGCGCACGCTGTCTACGGCCTCGCCACTCCAACCGAACCAGAACCCGTCATATTTCCGCAAGGCGGCATGAAGCGCGGTCGCCAGCCCGCCGGCCGATCCGCTTTTGTCACGTACCGGCGGGGTGACGCGATTTGAGATAACGACGAGGCGGCTCATACGGTACTCTCCTGACGGGTTTCGGTCATGGCGGCCAGCCAGCGGTGGCAGTCGGTGACATGGGCAAGCCGGTAATCGGCAGTCGATCCGGCGCGGTCACCGATCAGGATCGCCAGCCCGCCGCGGCGCTTGACGACGTCAAAGGCGGCATCATCGGTCAAATCGTCCCCCAGCATCACCGGCCGCGCCGCGGCAAACGGGGGTTCGGCACAGAAATCCTCGATCGCCTGGCCCTTATTGATTCCGGCGGGTTTGATCTCGATGACCATTTTGCCGGCCTGCAGGCTCAGCAAGCCCTCCGCTGCGGTGACCGCCGCTTCGGCAAGGTGTTGACAATGTTGGCGCAGCTCCGGCGCGCGGCGGTAATGCAAGGCCAGGCTGCGCTGCTTGTCCTCGAGTTCCAGCAAGGGCTGGTGGCTAATGGCTGTGAGTAGCTTGATGCGCGCGGCATCCAGGGCGGCTTCGGGTACCGCCTGATGCGAAACTTTGCCGTCGCTGCCGCGCCGTTCCAGCCCGTGCAGCCCGGCAATCGGCAAGCAGAGCGGGGCGAGATAGTCGTCAATCGTTTCGATCGCCCGGCCGCTGACCACGGCGATCCGACCGCCGGTGATTTGTTGCAGCCTTGCCAATAGCGGGATCAGCCCTTCCGGCACCGCGATGCCGTCGGGACGATCGGCAATCGGCACCAGCGTACCGTCAAAATCGAGGAAATAGGCGAAGGCCGGGTCGGCGTCCGGCGGCGCCGGCAGAGCCTCGGCACGCAGTGCCCCTGCGGTCATGGCGTCAGCGCTTGGCGAATTGCGTTTTGCCGAACAGGATTTCCTTGGCTTTATCGTCCATCGCCTCATTAGGTTTGCGCAGCTCGGAGCCGACCGCCATGCCGCGCTCAACGGCAGGGCGGGCGCTGATCTCCTTATGCCAACGGTCGACATGCGGAAACTCGCTCATGTCGACCTTTTGCATCTCCGGCAGGATCCAGGGAAAGGTTGCCATATCGGCGATGCTGTAATCGGCGCCGGCAAGGAAGGCGTGATCTTTCAGGCGGCGGTCGAGTACGCCGTAAATCCGCAGCCTTTCATTGCTGTAACGCTCGGTCGCGTATTCCTGATTCTTGTCGGTCGCATAGATCGCAAAATGATTGTACTGCCCCATCATCGGGCCGACGGTGCCCATCTGCATCATCAGCCAGCACATCACCTCATTCCGACCGCGCGGCTCGCTCGGCATGAATTTGCCGGTCTTTTCCGCCAGATAGACCAGAATGGCGCCCGATTCGAAGACCGAGATCGGCTTGCCGTCGGGGCCGTCGGGATCGGTCAGCGCCGGAATTTTGTTGTTGGGGGAGAATGCCAGAAAATCGGGCTCGAATTGCTCCCCCTTACCGATTGCCACGGGGACGATTTCATAGGGCAAGCCGGTCTCTTCGAGGAAGATCGTGATTTTCTTGCCATTTGGCGTCGGCCAATAATAGAGCTTGAGCATGATGTCAGATGTCCCGATCCATGATTGCCATGCCCGATACATGGCTTCGATCCGCGCGAGTATAAGGTGATGCTGCACGCACCGATCTCCTGGGGTGAACTCCTCGACAAGATCAGTATTCTCGAAATCAAGGCGGCAAAGTTCAGCGATGCCGACAAGCTGATCAATGTTCGGAATGAGCTGGCAGCACTGATCGCGGTGCGCGATGCCAATTGGCCGTCGGATGCTGTCCTTGACGACGACATCACGGCATTGAAGCAGGTTAATGAGGCGCTTTGGCGGATCGAGGATGATATCCGCGAATGCGAAAGACGAGACAGCTTCGATGAGCGCTTCATCGAGCTGGCGCGCGCCGTTTACCGGACGAATGACCGGCGAGCGGCGATCAAACGACGTTTAAATGACGCGCTCGGCTCCGCGCTCATCGAAGAAAAGAGCTATGCGACATATTGAACAGGCTCGGGTGCGGAACGTCAGCATGAGTACGCCGTTAAGGTTTCAACACCAACCAACGGAGTTGTACCATGACCGACTATTTCATCATCTACGCGCTCGCCGCAGCCACCTTTTTCGTCATTCTTGCTTTCGCGGTCTATCAATTGACGCGGGTAAAGAAAGCTAAGAAACGGAACGAGACATCAGCCATGGAAAAACAGGGTCAGCGCGAGGGCGATCCCGTTAGAACGTCATAATCTGACGCATATATGCGACGACCCGGTCAGGGGTATCGAGCCCCAACTGACCGGAGTCGGTTCGCAGATATTCTTCGCTCATGCGCTGGCAATTGCTGACGCGGCGCGCGCTATCGCCCGGTAAGGCGCTGGCGGTCTGGCGGAAATGCTGTTGCCATACCTGTTCATAACGGGCGTTCATGAACAGCATTTCATCATCGCTGAAGCCTGCCTGGCGCAGCCAGTCTGCCACCACCAGCGGGATCTGGCTGTTGTTGTAGGCGCCTGGGAAACAGGGGCTGAAAATGCCATCCTGACGGGCGAAAACCTCCAGCGTCTGGATGATGCGATCGCGCTTGTCGAGGGCGACAACACTGTCCTCGGGCAGGGCAATGGCGGGGGTTTCATCATCCGCCGCCACGACCTCTGACGCGGCGAGTTCCCGATCGTCAACGCCGGTGCGAACCTCTTCGGTGAACGCGACAAGGGGCTGATCACGCTTGATGAAGAGATAAGCGCTGAGGCCGCCGAGCCCGCATGAGACGAAGAAGAGAAACCAGACCGCAACCCATAGCGTGCCGTTTTTTCGCTTGGCCGCATTCAGTTGCGCACGAAGCTTGCTGTCATCTTCGGCTGCGGACACGGTTTATGCTCCAGGGTCAAAGGCGGGATGGCTGCGCATGACAGCGGCAAAAGGTACCAAAGCGCTGCGCAGGCGGCAAGCGAGCGCATTTGCCTCTGCTTTTGATTCGGGCCACCGCTGCACTTCTGCTCCGCCTCCCCCGACAGGATATTTGCAGGGCTGGACCGGAAAGGTCCGAAAATGCGCTAGCTCGGCGGTTGCATACCACGCTGGACGGCTGGGCGTTCGCCGATGCCGGCGGCCCAGCGGGCGATATGCGGGTAGGGTTCCAGCTTGTCCGCCGTGCGTTGGGCCGAGGTGGCGGCTACCGGATAGGCAAGAACATCGGCGACCGTATAGTCGGGACCGGCGAGAAAAGGGCTCTCACTCAAACGCTTTTCCATCACCGCGAGATAGCGTTTGACCTCTTTATCGTAATGCTGGATCGCGAAGGGTATCTTCTCCGGCATCAGGTGACCGAAAATAAATTCACCGGTGAAGGCCGGGCCGATATCGGACGAGACGATTGCGAGCCATTGGTGCATCATCGCACGTTGCTGAAGATCGTCGGGAATCAGCTTGCCGGCTTTCTCCGCCAGATACATGACGATAGCGGTGGTTTCGGCGACGGTCAGCGGCTCTCCGCCGCCCGGCGGGTCGGGATCAATGACGACCGGTACTTTGCCGATCGGATTTATCGACAGGAAATCCGGGGCCTGATGACCGCCCGCCTGCAGGTCGATGACATGCGAGCGATAAGGCAGGCCGACTTCCTCCAGCATGATCGAGGCCTTCTGACCATTGGCGGTTGGGGCGGTGTACAGCTCGATCATGATGGTTTCCTTCTGACTGACTTGTGCAGGGACTTAACCGAGCACGCGGGGCGCGATCAAGCTGGCAAGCAGAGCAATGATCGGTGCGGCGATGAGGTTCAGGCGAAAACCGGCGCGGATCATTTGCGGCATGGCGACATGGCCCGAGGCAAAAGCGATGGCGTTGGGCGCGGTTGCGACGGGCAGCATGAAGGCGCAGGAGGCGGCCAGCGCCACCGGCACGACGAGATATTCGGGCGGCACTCCGACCTGGGCCGCCAGCGCGCCCAGCACCGGCAGAAAGGCTGACACGGTCGCGACATTGGAGGTGAACTCGGTCAGGAAGACAACGATCAGACAGACGATCAGGACAATCAGCGGCAGCGGCAAATCGGCGATACCGGCCAGATAAATCCCGATCCATTCAGCCAGGCCGCTAGCCTGAATGGCCGCCGCCAGAGACAAACCACCGCCCAGCAGCAGCACGACATTCCAAGGCACCCGCGCTGCCGTCGGCCAGTCCATCAGCATTGCGCGCCGGTCTTCGATGGAACCGGCCGGGATCAGAAACATGGCCAGCGCACCCATGATCGCGATTTGCGCATTGCCCAGCGCCAGCGTGATGCCCAGCCCGAGGCTCTCACTCAGCCAGGCAAGCAACGGGTTCCAGCCGATGCCGCCGGGCAGGTCGCGGCCGATCCACAGGATCGCAACGGTGCCGAAAGCGGCGGCAACGCGCCTTTCCGGTGCCGTCATGCTTCCGAGCGCCTTCAGCCGCTCTGCAATCGCCGCGTGACCGCCGTCGCCGCCCTTGACCTGACGCCGGACCTTGAAGACGAAGCGCGTCAGAACCAGCCAGACCAGCGGGATCAGAACGATGACGCAGGGCAAACCCACACTCATCCATTCGACGAAGCTGACGGTAGTGCCGAATTGACTTTCGAGATAGGCGAGGCCGATCAGATTGGTCGGCGTGCCGACCGGTGTTGCCATGCCGCCGATCGAGCAGGCATAGGCGATGGACAGGGCCAAGGCGGGGGCGAAAATCCGCATGTCCATGCCTTCGCCTTGTTCGGCCTCTGCAACCTTCATCGCGATCGGGATCATCATCAGCGTCGTTGCGGTGTTTGATATCCACATCGACAGGATCGCGCCGGCGACCATGAAGCCCAGCATCAGCGCGGCCGGATGGGTGCCGAAGCGGGCGACGATGTTCAGCGCGATGCGGGTGTGCAGGTTCCACCGCTCGATGCCCAGCGCAATGATGAAGCCGCCGAGCAGCAGCATCACCGTCGGGCTTGCATAGGGCGTCGCTGCCTCTCGCGCGTCGGCGATCCCGAAAAACGGGAACAGTGCCAGCGGCACGAGCGCGGTGGCGGCGATGGGGATGGCTTCGGTCGCCCACCAGACCGCCATCATCAGCGCCAGCGAGGCCAGCATCCAGGCTTCGGGCGTCAGGCCGTCGGGCACCGGAAAGAGTTGTAAGGCAATGGCGAGCAAAACCCCGCCCAGCAGTCCGCTGCGCTTGACCCAATAGGGATTTTCCGGTGCCGCGCCGGTCGCGTCGGCAGCGGTCATCGGTCAGTCTGCCGGCGGCTGCCGCTGAAAGAACAGGATGACCTCACCGATGGTGATCCCCCAGCGGCTGACCTCGGCACGGTTGAATACAATGTCGTCATCGATGCGGTACAGCCAGTCATTGAATGTGACATCCCAGACATCGTCGCCGACCTCAAGCCCAAGCCGATACTCAAAATTCATCGCCTGGCCCTCGACGCTGATCGGCACCTCTCCCTCGACGTCATTGGCGGTACCGGTGTAGCGCCCCTCTCCGGTCTTCTCCAGCCGCCAGATCCGTTGATCAACCTCCCCGTCATCATAGAGGAAATCTTCGGTCAAGGTCAGGACCCGACCGTCCCACTCGCCGATAATGTCGACGGTGAAATGGCGACGCTTATTGCCGAACCGGTCGATGAATACGCCCCAGGCCTGAACATTGCCGGTGAAATACTCCTCGGGCACGAAGGCCGGCTCGGTGCCGCTGAAATCCTCGATCGATTGCGAGGTGCAGGAAGCGAGCAGCAGCAACGCGGCTGCTGCGAGGGCGAAACGCGTGAGTTCTCGAAGCATTCTGAGTGTCCTTGTTTGTTCGAACGGTCGGCCTGTCAGCCCCGCGCATCGATAACGGCACGGGTTTCCGCTACCTTTTTTGCGTCCAGCGGGTGGCCCCAGATCAGTGTGATGGCAACCGATTTGAACACGATCGGCGCCAGCGCATAAAGGCCGACCAACATCCAGCGCGCCCCGCCCTCGACCGTATCGGCATCGGTTCCGGCG
Organism: uncultured Rhodospirillales bacterium; assembly: GCA_964598335.1. Classification (GTDB taxonomy): domain Bacteria; phylum Pseudomonadota; class Alphaproteobacteria; order CAZRBL01; family CAZRBL01; genus CAZRBL01. Next base: position 13,960 of record CAZRBL010000049.1, read on the forward strand.
GTCGCATCAAGGCCGACAAGCCCCAGCAGCGGGAAGGCAATACCGACGGCAAGCGCCAGTGCGAGCTTGGTTGCCATGCTCCAGAACGCGAAATACAGCCCGGTGCGGGCTTCTCCCGAGACGGCAGTATCCTGATCGACGACATCGGCCTGCATCGAGGCGGGCAGCACAATATCGGCGCCCAGCGCGGCCCCGGTCAGCACGCAAATGACGGTAAAGCCGATAAGGTCGCCCGGCCCCAGCAAGGGCGTAAAGGCAAAGACGACGCTCGCCCAGATCATCGCGCCGCACCAGGTGCGGTGCTTGCCATAGCGATAGCTTAGCCACAGCCACAGCGGCACCGCCAGCAATCCGCACAGGAAATACAGGAATAGCAGCGGACCGACCGCATCGGGTTCGCCGAGGCCCGCGGAAACGAACAGCACGAACAGCGTTGCCGGCAGGCCGTTGGCGACGCCGTTGACAAGATAAGCGAAGATCAGGCGAAGAAAGGGACGGTTGCCGAGGATAATCCCGAACCGCTCGCGGAGGGGTAGCGGCGCGGTTTTGCGCGGCAAGGGGTCCGGCACCCGCCACGCTGCCGCCGCCAAACCCAGCGGCAGCAGGATAACGATAGTCCAGCCCAGCAGATTGAGGGCGCTGCGACCGTCCTCGCCATCGGGGGCTGCGGTCGCGATAAGCCCCAGCGCCAGCAGCGAGCCTGCAACGGTAAAGCCTTCGCGATAGCCGGCGATGCGGCTGCGTTCATCGTAATCCGGCGACAGCTCGGCGCCCCAGGCATTGAGCGGCAGGATGACCATGGTCCAGCCGACATAGAGCAGAACGCTGCCGATCAGCAGCCCCGTCAGGCTCGCCTGTTCTCCGGGGAACAACAGCCAGACGGCGCCGATCAGGACCAGCGGCCCGCCGGCGACAGACCATAGCTTGCGGCGGCCGAAACGGCTTCTGGTCGCATCGCTGAAATAGCCGATGAACGGATCGCTGACGGCATCGATCAGGCGCGCGATCAGCAATACCGTGCCGACCGCGGCAAAGCCCAGCCCGAGCGTCTGCGCATAGACCGTCGGCAGGAAGATATAGATCGGCAATTGCAGGGCCGCGAGCGGCAATGCCGGCGCGCCGTAAGCGAGCAGCAGCGACATCGGCAGCTGCCTTGATCCAGGTTTATCCGTCATTCACGTGACTCTATGCGTCATGGCGAACCGACAAAGTCGGCGCGGCAATCCCGGGATATCCTCCATTTTCGGACATTGCCGGATTGCCGCGCGGTCTGCGACCGCGTGCAATGACGGTGGCCTATCGACACGGAGGTGCTAGCGACGATCGTCTGCGGTCTTGCTGATCGTCAAATGAACGACGTCGATGGTGCCGACCTGAAAACCGGCCGCGCAATAATGCAGATATTGCTCCCACATCCGTTTGAAGCGCTCATCGAAGCCCATATGGGTCAAATCCGGCCACGCCTTCTGAAACTGCTCGTTCCAGCGTTTGAGCGTCGCCGCATAGCACCGGCCGAAGGCGGTGACATCTTCCCAGCGCAGCGCGGCGCGCTGCACCTGCTGTTCCAGCGCCGAGACCGTCGGCAGCATACCGCCGGGGAAAATATAGCGCTGGATATAGTCACCGCTGCGCCGATAGATCGGAAAGCGGTGTTCCTCGATGGTGATGATCTGCAGCGCCGCCCGCCCGCCATCGGTCAGCCGATCGCGCAGCGTGTCGAAGAAGACCGGCCAATACTGTTCGCCGACCGCCTCGAACATCTCGATCGAGGCGATCCGGTCATAATGGTCGGTGACGTCGCGATAATCCTGCAGCCTGATCTCGACCCGATCGTCCAGCCCGGCCTCGGCGATGCGCTTTTTCGCGAATTGGTATTGCGCCGGGCTGATCGTGATTGCGGTAATGTCGCAGCCGACATGCTTGGCCGCATATTCGGCGAAACCGCCCCAGCCGCAGCCGATTTCCAGCAGGCGGTGTTCCGGCCGCAGATCGAGTTTCTCGATCAGGGCGCGATATTTGTTTTCCTGCGCCGTTTCCAGCGGCTCGTCGGCCTCGGCGAATTTGGCCGAGGAATAGGTCATCGTCTTATCGAGCCAGCGTTCGTAAAAGCCGTTGCCGAGATCGTAATGAGCCGCGATGTTCTTGCGCGCTCCGCGGCGCCCATTGGGTTTGAGCAAATGGAAAAAATAGCTCAGCAGCCGGTACCAGGTTTTTCCCTCCAGCACCTGGGTTATCGCTGCTTCATTGCGCAGCGCCCATTCAAACAGCAGGCCGACATCCGGACTCGACCAGTCGCCATCGAGATAGGCTTCGCAAAAGCCGAGTATCCCGCCGGTCAGAAAACGCCGCGCGGCACGATCACGATGTACCACCCAGGTAACGTCCGGGCCGTCTTCAGCGCCCTCAAAGCGCCGCTCCTCGCCACTCGGCAGTCGGATCGTCAGATTACCGTAACGGCTCTCGCGGCACAGCCTGAGGATCAGTTGCATCGCGCGATTGGGACGGTAAGGGGCGGTCGGCTGATCTGTCATGATGGCGGTTTCGGGTAGCTGATCGCGTTTTCGGGCGGTTTCGGCCTGCTGAAATACTGAGCGCCTTTACGAAAAAGGTGCAAGGCTTCCCAGTGAATTCCGGCGGTCACCTTTGCCGTCATCAACGGGTTGCCGGCAATCGCTCTGAGCATAGCGCCATCACTCAATGGCTTTCGCATGGCATGGATCGAGGCAAACAGCGCGGCGGCACCGTCGACGCTCTGCCGGATAGCGAGGCTCAGCGTATCGCCGGGAACTCTGCCGCGAAAATGGTAGCGCGACTGCATCGGCATGAAGGGGGAGACATACATGCTTTTGTCGGCCTGATGCGGCACCATCCGCCCCTTGTCGTCGGTCCCCATCGGCAGAAAATAGCCGAGCTGGTCGCCGAATGTGTTCTTGACCTCATAGAGCAGGCCGCGGAGCTGCCCGTCGCGGCCATATCCGTAATAGACCGAGAGCGGGTTGAAGACATAGCCCCAGAGCCGCGGAAAGCTGAGCAGGTAGATTTTCCCGCCGGTAAGGTCGACGCCGCCTTCTGCCGCGGCCTCTTCCACCCAGGGGCGCAGAGCGCTGCCGTCACGGCGTCCGTGATCGCGATCGAAAAAGCTGAGCGGCGCGAACCGGTTGTGCTTCAGCCAACGGAACCGGTCATTGAGCGTATCGAGCCGGTCGATGTCCAATAGCAGCGAGAACACCCGATAGGTGAAACGATGGCTGAACGGCCTGACCCGCTTGTGTATGACCCGGCCGAGATAGATGCCTTCCGCTGTGTTCATGCCGCCACCCTGCTTGCGGCCGTTGAGCCGGTGCCGGCGTGACCGGCGAGGGCGGCGGAACCGGCGGGTGAGGATTCGGTGACCTGCCAGGGTCGTTTGAGGCCGACATCGGCACCGATCGCCTCTGCGACGGCAAGCCCGGCTGAAAGGCCGTCTTCATGAAAGCCGTAACCGCAATGGGCGCCGCAGAACCAGGTCGCCCGGCTGCCCTGAATGCTGCCGAAACGTTGCTGGGCGGCAATCGCGGGCCCATCGAAGATAGGATGGCTGTAACTCAGCCGCCGATAGCAGCGCGCAGCCTCGGGTTCCTGGGGAGGGTTCAGCGTAACAAAGATATCCTGTTCCTGCGGCAGGTTCTGCAGCAGGTTCATCCAGTAGCTCAGCACCGGCGGACGGTCCGGCGCATCCTGTGCCTCGAGCATGTAATTCCAGCTTGCCCAGGCACGGCGTCGGCGCGGCATCAGCGCCGGATCGCTGTGCAGATAGGCGCTGTTCTCGGAGTAGCGGAAGGCGCCGAGTACGTCGCGCTCCTGATCATCGGCATCGCCCAGCAGCGATAATGCCGTGTCCGCATGGGTCGCCAGCACGACATGATCGAAATGCCCCAACGGCCCCTGCTTACCGTAAAGCGTTACCCCGGCGGCATCGCGTTCAATGCGCATTACCGGTGTGTGCATGGCGATCTTGCCGGTGAAGCTGTCGGCGATACGGGCGACATAGGTGCGGCTGCCTCCCGTAACCGTGCGCCAGATCGGTCGGTCGAACAGGTTCAGCAGCCCGTGATTGACAAAGAAGCGGGTAAAGCTCTTGACCGGGAAGTCGAGCGCCGCGCCGCGATCCGATGACCAGATCGCCGCCGCCATCGGCGCGAGATGATCGGCGATGAAGCGCCGGCCATAGCCGTTCTGTGCAAGATAGCCGCCGATGCTGAGATCGTCCGGTACGCCGGACTCGGCGTCGAGAACTTTGGGCACATTCCGGTAGAAGCGCAGAATATCGTTCCACATGCCGTGAAAACCCGGCGAGAGAAAATTCCGCTTCTGCGCGAACAGGCCGCGCAGCCCGTTGCTGGAATATTCCAGCCTTCCCCGATCGGCGCTGACGGCGAAGGACATGTCGCTTTCCTCGCAGGCAACGCCGAGATGCTCGAACAACGCAACAAGATTGGGATAGGTGCGCCGGTTGAAGACGATAAAACCGGTATCGACCGGACGCCCGTCGAGTATTTCCGGCGGCAGATCGACGGTGTTGCTATGGCCGCCGAGCCGGTTTTCGGACTCAAACAGTGTAACCGGAAAGGCGCGCCCCAGAAGCCATGCACAGGACAACCCGGCAATACCCGAACCGACAACCGCAATTTTCATAGATTATTTATCGACTTGATGATGTGAGGCCTTACGCCCCATCCTTAGGACGAGATCACCGTCGCTGGCAATTGCGGCAAAGAGACAGACCTGTTCGTGCCTATCGGCCGATCAGCCCGGCTGCACCACTTGCGGGCCCGTCATGCCGGTTTTCGGCGCTTTTTGCATGCCGTGGGCGCGCTGGCGAACGAGCTTGCGGATCTTATCGGCCGTCTTCTGGTCTTTGACGCCGTCCTCGGCAAGCACGATCAGCGTTGCCGGCATGCGCCCGACATCGACCATTTCATCGGATTGCAGGATGTCATTGCCATGCTGGGCGCGCTCATCCGGGCCGAGTTGGTCGAAAGAGGGGTTATCCTGTGTCGTGCTGACGGCCCGGGCGACCCGGCCCAGCAATTGCGGGTCGCGCGCTTGGATGGACAGGCGCATTTCAGGGTCGCTGGCAAGAATCTGACGGGTGTCGTCGCGCAGCTTGTAGCGCCATTCGACTGCCTTGGGGCTGGCGAGGAATGCGCGCAGCAACGGTCGATCCTGCGCATGCGGTTTCAGCATCTCATATTCCTTGGCGCGCGCCGCCATGGCCTCGACAAGGAATTGTTGACGCGCCAGGACAACCGTTTCCAGCGACGATCGTGCGCCGGCGGGCTGGTTGACGATTTCATGCGCAACACGTCGACTGTTCATGACCGCATCGACCAGCGCATCCTGATCGGCCTCGCTTTCCAACTCACCGTCGAAAAAGCCGCGCTCGGAAAGGCTGAACGCCTCCATCTCATAACGCAGAAATTCGGTCAGCCGGTCTTCGGGGCCGGTGTCGATTTCGGCGGCTGTGCCGCTGCTGCTGTCTATGGCCAAATCTGCCATCAAGTGCTCCGGTTCGTAGAAAACGCGCACCGGACCGGTATGGTCCGACGACGTCTCCCGACTCACCACTGTCATGAAACTGTCTTATTATATGCAGCAATCGATCCTCAGTGCAATCGCTGCGGTGATCAATTACGAAAGCCGAGGTCAACTCGGTCCAGCGGCCCCGCCTCAGCCGCGTCCCCGCGGGCCGCGACATCAAGCCGGGCATCGCTGATGCCGCGCTGCAACAGCCATGACCGAACGGCCAGCCCGCGTTGAAAGGAAAGCTGCCGTGCCCGGCTGCGGTTATTCCCGCCATCGGCATAGGCGGTGATCTGCAACCGTCCCGACGGATTGGCGTCGAGCCAGGCGATGGCGGTCTGCAAATCGCGCTCCGCCTCTGCAGTAATGTCGCTTTCGCCGGCAGGGAAGGCGAGGACAAGTCCCTGCATTGGGATCGGTTGCGGTGCTGTTCGATTGCCAAGGGAGGCACGCTCAACCGGAGCCGCCGCTTGCGGTTCAGCCGGTGGCGGGTCCGGCGGTGGCGGGTCCGGCGGTGCGATGATTTGAGCCGGTCGCTCGATCACCGGTGCCGGCGGCGGTGTCGTCGCGGCTTCGGGCGGCGGCGGCGGAATATTGACCGGCGGTGGCGTCGGCAACGCGGCGACCGGTGGCGGAATCTCGGCGCTGTCTTGGTCAGTCGCTGGGGGCGCGTCGCGCAAAGCCGGCTCGGCCGTGACCGGCGCAGGCTGAAGCGCAACAGGTTCGTCTTCCGCCGGTCTTGGCGGCTGTTCGGGCGGCAGGCTTGCCGCAGGCGGCGCCGGTTCAGGGGAAGGCGGGTCATCGCTCAGCCCCGCAGGCAGCGGCAGGCTTCGTCTTTGCAAATCGACTGTCGGGCGATCGATGCGGTCGATGACGTCGAGATCGATGATCACGCGCGGATCAGCACTCTGCGCCCGGACCGGTAATCCGGCGCAGATGACGACAAGACTGAGCAAAAAGCCGCGAATCATACCCACAACATTAGCGCGACTGCCGGTTTGGGCAAAAATCGTCAATGGCGCGCGCTTTAATCGCGCCCGGCTTCCTGCATCAATTTCAGGATCGGCGCATGGATTGCGCCATTGGCCGCGAGGATCGAGTCTGCATAGACCGGGTTCTGTTCGTCGAACAGACCGCTGACGAAGCCGCCGGCTTCACGCACCAGCAGAATCCCGGCAGCGATGTCCCATGGGCTGAGGCCTTCTTCCCAATAGCCGTCATAGCGTCCGGCCGCGACATAGGCGAGGTCGAGCGCGGCCGAGCCGTAACGACGGACGCCGGCGGTGTGGGCCATGGCGATATCGAGCTGGCGTTTGAAACGCTCCGGATCGGTACCGCTGCCGAGAAAGGGCACGCCCGTCGCCAGCAGGCAGGTCGACAGATCGCTGCGGCCCGAAACCCGGAGCCGCCGTGAATTCATGAAGGCGCCGATATTGCGTTCGGCCCAGAAGGTCTCGTCCTTGATCGGGTCATGCACAACGCCCGCGATGATCTCGCCATCCTGTTCGGCGGCAATCGAAATCGCCCAATGCGGCAGCCCGTGCAGAAAGTTGGTGGTGCCGTCGATCGGGTCGATGATCCACCGTGCCTCGCCCGGCGCGGCGTCGACGTCTTCGCCCTCTTCGGTAAGAAAGCCGAATTGCGGTCTGGCCTTGCTCAGCTCTTCGCGCAGCATGCGGTCGGCCTTGATGTCCGCCGTTGAGCCGAAATCGGCCGGCCCCTTGCGGCTGACCTGCAATTGCTCGACCTCGCCGAAATCGCGGATCAGGGCGCGCCCGACCTTCTCGGCGGCCCGCAGCATGACGGTAACGAGTGCAGAACGCCTCGGCATGTTTTGGTTTCCTACGGAATTGGGCCGGTCCGCCCCTCACCCCCGCCCCGCCTCCCCTGCCAGGATACTACCGAGGGG
>CAZRBL010000050.1:0-20975 GCA_964598335.1 uncultured Rhodospirillales bacterium
TCCCCCGACAGGATACTTGCAGGGGAGGCGGGGTGGGGGTGAGGGGGGCAAAGGCCGGCGCGCGAGCGCCAGATTAAAACACGCCGGCTAGAACTGAACCTTGGTCTGCAGCATCAGAATATAGGCCTCGCTGCTGTCGACCGGCGGCGGCACGGCCCCGGCCAGAGTCAGGAAATCCTGATCGACATAGGCGATCGAGCTGCCAATCTCGAGTCCGCGCGCCAGCTTGTAATTGATCATGCCGAGAATCGTATCCTGTTCGGTCGGGCCGTTGTCAAAAATACGGTCGGTTTGCGCGTAATTGAGGCCCAGACCCAGCGGCCCGTTTTCCCAGCTTACGCCGACGCTCCACTCGGTCTGATCGAAACCGCTCGCAGAGGGCTGCAAGCTGTCGCCGAGATCGATATAGGCGCCGCCGAAGGTAAAGGCCCCGAAGACGAGATGGCTGCCGATCTGAAAGCCGCGCAGATCCTCATAGCCGCGCACATTGCTCTGGGCAAAGCTGAAGCCGCCGAAAACCTTGATCAGGATCGCGTCGAGACGCGCATCGAAGCGGGCGCCGAGCTCGATCCAGTCGCTGACATCGCCGCGGTCCAGCACCGCCGGATTGGTCAGCGGGGCATCGGTCTCGGGATCGACGAAAACGGTCTGCGTGCCCTCGCTGTTCCCCTCCGGCGTCCACGAGGCGCCGAGTTGAAAGCCGCCGATCCGCGGCGTGACATAATAGATCTTGGTCGCGTCAAGGGATTCGAGAACCTGGGCAAAAGGCTCGACCTGATCGTCGAGGAACTCGTACCAGTCACCCTCAAGGTCGAGATCGGTACCGACAAAGGGGGCGAACAGCGCCATCTTGTCGATTGCGCTGTCCTGATTGCCGAGCTCGAAGCGGCCGAAAGTGCCCTCGATATACAGATAGGCCTCGTCCAACGCGATATCGTCGTCATCGGTCTCGTCGTTCTCGATGGCGATTTCGGCGCTGGCGCCATAGGTCAGGCCGCCGCGGGTCTGACCTTCGGCATCGAACCACAATTCGACATCATTGCGGATATCGCGATTATTGCTATCCGTCTCGCCGCTGATATTGTCGAAATCGAACAGGCCGACCTGGAACAGATAGCGGCCGCCGACGGTGACGCTGTCGATCGCCGCGGCCTGTTCGGCCATGAACAGTCCGGCGGCAAGAACGGGAACAATGGATAAACGTGTGATCGAGGGCAGGCTTGTCATCGATATCCCTTTTCACAGCTTGACGGCCCGGGGATCGGGTCTGCGGGCGAATGCCTGCGGTCTACTCTGGGGCGGAGACGGGTGCAAGCGCTGCGGGCACCGGTTTTGACGGAGAGTGCCGAGACCATCGCCGAGAATGTCCGCATTGTGCGGGAAAGGCTGCTCAATGCGCTGATCGATGCAGGGCGGGACGCCGATGCAGCGGCGCTTGTCGCGGCCAGCAAAACGCAGCCGGTTCCGGCGCTGCAGGCGGCGCTGACGGCCGGGTTGCGGGCTTTCGGTGAAAACCGGGTGCAGGAGGCGGCGTCCCGCTGGCCGGAATTGCGGGCCGAATATCCCGATCTGACATTGCGCCTGATCGGACCGCTGCAATCGAACAAGACCAGGGAGGCGGTGGCGCTGTTCGATGCTATCGACAGCATCGACCGGCCCAAGATCGCGCGCCGCGTCGCCGATGAATGCCGGGCGCAGAATCGCCGCCTGCAATGCCTTATCCAGCTCAATACCGGTGAAGAGCCGCAAAAGGCCGGAATCATTCCCGCCGACCTGCCCGATTTGCTCGCCTGTTGCCGTGACGAGGCCGGGCTGGCAATTGACGGGCTGATGTGTATCCCGCCCGCCGATCAGGACCCTGCGCCGCATTTCGCCCTGCTGGTGAAACTTGCCGACCGCCACGGCCTGCCGGTGCGTTCGATGGGCATGAGCGGCGATTACGAGCTCGCCGCCCGCTTCGGCGCCACCCAGGTGCGCGTCGGCACGGGGATTTTCGGGGCGCGTGGGCAATGATGGCCCGACTCCAACGTCATTGCGAGGCGGCGAAGCCGACGCGGCAATCCAGGACTCTCGCCGCGAGGAAACATCTCTGGATTGCCGCGGACACTGCGTGGCCTCGCAATGACGGGATTGAGGCGCGGACCGGCCCGCGGCAAGTCTAATGCTGCGCTACGCCCTTACCCGCCTTTTGCAATCACTCGGCGTGTTGATCGTGGTCGCCTTTGCGGCCTTTGTGCTGCTGCGCTTTGTCGGCGATCCGGTGGGCAATATGGTCGGGCAGGACACGACGCCCGAACAGCGCGAGGCGCTGCGCGAAAGCCTTGGCCTGAACGATCCGGCGCCGGTGCAGTTTCTGCGCTTTCTCGGCGGTGCGGTTCAGGGCGATTTCGGGGTCAGCTACCGCTTGCAGCGGCCGGTCTCGGACGTGCTGGTGGAGCGCGCGCCGGCGACCCTCGAACTGGTTTTGGCCTCCGCACTGATTGCCGTCCTGCTGGGTATTCCCCTGGGATTGTTGACCGGGGCTGCGCCCGATCATCCGGTCTCAAAGCTGATCCTCGGGGTATCGCTGATCGGCGTCTCGCTGCCGACCTTTGTCACCGGCCTGCTGCTGATTTTCGTGTTTTCCGTCAGCCTGGGCTGGCTGCCCAGTTTCGGGCGCGGCGGGCTCGATTCGCTGGTGCTGCCGGCGATCACGCTCAGCCTGTTTCAATTGACGCTGATCCTGCGGCTGGTGCGCGGCGAGATGATGGAGGTGCTGCGCAGCGACTATATCCGCTTTGCCCGCGCCCGCGGTCTGTCGGCGCGCAGCCTGTATCTGCGCCATGCGCTGAAGAACACGCTGATCCCGGTGATCACCGTCATCGCGCTGAATATCGGCGGCCTGATCGGTTTCTCCATCGTCACCGAAACGGTTTTTCAGTGGCCCGGGCTGGGCGCGCTGTTCGTGCAGGCGGTCGAGTTCGCCGATGTGCCTGTGATGGCGGCCTATCTGGTCATGGTCGCCGCCATCTTCGTGACGATCAATTTCCTCACCGATCTGACCTACCGCGCCATAGACCCGCGATTGCGGGTGTCGCCATGAAGGTTTTGGCGCTTTTGCTGCGGTCGCCGATTGCCTTGACCGCTGCGCTACTGGTGCTTGCCTGCGTCATCGGGGCGGTGTTTGCGCCCTGGATCGCGCCGCAAAACCCGTTCGATCCGGCGCAGATCGACCTGTTTGACGGCTTTACCCCGCCGCTATGGTCCGAGGGCGGGCGCATGCCCTATCTGCTCGGCACCGACGATCAGGGCCGTGATCTTTTCTCGACCATTCTTTACGGGCTGCGTCTGTCGCTGCTGGTCGGGCTGGGCGCGGTGGCCCTGTCCGTCAGCCTCGGGGTGCTGGTCGGGCTGCTGGCCGGCTTTTTCGGCGGCCTCGCGGATGCGCTGCTGATGCGGCTGGCCGATGTGCAGCTGACCATCCCGGCGCTGCTGATCGCCCTGTTCATTGACGGGCTGGCCCGTATCTGGCTGCCGCGCGGCGCCGATGCCGAAACCGCGATCTGGGTGCTGATACTCGCCATCGGCCTCGCCGACTGGCCGCAATATGCCCGCGTGGTTCGGTCCCTGGCGCTGGTCGAGCGGGAAAAGGATTATGTCGCCGCCGCCCGCCTGGTCGGCGTGCCCTCACCGATCATCCTGTGGCGGCATATCCTGCCCAACGCCATCGGCCCGGTCTTTGTGCTCGGCACGCTGGGCCTCGCGCTCGCCATCATCGTCGAGGCCACGCTCAGCTTCCTCGGCGTCGGCCTGCCGCCGACCCAGCCTTCTCTCGGCACCCTGATCCGCACCGGCAACAGTTTCCTGTTCAGCGGCGAATGGTGGATCGTCCTGTTCCCCTGCGCCGCGCTGCTCTTGCTGGTGCTGGCGGTGAACCTGCTCGGCGACTGGCTCAGGGATGTGCTGAACCCGCGCCTGCGCTGACCCCTCATGCGAGGGGAGGCATTCCTTTTCTTCGTCATTGCGAGGAGGCGCCGTCGGCGCGGCAATGACGGTCAGGCCGTCACCAGGCCAGCTGTTCCATCACATAATCCGGTCGATGCCCGCTACTGGCGACGATCTCCGCCACCGGCTTGCCATCGGCCACTTCCTCGCGGTGGATGCCGTCGAGCACCAGAACGCTCTTGATGCCCTGCCGGTTGGCGCCGGCGATATCAGTGCGCAAACTATCCCCTACCGCCAGCACACGATTGTGTGTTGTTTCTAAGAGAGATAGCGCTCTTGCATAGACTGACGGATACGGCTTCCCGTGATAGCGGACATCGCCGCCGATATCCTCATAGCGGGCGGCCAGCATGCCGGCACAGATCGCGATCTTGTCGCCGATCGTCACGACCAGATCGGGATTGGCGCAGACCATCGGCAACTCCGCCGCCCGGCAACGCTGCAGCGTGTCTTCATGATCGGCGACGGTTTCATCGAAATCGTCGATGCCGGTATTGACCACGAAATCGGCCTCTTCCGGGATGCTCACGACATCATAGGGCACATCATGCAGCACATCGGCATCCCGCTCGGGGCCAAGGTGATAGACCTTGCGGCCCAGCCCGCCATGCCACGGATCGGGCGGGCGGATCAGCGCATCGCGCGTCACCTCGCCAGAGCTGACAATATGGTCATAGGCGGTCGCCTCGATGCCCATGCCCGACAGCTTGGCCGCCACCGAAGAGATCCGGCGCGGCGCGTTGGACAGCAGCAAAATCCCCTTGCCCGCCGCGCGCAATTCGGCCAGCGCCCCCGGCACACCCGAATAGGGCCGGATGCCGTCATGCACCACGCCCCAGAGATCAAGGATCACGGCATCAAAATCCCCCATCAGGGGACCGATGCCGGCCAGGCGTTCCATCAAGCGGTTCTATCCAGCTTGGGCGAGTGGACGGTTTCCAGCGGCTCGGGCTCGCCGAACAGATAGCCCTGGCCGATCTCGATATTCATATCGAGCACCTCGACCAGTTGCTTGTCGCTCTCGATCCGCTCGACGACCAGGGTGATGCCGGCCTTGTCGAGACGGGTTTTCAACTCCGCCGCCGCCTCGACGCCGTCGCGCTCGATCAGCTTGATCAGGGCATCGGCGTCCATTTTGACGAAATGCACCGGCAATGTATCCAGCGGCGCGCTTTGCGGGCTGGAGCCGCCCAGCTGCCCGACGGAAAAGCGGACATGCTGGTCGGCCAGCGCGCCGAGCACGCCTTGCCGGACCTGCGCCAGCTGCCCAAGATCGCGGAAATCGATTTCCAGCACCAGCCGTTCGGCGATCTCACGATGTTTGGCAACAAAATCCACCATTTCCTCGCGAAACGAGGGGTCAAGCAGCGTCTCGGCGGCGATATTGCAGAAAATCGCCGTCGGCTGCTCTCCTTCCGACAATGTCCGTGCCATCTGGATCGCCCGCAGCAGCAACAGGTTATCGCAAGCGCCGATCAGGTCCTCCCGCTTGGCGATGTCGACGTAATGGGCCGCCCGCAGATAGGTGCCGTCCGGTGTCTTGATGCGGGAAAACAGCTCGATGAATACCGGCTTGCGCTGCGGCAGCTGCACCATTTGCTGGGCGAAGACGACGATGCGGTCATCGCGCACCGCATCGCGCAGGATTTCCTTGATCCGCGTATGATCCTCCGGCCCCGGTGCCGGCAAGCTCGGCATCTCAAAAGCGGCGGTCGCCGCGTCTTCCTTTTCCGGTTCCGGCGTGCTCGGGGCAGGCTCCGCCTGCTGATCGATCACCGGCTTTTCGGCGGCCTGTTTCAGTGCCTTCAGCTCCCGGTCCATCCTGCTCAGCCTGGTTTCGACCGAGGCGCGGATCCTTTCGCGCTCAATCAGGTCGAACAGCACCGCCGCGCCGACAAAGGCCAGCGCCGCACTCAGCAAGGCCGGCTCCAGCCCCGCCTGCACGTGCACAATCGCCCCCACCGCCCCGGCAAAGGCAATCAGCGCAACAATAATGGTAACGACGCGAATCACGAGAGCCGTCTAGCACGGTCGCCAGATGCTGTCATTGCGGCCGCTCGCAATGACGTCAGGTGATATCGGCTCCAACCGCCTCACTCACCGACGCGAACCCATCGGCACGCAACCGCTCGGCCAGTTCGCGCTTGATCCGCTGCACCACGGCGGGGCCGTGATAGATCATGGCGGTATAGAGCTGCACCAGGCCGGCGCCGGCCTTGATCTTCATATAGGCGCCGGTGCCGCTGCGCACCCCGCCCGCCCCGATCAGGGTAAGCCGCCCTTTGGAGGTTTGCGCGGCAACCTTCAGCGCCTTCAGCGAGGCATGGAACAGCGGCGGACCGCTGAGGCCGCCGGCCTCGCTGCGCAGGGGTTCCGGCATTTTATCGGGCCGGGCGATGGTGGTGTTGGACACGATCATCCCGTCCATGCCCTCGGCCATTACGATCTCGGTGATCTCGGCAATCGCCTCCTCATCCAGATCCGGCGCGATCTTGACCGCCAGCTTCGTTGGATGGTCGCCTTTTGCCGCCAGCGAGGCTTGCAGCAAGTCGCGCAGGGCGGCGGGCTCCTGCAAACCGCGGAGACCCGGCGTGTTGGGGGAGGAGATATTGATCGTCAGATAATCCGCATAAGGCGCCAGCCGCGCGATCCCCGTCGCGTAGTCGGCGGCCGCATCGGCGCTGTCCTTGTTCTTGCCGACATTGGCGCCAATCGGACCCAACCTGCTTTCCGGCAGTTTTTCAAAAGCAGAGGCAAATGCCTCTAGTCCACGACTATTGAAGCCGAGGCGGTTGATGACCGCTTCGCTCTCGGGCCAGCGAAACACGCGCGGCTTCGGGTTGCCGGGCTGCGGCAGCGGGGTGACGGTGCCGGCCTCGACAAAACCGAAGCCGATATCGAGCAGCGGCAGCATCGCCTCGGCATCCTTGTCGAAACCGGCGGCAAGGCCCACCGGATTGCGAAAGGAAAGCCCCATCGCCTCGGTCGACAGGATCGGATCGTCAGGCGCCCTCTGCTTACCGGCAAGGCCCGTTCCAAGCGCGAGGATCGCCGCCCGATGCGCCGTTTCCGGCGGCAGGCGGCGCAGCAAGGAAGTCGTATTCATTGCTCAGCCGTCATTGCGAGGAGCGTGAGCGACGCGGCAATCCAGGAATGGCGCCGTGCGGAGAGAGTCCTGGATTGCCGCGCGACCTGCGGTCGCTCGCAATGACGAAGGCCCCAATTGACGGCAAATCGGAACATTAAAGGCATGGGGGATGACTTGCACTGAGAAGGGTCTTTTCATGCCGCGCGGTCTTCCACCACCAATTCACGGCCCAGCGCCTTCAGCGCGTCCTGAACGCGGCCGATCAGGCTGTTATGGTCTGGATCGACCAGCCGGCGGATGACCGCTTCATCGACGCCCAGGCGCCGCGCCAGGGCGCTGTTGCTGACGCCCTGCTCGCGCATGGCGGCGTATAACGCCAGCTTGGCGGCGCCCAGCGGCGGCACGGCAATCAGCGGTTGGCCGGCCTGCCCCGCGCTGGGCGGCGGGATATCGCGCCCCTGCTGAACATAAACCGCCAGCGCCATGATCAGCACCTCATCGGCCTCGGATAGCACCGCTTCCCGGCTGTCGCCGCCGACCAGCGCTTCCGGCACATCGGCAAAGGACAGCACGACATCATCATCGCTGATCGTTTCGATGGATGCGGGATAAGCGTAGCGCATTCAAAACTCCCTTTCATCGACGCCGAGCTGCCGCAGCACCGCGCGCAACATGCCGGGCCTGACGGGATCGGGCACGAAGGTGAACCGGTCACCCAGGAATACCCGGATATGGCTGCCCTTGCCGCGTTTCCTGTCGACGCTGAGCGTCAGTTCATGTGCCTTCGCGTAGCTGCGCAGACGACGCAGGAATTGATCGCGCTTCATCGACCAAAATCGGACATTTATGTCCGAAAGTCAATGAGCGTTCAGCCGCTCGGCTGCGGCTCGAAGCTGTAGCCTGCCGAGCGCACGGTGCGGATCACGTCGGGGGCGCCGGATTCGGACAGCGCCTTGCGCAGGCGGCGGATGTGGACGTCGACGGTGCGCAGCTCGACATAGACATTCTCGCCCCAGACCATCTTCAGCAGATCCTCGCGGCTATAGACGACGCGGGGATGCTCCATGAACAGCTTGAGCAGGCGGAATTCGGTCGGGCCAAGCTTCACCTCGGCCCCGTTGAACTGCACCGAATGGGCGGTGATATCCAGCTCGATGCCTGAAGACGAAAGCTGCTTGCGCGGCGGCGGAGCGGCGTTTGAGCGGCGCAGGACAGCGCGGATGCGCGCGGCCAGCTCCTTAACCGAGAACGGCTTGGACATATAGTCATCGGCGCCGGAATCGAGCCCGCGAATGGTGTCGGTCTCTTCGCCGCGCGCGGTCAGCATGATGATCGGGATATCCGCGGTTTCCGGGTCGGCGCGTACCGCCCGGCACATGCCCATGCCGGACATGCCGGGCAGCATCCAGTCCAGCACGATCAGGTCGGGCCGCGCCTCATCTCGCAACAGGCCGAGCCCGGTTTCGGCATCGGGCGCGGTGCTGACGGCATAGCCCTCGCTTTCGAGATTGTATTTCAGCAAAGTGACGAGATCGGCCTCGTCCTCGACGATCAGGATATGGCCGCCGGCTTCTGACTTACCGTCGGCCATCAAACTTACCCGTATTTTCCTGTGACATAGCCGCGGGTTCGTTCATCCTGCGGATCCTCGAAGAGTTGCTCGGTCGGCGCCAGCTCAGCCAGATCGCCGAGATGGAACATCGCCGTGCGCTGCGAGACTCGGCGCGCCTGCTGCATATTGTGCGTCACGATCGCAATCGTAAAGTCTTGCCTTAATTCCTCGATCAGCGACTCGATATGCGCCGTCGCGATCGGGTCGAGTGCGCTGCAGGGCTCATCCATCAGGATCACCTCCGGCTGCACGGCGATTGCGCGAGCGATGCAAAGCCGCTGCTGTTGCCCGCCGGACAGCGCCGTGCCGGGCGCATGAAGCCGATCCTTGACTTCATCCCACAGCCCGGCGCCGCTCAGCGCGCGTTCGACCAGCAGGTCCATTTCCGGCCCCTTGCGCACCAGGCCGTGGATTTTCGGACCGTAGGCGACATTGTCATAAATCGATTTCGGAAACGGGTTGGGCTTTTGAAACACCATGCCGACCCGCGCCCGTAACAGCACCGGATCGATGCCGGCCGCGTAAATGTCCTCATCATCCAATGTGACGGTACCGACCACCCGGGCGCTGGGCACCGTGTCATTCATCCGGTTGAGGCAGCGCAGAAAAGTCGATTTTCCGCAGCCCGACGGCCCGATCAGCGCCAGCACCTCATGCCGATACAGATCGAGCGTGACGTTCCGCAACGCGTCCTTTTCACCATAAAAAGCCCCGACCTCCCGCGCCGACATTTTCACCGGTTGGTTTGATCCCTCCATTCTCACCACCTCGTCTCGAATTTGCGTCGCATCCAGACTGCGAGGCCGTTCATGAGAACCAGAAACAGCAACAGCACCATGATTGCGGCTGAGGTTTTTTCGCGGAAACCGCCTTCGGGAAAGCCGGCCCATTGATAGATCTGCACCGGCAACACCGTCGCAGCATCGGTAAAGCCCATCGGCACATCGACGATAAAGCCGACCATTCCCATCATCAGCAGCGGTGCGGTTTCGCCCAGCGCCTGTGCCAGGCTGATGATGGTGCCGGTCAGAATGCCGGGCATGGCGAGCGGCAGCACGTGATGGGTCACGGTTTGCAGCTTGCTGGCGCCGACGCCCAGCGCCGCTTCGCGGATCGAGGGCGGCACCGCGCGCAGCGCCGCGCGGGCGGCGATGATGATCACCGGCAACACCATCAGGGCCAGGACCGCGCCGCCGGCCAGAGGCGTTGCGCGCGGCAGGCCGAAGACATTGAGAAAGACGGCGAGGCCGAGCAGGCCGAACACGATCGACGGCACGGCGGCGAGATTGCTGATATTGACCTCGATCAGATCGGTCCAGCGGTTCTTCGGCGCGAATTCTTCCAGATAGATCGCCGCTGCCACGCCGAAGGGCACGGCAAGCAGCGCGCAGATGATGATGGTGAAGACGGAGCCCATAAAGGCGGCGCCGAGCCCCGCCAGCTCGGCCTCGCGGCTCGCCCCGCCGGTCAGGAATTGCCAATTCACCCCGCTGTGAATGCGGCCCGCCTGGTCCAGCTCGGCGATCCAGCCCTGCTGGCGCTCGCTGACGCCGTTGCTGTCTCCATGCTTGACGAACTGATCGATCGGCGATGCAGCCGGCAACCTTAATTGCACTGTGCTGCCGATCACGTTTCGGTCGTCCAGAATCAGTTGGGACAATGTCTCTTCGGCGGCGACCCGGCTGATCATGCGGTTGACGTCGCGCAGCGCGGCCCGGCCGTCGGCATCGGTCAACTGCGCGGCCAGCGCCGGGCGGACCATGGCCATGTAATTGCCGCGCCGGATCTCGGCGACCGACGCATCGGGGCCGACAACATCCGGATCGATAAAGACCTCGACATCGATCTGCGTCTGGACAAAGGCCGGCAGACCGGCGCTGATCACCGTATACAGCAGCAGCGCCAGCATCCCCAGCGCGATCATGATGGCGCCCAGCCCGGCGCTGCGGAACACCGCGTCGCTGCGTTTGCGGGCCGCCAGCCGCGCCTGGAAATCGGCGCTGCTCCAGCGGTCTTGAGCGATGGCCGCGCGGTCAGTCATAGGCTTCCCGATAGCGCTTGACGATGACCAGGGCGATCACGTTGAGGATCAGCGTCATCATGAACAGCGAGAGCCCGAGCGCAAAGGCGGACAGCGTTTTCGGGCTGTCGAATTCCTGATCGCCGACCAACAGCGTGGCAATCTGGACCGTGACGGTCGTCACGGATTCGAACGGGTTGGCCGTCAGATTGGCCGCGAGACCTGCCGACATCAGCACGATCATGGTCTCGCCGACGGCACGGCTGGCGGCCAGCAACACCGCGCCGACAATGCCGGGCAAGGCGGCGGGCAGCACCACCTGGCGCATCGTCTCGGACCCGGTAGCGCCCAGCGCCGTCGCGCCGTCCCGCAGCGTTTGCGGCACGGCATTGATGACATCGTCGGACAGGCTGCTGACGAAAGGCACGATCATCACCCCCATGACGATGCCCGCGGCAAGCGCCGATTCATTATCGGCCGGGATTCCCAGCGCGTCGGCAAAGCTCTTGATCGCCGGCGCCATCACCAGCAGCGCGAAAAAGCCGAACACCACCGTCGGAATCCCGGCCAGCACCTCCAGCGCCGGCTTGATCCAGGCGCGGGCGGTCTTGCCGGCATATTCGGAGAGGTAAATCGCAGAAAACAGCCCGACCGGCACGGCAACCAGCAGGGCGATGAAGCCGATCTGCAGGGTGCCGAGAAACAACGGCACGGCGCCAAAGGCCCCCGACGCGCCGACCTGGTCGGCGCGCAAGGCGGTCTGTGGGCTCCAATTCAGCCCGAACAGGAATTCCAGCGGTGAAATCGCGGTGAAGAACCGCCAGGATTCGAGCAGCAGCGACAGCACGATGCCGATGGTGGTCAGCACCGCAACCGCCGAGCAGGCGATGAGCAGGCCGCGAATAATCGCCTCGACCCGGTTGCGGGCGCGGAAATCGGGCGAAAGCCGGCGGCGCGCATAGCTCAGCCCGACAATCGCCGCCGCCAGCACCAGCACCGTCAGGGCCATGCGACCCAGCCGTTCCAGATGCAGATAGCTCTCGGCCGCGGCGATCATTTCGGGGTCGGCGGCGGCGTCTGGCGTGCGCGCCAAAGCTCGAACATCGTCGATCAGCAATTGTCTCTCGACGGCGCTGAGCCCGGCGAGATAATCGGCCGACATGCCGTCGCGCACCAGGCTGTTGAGCAGCGGGTCCTGAACCAGAAGCCAGATCAGCAGCAGCACCAGCGCCGGCAGGCCGCACCACAGCGCGACATAGAGCCCGTGATAGGCGGGCACCGAATGCCGGCGCTGCCCCTCGGCGGCGGCGGGCAGGGCGGCGCGACCGTAATAATAGGCCGCAATCGACAGGCCGATCAGAACCAGGCCGAGAAAAATCGGGGACATGATCGGCAGAACCGCTTTCAGTAAGCGCCGGTGTCCATCGGCGTCAGCGCCAGCGCGGCATCTTCCTGCGCCCGGCGGCGGTCTTCGGGCAGCGGGATCAGGCCCTTGTCGATCAGATAGCCGAAATCGCCGATCGCCCGGTCCGAGGTGAACTCGGCAAGATATTCTTTCAGCCCCGGCACCCGGCCGATATGCGCCGCCTTGGTGTAGAAGAACAGCGAGCGGGCGATGGGATAGCTGCCGTCGGCGATATTCTCGAATGCGGGATCGACGCCGTCGATCTTGTGGCCGCGCAGATTCTCATTCTCTTCAAGGAAGCTGTAGCCGAAAATGCCGAAGCTGTTGGGGTTGTTCAGCAGCCGGGTGACGATGAGATTGTCGCTTTCCCCGGCCTCGACAAAGCGGCCGTCTTCCCGCAGCGAGGCGCAGGCCAGCGCATAAGCGCGTTCATCGGTCTCGGCCAGCGCGGCGATTTCCGGGAAGCTGTCGCAGGCCTCCTCCATCACCAGCTCGACAAAGGCATCGCGCGTGCCCGAGGTCGGCGGCGGGCCCAGCACGGTAATCGGAATGTCCGGCAGGCCGGGATCGATCTCGGACCAGCGTTCATAGGGGTTGGGCACCAGCTCGCCGTCCACCGGCACGGTCTTGGCCAGCGCCAGGAATATCTGCTGCTTGGTGAAATCGGCTTCCGGCCCGGTCATCGCATTGGCCAGCACGATGCCGTCAAAGCCGATCTGCACCTCGATGATCTCGGTGACGCCGTTGGCGGCGCATTTGGCGATTTCCGACGCCTTGATCGGCCGCGAGGAATTGGCGATATCCGGCGTCCGCAGGCCCAGACCGGAGCAAAACATGTCGATGCCGCCGCCCGACCCGGTCGGCTCGATATGCGGCGCCATGAAATCCGTCTGCCGGCCGAAGGTTTCGACAACCGTCGCGGCAAAGGGAAACACCGTCGATGACCCGACGATGAAAATCTGGTTCGGATTGGGGCGTTCTGCCGCCCAAGGTGCCTGGGGCGCAGCGCCCCAGACGATCGCCGCAAGCAGCAGCGTCGTGAAAAATCGAGCCGTCATCAAGTCCTCCAACCGATGGCAGTCCATACCTAGGCGAACTGCCATCGGCGGGGAAGGGTGCAGGGCGCGAATTCCCGTTATTTGCGCATGGCGCGAGCAGCGGCGAGCCCGGCCAGCAGCAGCGCCAGCGTCGCCGGCAGCGGCACCGCATCAGGAATATCGACCGGCTCGTTGAACCCGGCCGGCACGCTGTAGGCAAAGGGCGTGGCGCCGAAATTGGCGGTGACGCCGCCCGATCGCGTCGGCCCGCCGAGAACGCCGCTACTGGCGGCGAAGCGAAGTGTTTGTCTTGCAATGAAATCAGCGTCGAAAAGCGGCGTCAACGTGTTGGAAAAAACGGATGTGCCGCCAAATCCCCAAACACCGTTTCGCGAGACCCACGCCTTGCCGGCATCCGCATCGACAGCAAAGCCCATGACATCGCCAGCAACAAAGTTGAATGGACGGCCATTAGGAGCGCTTTCATACCAGGATCCATCGGCAGCAGTCTGAAATGCTCGCGCGTGGTCCCACGTGTCATACAGCGCCATTGAACTGTTGTTGGTCTCCCAAACAGCACTGTTATCGAAGTCATCGGTGACCAGGCCGAAGCCGCTGGGGTTTTGGTCGCCATCATTGCTGCCGCTACCACTGCCCGACAGGATGGTGAATTCGACATAGACCTTGCCGCGGTCAAAGGTGAAATTTGACCGCGTCGCATTGCCGATTGTGCCGCTGTGCACAAAACTGGCGGTCAGCCCGTTGACCGTCCAGCCGGGCGGGTTGTCCGTTTCCCAGCCCCGGTCCGCAACCGGCCCGCCGGGCAAAATGCTGCCGGCCAGCGCCGCGCTCGATACCAAAACGCCGCCAACCGACAGGGCAAGCGCCAATGCTTTGAAAGATGCCATGATCCTCTCTCCATCCTTGTATCGCCCGCCACGGGGTGCGGCGAGTGCGACTCAGAATAGATAGGAATCGCGCGGTCGCCTAGGCCGCAGTTTCACGAGGGCCCGCGACCCCACTCGCAAGCGGCAGGGTGACCGTGAAAGTGCTGCCCGTGCCCTCTTCGCTGTCGATTTCCAGCGTGCCGCCATGGCGCCTCACGATGTGGCTGACGATGGCGAGTCCCAGGCCCATGCCGCCGACCTTGCCGACCGCCTTGGCGTGTTTCGGGTCCTGTTCGGGGACGCGATAGAAGCGTTCGGTGATCATCGGGATGTGTTCTGCGGGGATACCGCGCCCCTGATCGGCGACGGCGATGCGGACCGTGCCGTCCTGGCGTTCGGCGGTGACCTGAACGGCGGAGCCGGTCCGCCCGTATTTGATCGCATTGTCGATCAGGTTCTGGAACAGCTGGATCATCTGATCGCGCTCGGCCAGCAGCGGCGGCAGATCGGCGGGCAGGTCGGTGCGGATGCGGATGGCGCGGCTGGCGGCCTTGAGCGCGAGGCGTTCTTTCACCTGATCCAGCACCCCGCCGAGATTGACGTGATCGGTCGGCGGGCCCTGCTCGCTGTTTTCCAGCTTGGACAGGGACAGCAGCTCGCGCACCAGCCGCGACATGTGGCTGGCCTGTTCATGCATGATGCCGAGAAAGCGTTCCTGGGCCGCCTCATCGCCCTTGGCCGGGCCGCGGATGGTCTCGATAAAGCCGATAAAGGTCGCCAGTGGGGTTTGCAGCTCATGGCTGATATTGGCGACGAAATCCTCCCGCATGCGCTCGGTCCGGCGCAGCTCGGTGATGTCATGAAAGGTCAGCAGCAGCGCCGGCTGCTCAATCTGCTCTTCCAGCACGATATCCAGCGCATCGGGATCAAGCGGCTCGGCGGAAAAGGGGGCGATGCGGAGCTCATAGGTGCGGCGCTTGCTGCCGGTCAGCTCGATCTCGATCTGCGCCGCCTCATCGCGGGCCAGCACCTCGCCAGCGGTTTTCGCCACCGCCGCATCATCGATCAGCCTGAACAGGCTGGCGCCGTCCCTCAGGGCCGGCAGCGCCTGTTTGGCGGCGGGGTTGAAGCGCAGGGCCTGGCCCTGGCCGTCGAGGACGATAATCGGATCGTTGAGCGCGGCGATGACCTGTTCATCGCTCTGCCGCCGTTGCTCCAGCAGGGCAACGCGACCGCGCCAGCGGCGATCCAGCCGGGCCATCGCCGCCACCAGATCGCGCAGCATGCCGGAGCCGGGCCTCGGCGGCGTCGCGCGTCGCTCCCCCATGAGCCTCGCGCTGTAGCGGACCACCCGGTCGATATCGCGATAGAAGTAATAGACCGCGGCGGCGGCGGCGAGCGTGCCGATCACCACAGCCCAGAAGGCCAGCAGCGGCGAGAGATCACCGAGCAGGACAAAGATATTGAGGGTCAGGACCGTCGGCCCGACCAGCAGCGCCGTCGCCCCGAGCAGGTGCCGCAGCGGCAGCCCGGCCGGCGCTTGCGTGCCCGCCTTATTCCGGCGCGGTTCGCGTGACGGTGTGGACATTGCGTCCGCCATTCACCTGAAGGGTCTCATGCGCCAGTTTTTCCTGCTGGGCACTGTTGACCTGTACCCACAGGATCACGCCGCCGGCTTCCAGCGCGCGCTCAAAATCGCCGTGGTCCTCGGCGGCAGTGAGCTTGTCGAGATAATCCTTCGCCGCTGCCCCGGCGATCCCGGCCCCGACCAGGGCGGCGAGCGCGGCCGTCACCGGGCCGCCGGCAATCGCGATCAGCCCGGCCGTGGCCAGCGGAAAGGCGTATTTCAGCTCGCCTGCCAGCGCCAGCAGCGCGGGATCATCCACCTCGACCGTCTCCCCGGCTTCGCGCGGCAAGGCTTCATGGCTTGACAGCACGCTGATCACATCGCGCGGGAAATCCTGCTGGATCAGCCCGGCCACCGCCATGTCGAACTGCTCTCGCCTGTCGAAAAGACCGACAACTTCGGTGATCGTGCTTTCCGGGTTTTCTTCGCTGGTCATGGGGCTGGTCACGGGCGCGGCCTTGTCGCTGATGGGGCGGGGAATTAGCCTTCGGCTTTCAATTCCCTCTAATTAAGGAGTCGCGGCGTCCGTGGCCAGCCAGGCAATCACACCGATGATGGCGCAATTTCTGGAGATCAAGGCGGATCATCCGGATTTTCTGCTGTTCTACCGGATGGGCGATTTCTACGAGCTGTTCTTTGAGGACGCCGTGGTGGCGGCGCGCACGCTCGACATCACCCTGACCAAGCGCGGTCAGCATCAGGGTGCCGAGGTGCCGATGTGCGGCGTGCCGGTGCACAGCCATCTGAGCTATCTGCACCGGCTGATCGCCGCGGGTCACAAGGTGGCCATCTGCGAACAGCTCGAAGACCCGGCCGAGGCGAAGAAGCGCGGCAGCAAATCGGTCGTCAAGCGCGGCGTCACCCGGCTGGTCACCGCCGGCACCCTGACCGAAGACGGGCTGCTCGAGGCGCGCGCCAGCAATTACCTCGCGGCCCTGGCCAAAGCAGGCGACCGGTTCGGCCTGGCATGGCTGGAGCTATCGACCGGCGCCTTTGTCACCCTGGCCGTCGCTGATGGCGGGCCGGGGCTTGGGCTCTCCGGGGCGCTGGCCCAAATCGAGCCGCGCGAGATCCTGATCACCGAGCGTCTGACCCAGGACCCGGCACTGTTCGAGGTGCTGCAGGCGGTCAAAGACCGGCTCAGCCTCGAACCCGATGCGCGCTTTGACAGCCGCAATGCGGAAAAGCGCCTGCTGGCGGCGTTCGATGTCGGCACGCTGGATGCCTTCGGCAGTTTCAGCCGGGCCGAGATCGCCGCCGCCGGGGCGCTGCTGAATTATGTCGAGCTGACGCAGAAAGGGCAGGTGCCAAGGCTCGACCCGCCGCGGCCGCTGGGCGCGGGCACGGCGATGGAAATCGACGCCGCCACCCGCCGCAGCCTGGAGCTGACGCGGACCCAGAGCGGCGAGAAAAAGGGCAGCCTGCTGAACGCGATTGACCGCACCTGCAGCGCCGCGGGTGCCCGCCTGCTGGCCGCGCATCTGGCCATGCCGCTGACCGACCCCGCTGCCATCGAAAACCGCCATGCGGCGGTGGCGTTCTTTGTCGACGCGCCTGAGTTGCGCGAGCGGGTAAGAAAGTCACTCGAAGAGTGCCCCGATATGGAGCGGGCGTTATCGCGGCTCAGCCTGGATCGCGGCGGCCCCCGTGACCTCGCCGCCATTCGCGAGACACTGCGTGTCGGCTTCTCCGTCGCCGCCGCGCTGATGGAAAAGCCCGAGCTTTTGCCGTTGCCGCCGGCCGTTGAAAACGCGCGCACGGCGCTGCTGGGGCAGGAGGCGTTGGCCGATCTGTTGACGCGAGCGCTGGCGCCCGAGCTGCCGTTGCAGGCGCGCGATGGCGGCTTTATCGCGCCCGGCCATTCCGACCGCCTCGATGCGTTGCGGACCCTGCGCGATGACAGCCGTCGCCATATCGCGGCGCTGCAGGCGCGTTATGCCGAGCAGACCGATATCCAGAGCCTGAAAATCCGGCATAACAATGTGCTGGGTTATTATGTCGAGGTGACGCCCAGGCATGCCGACGCGCTGATGACCGGCGCCCATGCCGAGACCTTCATCCACCGCCAGACACTGGCCAGCGCGGTGCGCTTCACCACCACCGATCTGGCCGATCTGGAACGGCAGTTCAGCGAGGCGGGCGACAAGGCGCTGGCGGTCGAGCTTGACCTGTTCGCTGCCTTGCGCGCCGACGTGCTGGCACTGGCCGAACCGCTGGCCGCGTTGGCCCGTGCTTTGGCCGCGCTTGATGTGGCCGCCTCGCATGCCGCTCTGGCCGCCCAATGGAGTTACACCCGGCCGCGTGTCGATGATAGCCTCGCCTTCGCAATTGCCGGCGGGCGCCATCCGGTGATCGAACAGGCGCTGGCGCAGGGTGAAGGCCAGCCCTTCATCGCCAATGATTGCGCGCTGCCGCCCGATGACCGGCTATGGCTGCTGACCGGCCCCAATATGGCGGGCAAAAGCACCTTTCTGCGCCAGAATGCGCTGATCGCGCTACTGGCTCAGATCGGCAGCTTTGTGCCCGCGCGCTCGGCGCATATCGGGGTGATCGACCGGCTGTTCAGTCGCGTCGGTGCCTCGGACGATCTGGCGCGGGGGCGCTCGACCTTTATGGTCGAAATGGTCGAAACCGCCGCCATCCTGCATCAGGCGACCGAGCGCAGCCTGGTCATTCTCGATGAAATCGGGCGCGGCACCGCGACCTATGACGGGCTGTCGATTGCCTGGGCGGCGATCGAACATCTGCATGACGGCAATCAATGCCGCGCGCTGTTCGCCACCCATTATCACGAGCTGACCGCGCTGGCCGGAAGCCTCGACGCCCTGTCCTGCCACACCATGAAGGTGAAAGAATTCAAGGGCGAGGTCGTCTTCCTGCACGAGGTCGAGGCCGGCGCCGCCGACCGCTCCTATGGCATCCATGTCGCCCGGCTGGCGGGGCTGCCGAGGGCTGTCATCGCCCGCGCCGAAGCGGTGCTGAAGAAGCTGGAAAGCAGCAAGGACGCGAGCCCCGCCGCAAGCCTGACCGACACGCTGCCGCTGTTCAGCGCCGCGGCGCCGATCAAGACGGAACAAGCTGGCCCGCTGGCCGACCCGCTGGCCGAGGCGCTGGAAGCGATAGACCCCGACGCCATGACCCCGCGCGAGGCGCTGGAGACGCTTTATCGGCTGAAGGGGCTGAAGGATGATGAGGTTGGCTAAGGAGCTTACGCAGGCGAATTGACGAAGGCTGTCCGCCGCGACTAATGTGACGATTGTGTACAGTAAGAGGACGGCATGCGCGGGGTTTTTGCAGCGATTTTCCTGATGATACTGAGCGGCGGTGCGTCGGCGACGACGCTGAGCGTCGATTTCAGCTTTTTCATCTCCAGCGGTTTCACCGGCACGGCAAATCTGTTCAGCGCTGAAGTACGGAACAGCTCGACCGCGCCAGGCTGGGATCTGGTCGGACTCAGCATCTTGACGGACGAACCGCGGGTCGGGCTGGGGATGTTCGAGGATTCTGCGGCCACGACATCGACCAGCGCCGGCAGCATTGATTTCGGTGATCCGCTGCCGATGCTGGCCAGCCACAGCCGTGAAGTGATCTGGTCAGGCGCCCTTGCGCAGAATGATGAGTTCACCTTTCAGATCGATACCGACGTGTTGACGTCGCTCGGCACTAACCCGTGGTTGATTGCCAGCCCGGCCGGCTCTTTCGTCGGCGCCACGCTGACCGTGACCTTTGCCTCTGGCGCCGATACGCGGACGCTGACCGGCACGCTTGGCGACATCTTCGATGTCCTGCCGGTCGGCGATGCCGATAGCGGGGATAGCGGCGGGCTGAGCGGCACAGTGGCGGTCCCGGCCCCGGCGCTGGTCGGGGGCCTCGCTATGGCCGTTTTTGCGCTTGGCCGGGCGCGCCGTATCGCCTGATCCACCCAAAGGACGTTACCAGCCGGTCACAAATTTCACTTTTCAGCACCCGTCGGCGGGCTTTATGGTTCGATTGCTTAATCAAACCAGCGAGGCCCGCGCCATGACCGACCAAGCCGATCCGAAGCAGACTTCCCGCCGCGACCTGCTGCTTGGCGCGACCGCGCTGGGCCTTGCCGGCACCGCGCTGAGCGGCGCGACGCAGCCGGCGCGGGCGGCTATGGGCAAGGGGGCGGATGAGCATAATATCCGGCCCGACGGGACCTATGCGACCATGCCGCTGCGCAGCGATACCATCCGGCTTGGCGTCGTGCAGTCGCGGGTGCGGCCGGTCGATATCGACAATCTGCGGCGGACGCGGCGGGATAATCTCGAGCATATGATCAAGCTGATCGACGCCGCGAATAATTTCGGCGGGCGGCAGGATATCCTGCAATTCCACGAATTCCCGCTGACCGGTTTTGACGGCAAATGGGGCCGCGCCGAAGCGCTGCGCGCGGCGATCGACATTCCCGGCCCGGAAACCGAAGCGATCGGGGAAAAGGCGAAAGAGTATAATAGCTATATCGTCTTCGGCTCTTACGCCAAGGATGAGGATTGGCCGGACCATTTGCTGTCGATCACGACCATCATCGGCCCCGACGGCTCAATCGTCGACAAGCACTGGAAGGCCCGTAACATCAAGGGCGTGTTCGGCGGTTTCGAGCTGTTCACGACAACGATCTATGACGTGCTCGACCAGTATATCGAGATGTATGGTCTCGATCAGGTGGTGCCGATCACCCGAACCGATGTCGGCAATCTCGCCACCACCTCGACCCAGCGCGAGCCCGAGGTAATCCGCGCCTTTGCGATCAAGGGCGCCGAGATTGTGCTGCGCACCGCCACCGGCGGGTTTACGCCGCTCGATATCGAGGCGGGCTCGCTTTATAACCGGGTCTATTCGACGGTTGCGAATAATGCGATCTCGCCCGGGCTTCTCGAATTCGGTTTTGCCGAATATGCCGGCGGCGGCGGCTCGGCGATCTATGGGCCGGACGGACAGCCAGTCGATATCGTCAACTCGCAATTTGAAGAAATCATCCGCGCCAATATCCCGATGGCGTCTTACCGCGCGCGGCATCGCCAGCCCTATGTCCATATGGAGCTGCACCGGCCCGTCTTTAACGCCTATGTCGAGCCCTTCGCGCCCAATCTGTTCGCCGACTATCTGCCGACCGACGGGCAGGATTCGGCGCGGTTTCTAGCCGATAAGAGCCGCTGGAAATAGGCCGCCCCGATCATTGCACCCCCGCCCCGCCTCCTCTGCAAGTATCCTGTCCGGGGGAGGCGGGGGGGGGTGCGGGGGTGGACCGGATCAAAAACAAACGAAAACGCTCTAAACCGCGCTGACGATCA
>CAZRBL010000051.1:0-20296 GCA_964598335.1 uncultured Rhodospirillales bacterium
GTTCGTGGCGGTTGGGTTTGCGGCGGTGGGGTTTGCGGCGGTTGGGGCGGGCTCAGCTCGACACGCTCAACCGGAGCCGGGCGTGGCGCAGGCGGCGCGCGCCCTTCATCCGAAGGCGGATCGGCAGGGCGTGCCGGCCTCGGCGGAACATTGGCCAGCGAGGGTTCATCGGCGCGTTCGACCGGCGGACGCGCTTCCCGTTCAGCGGGCTCGGGCTCGGCCTCCGCAACCTCCAGCGCCTCCTCTTCCGCAAACTGCTCGCGGTCGCGTTGCTCATCGGGGTCCTCGCGCAGCACCAGGGTCTGGCGGGACACCGGCTCGACATCGCCGGCATAGGGCGCGCCGCCGCCCAGGAAACCGCCTGAGCAGCCGAACAGCGGCAAGCATATCAGCGTAAGACAAAGCGTACGCGCCACGGCTCGCGAAGGCATCAATACGCCGTCTGTGTTCATCGTCATGGTTCGCACCGAACCGGTTTCAGGTCTGTTTCTGGCATAATGGCGGCGGACCTCAGTGACAAGGCGAGCGACGCGCCCGGACGCAGAAATCTGCGGAGAAAACTGCGACACGGCACAGCCTTGCCTTGGCTGGCTGCGGCGGCACCCTAGATGCAGCAGCAAGGCGCAGAACACAGGCAACACCATGGCAGAGCGGAAAAAACAGGGCAAAGAACAGAGTGATGCGGCCAAGGCCGAAACGCCGTCAAAGCCCGATCTCGTCCACTGGAGCCGCAGCATGGCGCGCATCGCCGAGCGCAGCCAGAAGCTGGTCACCGACTTCATGAGCCATCAGGAGGCCTTTCTGCATCCTTCGGCCCTCTATGATCCGATGAAGATCGGCGATGCCTTCATCGAGATGACGCACAGGCTCATGGCCGACCCGCAATATTTGATGCGGGCGCAGATGTCGCTGTGGAACAGCTATATCGATCTGTGGCAGTCGACCAGCCTGCGTCTGCTGGGCGAGGAAAGCGACGACGTGGCTGCCAACCCGGCCGGAGACCGGCGGTTCAAGGACCCGCTTTGGCAGGACGGCACCTTGTTCAACTATCTGCGCCAATCCTATCTGCTGACCGCGCGCTGGATGCAGTCTGTGGTCGCCGAGGTCGACGGGCTCGACGACAAGACGCGCCAAAAACTCGATTTCTACACGCGGGAATTCGTCAACGCCCTCTCTCCGTCGAATTTCGTCGCGACCAACCCGGAAGTGCTGCGCGTAACATTCGAGACCGGTGGTGCGAACCTGCTCACCGGACTTGAGAACCTTCTCGAAGATTTGGAGCGCGGGCGCGGCGAGCTGTTGATCAGCATGACCGACGAGACCGCGTTTTCTCTGGGCGAGAACATCGCCGTCAGCGAAGGCGCGGTGATCTATCAGAACCGTCTGATGCAGCTGATCCAATACGCGCCGCAAACCGAGCAGGTGCACAAGCGGCCGCTGCTGATCCTCCCGCCCTGGATCAACAAGTTCTACATTCTTGATCTACGCGAAAAGAACTCGCTGGTCCGCTGGCTGACGCAGCAAGGCTATACCGTTTTCATGGTTTCCTGGGCCAACCCGACCGAGGATCACAGCGACATTGAATTCGAGGATTACATCGAGCTCGGCCTGATGGCAGCGCTGGACGAGATCGAGAAGGCTACCGGCGAGGACAGCATCAATGCGATCGGCTACTGCCTCGGCGGCACCATGCTGGCCGCCGGGCTGTCGGTGCTGGAGCAAAAGGGCGACACGCGGATCAATGCCGCGAGCTTTTTCGTCACGATGACGGATTTCCAGCAGGCCGGCGATGTGACGGTCTTTATCGATGAGGAACAGCTCGACCATCTCGAGAGCAAGATGGCGAAGAAGGGCTATCTCGATGCCCGCGCCATGCAGACCAGCTTCAACCTGTTGCGCTCCAACGATCTGATCTGGTCCTTCGTGGTCAATAATTATCTGCTGGGTCGCGAGCCGCTGCCCTTCGACCTGCTCTATTGGAATGCGGACAGCACCAATCTGCCGGCCAAGATGCACAGCTATTACCTGCGCAACATGTATCAGAAGAATTTGCTGGTCGAGCCTGGCAAGCTGACCATGCTTGGCCACAAAATCGATCTTTCCAAGGTCAAGACGCCATCCTGCTGGATCGCTGCCAAGGACGATCATATTGCGCCCTGGCACAGCGTCTATTCAAGCGCCCGGCAATTCGCCGGCCCGATCAAATTCATCCTGGGCGCATCGGGCCACATTGCCGGCATCATCAACCCGCCGGCGGCAAACAAGTATTGCTACTGGTCCAGCACCAAACGACCTCAGGACCATGATGCCTGGCTCGAAGGCGCAGCCCAGCATGACGGCTCCTGGTGGCCGGAATGGGAGAGCTGGCTGTCACGCAAAAGCGGCGCCAAGGTCGCGGCGCGCGCTTTGCCGCAGAAAGTACTGGAACCGGCGCCGGGCAGCCATGTGAAGAAGCGGTCAGAAAGCCTGGGAGACCCGGCGCAAGCCGATTAGTCCCGCTCAGCGCGGTATTCCTGCCCAAGGCTGACATATTGCGGCGCGGTGTAGTCGAACATGCGCTGATCCTTTTCGCCCAGATCGCGGATATATTTTGCCGGACTACCGGCCCAGAGCTGACCTGACGGCACCCGCTTGCCCGGCGTGACCAGAGCGCCGGCAGCGACCAGCGCCCCGCTCTCGACGACCGCGCCGTCCATCACGCAGGCCTTCATGCCGACAAAGCTGCCGGGCTCCAGCGTGCAGGCATGGATCAGCGCCATATGGCCGATCGACACGCCGTCGCCGATATAGGTGCCGAAGGCACCCTTGGCGACGTGGACGATGGTCCCGTCCTGGATGTTGACCTGCCTGCCGATACGGATTTCATGAACATCGCCGCGCAGCACGCAATTATACCAGATGCTGGTCTCGGCACCGATTTCGACATCGCCGATGATGACGGCATTCTCGGCGATAAAGGCGTCGTCGGCGATTGTCGGCAACACGCCGCGATAGGGGCGGATCAGGGCTTGCATGCCGGCACTGGTAAGCGACGCAGCGCAGCAAGGCAAATGGACGCCGCTTGACGCAGACCATATGCAGCGATAGGCGAGCCGCATGGACCGCGGCTTTTTCATCGATCTGGTCGAAAACCGCTATTTCGGGTCGGTGACGCGCCGGGACAGGGCGGGCGTGCTCGACTGCTTTACCGCCGATGCGCGGATCATCATCCGGCATGGCGATGCGCCCGAACGGCATTTCTTTGCCGCACCGAGCGGTGATCAACTGCCGCTGACGGCGTTTTTCGATCATCTGTGGTCGAAATTCGACGCCGCCTTCACCGCGTTCGAGCATGTCATCGATGTCGAGGCCGGCCGCTGCGCCGCGACGTTCCTTGCGACACTGACGCCGCACGAAACCTCACCGGTAAGGGACCAGGGGCCGCAGCGCCTGCGCAACTGCAACTTCTTTCACTGCCTTGACGGGCGGATCGAGACGATGATCATCTATTATGCGCAGCCGGGCGCCGAAGCCGGCCGCCCGACGGGTTACCCGCAATAGTCGCCGCCCGTTCATCGTCATTGCCAGCGACCAAAGGGAGCACGACAATCCGGGTATCTCAGCCGGATGGCTCTGGATTGCCGCACCGGCTTCGCCGCCCCGCAAGGGCGCAACTGCAAGGAGTAGCGTCTAGGGAAACAGCGGCGGCTGGGTAAGCGCCGTGGTTTCCGGCAACCCCATCATCAGGTTGAAATTCTGTACCGCCTGCCCTGACGATCCCTTCACCAGATTATCGATCGCGGCGATGACGATACATCGGCCCGGAATACGGTCGGCAAAGACGCCCATGACGCAGTGATTGGAGCCGCGTACATACCGTGTCGCCGGCACCTCACCTTCAGGCAGAACATGCACAAAGGGCTCATCGGCATAGGCCGCGCGCAGCGCATCGCGAACCCCCTCGGCCCCGGCGCCGCCGGTCAGCCGGACATGGCAGGTCACAAGCTCGCCGCGGTTCATCGGCACCAGATGCGGGGTGAAATTGACCGTCACGGCATGACCGACGACGCGTGACAATTCCTGTTCGATCTCCGGCATATGCCGGTGATGCCCGACGCCGTAAGGATGCATGCCCTCGGCGACTTCGGTGAACAGCTTGGCTTGCGCGACACCGCGTCCGGCACCGGTAACGCCGGATTTGGCGTCGATGATGATATCTTCGGGCTCGATAAGCTGGGTTTGCAGGCCCGGCAGCAATGCCAACAACGCCGCCGTCGGGTAACACCCCGGACAGGCCACCAGACGCGCCGCGACTATCTTATCGCGATAATGTTCGGTCAGACCGTAGACCGCATCCGGCTGCAGATCCGGCGCGCCATGCGGCTTGCCATACCATTGTTCGTAGATCTTCGGATCGCGCAACCGGAAATCGGCCGACAGGTCGATAACCCTGGTCGCAGACGGCAGCGCGCGAACCATCTCCTGGCTTTTCGCATGCGGCAGACAGGCGAACACCGCGTCGACCGCGCTGAAATCCACCTCCTCATGCCGCGCCAGAGTCGGCAGCGCAAAGCTGCCGAAATGCGGATAGCTCGCCGCCATCGCCTTGCCCGCCTGGGTATCGGCGGTCAGCGCCGCTATCTCGACCTGCGGATGACCGAGCAGCAGGCGCACCGCATCGGCGCCGGTATAGCCACCGGCGCCGAGCACAGCGACCTTAATGGTCATGGCGCAAGCTCTAGCCTAACGCTTCGCCCACTGCATGCCGCGGCGGGCTTTACGGCGACCGTATTTCTTCCGTTCCACCGCGCGCGAGTCGCGGGTCAGCAAACCGGCCTGTTTGAGGGTCGGGCGCAATTCCGGCTCGAACAGGGTCAGGGCCTGCGCAATGCCGTGCCGGATCGCACCGGCCTGCCCGGACAATCCGCCGCCCGAAACGGTGGCATAGACATCGAATTGCGCATCACGATCGACCAGCTTGAACGCCTGTTCGATGATCATCTGCTGGGTCGCCCGGCCGAAATAGGTCTTGTAGTCTTTCTTGTTGACCTCGACCTTGCCGTTACCCGCCTTGATCCAGACGCGTGCCACAGCATCCTTCCGGCGCCCGGTGGCATAGGAACGACCGAACTCGTCCTTTTTCGGCTCGCGGACCGGCGCTGCTTCGCTTTCGGTAGCGGTCGCCAGATCCTGCAGATCGGTGACGGTCGTGGTTTTTTCGGCGGTTTCGGCCGTTGCGGTTTCTTCAGCCATCTGCCTTACCTCGCATTCTTCGGATTGAGCGCCGCGAAATCGACGGTTTCGGGCTTCTGCGCCTCATGCGGATGCTCCGCCCCGGTGTAAACGCGCAGCTTACCCATCTGAGCGCGGCCCAGCTTGGTCTTGGGCAGCATCCGTTCGACCGCCTTTTCAACGACCATTTCAGGCCGCTTACCGGCAAGCAACTGGCCCTTGCTGCGGCTCTTGATGCCGCCGGGATAGCCGGTGTGCCAGTAGAAGATGTCCTGATCGGCCTTGTTACCGGTCAGCTTGATCTTGTCGGCATTGATGACGACGATGTGATCGCCGCAATCAACATGCGGGGTGAAAGACGGCTTGTGTTTACCGCGCAGCCGAGTCGCGATGAAGGAGGCAAGACGGCCGAGCACAACGCCGTCAGCGTCTATCAGCCACCATTTCGCCTCCACCTCGGATGGTTTGATGGATACGGTTTGCATATCGTCCTCAAAAGGGATGCGCCCGGCCGATCGCCGTGATCCCGTTTCAGATTGTCAGAAGAATTGCCGGGCCTGCAGCCCGTGACAGATAACTGGAGACAGATGCGGGCCCTGTCAAGAATTATTGATATTTTCCAGTTATTTAAAAATACGGTTCTCCAATACCGTCACTGACGGGCAGTGACGGCCACGCCGTCAACCACCGCCTCCCCCGGATGCAGGATCACCCGACTGCCGGGCTCAAGGCCGCCGGTAAGCTGCGCTGGAAAATGGTCGAGCCGCTGCCCGAGGGGCCCAGCATGACAACCAGCTCGCCTTCCGGAATGACCAGATCGATGCCGCGCAGCGCGTAGACCGCCGGGCAGAAATGACCACGGACAGGAGAGGGTCCCGGATTGCCGCGCGGCCGGTGACCTCTCGCAATGACGGTTCTGACCAGCGGTGATTTGTGGCAGGGTTACGCCATGCCCGATTCCATCCTCCGCGAGGCACCGCGCATTCGCCGCCTCCCTGAAACGCTGGTCAATCAGATCGCTGCGGGTGAGGTTGTCGAGCGCCCCGCCTCCGTCGTCAAAGAGCTGGTCGAAAACGCCCTCGATGCGGGCGCCGGGCAGATTGACGTTCGTCTGCGCGAGGGCGGCCGGAGCTTTATTGCCGTCACCGATGACGGCTGCGGCATGGATGGCGAGGCGATGACCATCGCGGTCGAGCGCCACGCAACCTCGAAACTGCCCGATGACGATCTCAGCCATATTCACAGCCTTGGTTTTCGCGGTGAGGCGCTGCCCTCAATCGGCTCGGTCAGCCGGCTGACCATCACCAGCCGCCCCCGCGATGCCGCGGAGACGCTCACCCTGACGGTCGAAGGCGGCAGAGTCGGCGCGGTGATGCCGGCGGCCGGTAACCCGGGCACGCGGGTCGAAATCCGCGACCTGTTCTATGCCACGCCGGCGCGGCTGAAATTCCTCAAAAGCCCGCGCACCGAAACCCAGCACGCAAAGGATGTCGTCTCACGGCTGGCGATGGCGCATCCGGGCGTCGGCTTCCGTCTGGTTGAGGGCGAGCGCAGCCTGCTGGATCTGCCGCCCGCATGCGATCTCGGTAGCCGGCTGGCGGCGCTGCTCGGTCGCGAGTTTGCCGAGAATGCGATGCGGCTGGACACCGCGCGGGAAGGCATCGCCCTGTCCGGCCTCGCAGGGCTGCCGACGCTCAATCGTCCGACGGCCCAGTATCAGTATCTTTTCGTCAATGGTCGGCCGGTGCGCGACCGCTTGCTGCACGGCGCGGTGCGCGGCGCCTATGCGGATTTCCTCGCCCGCGACCGGCACCCGATGCTGGCGCTGTTCCTGACCGTCCCGGCCGAGGCCGTCGATGTCAATGTCCACCCGGCCAAGGCCGAG
Organism: uncultured Rhodospirillales bacterium; assembly: GCA_964598335.1. Taxonomy (GTDB): domain Bacteria; phylum Pseudomonadota; class Alphaproteobacteria; order CAZRBL01; family CAZRBL01; genus CAZRBL01. The sequence continues at coordinate 7,097 of CAZRBL010000051.1, forward strand.
GTCCGCTTTCGCGATCCCGGGCTGGTGCGCGGGCTGATCGTCGGCGGGCTGAAACATGCGCTGGCCGAGGCCGGCCATCGCGCCTCGACCACCGTCGGCACGGCCGCCCTGGGCGCCTTCAAAGCGCCGGAGCCGAGCGGCGCTCAGCCCTTGCCCTGGTCACGCGGACCGGCAATGCCGCCTGCGGCGCTGCGCGAGACCGCCTTTGCCTATCAGGCGCCGCCGGTGATGGAGTCGGAGCCCTCGGCGCGGGCGGAAAAGCCCACGCCGGATGAGCTCAACACCTTCCCCTTGGGCGCAGCGCGGGCCCAGCTGCATGAAACCTATATCGTCGCCCAGACGCCGGACGGGCTGATCCTCGTCGATCAACACGCCGCGCATGAACGGCTGGTCTATGAGACGATGAAGGCCGCCTTTATCGATGGCGGCGTTCAACGCCAGGGGATGCTGATCCCCGAGATTGTCGAGCTCGGCGAGGACGCCGCCGCGCGGCTGTCGGCCCATGCCGAGGAACTCGCCAGGCTGGGCCTTGTCATCGAGAATTTCGGCCCCAACACGCTGCTGGTCCGGGAAGGCCCCGCGCTGCTCGGCCAGGCCGATTGGGCCGGTCTGCTGCGCGATCTCGCCGATGAACTGGCGGAGCTCGGCGCCGCCCACAGCCTGCGTGAAAAGCTTGATGCCGTATGCTCGACGATGGCCTGCCACGGCTCGGTCCGCGCCGGCCGCCGCCTGACCGTCGAGGAAATGAACGCCCTGCTGCGCCAGATGGAGAAGGTGCCGCATTCCGGCCAATGCAATCACGGCCGCCCAACTTATGTCGAGCTCAAGAAAGCCGATATCGAACGGCTGTTTGGACGGCGTTAGCGTTTTCGGGTCTTCCGGTCCACGCCTTCACCCCCGCCGACGCCGGATCGCCTTTTGAATCTCTTCCACAACCAGCAGGGTTGAGGCGACGCCGAGCAAGGCGAGCCATTCGAGCAGGCTGATCGGCCGGATTTCCAGCACATCGGACAGAACCGGGGTGTACATCGCGCCGATATGGACAAGCTGGGCCAACGGCACCGCGAGCATGACGAACAGATTGCTGCGCAGCGACATGCGGAACACCGATTGGGTTTCCGAGCGGGCATTCAGCACCCGGATATTGCCGAACAGCACCATCAGCATCAGCGTCAGATTGCGCGCTTCCTCGACGGCATAGCCGGCCTGGTTAAGCCACCAAAAGGTGGCAAATCCCATCAGGCCCATAACGCCGCCGGTGACCAGCACCTTTTCGATGATGCGGCCCTCGAAGATCGGCTCATCGGGGCGGCGCGGTTTCTGATCCAGCTCGCCGCCTTCCTTGGGCTCGAAGGCCAGCGCCACATCCTGCACGCCATTGGCAATGAGATTGAGCCACAGCAGCTGCACCGCGACGAGAGGCATCGGCAGCCCGGCCAGAACCGAAAAGAAGAATAACAGGATCGCGGAAAAACCGGTGGCGATCAGCAGGCCGATCACCTTGCGGATATTGTTGTAGACGACCCGCCCCTGCTCGATGCCGTCGACGATCGAGGCAAAGTTGTCGTCGGTGATGATCAGATCGGCCGTTTCGCGCGCAACATCGGTGCCCCGCTTGCCCATGGCAATGCCGACATTGGCGCCGCGCATCGCCGGCGCGTCATTGACCCCATCGCCGGTGACGGCAACGAAATGGCCGGCGCGCTGAAAGCTCTCGACGATCTGTTCCTTTTGCTGCGGCTCGATGCGGGCAAAGACCCGCGCATCGGCGATCAGCGCATCGGCCTCGCTTTGCCCGCGCGCCGTGGCATCGCGCAGATCGCTGCCGGTCACCACCGCGGCATCGGCGTCGCACAGGCCCAGCTCGACCGCGATGGCGCGTGCGGTCAGCGGGTGATCGCCGGTGACCATCGCAACCTCGATACCGCCATGACGACAGCGCGCGACGGCGTCCCTGGCCTCGGGCCGCACCGGATCGATCATCGCGACCAGACCGAGATAGGTCATGTCGTTCAGGCTTTCTTCGGCACCGGCACCACCCGCAACGCTCCGCCGCGCCAGCGCGATCAGGCGATAGCCCTGCCCCGCCAGCGCCTCGTAATGTTGCTGCACTGTCCCGCGGTCGATGTCGACCGCCTCACCGTCGATCAGCATGCGGCTGCACATGGCCAGAATGCGCTCAGGGCTGCCCTTGACGAACAGCACATGCTCCTCACCCTCGCGGCTCAGGCTGCCGGCGAAGGCGCGTTCCGATTCATAGGGGATCAGCTCGGCGATCTCATTGGCATTGCGGATCGCGCTGATCGACAGGCCCAGCTTTTTCGCCAGCACGAGAAAGGCGACATCGACGATATCGCCCTCCGCCGCCCAATCGCCGCCGACATAGTCAAGGCGCGATTCATTGGCGAGAATCCCGGCGACGCAAAGCTCGGCCACCGGGCCGTCAGGGTCAGCACCATGGATGGCGCCGCCGGGCGCGACGCCTTCGCCGCTGACCTCATGCGCGGTGCCGTCAGGCAGCATGACCTTGCGGATGGTCAGCTCATTGACGGTCAGGGTTCCGGTCTTGTCGGAGCAGATAAAGGTGCAGGACCCGAGCGCCTCGACGGCGATCAGCTTGCGAATGATGACATTGTGCCGGGCCATGCGCCGCATGCCGATGGCCAGCGCCACAGTCAGCGCCGCCGGCAGACCCTCGGGGATCGTCGAAACGGCGAGGCCGATCGACATCAGCAGGATCGCCTCAAAGGTATAGCCGCCCTGCAACAGCATCAGCCCGGCCAGTGCGACGATGGCAACGCCGATCGCGCCGGCGATCTGATAGGTGAAATTGCGGATGCGGATCAGCAGTGGCGGCTCGGCGGTGCGGTCCTCGGTCACCCGTTCAGCGATGCGCCCGATTTCGGTACCGCTGCCGATGGCGCTGACCGTGCCCTGGCCGCGACCGCGCGTGACGATGGTCCCGGCAAAGCAGCGATTGCGCTGATCACTCAGCGGCGCATCAGACGAAGCATCGGCATGCGGGTCCTTTTCAACCGCCAGCGATTCCCCGGACAGCATGGATTCATCGACGGCCAGGTCCTGCGCCGCCCTGAGCGCGATATCGGCGGGCACCCGGTCGCCCGAACCGAGCAGCACCAGATCGCCGGGCACCAGCTCTTCGATATCGATGCTTTGCGCCTTGCCGTCGCGAATGACCCTGGCGCTGCCGCGCACCATGTGGCGCAGCGCCGCCGCCGCTTTTTGCGCCGAATGCTCCTGGATCGTTCCGATTGCCGCATTGATCAGCAGCACGATGACGATGAAGACGCCGCTGGAAATCTTGGCCAGCGCAAAGGACACCACCGCCGCCGCGACCAGGATATAAATGAAGGGGCTGAGGAATTGCCGTGCGAACAGCGCGAAGACGCCCGGCAAGGGCGGCTCGGGCAGTCTGTTGGGTCCGTACTGCGCCCGGCGCGCCTCGACTTCCGCAGCGCTCAGCCCGGCGCTGCCGATGTTCCCCCCACCCATCGATGTTCGGTCCTTATGCCGGTTTGCGCCCCATCGCGACATACCAGGTGCCGCTGCCGGCGATCTTCGGGAAATCGCCGGCGACGATGCCGTCTTCCGGGAAACCGGCCTCGACCATCATCGCGGCGAAGTCGGTCTCGGCATAGCTTTCCCACCACGGCTCATCATTATTGTACTGATCCCAGCAAGCCAGCGCCTGATCCACCGGCGCCTGCCCAGCGAGGTGATAGGAAACATCCTGATGCACGGCGATGCCGCCGGGCCGCAACAGACGCAGGCTCTCCCGCATCATGCGTCGGCGGGTTTCCGGCGCCAGCTCATGCAGCGTGTTGTGCGAAACGACGAGATCGAAGCTGCCATCCTCATAGCCCGGATCGCCGGCATCGGCCTGTTTGAAATGCACCGGCACCCCAGCCGCCTCGGCCATGATATGAGCATAGCGCAAAAAGCCCGGACCGGCGTCGACGGCATGCATCTCGGCACCGGGATAGAGCTGCGGATAGGCAATCGTCGACGAGCCGGGCCCGCAACCGATATCAAGGATCTTCTGTGGCCGGAAATCGGCAAAATGCTCTGCCAGAAGCCTGGCCACCAACTCCGCCTTGCCCGAGCGGCTGGCAATCGTGTTTCCCGCCGCCTGGGTATAGATCGCGCCGCCCGCCTCATAATACGCCCCGGCAGTGACATCGAAGCCGCCGCGGTCGAGCATATAGCCGCCGGGCTGACCGTGGATATGAGTCACGGACAGATCAACCGGCTCCCGGAACCCTTCCTTTAGCGTCAGCGAACCGCCCGCCGGCCGCTCCCGAGCCAGCTGTTCGGCGCGGGCTGCAAGGCTTTCCATGCCGCGCTCAACCGGGCTGCACACCGCATCCCACATCATATCCTGAGCCACGCGCGCGGCGCTGCTCCAGGCCTGATAATAGGGATCATGGCCGAGCGCCTCAAACGCATCGGTGCGGCTGTCGGGCACCTTGCCGTGACGGTCCTTGAAAGCCGCTGCGGCGCGCTTCTCATAAACCGTCTTGTTCAACGGTTTCATGCGGTTACGCAGACGGGATTTCAGCGATAGAACAAAGCGCTGACGGGCGACATCGTCATGCGATGAGGGGGGGAGCAGGGATGGCGGTGCGGCGCTCATGAGCATCATTCTCCAAGGTTATCCAACTATTGTGCGATGCGACAATTCAGCGTCAAGCGCTTTCGGGAAGATCCGCGCGCAAGCCGGCTTCCGCCAGGACCAGGCGTTGGATATCCGGTCGTGCGGGCAGCAGATGGGGTTCATGCGTGATGATGATGCGCAGCGAATCCGGCGCCGGCTCAACCAGTTTCTGCATCAGGCGCGCCCGATGCGCGGGGTCGATATTTGCCGTCGGCTCGTCTAGAATCACCAGATCGGCTGGTTTGAGCAGCGTTCGGGCCAGCGCCAGGCGCCGCGCTTCGCCGCCGGAAAGGCCGTAACCGCCCTCGCCGATCCAGTGATCGAGCCCGTCCGGCAGCGCCTCAACCGCTGCTCGCATTTCGACGATATCCAGAACCCGCCACAGCGCCGGCTCCTCTGCATCCGCGCTGCCCATGGCCAGGTTATCGCGCACCGTGGCGCTGAACAGATGCGCATATTGCGGCAAATAGGCGATGCGCCGGCGCAACCGTTCGGGCGGCCATTGCGTGCTGCGATGGCCGCCGATCAGGATACTGCCCGCAGTCGGCTCGTAGAAACGCACGATCAAATCAGCGACGGTAGACTTGCCGATACCGCTGGGCCCGATCAGGGCCAGAGTCTCGCCGCGGCGCAACTCGAAACTCAGCCCGTCGAGCACCATCCCGGCACGCTCGGGATAGGTAAAGCCAACCTTGTCAAAACGCAGCCGGTCGATCACCGGGTCCTCACCGCCGGCCTTGCCGACCAGTTGCGGCGCAGGGCGTGCGGCGGCGGATCCCGGCGCTGCCAGCGCCTCAATGCGGCGCGCGGCAGCGTTGACGCGGCCGTAATCGTGCATCGCCAGCGGCAACCCGCCGACGCTCTCGAACAGCGCCATGGCGGCAAAGGCGATCATCGCCGCCACCGGCCCCGACACGCCGCCGGCCTCGAAAGCGGTAAGGCCGAGCCATAGCCCACCGACAATGCCGCCCCCGGCGAAGACGATCGTCAAAGCTTCGGTCACGGCCATGCCGCGCATCTGCGCCCGCTGATCTCTATACCAATCGCCGGCCTCGGCTTCGATCGCCGCCGCCGCCCGGCCGTCAGCGCCAAAGGCCCGCAGATCGGCCATCGCAGCCACGAGATCGACAGCAGCGCCGCGCACCGCCGCCTCACCTTCGGCGAGCTGCGGGCCATAGCGTCGCGATTGCCGTCCCGCCGCCAGCGACAACGCCCCGCCGATGATCAACGCGATACCGAGCAGCAAGAGCGCCGCCGCAGGATCGAAAAAGGCAATGAAGCCGCATGCGAGGACGACCAGCACGGCCGCCGTCACGGCGGGCGAGATCATTCGCAGAAAGGCAGCATTGATAATGTCGATGTCGCCGGTCAGACGCGATAACACTTCACCGCGCGCGACAAGACCGAGCTTGTCCGGCGTCTGCGGCAACAGTGCCTGAAACACCGCCAAGCGGAGATCGGCGAGGATACGAAGGGTCGCATCATGCCCCGCCAGCCGCTCGAAATAGCGGGCGCCGGTGCGAACCAGGGCAAAGCTGCGTATGCCGGCAGCGGGACGCAGATAGTCGAAAATCTGCGCGGTCGCCACGGTGAGTCCGGCAACGCCGGTGGCGGCGATGAACCAGCCGGAAAGGCTGAGCAGCGCGAAGGCCGCGAAGGCCGTTGCCAAAGCGAGAAACTGGGCCAGCAGCAGGCTGCGCCAGCGACGTTTATGCAGCTCGATCAGATTCATGCGGAGGGCGGCGCATCGAGTGAGACAATCCGATCGGCGCGCGCTATCAGCCGCCGACTATGTGTCGCCACCAACACCGTGCGGCCGGCGCGCAGACGGTCGATGCCGTCGAGCACCAGCCCTTCGCTGGCCGCGTCAAGCGCCGCCGTCGGCTCATCAAGCAGCAGCGCCGGCCGATCGGCGAGAAAAGCGCGGGCCAGAGCAAGCCTTTGTATCTGACCGCCGGACAGGCCGTAACCGTCCTCACCGAGCCGGGTTTCCAGCCCCTCGGGCAACGCCTCGACAATGCCGCGCGCATTCGCGGCACCCAGGGCACGGTGCATGGCCTCCGGGCTCGCCTCCGGCTGGGCCAATAAAAGGTTTTCGCGCACGCTGCCGCGCAGGATGCCTGCGCGCTGCGGCACATAGCCGAACAGGCGATGAAGCCCGGCCGCCTGTAATGCTGTCAGGGGTTGACCATCGATCAGCACATGACCCCGGCGAGGCGTCACAAAGCCCAGCAGCACAGCCAGAACCGTCGACTTGCCGGTTCCGCTCGCACCGACCAGCGCGACATGCTCACCCGGCTCGGCCGTCAAGGAGAAATCCCTAAGCGCCGGCTGTCTATCGTCCGCATATTCAACGGTAACCTGGTCAAAAACGATGCGCGGCGCAGCGCGCGGCAGAGCCGCGGGGGGAGGCGTATCATCATTCGTAAGCGCCTCGGCATCATCGAGAACCGGGATAATCGCCGCCACAGCGCCGACACCGGCCGCACGATCATGATAATGCGCCGCCAGTTCTCGGAGCGGCATGAAGAATTCCGGTGCCAGCACCAACACGAAGATCCCGGCGAATAGCGAAACGCCGCCCGCCGACCAGGCACCGAAACCGATGTCCCCGAGCAGGGAGAGGCCGACATAGACGGCAACCAGCGCGATCGCGACCGAGGCGAAAAATTCAAGCACCGCCGAGGAGAGAAAGGCGATCTTCAGCACATCCATGGTGCGGCGGCGATATCTGTCCGCGATGCTGCCGACCAGCATCGCCTCACGCTGGGCAAGATCGAACAGTTTCAGGGTCGTCAGCCCGCGGATGCGGTCGAGAAAATGCGCGCCGAGACGGGCCAGCTCATCAAAATTGCGCCGATGCAGATGCGCCGCGCCCCTGCCGGTGAGCGCCATGAAGACCGGGATCAACGGCGCCGTGAACAGGAAAATCAGACCGACGATCCAGTTGACGGCGAAAGCGGCGATCAGAATGACCAGCGGCATCGCCACGGCGAGCTGCATTTGCGGTGAGAAGCGGGCGACATAGCCTGCCACCGCCTCGACCTGCTCGACCGTCATCGATGTCAGTGTGCCGTGATCGCGGCGCGCGCAATAGGCCGGACCGAGGCGGCGCAGGGCGGCCAGCAAGTCGCGGCGCAAATCCTGCCGCACGGCGACGGATGCATCGAAGGCGAGGACCCGACCGGCATACCGCGCCACAGCCCGCAACGACAACGAGCCGAGAAAGGCGCCGAACAGCGGCAGCATCTCCCCCACCGGTCGCGCCTCGACGATTGCACCGTAAATCAGCGATGCCAGCGCCCAGGCCTGAACAACGATGCAGACTGCCTCGAGAGTTCCGAGCAGGACAACGCCGCGAAGTTTGCCGCGAACCCGCGCCAGACGCGCCCTTAACCAGCGGGCATCGGACTTGTCGTCATTCGGGAGTTGGTCGGCGGCACTGGCAGAGGACATGAGAAAGAGTCAGCTTAGAATTTGCGGCAAGCTGACCAAGGCTCAGCCGCAAATCAATGCGCGAATGCGCGCCTGAGAAAAAAACCCCCGACAGACGCGCTGCCGGGGGCCAAGGTTGCGCCGAGAGGCGCATCGATAAGAGACGCAGCATCAGAGCCACGACGATCTTCTAGACCGCGCCAATTTCAAATGCAAGTCATTCTCATTTTCTTTTTTCGTGCGCGTGAGACTTACCAGCTCAGCCCCCCTAGCCAGGTGCCGGCAACCGCGCGCAGCGGGTAGATTTCGATCCGGTCCCAGACGCCGGCCTGATGGTAGGGATCGTTTTCAAGCATCGTCCGGCAGGCAGCCTCATCAGCCGCCTCATAGATCAGCAGGCTTCCGCTGATGGCGCCGTCGGGACCGGCCGGGATCGGTCCGGCGACGCGGATGTGGTCCTGAACGGTTTCGATATAGCTCAGATGAGCGTCCATCGCCTCCTTGCGCAATCGCAGCCCGTCAGCGCCGTCATGACACAAGACGCAGAAATAGTTCTTGGATTCGGCAGTCATATCAAAGACCTCCTAGGTTTCCGAAAATCTGTTCAAAAAAGCTCAGTTGACGACCGCCGGTCGGCGTTTCGCGACCGACGGGATTGATGTCACGACGCAGTTCCGGATCGACATCCTCGATGGCGGTCAGCGTCCCGTTCTCGTCGAAGCGCACCTCGACTATGCGTTGCTCAGCGACGCGCGGCTTGAAAAAGGCCAGCCTCTCGGTCGCCCGGCCGACATAATACCAGGTGTTTTCATCAAAGGTGCTGATGACCGTCGGAGAGCCGAGCGCATTGATCACGTCGCCCGTATCCGAACGACCGACCTCGATACGTTCAAGCCGTTCGTCATCGACCAGATTACCATGTGTTGCGGTAATCGGCGAGCATGCGCCCAGAAGCAACATTGCCGCCACGGCCACGCAGCCAAATATCTTGACTCGCAGTTCGGTCGACACTGTCCCCCTATGGTCTCCTATCCTCATGCTGTTCCGTTTCTTCACTAAAAACAAAGCTGCAGCGAAAGACGCCGCTCGCCGCAGTCTTGCGGCAATCATGGCGCAAGCACGGCGACCGTTTTTTTATACCGACTATCGTGTTCCGGACACGGTCGACGGCCGCTTTGAACTCCTGGCGGCACATACTGTTATGCTGGTCGCCAGACTTAGCGGAGAATCCGGTGAAACCGCAAGGGCAAGGGACGCCTTCGGCAAGGCGCTGTACGACGCGCTGCTGGCCAATCTGGATGTTGCGATGCGCGAGCAAGGCGTCGGCGATCTGAGCGTGGGCAAGCAGGTGCGGCGGATCGTCGAAGCGCTCAACGGCCGCTATATGGCTTATTCGCTGGCGATGGCGCAAAGTGAAGACGCGCCCTGGGTCGATGCCCTGGCACGCAATCTTTATGGCACCCTCCCGGAAGACGCGGCAAACGAGCAGGCCCGAGCCGTCATTCCCTATTGGCAGCGTTACGCCGATCTGCTTTTCGCGACCGACGCGCAAACGCTGATTGCCGGCAATATCAGCTTCCCGGAAGACACGACACGTGATGCAAACACCGAATAACGAATTCTCCTACCCGGTTGATCTTGCCGCTGCCGTTGAACACAGAACGAGCATCAGCGTTGAAGCGAGCGAGAATCAGCGCCAGGCCCTGGCGCGCCGCTTCGGCATCGTCGCCGTGCGCGCCTTGTCCGTCGACGCCAGGGTCGCCAGGCGGCCGGATTTTGGTTTCAGCGTCAGCGGTACCCTCAGCGCCGAGGCCGTGCAGCGGTGCGGGGTGACCGGCCGACCGGTCACTCAGCAGATAGAAGAAAACTTCGATATTGCGGCAATGAACCCGGCCGAAAGCCGGGCGGCGCTTGAACTGGACGAGTCTCTTGATATCGAGACGATCGATGGGAATGAGGTCGACCTTGGCGAGTTGGCGGCTCAGTATCTTGCCTTGGCGCTTGATCCCTATCCGCGCCACCCGGAAGCCGGGGAGGTGCTCGACTCGCTTCAAGGCGCTGCGGACTCCGGGGCAGAGGATCGGCAAAGCCCCTTCGCCATTCTGTCGACATTGAAAGACAAGACGCGGAATTAAGCCGAAAGCCGGGCGGCAAGCCTTGTTTTTCGCAGCCTCACAGGCTATTTAGCGCTCTTCGCAACCGAGGCCTTCAAAGGCGGACACCCAGCCGACAGCCGCGGCATGCGGATTTCCGTATATAACAAGGCCTTGGCACGAGTTTGAAACGCTCGCCGTCGCGAATCATCATCGCGGTCAGGCGACCAGGAAGACGAGGCCGGACCAAAAGGACCGGGATAGTTTAAGGAGCCGACAATGGCGGTACCGAAGAAGAAGACAACGACCTCCAAGCGCGGCATGCGCCGATCTCATCATCGCCTCAAGCCGCAGGCTTATCGTGAGGACCCGAATACCGGCGAGCTGAGTCGCCCGCATCACATCGATCTCAATACCGGTGAATATAAAGGCCGCAAGGTCATCGAGGTCAAAGAGAAGTTCTGAGCCGGAGGCACTGACTCCGTGCTCTTGACCCCTGCCCCGATCTCACAGCCGCCGCTGCCATGACGGTTACGATCGCCATCGATGCCATGGGGGGCGACGACGCCCCCGAAATGGTTATCGCCGGAACCAGCCTAGCGCGCACCCGTCACCCGGATGCGCGCTTTGTCTTGTATGGTGATGAAGCGCGGCTGACACCGTTGCTGAAGGCGCGGAAGGAATTGGCTGACCGCACCGAGATCGTGCATGCCGACACGATCATCGCCAATGACGAAAAACCGTCCTCGGCACTGCGCCACGGCAAGCAATCCAGCATGCGCAAGGCGATCGAGGCCGTTTCCGAAGACAAAGCCGATTTCGTCATCTCGGCAGGCAATACGGGAGCGCTGATGCTGATGGCGACGTCGGTGCTCAAGACCCTGCCGGGTATCGACAGGCCGGCCATAGCCTCGTTTTTCCCCACCATGCGGGGCGAAACGGTCATGCTCGATCTCGGCGCCAATATCGAATGCTCGGCTGAAAACCTTGTACAATTCGCGCTCATGGGATCTATTTTCGCGCGCATCGCGCTCGGCGTATCGAATCCCAAAGTCGGGCTGCTGAATATCGGCGCTGAGGAAATCAAGGGGCGTGAGACGATCCGCGAAGCGGCTCAATGGCTGCGCAAGGGCACGTTGCCGCTCGATTATCACGGCTTTGTCGAGGGTGACGGCATTCCCAAGGGCGAGGTCGACGTCATCGTTACCGACGGATTTACCGGCAACATTGCGCTGAAAACCGCCGAGGGCACGGCGAAATTCATCTCGGAAATGCTGCGCGAACAGGTCCGCTCCTCCTGGAGCGCAAAGCTCGGCTTTCTCATCGCCAGCTCGGCTTTTCGCAAGCTCAAGCATCGCATGGACCCGCGGCGCTATAACGGTGCCATGTTCCTGGGCCTGGGCGGCGTCTGCGTGAAAAGCCATGGCGGGACCGATGCGTTCGGCTTCGCCAATGCTGTCGGGGTCGGTATCGACCTTGCAGTGCACCGCTTCAACGACAGGATCGCCGCCGAACTCTCGCCGCTCAGCGAACCCCCGAAGAACAATACGGAGGCGGCTGAATAGCCATGGCTGCCACCCTAACGGCCTCGCCCTTCCGCTCCGTTGCCTTGGCTTGCGGCGCCTATTTGCCGCAACGGATCGTCAGCAATGAAGACCTGGCGGCGGAAATCGATACCTCTGATGAATGGATCCGTCAGCGCACGGGGATCGAGCAACGCCATATCGCCGCCGATGGCGAGCTGACCTCTGACCTCGCCATCGCCGCCGCGCGACAAGCACTGGACCGCGCGGGGCTGACCGGCAACGATCTCGATCTCATCATTCTGGCGACCACAACGCCGGACCGAACCTTCCCGGCAACCGCGGTGCGGGTTCAAAAAGCGCTGGCCATGACCGAAGGCGCCGCCTTCGATGTTCAGGCGGTATGTTCCGGATTCATCTACGCGCTGGCGACTGCCGACTCCTTCCTCCGCAGCGGTCAGGCGCGGCGCGCTCTGGTCATCGGCGCGGAGACCTTTTCCCGTTTGCTCGACTGGACCGACCGCTCGACCTGCGTGCTGTTCGGCGACGGCGCCGGCGCTGTTGTGCTGGAGGCGACAGCGGTCAATGGGACAGCACAGCCGCGCGGCATCTATTCGACGCATCTGCATTCTGACGGGCGTCATGAAGATTTGCTTTATGTCGACGGCGGGCCGTCCAGCACCCAGACAACCGGCGTCGTCCACATGAACGGCCGGGAAGTGTTCCGGCATGCGGTCGCGCGGCTGGCCGAAGTCGTCAGCGAAGCGCTTGACGCCAATGATCTGACCCAGGCCGATATTGCCTGGCTGATACCGCATCAGGCCAATAAGCGGATTATCGACAGCACGGCACGAAAGCTGAATCTTTCGCCGGATCAAGTGGTTATGACGGTTTCCAAACACGGCAACACATCTGCTGCCTCTATCCCGCTGGCGCTTAATGAAGCCGTCAGCGACGGGCGGGTAAAGCAGGGAGACCTGCTGCTGCTTGAGGCAATGGGCGGCGGTTTAACCTGGGGCTCCGCCCTGATGCGCTGGTAAGGCGTTGGCGGCGGTGTGCCTGAAACTACTGAACTTTTTTCCGGCAAAGCCATAAAACACCTTGCCAAGCTGTTGTCTTTGGCGGTTTTATGACGCGGGTTAATTCTAGGGATCGCGCATGGCCGGCAGCACAATTACCAGGGCAGATCTGAGCGAAGCCGTCTATCAGGAAGTCGGGCTGTCTCGCAATGAGTCGGCCGCGCTTGTCGAAAGCGTGCTTGACGAAATAGTCGATGCGCTGGGCCGCGGAGAGACGGTGAAAATCTCCTCTTTCGGTAGTTTCTCCGTGCGTCAGAAGGGCGAGCGTATTGGTCGCAATCCGAAAACCGGTGAGGAAGTGCCGATCCTGCCGCGAAAGGTGCTGGTCTTTCGGGCCAGCCATGTGCTAAAAGATCGCATCAACAAGAACAAGTAATCTACTGTTTTTGCGATAA
>CAZRBL010000052.1:0-19386 GCA_964598335.1 uncultured Rhodospirillales bacterium
TGCGCTACCAGGCTGCGCTACGTCCCGTACCGGTCTTGGAGCGGCTTCTAGCGTGTTTTCCCGCATTGCAGCAAGAGGCCCGAACACGCTCCCCTGGGCGCTGTCCAGTTTGACTTACAACTCAATGTGACAATTTGTCTTGACGCGGGTGCCTGTTATGCGTAAGGTCCTAATCCTCGCAAAAGCTCGAATGAGCATTCCATCAAGAAAGGGAGAGCCCAAGGATGGCAAACGATATAGACGACCCGGATCGCGTCTGGCCGACAGGTCTGACGATCAAAGAATCGGAAGAGATTCATAAGCACGTCATCGACGGTGCCCGCGTGTTCTTTGTGATCGCGCTGCTCGCTCACGTCCTTGCCTATGCCTTCACCCCTTGGGGCGGCTAAGCGCCGTTCGCAAACAGGAGATAAATCATGAATCAGGGAAGAATCTGGTGCGTCGTCAATCCGACGATCGGCATTCCGCTTTTCCTTGGCGCAGTTGCCATCATCGCCTTTGTGGTGCACTTCGCCATCCTCTCGAACACGACCTGGTTTCCGGCGTTTTTTGAGGGCGCCGCCGGCTAAGCCAAGGCTGAGCCCCAGCCAGGCCACAAATCTGACGGAAACCTAAGCCCCCTCGCCGGGGGCACCTGACCCAACCGGATCGAGGGCGGCGCAAATTGGTTTTGCGCCGTCCCGACAATCCACAAGGAGCGCCGCCATGAAGCCCTATCTTGCCGCCTATAATAATGAAGACCAGGCGCGTAGCGCGCTGGCCGCGCTCAAGGAAGAAAACTTCACCGAGTGCCGGGCCTATATGGCGAGCGATTACGCTGCGGCCGAACCCGCACCGATGTCCACCACTGAAGACGTGCCGGATATGTCGAGCGCAACGGCGTCATCTTCCGCATCCGACGCCGATCCCGCCGCCGCGCTTGTCGACGGAATCAATGACGGCATTGTCCCGCGCGGCGCCCGTCGGCGCGGTATCAAAGCACTGTCGGAAGGAAAATCCCTGGTTGCGGTCGCCGCGCCCTTTGGCGGCGGCGAGACCGTCCTGGCGATCCTGCAGGAAGACGGTGAGCTGTTGGAAACAGCCACGCCGACAAATCCTTCGCCTCTCTCCGACACCTTCGGCATCCCGGTTCTGACTGATTCGACACCGAGCACCGGGCTGCTGCCGCATAGCTGGTCGTTTTCGAGCATGTTCGGCATGAAACTGCTCAGCAGCGGCGCGACGCCGCTGTCCTCGATGTTCGGCCTGAAAACGCTGACAGCGCCGAAAAAGAACTGGAAATCCAGCTTCGGCATGCCGCTGGTGATCAACAAGGCGGCGCCGCTGTCCTCCAGCGTCGGCATGCCGCTGCTCAAGAAAACCCCGAGAGAGCGCAATTCAAGCTTCGGCTTCCCATTGCTGTCGAAGAACCCAGCGCCGCTTTCATCGCTGTTCGGGCTGCCGGTACTCACCAAACGGCAATAGCCGTCACCGCCATCGACCGGTCGAACAGGGGGTAGAGGCTTAGCGCCATGGGCTATATCGGACGCCGGCTTGTCAAAGCGTGGGTCGATCTGGGCCCGCGTTACATGCCCTTCGCCGATCTGGCGACGCCGGACCTGTCGCTCGGCCGGCTGCTGCGCCTGTCGCTTTTCCAAGTGTCGGTCGGCATGACGCTGGTGCTGCTGGTCGGCACGCTGAACCGGGTGATCATCGTCGAGATGGGCGTGCCCGCGGCGATTGTCGCCGTCATGCTGGCCTTGCCGCTTCTTTTCGCGCCGTTTCGGGCGTTGATCGGCCATCGCTCGGACACCCATCGCTGCGCGCTGGGCTGGCGCCGGGTGCCGTTCATCTGGAAGGGCAGCCTGCTGCAATTTGGCGGCTTTGCCATCATGCCTTTTGCCCTGCTGGTGCTCGCCGGGATGGGAGAGTCGGCGAGCGCACCGATCTGGCTCGGCTATGGCGCCACCGCACTTGCCTTCCTTCTGGTCGGCGCCGGCGCGCATATCGTTCAGACAGCCGGGCTGGCGCTGGCGACCGATCTCACGCCGCCGGAATCGCATCCCAAGGTCGTCGGGCTGATGTATGTCGTGCTGCTGCTCGCAATGATCGTCAGCGCGCTGATCTTCGGCGCTGTGCTGACCGATTTCACGCCGGGCCGGCTGGTTCAGGTCATTCAGGGCGCGGCGCTGATCTGCATTGTGATGAATGTCGTCGCGATGTGGAAGCAGGAGACACGCAATCCAATGCGTGGCCCTGCCCGCGAAGCCCCCGCTGATCCGACCTTTCAGGAAGCCTGGGCCGCCTTTTGCAAGGGCCCGCACACCAAGCGCCGGCTGATCGTTCTTGGTCTCGGCACGATTGCCTTTGCCATGGCCGATGTGCTGCTGGAGCCGTTTGGCGGCCAGGTCCTGAACTGGAGCGTCGCAGCCACCACCCAACTCACCGCGCTGTTCGCACTGGGCGGCCTGGTCGGCTTTATTCTTGCCGCGCAGCTGCTGGGTCGCGGCGGTGATGCCTATCGCATGGCGGTGATCGGCGCGATGATCGGTTTGCCGGCCTTTGCCCTGGTGATCCTCTCCGCACCGCTCGACCATTCCTTCAGCTTCCTCGCCGGTAATTTCATGATCGGCCTTGGCGGCGCGATCTTTGCCCACGGTACCCTGACCGCCACGATGAGCGGCGCGCCGGCCGCGCAGGCAGGCCTTGCGCTCGGCGCCTGGGGCGCTGTGCAGGCGACCGCGGCGGGGATTGCGATGGCGATGGGCGGCAGTTTGCGCGATATCGTCAACTGGCTGGCATCGACGCTGCAGGACAGCAGCAGTGTCGCATTGGGTTATTTCACCGTTTATGGGCTCGAAATCCTGCTGCTCTTCGTGACCATCGCGGCCGCCCTGCCCCTGATTGCGCGCGGCCGCGATAAACAGCGCGACGCCCGTGAGGCCGCCTATGAGTAACACCCCAATTCTGCTCTATCCCGATGCGCGGCTGCGCCTGCCATCGGCGCCGGTCGATGAGTTCGATGCGTCGGTCACCGACTGCGTCGGCCATTTGCTTGATACGCTCTATAGTCACGACAGCGCGCTCGCCCTGTCAGCGCCGCAGATCGATGATCGCCGCGAAATTCTGGTGATGGATCTGTCGGAGGACCGCTCGCAGCCGGAAATCTTCATCAACCCGCAAATTCTCAAGCGCAAGGGCTTCACGATTTGTGAGGAGAGCTGCCTGTCGATCCCCAATGTCGTCGGCAATGTCATGCGGGCGGCGGAACTGCTGGTCCGGACGCGCAATACCGAGGGCGAACTGGTTGAGAAGACGGTTGACGGGATGCGGGCGATCTGCCTGCAGCACGAGATGGATCATCTCGCCGGCAAGCTGTTCATCGACCGGCTATCGATTTTCCGCCGTTTGGCCATCAAGGCCCGCAGCCGCAGCCAGGCCGCCTGACACAGGGCGGTGATCAGGCTCGACAATCCCGGACGGATCGAGCTGTTTGCGCGGCGCGGCCAGCCAGCCCAGCGCCAGCATGATGATCAGCGAAATCGGGAACCACCAGTAATGCGTGACCCCGATGCTGAACAGATAGCTCGACATGGCGACCGAAATCGCTGTGCCGATCAGGATCGGCGCCGTGGTGCCGAGACCGTATCGCGCCAATAGGAAGATGCCCAGGATCGGGCCGCCCAGCATGTTCGCCGCCAGGAAGGTCAGATCGATCATGCTTTGCCCGTCGAACAGCGACAGCAGAAAGGCGGCGATGCTGAACACGACGCCCCAAAAGATCAGGAACAGGCGCGAGGCGATCAGATAATGCGCCTCGGATGCATCGCGCCGGATATAGGGACGGTAGATATTGGCCACGGTGACATCGGACAGCTCGGTCAGCCGTGAATCCAGCGTCGTGATCGCGGCGGCAAAGATCGCGGCGATGAAGATGCCCGAGACCCCATCCGGAATTTCATTGACGATGAAATAGGGAAATACCTGATCCGGCTGGCTTTGAAGCCGCAGCGCCAGGTCATCCGGCATGCCGGTGACCGTGTAATACAGCGACAGCCCCAGCCCGACAATGACCAGCAGAACCGGCACGGCGTAAAGGACCACCGAAAACCAGAAGGCCTTACGCGCATCAGCCTCGCTGCTGCAGGCACGAACCCGCTGCATACCGCTTTGCGAGGTGATCGGGATCATGCCGATCAGCGTGCCGGTGATCAGACCGGTCCAGATGGTCAGCGCCTTTTGCGGATCGGTCGACAGCTCGACCAGCTTGAATTTGGCCTGATCATCCAGCAGCCGATAGGCCTCGCCCAGCGTTGTTTCGGCGGCAAAGACCGTGAACCAGGCCGACAGGACCGCGCCGACGACAAAGACGCCGAACAGCATGGCATCGGTCCAGACAACCGTCCGCAGCCCGCCCATCCAGCTCCACAGGATCGCAAAGCCGACGATGATCAGACAGGACAGGCTGATGCTGAGATCGGTTAGAACATTCAGCAGCAACGCCGCCGAGACAATGACGATACTGTTCTGCAGCAGCAGCAGGGAGATTTGCAGCACCATGGTCGATTTAGCGACAACGGGGCCGATCCGCGCCGTCAGATAATCATAGACCGTCGCGCAGGACCGCGAATGGTAATAGGGCCCGACAAAGACATAGGCGATCACGACCTTGCCCAGCGCCAGCCCGGCAACGAGCTGCAAAAAGGTCAGATTACCGCCCTCGCGGAACACGCCGGCCGGGATCGAGATAAACGACACCGCGCTGAGCACCGTGGCATAAAGCGAGGCCGAAACCGCCCACCAGGGCAGCCCGCCATCGGCGGTGAAGAAGGCGCGCGCCGTCTTGGCCTTGCCCGCCAGCAGATGCCCGCCATAGGTCACGCCGGCCATCACCAGCGCGACAACGATCATGTTCAGCGGGCTGAAAGAAGCCAATTGCGTATCCCGTGCTCGCAGCGCATGCTGGGTGATGTCACTGCCGTCTGCTCAGCGCAAGCACTGCCATGCCCTTTCGCCCGTTTGCTCTCCTCTTGCTCACCATGCTTTTGGCCGTGCCCGAGGCCACCGCGCAGGACGGCGACCCGCGCCGCGGTCGCGTGCAGTTTCTGCAATGCGCCGCTTGTCATGCGCTGACGCCGGAACGCGCCGGCAAACTCGGCCCCAGCCTGTATGGCGTTTTTGGCCGCCGCGCCGGAACCGCTGAGGACGCCGTCTATAGCGACGCCATGCTGGCGGCCGATTTCTTCTGGAATGACGAAACACTCGATGCCTATATCGCGGCGCCGGCGCAATGGCTGCCCGGCACAAGCATGATCTTTCGCGGCATCGACGACGCCGCCCGCCGCGCCGATCTGATTGCCTATCTACGACAGGCTACAGAACGCTAGGGATCGAGCCAAGGATAATCGACCCGGTCACCGGTGGCGATGCCCAGCTCTGCGGTCAGCCCGCCGCGCAGCTCAAGCACCGCGCGCACCGGTTCGCGGCTGCTGATGATGGCTTCGGAGAGCGGTTCGGTCATGCGCGCAATCCGGGCGATCGTGCCGTCGGCACGAATGAACAGCATATCCAGTGGGATCAACGTATTCCGCATCCACATCCGGCGGACCGAGTCATCCCGGTAAAGAAACAACATACCGGCATCATCGGCCAATGTTTCGCGGAACATCAGCCCCTGCATCTGCTGCTCGCGGCTGATCGCCAGCTCCACCTCAAAATCAAAGCTGCGCCCGTCACCGGTCTCAATGCTCAGGCGGTCAGTGTCGAAGACGACGGCATCCTGCGCGGTGGCGGGCGAAACAGCCAGCAGCAGCAAAGCTGCAAGAAGAGTTTTGTGAAGCATCATGGCAGCAGGGTTGAGAACAGCGGGAATGACGGTCATTTGATGCCACAAAGGCAGCAATGCGGCGAGTGCGGATGCAGATCACCGGGACTTATCAGATCGATGCGCCGCGCGAGGCGGTTTGGGACGCACTCTATGATACCGATTTGCTGGCCTCCTGCATTCATATCTGCGAGCGCCTCGATTGGCTGAGCGAGGATGCGCTCGATATGAAGATCCGTGTCAAGCTCGGCCCAGCGAAACTGCCCTTTTCCGGCATCCTTACCCTTTCCGAGATTGAGGCGCCCTCCCGCTATAAGCTCACCGGGCAAGGTAAGGGCAAGGCGGCAATGTTGGGCAGCGGGCTCGCACGCGTCACCCTGGATGACCATGGCGCCTGCACCAGACTGCACCTGCACACCGAGGTCCGCATCGGCAGTCTTCTCGCGCGTTACGGCCTCGAATTCCTGCGCGACAAGGCACAGAGCTATATCGATGACTTCGTCGGCAAATTCGAGGCGGCAGTGATCGCCAAGCAGCGCGGAGAAGCAGCGTGCTCAAATGGTTAAGCCTGCTCCTTTGCCTGATCACCCTGCCGCTGGCGGCGGAACAGCATAGCGCAACCTTTCTGCATTTCGCCGATATCACGCGCCTCGATAACGCCGCGCGCCTCGCGACCGCGCTTGAAAAGGCCCGCGCCGATGATCCTGACGCCGTGACCGTCGTCTCCGGCGATTTCCTGTCTCCCTCCCTGCTCTCCCGCCTTACCAAAGGCGGCCACATGATCAGCTTGTTCGACGCACTCGGTGTCGACATTGTCGGCCTGGGCAACCACGAATTCGATTTCGGACGCGAGGTTCTTGATCGACGCGTTGCCGAGTCAAGCTTCATCTGGCTTGCCACCAATGTGCGCAACGCCGACGGCACAGCGCTCGACGGTCTCGCAGAAACCCATATTCGTCAGATGAATGGCATCCGGGTGGGCTTTCTCGGCCTGATCACCGATCGCACACCGCAACTTGCCAATACCGGCGAGTCGACTTTCTTTGAACCGCCGATTGACGCCGCCCGGCGCGCCGTCGTCGATTTGACCAGGGACGGCGCGGAACTGATCGTTGCGATAACCCATCAAGGCTGGGCCGAAGATGAGGCCCTGGCCCAAGCTGTTCCGGAAATCGACATTATTCTCGGCGGGCATAATCATGACGCAGCGACCCGTTCCGGCCCGGCGGTAATTCAGAAATCGGGCTCTGAAGGAAAACAGCTCGGGATTGTCAGATTCTCTGTTGTGGACGGAAGCATCACCGCAGGCAGGCAGGATACGGAGGGCTTCGACGCCGATCCGCAAATCGCCGCCCTCGTCGACGATCTCGACTCAATGGTCGAAGGATCCCTCGGCACCCCCGTCGTTACCCTGGAGGCCGAATTGGACAGCAGAGCGCGCACGGTGCGCAGCCGCGAGAGCGCCTTCGGCAATATGATTGCCGACGTCATCCGTACCCGCACCGGCGCGGAAATCGGCCTGATGAATGGCGGCGGCATTCGCGGTGACCGCGTCTATCCGGCCGGGACGGTGCTGACGCTCGCCGATATCATCAGGGAGTTGCCCTTCGAGAACCGGCTGGTCACGCTGATGCTGAGCGGCGCCGAATTGCGCGCCGTCATCGAACGATCGCTGGCAAGGCGCAACGGCTATTTCGGCGGCTCGCTCAGCGTGTCGGGCATGACGATAAGGTATGATCTCGACCGCCCGCCGGGGCAGCGCATCATCAGCGCCGGGATCGGCGGGAGCCCGTTGAGCGACGATGCCCGCTATCATGTCGCGACACTGGATTTCCTCGCGAGCGGCGGCGACGGCTATGACGTCATGGCGGAGAAACCGCTGCTCTCCCAGGATCATCCATTGCTGTCCGATGCGGTCGCCGACCATCTGGCCACGCGCAGGACTTGGTTACCGGCCATCGACCATCGCTTCCAACCGGTCGCGGATTAGGCGGCGGTAAGCTGAGTTCCCTGTAAGCGGCTATACGCGCCCCCGGCGCCGGACAGCACGGAATGGGTGCCGCTTTCAACGACGCGGCCGTGTTCCAGCACATGGATCACATCGGCGTCGATCACTGTCGACAGGCGGTGTGCGATGACCAGAATGGTCCGATCCCGGAGCAGGTTCTGGAGCGCATTCTGCACCGCCTGTTCGGTGACGCTGTCGAGCGCCGACGTCGCCTCATCAAGCAACAGCAGGGGCGCATCCCGCAGCAGGGCCCGCGCAATGGCAAGACGCTGACGCTGACCGCCGGAGAGCTTGACGCCATTGGCGCCGATCGGCGTTTCCAGCCCGTCAGGCAGATCGGCAATGAAATCACAGGCTGCCGCCCGGGCCGCCTCGGCGATCCGCTGCGGCGACACATCAGGGCAGCCAAGCGCAATATTTTCGGCGACTGAACCATCGAACAGGGTGATGTCCTGGCTGACCAGCGCCGTCATGCTGCGCAGGGCGGTCAGATCAGCCTCGCGCACATCGATTCCGCCGACGCATACACTGCCGCCGGAAACATCGTAAAATCGCTGGATCAGGTTGAGCACCGTCGATTTGCCGGCGCCGGACGGGCCGACCAGCGCTGCCGTCATTCCGGGCTCAACGCGCAAAGACAGACCGTTCAAAGCCGCGGTTCCGTCCGGATAGGCGAAAAACACGTCGTTAAAGTCGATCGCCGGCGGTCCGGGCGGCAGGGCGATCGGTCGTGCCGGATTTTCGATATGCGGTTGGGTATCCAGCAAGTGCAGAAGGCGCTCTGCGGCGCCAAGCCCGCGCTGCAATACATTATTGAGCTTTGACAGGCGCTTTATCGGCTCATAGGCCATCAGGAAGGCGGTGATGAAGGCCATGAAGGAGCCCGGCGTATCGGTGCCGGCGATAACCTGGCTGCCGCCATAAACGATCAGCACAACCAGTGCGAGACCGCTTAGCACCTCATTGATCGGTGTGCTCAGCTCGCCGGTTCTGACCGCTTTCAGCGATAGCTGGTAAACATCGTCGACCCGCGCGGCGATGCGCTCACGCTCCACCTTTTCAGCGCCGAAGGCCTTGATCTGGCGGATACCGCCGAAGCTTTCCGTCAACCGTGCCGACAGATCGCCGAGCTTGGACTGCGTCTCTTCTGATAGACGGCGCAGCTGTTTGCCGATGCGACCGACTGCCCAGGCCGCCGCCGGGATGATCGTCAGGGCGACCAGCGCGAGCTTCCAATCCTGATACAGCATCACGCCGATCAGCACGAAAAGGGTCAGGCTGCTCTTGAAAATAGCCGTGAGGCATTCGGCAACGGCAGAGCGCATCACGGTGACGTCATTGATCAGCCGCGAGGACAGCTCGCCGGGCGGATGATCGTGAAAAAAGGCGAGATCGAGACGCAAGAGATGGGCATGCGTCCGATTCTGGATATCCGCAACAACGCCCTGTCCGGTCTGGTTCATCAGCACCGTATGCGCGTAGGTCGCAAGCCCGCGAAGCAGAAAGGCACCAAAGACCGCGGCTGCAACCGGCAACAACGCCTCCGCCCGTCTTTCGGTAAAGACGTCGTCAATGATCGGTTCCATAAGCTGTGCCAGCGCGCCGGTCATCAGCGCCGCCATTGCCATGAAGCCGATCGCGATACCGACACGCAGCAAATGCCGCCGCAGGAACAGGCGGTACAGCCGAAGAAGGATATGCCGCGTTGACCCGGTGCGGCTTGCTGACGATGACGGCATCATGCAAAGCCACCTATCCGAGATCGCCCGATAAGGCAAAACCGCGATGCCCGATACCGACCACCCCAATCCCCTGCCCGAAACCGGCAATCGCCTGCCGATCGGGCTCGCGCTCGGCGCCGGGATCGGCCGCGGATGGGCGCATATCGGCGTGCTGCGCGCGCTGCTCGAGCGCGGCGTCAACCCCGACATCATAAGCGGCACCTCGATCGGCGCACTGGTCGGCGGCGCCTGGCTCGCCGGTCATCTCGACACGCTTGAAGATTGGGCGCGGTCGCTGACCAAGATCCGGATGCTCGGCTATATGGATTTCAAGATGCGCCGCGGCGGCCTGATCGGCGGCAACCGGCTGCTGGCACTCCTGCGCGAACATCTCGGCGGAATTGCAATCACCGACCTCGACCGGCCCTTCGTTGCCCTGGCGACCGATATGGTGACCGGCCATGAAGTCTGGCTCAATGACGGGCCGCTGGTCGATGCGGTACGCGCGTCTTTCTCCCTGCCCGGAATCTTTCCGCCGGTTGCCGTCGATGATCGCTGGTTGGTCGACGGTGCGCTGGTCAATCCGGTTCCGGTCAACGCCGTTGCCCGCCTCGGCGCCCGCATGACGATTGCGGTCAATCTCAACTACGATCTGCTGGGCCGGGTTCTGCCGCCCGGCGAACACGTGCCGCGTGCCGCCGGGTTCGACGTGCTGGATATGCAGGACGATAACGCCGCCGTCCGGGCGGCGAAAAAAAGCACCATTGCGCGTCGCTTGTTCCGCCGAGAAGCCGGTGAGCCGAGCGTTTTCGGAGCCATGGTCGCGGCCTTCAATATCTCGCAGGACCGGCTGTCGCGCTCACGCCTCGCCGCCGAGCCGCCCGATGTTCACATTACCCCGCGCATCGGCCATGTCGGCCCGTTGGAATTCGACCGCGCCGACGAGCTGATCAGCGCAGGCGAGGAAGCCGTTGAGCGCGCCTGGCCGGACCTTCAGGCAGCCTTGGCTGTCATGCATCTCCGCGGCGGCAATTAAGACAAGGTGAACAAAATCGGTGCGTCGGCCTTGCCGCGCTTGATCACAGAACGCACTTCCGGCTTTATCATCCCAGGTCACCTCTCGCCGACAGGACGAGCCGATGCTGAAGAACCGAAACCGTTCCGAAAAAGACGATAGCGACACCGCTCAAACGGGCGGCAGCGTCGCCATGCCGCCGCCGCCGCCGGCTCTGGGCAGCAATGGCGATCTGGCGGCCTCGGGTGCGATTTCGGTAATTGCGCCGGACCTTGAAATTGCCGGCGACCTTGACGCCGAGGGGACCATCCAGATCAACGGCTCCGTGAAGGGCGATATCAGCTGTCAGACCTTGGTGATCGGCGAAACCGGCACGGTCGACGGCAATATCAAGGCCGACAGCCTGCGCATTTCGGGCAATGTTCGCGGCCAGGTTCGCTCGCGCGAGGTGATTATCAACAAGACCGCCCGGATGATTGGTGATGTCTACCATGAAAGCCTGACCGTGGAGCAGGGCGCGCTGCTCGAGGGGCATTGCGCCCGGCTCGAAAGCCAGCCGACAGAGGATAAAAAGCGGGAAGCTGGGGCGACAATGGGCAAGTCGGAGAAAAACGGCAGCAAAGGCCGTAACGGCAGTACGGAGGAAGCCGTCGCGACCGCCACGGCCTGATGGCTTGAATTTCAAGCAGATAACCCTGTATGCTTGAGCTATGACCCATGATCAGCCTGATAGCGGCTTGAGCCACTTGACCGAGTTGAAAAACCGCTATGACGCGGTGATGCGCAATTTCGGGGAAAGTGACGAGCAAGAGAAGGACCAGTCTGAACGGCTTTTGTCCGCAGTGACGGAAATCGGCGAATGGCTCGGTCATCAGCGGCAGATTACCGAGCAGTACCGGCAGAGGGCGAACCGTCTCAGCGATGAGAATGAGCAATTGCGCTTTATGCTGCATAGCCTGCTGGTCGGCATCGAGAGCCGTAATCGCGGCACGATGACGAAAGCGATGCTTGAGGTTGAATCACGCCTTTCGATGTTAACCCAGGCAACGAAAGAGGACAGCATGGTCAGGCTGCCCGGCGCCGCCAAGGCGGGCGGTGAGGGAGATCAGGCAGCCTTGTCCGGCGCGAAATCGAAACCCTCGGAAGCCGAGGAAAGCGATGATGAGGGATTGGATATTCCCGACAGCGCCTTCGGAGAGGGCGGCAAAGGCGCCTCTTCGGAAACCAGTGAATATGCGCCCTTCCCCGTCGACAGCGATACGGTGCGGAAGCCGCCTCCCTTCCCGCATGCCGACCCGGACGCTCCGAAAAGCTGATTGGGCTTGCCCGGCGACCCTGCGCACCGCCTGCTGATCTGGCATTGGGGACGTCGCGGCGGCGGACCGCTATTTACCGCCCACCTTGCCGAAGCGCTCGCGGCCGATCCCCGATTTGTCGTCTTCGGCAGTTTCAGCCGGCAATGTGAGATCGGCGATCGGCTTAAGGCTGTGTCGGAAAACACACTCTGGCTCGACACTTATCATGATCGACGCTCTTTTCTCCGGGCCACCTTGCGGCTTGGCAAACTTCGCCGTCGATTTTCCGATTTTCTGACACAGAACCGCATTGAGACGGTGATCAGCACCATGCCTCATCTGTGGAACCCGGCGCTGCATCCCGTGATCAAGCGCCACCGGGCGCGGTATGTTTCCGTGATCCATGATGCCGAGCCACATCCCGGTGACAGCCGCACGCTGCATCGTATCGTCCATGATCGGGAAATCGCTGCCGCGGATCGGATCATCACGCTCAGCGCGCATGCGCGCGACCGGCTGGCCGAACGTCGCCCCGAGGGCAGAACGCGGATCGACACCGTACCGCATGGTGTTTTCGGTCACGATACCGTCGCCGAGCCTCGGGCTTTTCCCGAGCAGCGTCCCTTCCGCCTGCTGTTTTTCGGTCGGATCAGACCGTATAAAGGCATCGATTTACTGCTGGGCGCCTTCAGGGTCCTGCGCCGGCAACGAAAGGATGTTGTGCTTCATCTGGCAGGAGACGGCGATATGGAGCCCTATCGCACCGAGATCGAAACACTGGACGGGCTCAGCCTGGATCATCGTTGGATTGCGGATGATGAGATCACAAGCTTGATGCAGACGCACGACCTTCTCATTCTGCCCTATCGCGAAGCCAGCCAATCGGGCGTGTTGGCTTTTGCGGCCGGTGCCGCCCTTCCCGCGGTTGCCACACCGGTCGGCGGTCTGCCCGAGCAAATCGTCAGCGGGCGAAACGGCATGATTGCGGAAACAACGACTGCAGAGGCGCTGGCCGACGCCATAAACCGCCTTCTCGACAACCCTGAACTCTATCAGCAATGTTCGGCCGGCGCCGCGACCGATGCCGCCGAAACTCTCAACTGGCACGATATCGCCCGGCGGGTTGGTGATATCGTTCTCGACGGGTGAGCGCACCGGGCTGGCGCGCGCTGCGGCGCTTTCTGGCCTTTTCCGCAGCGCCGCGTCTTCTGGGCGCGAAAAAGGCTGTCACCCGTAATCCGAATGCATCAATTCACGTCGCTGGTTTCCTGAGCACGGCCAGCGGGCTCGGTGAGAGCGCGCGGCTTTGCATCGCCGCACTGCGCGCAAACGGATATCACGTTGTTCCGATCGATTTGAGCGGCCCCCTGCTCCGCCAGCCGCGCGATCTGGCTTATCAAGCACCGCCGCGACGCCGCATACCGCCGGGCGCGACGGTGATCCTGCACGTCAATCCGCCGGTCTTCCCGCTGGCGCTGCTGCTGCTCGGTCGGCGGACGCCGCAACGCTGCCACATCATCGGATACTGGGCTTGGGAACTGCCGACGGTGCCGCGCGAATGGCGGCGCAGCTTTGCCTTTGTCGATGAACTCTGGGTCCCAAGCGCCTTTACCGCCGATGCATTGAAGCAGGCAAGCAGGGTTCCGATCACGGTCGTGCCGCATTGTATCCATCGCCGGCAATCGGCATCGCCCGGGCGAGAAAGCAGCGAGGTCACCGTGCTTTGCCTTTTCAACATGGCATCGAGCTTTGCCCGCAAGAACCCGCTCGCCGCTGTCCGCGCTTTCGAGCAAGCCTTTGCTGACAGCGCCACCCCGCAACGACCGCGCCTGCGGGTGAAGCTCGTCAACGCGGAGGCCAATCCCGAGGCGATGGCGATGCTGCGTGACCATGCCGGACCTGCGGTCAGCCTGGACGACAGCATGATGGACCGCAGCGCGGTTTGGCATCTGATCGACAGTAGCGACATCGTGATTTCGCTGCACCGGTCAGAGGGGTTCGGGCTGGTGCTTGCCGAGGCGATGCTTGCCGGGAAACCTGTGATCAGCACCGATTGGTCGGCAACGGCGGAATTCATCGATCAGGAATGCGGCATGCCGGTACCTTTCAGATTGACGCCTGCCCGCGATCCGCAGGGGCTCTATGACATCCCGGAAACCTTTTGGGCCGACGCCGATATCGATGCAGCCGCCGAAGCATTGCGCAAGCTGGCTGCCGATCCGGCGCTGCGACATCGTCTGGGCGCAGCCGGTCGCCGGCGCATCGAGCAGCGATTCAGTACCGCCGCTTATGGCAGAGCCGTTATCGGCAGTCTGGGATCGGCATGATCGTCGCTGCTCTTATCGCCGTTCTCGCGGGCTGGTTCGGCGGTCGCAGTGTCGCCCTGCTCCCGCGCGCGATCGAGGCCGATGAAAGCTTCGTTGACAATCTCCGCCTGATCGTAACCGCCAAGCATGATGCAGCGCAATTCGCCGGCATAGCCACGCTGTCAGCGGCGGGACTCGCCGCATCGGCGATCGTTTTCCAGCTTACCGGCATGCCCGGCTGGAGCATTGCCTTTGGCGGGCTGGCCCCGCTCCTGCTCGCGCTTGCCTGGATCGACGCCAAATCCTTCCTGCTGCCTGATCTTCTGCTGCTGCCCGTCGCCCTGGGCGGACTCGTCGTGGCGGTCTTTGCCCCGCTGCCGGGAGGCGGCCTCGGTGACGGCGCCATTGCCGCGGTCATCGGCGGCGGCGGATTACGGTTGCTGCGCTGGGCCTATCTGCGCTTTCGGAAGATTGAGGCGCTGGGTCTCGGCGATGTGAAGCTGATGCTTGCGGCAGGCTTCTGGATCGGCTTCGCCGGACTGCCCTGGGTCATCCTCGGAGGCGCAGTCTTGACACTCGGTCTCGCCCTCTGGCGTTCGGTAATCAACCGACAAAGGCTGAGCGGCGCCACCGCGGCGCCGCTTGGGTTCGGACTCTGCCTTGCCGCCCTTGTCGTCGCCGGGCTTCGTATGACGCCGCTATGAAGCCGGTGGCCATGCCGCCATGATTTCGGAAGGGTCGGGTCGTCCGCGTTCCGATGGGGCTGCCTTGGGGGTGCCGATATAGATGAAGCCGAGGATCGCGGTGTCGGGATCATGGCCAAGGCACCTTTTCACCTCGGCATGATAGGCAGTCCATTCAGTCAGCCATTGCGCCGCGAAACCCATAGCGTGGGCCGCGTGCAGCAGGTTCATGCAGAACGCGCCGCCCGACAGCTGCTGCTCCATGATCGGAATCCGGCTGAGCGGGTTGAGCGCCGCAGAAACCACCAGCAGAACCGGAGCGCGCTGCGGGCGCCGGCGTTCCAAGTCAATGACACTTGACGGCTTTTCCGGATTGTCGGCGGCGAAAATTCGCGCCAATTCGTCGCCCAGCCTGGCCTGCCCTGCTTTATCGAGCACCTGCACGCGCCACGGTGCGAGCTTGCCGTGATCCGGCACGCGGATGCCCGCGGCGACAATCTTTTCAATCTGTTCCGCCGACGGTCCGGGTTCTTCCAGTTCATTGGCCTTCACGCTGCGGCGCGTCAAAAGCTTTTCGAGGGTTTTCGACATGACGATTGAATCTCTTCGTGTTGAGCGGCAAACTACCTAGATAGAGATGAGCTATGATAGCGACAGGAGATATCAGCCATGCCGATGAAACTGATGCACGACATCACCGCGCCTGCCACTCAGGATGAGCGTAACCGTCAGGACTTCATCTCCTCGCTACGCGCATTTGTCTTGCAGGATGTAGCGAATGAAATGCGCGCCACCTATACCGAAAAGGTCGCACCGCGCTTCACCCGCCAAAACGGCAAGGAACCGGAAAACCCCAGCGAAGTGCATCACGCAATGCGGGGGGAAGACATTTTCAAAATGTACAGCGCCATGCGGGTAACGGCGCAGGAAATGGTCTGGGATTCGGTAGCCGAACAAGTCGAACGCAATGCCCAGTTTATCAATCAACGCGCCGCTGAAGCGGCGAATGCCCCCGGCGGCAAGCTCGAAACAGATCCCGATTTCGCCGTGCCGCGCAGCGTCAGCGCGATCGACGTCCATCGCATGCCGGGCTCCTATGACAGTGAATACGCCAGCGGCGATGCCAGCGGCGGGGCCCTTTACGACAACGGCTTCGTCGTTTTCTCAATGGGCCTGATGGGCAAGAATTCGGACGATATCGGGGCGACCATCTCCACCTTCATCAAAGCCCGGTATCCCGAGTTCGACCCCAAAACCATCGTCGATCTCGGCTGCACCATCGGTCACAACTCGGTGCCCTGGGCACAGCAATATCCCGATGCCGAGGTCATCGCCACCGATGTTGCGGCGCCGGGCCTGCGCTATGGCCTGGCCCGGGCGAAGGCGCAAAACGTGACGAACGTGTCCTTCAAGCAAATGGACGCAACCAAAATCGCCATGCCGGACAATTCGGTGGATCTGGTCTGGTCATCGATGTTCCTGCACGAATTGCCGGTCAAGGATATTCGCGCCGTGTTCCGCGAGGCGCACCGTGTGCTGCGTCCCGGCGGCATGATGCTGCATATGGAATTGCCGCCGAACGATCAGATGACCGCCTATGACGGCTTCTATCTCGATTGGGACAGCTGGTATAATAATGAGCCCTATTACAAGGCCTTCCGCGATCTTCATTTCCGTGACGAATTGGTCGAAGCCGGCTTCGATGCCGATAAATACATTCAGCATGTGATCCCCAGCCTGGCGTTCTTCGGACCGGAAAAGATGGAAGAGGCAATCGCCGCGGAAAAGGGCATCGACAAGGATACCGGCCGCCTGGATGCCGGCCTGTCCTGGTTCTGCTTCGGCGCCTGGAAGTGAGCGGGGACGTTGCGGAGATGAAACTTTACGGCACGCCGTTATCGCCCTTCGTTACCCGCGTGACGCTTGCAGCGCAGGCTATGGGCATCGAGCTGCCGCATGAGCCGATGCCGCCCGGCGGGATGAAATCGGCCGAACATCTTGCTCTGACCCCGACCGGCAAAATCCCCTGTTTCGAGGATGGGGGTCTGAAGATGGGCGAATCCGAAACGATCGTCGAATATCTGCAGGATAAATATCCGGATCAGGCGATACGGCCGACCGATCCGATCGATAAGGCGAAAACCAGGCTGATCGGGCGTTTCACCGATTTGCACCTCGCACCGCATCTCGGGCCGATGTTCAACCAGATGAACGCCGATTCACCGGATGCGGAGATCATCGATCGCGAAAGTGAAGCCATGAAGACCGGTCTCGATTATGTTGAGGCGACTTTGGGCGACGGTCCCTATGCAATCGGAGACAAGCTCGGCCCCGCAGACTGCGCGCTGGCACCTGTCATGTTTTATGTCGCACTCGTATTCACCGTGCTCGATCTCGGCGATCCCACAGAAAATCGCCCCAAACTGAAGGCCTGGTGGTCGCAGATGCAGGACGACCCGATGGTCTCGGCAGCGCTGGATCACCAGAGAGAAGCGTTGGAGGAAATGCGCGCCCGCCGTGCCGCCGAAGCGGCGGCCAGCGCCTGAGCAACGCTCTTACCGCCCCGCATAAAGCCGCGTCTTGAGGCTTTCACCGTCCACGGCTTTGCCCTAAACCCGCAAGGCTTTCCATCTCCTGCCCAAGCCTCCACCCCGGCCGATGAATATCATTCTGATCCCGCTTTTCGACGTTCTGCATACCATCATCCATCTCTACACGCTGATCCTGTTTGTTGCGATCATCGTTCACTGGCTGATCGCATTCGGCGTCATCAATACCGGCAATTCATTCGTTGACGGCCTCAATCGCATTCTGACCAAGCTGACGGAGCCTGTACTGCGCCCGATCCGGCAGGTTTTGCCCGATCTGGGCGGTATCGATATCTCACCGATCATCGTCTTTCTCGGCCTTCAATTGCTCAATGGCGTGCTCGTTCAATTGCGCCTCAGCCTGATCTACTGACGGCTCGACGATGCCCGCGACCGTAATCGACGGCAAATCCGCCGCCGCCGCCTTGCGGCAAGGTATTGCCGGGCAGGTCGCCGAACACATGGCGGCGGGCGCGCCGCGTCCGACACTTGCCGTAATCCTGGTCGGGGACGACCCGGCGAGCGCCGTATATGTCCGCAATAAGGTCAAGGCGACGCAGGAAGTCGGCATGCGCAGCATCGAACGCCGCCTGCCCGACGACACCAGCCAAAGTCATTTGCAGCACGTTATCACGGAATTGAACGAAGACGACGCGGTTGACGGGATTCTGCTCCAATTACCGTTGCCCGGACATCTGAACGATCGCGCCGCCCTTGACTGCATCGACCCGAACAAGGATGTCGATGGGCTGACGATCACCAATATCGGCCGTCTGGTCGCAGGCGAAGCGGGTTTGGTCCCGTGCACGCCGGCGGGCTGCATGATCCTGCTGGAACAGGCCTTGCCGGATGGAATGAGCGGTCGGCGGGCGCTGGTGATCGGTCGGTCTCTGCTCTTCGGCAAGCCGATGGCACAATTGCTGCTTTCCGCGAACTGCACCGTGACGACGGCGCATTCCCGAACAAGCGATCTCGCAGATGAATGCCGCCGCGCCGATATTCTGATCGCTGCTCTGGGCAAGCCGGAATTTGTTCAAGGCGACTGGATAAAACCCGGCGCGACGGTGATCGATGTCGGGATTAACCGGGTCGAGCGCCGCGGCGAGCCCGGCAAAACCGATTTGGTCGGCGATATTGCCTATGAGGCGGCAATGAAAAGAGCGGCAGCGATCACGCCGGTGCCGGGCGGAGTCGGCCCAATGACCATCGCTTGCCTGCTCCAGAACACCCTTACGGCGGCAACGATACGCTAGCGCCCGACATGCTTCCGTTTTGCTTCCGTTTCGAGGGCAGTTTGTGATATAGACCCTGCCCAGTGAATTATGGGCACCGGCAATTAGTCTGCATTAGTCGGCTTGCACGAAAAGAACTTACATATAATTATATGCATCGCCGATCAGGTGTGCGGCAGTTCAGTCGTAGGGTGAGTATGGTTATCGATACGCTGAAAACAGTGAGGCGGCTCAAAGAAGCCGGCTTCAGTGAGGAGCAGGCGGAAATCCTGACGGAGATCATCTTCGACGGCCCCTCCAACGCGGCAAAGCCACACCGTACTTCCGTAAACGGCAACGGCGATTTCGCTACGCCTTATGTCAACGGTCATGGCGTAGATCGGGACTTTTTATCGATGCCGGGAAGCCCGCCGGCCTCGGGCTATAACGGCGCGTCGAAATCGGAGCGGCCCGGCCCGACCGATTATCGCGCCAACGGCCAGTGTGCTGATTTCAGCGCGCCTCAAGACCGGCTTTTCGGCTCGCCCCAACCTTATCAGGGCGCCGATCAAACCAGCGCCGACACGCGGCTTGTCAAATGGGTGGTTCCGCTGATCCTTGCCCAGGGCGTGCTTATCTGGGGTGTCGCCCAGTTCTTCTAGGGGTTTTTCCCCGCTCCGGGCATCGGGTTCCGAGGAGACGGCTAGGTCCAATCGACATTCAGGATTCATATTTGGTGTGATGTGTGATTCATGG
>CAZRBL010000053.1:0-17135 GCA_964598335.1 uncultured Rhodospirillales bacterium
GTCCGCCAATGGCAGGAATTGCTGCATGGCGAACGCTATTCACAAAGTTATTCGGAGGCCCTGCCCGATTTCGTCAAGCTGGCGGAAGCCTATGGCGCCCACGGCCTGCGCGCCACCAAACGCGGCGAGGTCGATGATGTGATCAAGGAGATGATCGCAATCGACGGCCCGGTGATCGTCGACATGTGCGTCGACAAGCGTGAAAACTGCTTCCCGATGATCCCCGGCGGCGCCGCCCACAACGAAATCCTCCTCGGCCCCGACGACAAGCAGGACCAGAAACGCGCCGAAGAAGGGATGGTTCTGGTCTGAGCGAATGGCGCAATCCGACCGAACGACCTTGTGCGGATATCAGCTCTATGCCACCATAAGCTGTGTGTCCGTTAGAAATGGGTGTTCTTATGTCGGCACAAGTAAGGGGACAACCTCTTCTCCTGTTGATTGCGTGTTTGGCCGCTACAGGCGCTCTGGTCTCTGCGGTATCGGCGCACGGGGAGTACCTTGATCTCGTCGATTTTTCGAGTTTGCAAACCGGTGATACGACACCTTCGCAAACCTTCCGTTCGCCGAACGGCCTCGCCGTAGAGATAGATTTCAGTAATACCACGGTTCGCGGTAGCGAGTTACAACACCTGCCGCAAACTGTCGCCGACCCGGACTGGATATTTGATCAGACCGAGTTGTCTGCCGTTTTTGCCATCAACTTTCCCCCAAGCGTCGGGCCCGCACCAGGTGGGCGCCTTACCGGCACGGCGGAGTTCAGGTTCACCAATAACGGCGGATTCGCTGCTGGTTCGAGTTTGGGAATCTTCGATCTCGAGACGACTAGCTCAAGCCTGTCGCTTCAGGGCTTTCGCGGCAATACTCTCGTCGACATTGACTGGGGCGTTTCCTCATTCACCACGGGGCGTAATGCAGGCCAAGCAAGGCCTCCGATTTTCAACAATTCTACAGATCGGCTGACGGGCGGTGGCATCTCTGGTTCAACGCCTGGGAGCGATGCCAACAACTTCACTTTTTTGGTGACCGATCAAGCGATTGATCGATTGGAAATCACATACAACGTTGGCGAGGGTGATGGTGTTATGGTCGCTCTTGCGGGAAACACCGTTCCGGCCCCGAATCCTTCCATAAGCGACAACAATTCTATCGGGCCGGTTCTGGTTGGGGCGTCTGGCACCGAGACAATTACGGTCTCAAATACCGCAGAAAGCAATGCGGAGCCGTTCAATCTTCAGGGGATCGTTCTCACCCCCAATGACGAAGCCGGTGACGAAATCGGTGAGTTTTTCGTCGCGGCAACAAGTCTCGGTACGATTACTGGACAGGCGAGCCGAGCCCAGATCATCGCCTTCGCGCCGGTCAATCGCGGCGAGGAAAGCGCAAGCGTTCGAGCTGATTTGCAGAATTTGACCGATCCGATAACAACCGTCACTGCAACAGGCGTCGCGCCGCAGCGGGATGTTACGGTCAATGGCGAAACTTTGGCCAGTCAATCCACCAGCACTGTGCTCGATCTCGGTCTGACCCGGCTGGGTGGCGATACGGCGACGGGCAATATCATCATCGCCAATGACGGCAATGGTTTCCGTGATACCAGCCAGCGGCTCGGCGTTGGCGGCAGCGGGAACACCCTGGGCGGTTCGGATGATGGCCGGGCGCTGCACGGTCAGGTCGGCGCTGCCGGCGATGGGCGCGTGGCAGTCGGCGGCGTCAGCAGCTTCGCGCTCGGTGATGCGTTCGAGAGCAGCCTGTCCGACAGTGAAACCCTGACAGTGACCTTCACGCCAAGCTCAACCGCGACGCTGAGCGATACGTTGATGCTCAATTTCGACAATGGCTCGGGCGATGGCCGTAACAGTGCGGAAAGCATCGCGGTCACCATTACAAGCACGGTGCTGGCGCCCGAATTTGCCGTGGTTGACGGTGCGCTTTCGACTGGCGGGAACGATTTTGTCCTGGAGCTTGAAAACCCTGCCTTTGGTCAGGACCCTCAGCACGACATTGTCATCAGCAATGCCCTCGACCTGGCGGCCCTGGGGGTCGACCCGGCGGATGCCGGCGCGCTCGACGACCTGACCATCACCGGCCTGTCAATCGCTGCCCTGCATCCCCAGGATTACACCATTCTGGTCGATTTGGACGGGACAGGCGGATCGGCCGGATTTGATACGCTGGCAACGTTAGGAGGCAGTTTCGCCCTCGATCCGCAGGACGAGGCCGTGATTCGCATCATCATGGACCGCGAAACAGCGAAAACCGACGATCTCCTTCTCAGCGTGCAAACGGACCAAGGCGCGACGATTGGCGGGGACGGGGCGGAATTTCTGTTCGCCATTGATGGGAGCTCTGTGGCGATACCCTTGCCGGCCGCGTTACCGATCATGTCGCTTGGTTTGCTGTCTCTCATCATGCGGCGCCGCGCGCTTCTGGTCTGAGGCCAGGGCGAGAGTCGTGCCCGGCTGGCTGAACCTCGAGCGCGGATAGGCGACCGGCAACGCGCCTTGCCATTGGCTGTAGACGCCTGGCAGGAGCGCGTTGATCAGTAGCAGAAGCGGCGCTTCATGCCGTCATGCTGTTGCAGCGCGGCTTAGTCGGCCGCGCCGAAGATAAAGGGCATGATCAGCGTATAGATCAGGATGGCGCCGACGATCAGCAGGATCTGGTATTTCGGCGCCAGCGCCGCCTTGGCCGTTTCGGTCAGCCGGCCCAGCAATTCGGGCCATGTATAGGCGACGAAATCGCCCTGCGACATCATCTTGGTGACCTTGCCGTTTTCATCGACGATCGGCAGGTGGCGAAAGCGTTCATTCGACATCTGCTGCAACCAGTCGATCATCCGGTCGGTTTCCTTGGCCGACCGCACCTCGGTGGTCATGATGTCCTTGAGCGTCGCCGTTTTGGGATCGAGCTCTTTGGCCAGCACCCGGCGCATCAAATCCCGCTCGGTGACGATTCCGGCGATGGTTTCGTCCGGATTGGTCACGACGACGGAGCCGTAATTGCGCTCGCTCATGACTTTGACCGCCTCCAGCACCGGCGTGTCCGGCGGGTAGCAAAGCGGCCTGGGCTTGGAGTCGAATTCGGCACGATCCCTGATCAGCATGCCTGTCCCTTTCAAGGTTATGCGGGCAGTTGAATCACTAGGATACTGCGCCTTGATCGCGCGGTCGAGGGCCGGGGCCGAAGCAGCCGGCCTGCATACAATAATACACCGAACCTTAAGCGGTTCAGATGCTTCCTGTCCGCGACCATGACCCAGGATCCAAGGCCCGCGCGATGAGGCAGCTCGATCACGCGCCCCACCGGCCGTCACAGGCAACGCCCGGGAGAGGCAGGGGAAATTGCTTAATCAACTTAACTTTAATTTGTTTCAGACCCTAATCTTTCACATGACGAGCAAATCTTTGGAGACGACCCGATGACCGGTTCCGATGACGCCGTAAAGATCAGCAAGAGGCTCGACTTTCTCGGTTTCGAGGCCCGACACAAACAGGCGCTGAAAGGCCTCAAGCCTATGGTTGAGGCAGCCTTGCCCGAAATACTGAATGACTTTTACAGCCACCTTTCGCGCTGGGAAGAAACCGCAGCCCTGTTGGAAGGGCGCAACCAGGATCGGCTGAAAGATGTGCAAACGCGCCATTGGCTGAATATGCTGAACGGCGAATTCGACGCAAGCTATGCGGCCCAGGTGACACGGATCGCCAAAGCCCACCATAGGATCGGGCTGAAACCGCAATGGTTTTTCGGCAGCTATGCCCGCGTTCAGGCCGAGCTGATCAGGCTGGTGCAGCATGATCGTCGTCTCAAGCCTGCCCAGCGGGCCGAATGCGTCGAAGCGCTGCAATTGGCTATCTCGCTCGATCAGGAAATGGCGGTGTCGCTCTATTACGAAGCGCTGGAAGAATCCGCAGCCAACAGGCTGGAAGAGCTGGCCCAGAAATTCGAGGGCAGTGTCCGGGGCGTTGTCGACCGGCTGGCCGAATCAGCCGCCGGCATGCGGATAACGGCCGAGGAATTGACCTCGGTCGCCGCCCGCACCGAACAGGAAAGCGCACAAGCCAAGAATTACAGTAGCGAAGTGATCGCGAGCGTCGAATCCGCGGCTGCAGCGGCGGAAGAGCTCAGCGCCGCGATTGCGGAAATTACCCAACAGGTCGCGTCGAGCGCAGACACGACCGAGAAAGCGTCAAAACGCGCGGCGGAGACGACAGAAGCCGTCAACAGCCTGACAGACGCCACCGACCGCATCGGCACCATCGTCAAGCTGATCGCGGATATTGCCGGCAAGACCAATCTTCTCGCCTTGAATGCAACCATTGAAGCGGCGCGAGCAGGCGAAGCGGGGCGCGGCTTTGCGGTTGTTGCCAGCGAGGTGAAGAGCCTTGCCGGTCAGACAGCGGAGGCGACGGAAGAAATCACCAAACAGGTCTCGGAGATTCAGCAAACCAGCAACGCGGCCGCCAGCTCCATCGGGCAGATTGTCGAAACCATCGACCTGTTGCGGCAATCGGCAACCGGCATTTCCGCTTCTGTTGAAGAACAGGATGCCGCCACCGGTGAAATCGCCCGCGCCGCCGAACTGGCCGCGTCCAACACACGTTCCCTCGGCGACGGGATCGAGACCGTCGGCGAAGCCGCCGGTGACACGGCAAAGTCAGCCCGGGCTGTCGATCAGGCCAATGCCGATATTGCGGCCATCACCGAGGATTTGAACCAGGCGGTAGACAGCTTCATTGCCGAACTCCGCAGCGCCTGATCGTCTTCATCGGCAGAGACAAAGACCACCGCCGGGAATTCACAGAAGGAGAAACCGCCAGCCTCAGAGCCGATCACACCCGGCTGCTAGAGCTTTAATCGGCACAAGAGAAGCAGCGTGCGACAGCTTATGAGCGCCCGCTGCCGCCCTGATTGATATCAGCGCGGCCTGCGCCGGAAAAAGCGCCCAAACGCCAAAGCCGGCATGAGGAAGAGCAATGACGCCGGTGTGAAAACCGACAACGGGTCTCCAGCGAAGTTCATCACAAGATCATCAACGAAAACGCCAGCAAAAAAACCGCGATCAAATACTTCGATGCTAAGAACATTGTCGCCCGGCAGGAATCCGTCAGTGATGGTAAAGGCATATTCCTGATTGAAGGCATCAAGGTTGAGACTGTCGCTGAGCAGAAATGTGCCGGTGCCGATAGCCGGTTGGCCGTTGAGGAAAATCTCGCCGCCATTATCAACGGCCCAGCTGCCGCTGAGAGAGGCAATGGCGCTGTTGAACCCGGTCAGATCGAAGGTCAGTTCAACGATTGTTGTCGCATTAACGGTGGTTTCGAGCCAGTTGGCGTCGTCTTCATTGGGGATTGCTGCCGTATTCGGATCGACAGCAATAAGGCTGCTGCCGTCATCAAATGTCCAGTGCGGATCGACGGTGCCAAGCGGCAAGGCGTTACCGCTTGCGTCCACGCCGGTATTGAACAACCCAGGTATCTGGACAGCAGATACTGACACTGGCGCAAGCAGCAGGCCCATAGTCAGCATGATTGACCGCAGCATTTTGATCTCCCAATCAAGTTTACAGTGATCGGAGGGTATCACTGTAGAATTACACAAAAAAGGGCTGCCCGTAGGCAGCCCTTCTTGTCGTTCCAGTCAAATGTGGTCCGGCTTGGCGTCACATCATGCCGCCCATACCGCCCATGCCGCCCATGTCGCCCATCGGCGGGCCGCCGGCTTCCTTGTCTTCCGGCTTGTCGGCGACGGCGGCTTCGGTAGTGATCAGCAGGCCCGAGACCGAGGCCGCATCCTGCAGCGCGGTGCGCACGACCTTGGTCGGGTCGATGATGCCGGCCTTGACCAGATCGCAGTATTCTTCCTTCCGCGCGTCATAGCCCCAGGTGTCCTCGCCTTTCTCCAGCAGCTTGCCGACGACGACCGACGCGTCTTCACCGGTATTGGTGACGATCTGCCGGATCGGCGCCTGCAGGGCGCGGCGAACGATATTGATGCCGACCTTCTGGTCTTCGTTTTCGGCGCTGAGCTTGTCCAGAACCTTGCTGGCATAGAGCAGCGCGGTGCCGCCGCCGGGCACGATGCCTTCCTCGACCGCAGCGCGGGTGGCGTGCATGGCATCGTCAACGCGGTCTTTCTTTTCCTTGACCTCGACCTCGGTCGCACCGCCGACACGGATCACGGCAACACCGCCGGCCAGCTTGGCCAGACGCTCCTGCAGTTTCTCACGGTCGTAATCGGAGCTGGTTTCCTCGATCTGGTTACGGATCTGGCCGCAACGCGCCTCGATGTCTTCCTTGGCGCCGGCACCATCAACAATGGTGGTTTCGTCCTTGCTGATCGACACGCGCTTGGCGGTGCCCAGCATGTCGAGCGTGACGTTTTCCAGCTTGATGCCGAGATCTTCGCTGATCAGCTGACCCTTGGTCAGGATCGCCATGTCCTCGAGCATCGCTTTGCGGCGATCGCCGAAGCCCGGCGCCTTGACGGCCGCGACCTTGAGGCCGCCGCGCAGCTTGTTGACGACGAGAGTCGCCAGCGCTTCGCCTTCGACATCTTCAGCGATGATCAGCAGCGGCTTGCCCGATTGCACAACGGCTTCGAGAACCGGCAGCAGCGCCTGCAGGTTCGACAGCTTTTTTTCGTGCAGCAGAATGTACGGGTCTTCCAGCTCGCACAGCATCTTGTCGGCATTGGTGACGAAATAGGGGCTGAGATAGCCGCGATCGAACTGCATGCCTTCAACGACATCCAGCTCGGTCTCGAGGCTCTTCGCCTCTTCGACGGTGATCACGCCTTCATTGCCGACCTTTTCCATGGCCTTGGCAATGTCTTCGCCGATTTCCTTGTCGCCATTGGCGGAAATCGTGCCGACCTGGGCGATTTCGGCATTGGTCTCGACCTTGCGCGAACGGCTCTTGATGTCCTCGACAACCGCGGCGGCGGCCATGTCGATGCCGCGCTTGAGGTCCATCGGGTTCATGCCGGCCGCAACCGCCTTGACGCCCTCGCGGAAGATCGACTGGGCCAGAACGGTCGCGGTAGTGGTGCCG
The DNA here is from genome assembly GCA_964598335.1 of uncultured Rhodospirillales bacterium. Classification (GTDB taxonomy): domain Bacteria; phylum Pseudomonadota; class Alphaproteobacteria; order CAZRBL01; family CAZRBL01; genus CAZRBL01. Next base: position 7,053 of record CAZRBL010000053.1, read on the forward strand.
TCGCCGGCCAGATCATTGGTCTTGCTGGCGACTTCGCGCACCATCTGGGCGCCCATGTTCTCGAACTTGTCTTTCAGTTCGATTTCCTTGGCGACGGTGACACCGTCCTTGGTGATACGCGGCGCGCCAAAGCTTTTTTCGATGACGACATTACGGCCTTTCGGACCCAGCGTCACCTTGACGGCATCGGCCAGGATATCGACGCCCTTGAGCATCTTGGTGCGGGCATCGGCGCTGAAGACAACGTCTTTTGCAGCCATGATAGTCTCCTAAAGAATTATCGAGTTATCGGGTGGTGGCGATGCGACGAGCTTATGCTTCGACGACGCCCATGATGTCGCTTTCCTTCATGACCAGCAGCTCTTCGCCGTCGACGGTCACTTCGGTCCCCGACCATTTGCCGAACAGAACACGGTCGCCGGCCTTGACATCCAGCGGCTGCAGCGCGCCGGCATCGTTGCGGGCGCCGGGGCCGGCAGCGACGACTTCGCCTTCCTGCGGCTTTTCCTTGGCGGTGTCGGGGATGATGATGCCGCCGGCGGTCTTCTCGTCAGACTCGATCCGGCGGACCAGCACACGATCGTGAAGCGGACGAAACTTCATCGCGCGGGTCTCCTGTTTCTCGGGTTGGTTTGCGTCAAAATGCAGTGTTCACAGCAGAACAAATCGACGCCCGCCTGCCACATTTTAGCAGCCGCGGATGCCGACTGCTAACAAATGGTCAGCCGGCAAATGGCGGCAAGGGGTTCGGCCGCACGCACCGTCGATTTTTCTGGCATGGGCGTCAGGAAACCGGCGCCGGAGATTGCCGGAAAAACGGACCCGGATCAGACCTTTCCGCCCTGGCCGGCAGGAATGAAAGCCGCGCTGTCGTCCATGATGATCTGCCGTTGCTGCAGGGTCAGCACGACACCCTCGCGCGCGACCAGCGTGCCGGGGCGTTGCGCATCGACCGCAGCGGCGATCTCATCCAGCTTGTCATCGTCATATTCGGGCGCATGATGGAACAGCACGCAGGTATCGATCTCCGCCCGGTCGGCGATTTCCAGCGCCCGCTGCCAGGTCGAATGGCCCCAGCCCTGTTTGCCGTTCGCATAGTCTTCGTCGGTATAGGTCGCGTCGTAAATCATCACTTGCGCGCCGCGCACGAAATCAACCAGCCGGGCATTGGCACCGGGATCGTCATGTTCGAAATCGGTTATGTAGCAGGCATCGCGACCGCCGAATTCGACCCGGTAGCCGACAGCGTTGTCAGGGTGGTTGAGCATATGCGTGCGCATCACCACACCGGGCTGCGGGTCGAGCGGGTTGCCGGCGACAAACTGGATGAACCGTCGCGCCGCCTGCATCGCTTCGAGCGGCACCGGCATGATCGGCGAACTCATGATCCGCCGCAGCACCTGCATCAGGTTTTCTTCCGGACCCAAATGGCCGGCCCACAGGCTGATCTCATTGTCGGGATTATAGATCGGCGCAAAAAAGGGCAGCCCGTTGATGTGGTCGAGATGGGTGTGGCTGAGAAACAGATCGAGAACCACCGGCCCTTCAGCCAGCAATTCCTGGCCCAGCTGCGCAAGACCGGTCCCGGCGTCGAAGATCAGCCTCTTGGCCCCGCACAGCATTTCGACGCAGGCAGTGTTGCCGCCATAGCGCAGGCGGTCGGGCTGCGGCGTCGGCACCGACCCGCGAACGCCCCAAAACCGGATGCGAAAGGGAGCTTCCTTGTCGTCGCTATGGTCAGAATCGGATGGGGTCACGAAACAATCAGGGCGTTGTGGCTGTGCTAATGCGGCGTATAGATAAGCTGATAGCCGATATCGACCGTAAGCAAAGTGTCATTACCGGCATTTGCAGGCTCGGCAACCGCAAAAAATGTCTCAAGCTTTCGCCGTAGCCGGTAAATATGGCTTTCGACGGTATGGGTTGTCGCGCCTGGCGCATAGTGCCACAGCGCTTCCAGCATCGCTTGCCGGCTCACCGGCCCGCCGCCCTGCTCGATCATGAAGCTGAGCATCGCTTCTTCTTTCTCGGTCAGGCGGACCGGTTCCGCAGAGCCTTCAGCAGACCGCAGCTCGAACCGCCCGGGGATGAAGACACAAGCACCGATCCGGTAACGCCGACTGCCCGCCGTGTCATCGCGGAGACTATCGATAACGGCACCAAAACGACTTGGCGCGAGCGCATCGGCAAGCGCCGACATCACCCGAGCGCTGTCAAGTTCCGCTGCATGGGCCAGGATGGCTTCATTCAGTGCGCTGGTGACGGCTTCGGGCAATGACGCCGCCTGCGAGGAGGTTTGCATTATCGCATTTGTGGCGGAAACATCGCCGCCGGTCTACCGATCCTGCCGCCCTCCCGGCAGCTTTTGCTCGGCAGAGGATGCGTCTGGCTGACCAGCGGCGTGAAAAGCCTTGTATTTCCGACCCTTCGTGAATGGCACGCCGTTTGCAGAGCGATCGTCATGGACGCTTCCGCCCTGTCATCACCCAACAGCGTCGCCAGCCGTTTCGGCCGGGCACCCAGAACCGCGCCTGTTCAAGAGGCGGCGCCGCAGCAGACCGCGTCTCAAACAGCGTCACAACCCGGTGAAGCGCAAAAGGAGAAGGGCGGCTTCGGATTCTGGGATCTGGTCGATATCATCAATCCGCTGCAGCACCTGCCCGTCATCGGCCCGATTTATCGCGAGATTACCGGCGATGAGATCGGCGCCCCCGCCAAGCTGGCGGGCGGCGGCTTGTTCGGCGGCGTTATCGGCCTCGCCGCCTCGGCCGCCGATGTGCTGATCAAGGAGGCCACCGGCAAGGATACCGGACAGCACATCATCGCGATGCTCGGCTTCGGCAATGACGAAACCGTGCCGGTGCCCGATGCAGCGGTGATCATTGCGGTGCCGGAAACCGGTAATGACGGCTTTACGATCGCCCGGCTTGAGCACAGTGCCGTGCAGGTCGCCGAGGCGCCCGAGGCGATGCCCGCGCCGCGCGCCGATCTGACGGCAGCGCATGTGGAGACAACGGCGCCGCCCGCGCCGATTCTGCTTGCCTCGCATTTTGCCAAGCCGCCCCCGAGCATTCTGCCCAAAGGCGCCGAGAACCTGATCGGCGACCCGGCCCTGCTGGCGCAAAGCCTGCGCGACGGCGCGCTGGACAGCGGCAAAAAGGATAATGGCGAGGACGATGATGCGGAAACGGTTGAGACCACCGGCGCATCAGGCCCCCCACCGCTGCCGCCGCAATTCGTCGCCGACATGCTGGCCGCGTTGGACCGCTATGAGCAGCGGGCGAACTAGCGCGCGAAGGACTGCCTAAGCGGCGCGCAGCCACCGGAGCGCGGCAATCCCGGTCACGATCAGAAGGATCGCGGCAGGGCCCGGTATCGCCGGCCCAGTCCCCTGAGGACCTGACAGAACGCCGTCAAACGCAACGGACACAGACCCACCCTGCGTGACAACTGCTGTACCGCCAAGAATTGAATTAAAGGTGATCGCCGCATACCCGCTGACACCCGCGCCCAGGAATGTGCTGGTATCGATGACGACATCGCCCTGGGCGGTGTGGGTATCCGAGATTTGCATGCTCGACCCGATATCAGTCAGCAGCTGGTTCATCGTTGTCGCGTCTGTGCCGCAACAGGGCTCGACAACAATCCCGACGCGCTTTCCATCTGCCAGGAAGGCATTGATGGCGGCAATCTCTGCGGCGTCATAGCGATGCACCTCGCTCGAACAGCAGCCAATGCCGAGAACGATCAAGTCGGTATTGGTCAGGCTCAGACTATCAAGCTCGGCACCATTTTTGTTGGCGGTAACGCCCGAAAGCGAATTGTAATAGTCATCAATATCGCCGTCCGCGCCGAACACGGAACTTTGAACGGAGTACAGCACCCGCGTTCCGTCACCGAGAAGATTGTCGAGCAACTGGTTCCTGCCCGACGTGCTGTTGCCCATCGACTCGACGTCGGTGAAGAGCGCGATTACGCCGGCTTGCGCCTTGGGAGCACCAGCTGCCCCCAACACCAGTGCGCAAATGAAAAGGACGGTTAGGCTTGCCCCAAAACGAGCGCCATTGTTCAGGCTCATGTCATGTCTCCCCAAGTTTAACCTGATTTGTCACGGACTCACCGCAATATGGGCGAAGGCTACCCCAATGGGCGCAGACTTAGAACCCTAAGCCTTATGCGCATTCGCAGCGGCTGATAAGAGGGGTCGGCCCTCGGCGCCCTGTTAACGCGCCGTATTCGAGTCCAGCGGCACCGCCAGCCCGGCCACCAGGACCGCGTTGAAATCGCCGGCGCCGTCGCGCAGCTCCTTCGATGCCTGATAGGCGTCCGAGTCCCAGAATTCGCGGGCCGCGGTCATCGTCGGAAAAGCGAGAATGGCCATGCGACGGGTGTCGGGATTGCCTTCCAGCGCTTCAGAGCCATTCGCCAGCACGATGAATTGGCCGCCATATTCGGTCATCACCGGCATCATCGCCTCGGCATAGACACCCAGCGCCTCGAAATCGGTCACGGTCGAGTGAAAGACAATAAAGCCCGGCGGCTCCGGCGTTTCAGAGTCCTGAGCCGCGGCGACGGAAACGAAAAGGAGCGAACAGAGAGCGATAAACAGACGCATGACAGGGTGTTCCCGGATTGCTAACGGATGCGCGCACCCTAAACGCGCGAAAAAGGCAAGACAATGAAGCTCGACGGTATCCGGGTTCTCGATCTGTCACTGTTCTACCCCGGCCCGCTGCTGACCCAGACCATGGCCGACCACGGCGCCGAGGTGATCGATGTCGAGCCGCCCGGCGGCGAGCATGCCCGCCATATCGGCCCGGCACAGGACGGCATCTCGGTCTGGTATCGCAACATGCATCGCGGCAAGCGCAGCCTGTGCCTCGACCTAAAGCAGGATGCCGGGCGCGAACTGCTGCTGCGGCTGGCCGAGACGGCCGATGTCTTTGTCGAGGGGTTCCGGCCCGGCGTCGTTGACCGGCTGGGCGTCGGCTATCAGGCAATACGGGCGGTTAATCCGAAGATCGTCTATTGCTCGATCTCGGCCTTCGGGCAGACCGGGCCGCTGTCCAAACTGCCGGCGCATGATATGGGCATCCAGGCGCTCGCCGGGATGCTGGTGCTGAATCAAGGCCAGGACGGCAACCCGGCCGCGCCCAGCCTGCCGCATTCCGATATTGCTGCGGCACTGTTCGGCCTTTCGGGCATCTTGATGGCGCTGCTCAAGGCCGCCCGCACCGGCGAGGGCGATTACCTCGATATCGCCATGTATGATTGCCTGCTCGCCTGTGCGCCGAACATCATGGGCCCGGTCTTTGCCGAAAACCGGCCGAATGTGCCGAAGCAGGAACGCCTTTGGGGCGGCAATGCGCTTTATCGCCTGTATCGTTGCGCCGATGGCGAATGGCTTGTTCTGGCCGGGGCCGAGGCGAAATTCGCCAACACCCTGCTGACCGATCTCGGCCGCCCGGACCTGATTGAGCTGGCGTCAGAACCGCCCGGCGAGGCTCAGCAAGAGCTGCGCGATTTTCTCGATGCAACCTTCGCCGCGAAGCCGCTGGATTACTGGCGGGACTGGCTCGGCGCCCGCGATCTCGCTTGGGCGCCGCTGCTCGATTTGAAACAGGCGCTGGCCAGCGATCACACGGCCGCGCGCGGCATGCTGATCAAGGACGCTGCAGGTCACCCGCAGCTGGGCCCGGCGATTCCATTCAAAAATGATCCGCCCAGGCCGAACACGGACGTTGCCCGCTGCGGTGCTGATAATGCGGCGCTGGCAGCGGAGGCGGGTTTTTCGGATGCCGCGATCAGAGCGATGCAGGAAAGCGGAGCGCTCAGCGGCTAGAGCGTTTTCGTTTGTTTTTGATCCGGTCCACCCCTGCACCCCCGCCCCGCCTCCCCGGACAGGACACTTGCAGGGGCGGGGGTGCAGGGGTGGACCGGAATGATCGGAAAATGCTCTAAGGCTTCAGTTTCAGCCGGTCATAGAGCGGAAAACCGAGCTCGATCTCGAAACCGTCGAGGTCGCGATGGACGCCGTGAAAGCGCACCATCTGGAACAGGTAGATCGCCGGTGCCGTTTCATGGTGATAGGCCATCACCGCTCGGGTCAGCTCTTCGCGTCGTGCCAGATCGGTTTCAGCACGCGCCGCCGCGATCAGCTTTTCCATTTCCGGGTCGCAATGCCAGGGCGCAGGCCAGGCACAATTGTGCCGGGTGAAGACACGCAAGGCATCGAAGGAGGGGGCTGCGGTAAAGCCCATGCCGAAGGCCGAGCCCTGCCACTCGCCGAGGAACATGCCGCGGCCATAGGCCGGCACCGACAAGGGCCGTAAATCGACATCGATGCCGACGCGGCGCAGATCGGCCGCCACCTGTTGGTAGGAATCGCGGTTATGCTGCAGCCCGGCGGCGTAAATCTCGATAATGAAAGGCATCCCCTCCGGATAGCCTGCCTCGGCCAGCAGCGCCTGCGCGCGGTCCGGATCATAGGGGTAGGGTTCGATATCCGGATTGTAGCCGAAGGCGATGGACGGCGTCGGCTGGCCGGCGGCAAAGGTGCGGCCGCCGAAGAAGCCCTGCACGATCGCATCCTTGTTGACGGCATAATTCATCGCTCGTCGTACCCTGACATCACGCAGGCGCGGGTCTTTTTCGGTATTGAAGGCAATGCCGACAACGCTGGGATCGTAAAGCATGACCGCGTCATGATCGGCACGTTCGACCAAAGCGGTGTCGCCCGCGCCGATACTCATGGCAATATGCAGCTGGTTCGACAGCAAAGCTTGCAGGCGCGCCGCCGGTTCGGGCATTTCGAGAATTTCCAGCCGCGAGGCGCGCGCCGGTCGCCAGGAGGTCGGATTGGCCTCAAGGATCACCTTTGCCGGCTGCCATTCGACCACCCTGAACGGCCCGGTGCCGACCGGATCCGACGCAAAACCCTGCGGTCCCAGCGCCTGCCACTGGCCGGGCTCGACGATCATCAGCATGCTCAGCTCGCGCGGCAGGAACGGGTTGGGCTTGTCGGTTTCGATTTGAACCCGATGCGGTCCGAGTGACCGCGCCGCTGTGATCCGAGCCTGATCGCGCGCGGCAGCACTGCTCGCGCCGGCTTCAGAGGTCAGGTAATCGATCACCGCCACGACGGCGGCGCTGTCGAATGGAACGCCGTTCGAGAAGACAACATCCTCGCGCAGCTCGAACTGCCACAGCGTGTCCGATAGCTGCCGCCATCCGGTTGCCAGCCAGGGCCCGGGGATGCCGTTATCGTCCACCATCGTCAGCGGGTCGAAGATCGCGGCATGGGTGGTCAGCGGCGGCAGCCAGGTCCGGGCAAACGGATCGCCGCGCGAGCTGGGCAGACCGGACACGCCGACCCGGATCGTCTCGTCGGCGATAGCCGGCAGGGTCAGCAGGCAGGCAAGGAGAAGTGCCGCCACCCTGCGCATGACCCGCGCCCTAGCGGACGAAATCGGGATCGGCCATTCGCCCGTAAATCTTGCGCAGAAAGGGCAACGGGCCGAGCATGCTTTCGGCATAATGGACGAAGCGCCAGCCGTCACCGGTCTTGCGCAGCGTCGCCGTGACCTTGACATCGCCGCCCATCGGGTGGCTGTCGGCGCCCTTCATCCGGGCATTCCAATGCATCCAGAACACTGCCGTGGCGACATCGTCGGTCACACGCTTGAATCGGTGATCCCAACTGCGCAGCGAAATGTCGGAAATCATGTCCTGATTGCCCTGCCAATAAGCCTCGATCGTGTCCCAGTCGAGCATCGCCTGCTCGACTTCCTCGGCGATATAGACCGGGTTGGGGTCTTCAGGGTCCCAGAGCTTTCGCAGCGCCTGATAATCGCGTGCATTCCAGCATTTTTCATAATCGGCGATAACGCCTTTCAGGGCGGCGAGATCGTCTTCGGGCAGCACGGTGCGGTCGGTCATTCAGCCAGGCTCATCTTGTGATACATCAGAAATCCGATTTCGACATCGAAACCTTCAAGCGCCTCGTTCAAACCGTAGAAACGGGGCAGGTCATAGGTGAAGATCGCCGGCGCCTGTTCATGGTGATAAGCCATGATCGCACGGGTCATGGCTTCGCGCTTCTCCAGATCCTGTTCGGCGCGCGCATCGGCGACCATGGCATCGAGCGTCGGGTCGCAATGCCAGGGCGCCACCCAGTCGCAATTATGCCGGTTGAAAGGGCGCAGCGCGTCAAGTGACGGCGCGGTTGGAAAATCGGTACCGAAGGCGGTCGCACCACCCCAATCGCCCTGAAACAGACCGCGGGAGTAGGCGGGTACAGGCACGGTCTGGAGCGTCGCATTGATCCCGACGCGCTGCAGGTCGGCGGCGATCTGCTGATAGGCATCGCGGTTATGCGGCAAACCGACACCGAGCACCACGATCTCGAAATCGAAGCCGTCGGCATAACCCGCCTCGGCCAGCAGCGCGCGCGCCTTTTCCGGATCGTAGGGATACGGCTCGATATCGGGGTTGAAGCCGAAGGCAATACGCGGCGCAGGCTGCCCCGTGGGCACCGTGGCCCCGGCGATGAGGCCCTGCACGATCGCTTCCTTGTTCACCGCATAATTCATCGCATGGCGCACGCGGATATCGCGCAGCCGGGGATCGGCGATCGTATTGAAGGCAACCCCCATGGCGCTTGGATCGCTGGTCGTGAAAACCCGGTGGCCGGCGCGCTGCAATTGCGGAATATCAACCGGGCCGAGCGAGGGCGCAATATGCACCTGCCCGGACAGCACGCCCTGCAGCCTTGCGGAAGCCTCCGGAATCTCGAGGATTTCCAGGCTCGGCCAGATCGGGGCGCGCCAGGACCCTTCATAGGCGGCCAATTCGACCCTGGCAGGCCCCCAATTGGTTACCTTATAGGGGCCGGTGCCGATCGGGTCCGTCGCGAAAGCATCGGGCCCGAGAGCCTGCCAATGCCCCGGCGCGACGATCATCAGCATCGCCAATTCGCGGTCGAGGAACACCGAGGGGCTGGTGGTTTCGATATCGACGGTCAGGCTGTCGACAGCCCGCGCTTCCTTCAGATTGGGCAGATCGCGCCGGGCCGAGCTGGCCCTGCCCGCCTCGGAGGTGACATAAGCAACGGTATTGACGACGGCGTCCGCATCAAACGGCTCACCATTGGAAAAGCTGACGCCCTCCCGCAGGCGAAACCGCCAGACCGTATCGGACAGTCTTTCCCAGTCGGTCGCCAGCCATGGGATGACCTCTCCTTCCGAGGTTACCATGGTCAGCGGGTCGAAGATCGCCGCATGTGTCAGCAGCGGCGGCAGCCATGTCCGACCGAACGGATCGCCGCGGCTGGTCGGCATGCCGCTGACAGCCACCCGGATCGGTTCGGTGGCGACGGCGCTGCCCGCAAGGAGCAGCGCCAGCCAGAACATGATCGTTGATAGAAGCGGCCTCATGACCGGCCGCGAATGATGGGTACTATTTTTTTTCTTTATCACTGGATGCCGTGACGAAGCCGATGATCAGGCCCGCCAGGGTACCGGTCGCAGCGCCGCTGGCAGGATCACCGAAGGCAATACCCATTCCGACGCCGCAAGCCAATCCGAAAGCACCCCATTGTACTGCTTTAACTGCCAACATTTTGTTGCCGATGGTCACGTAAGTACCTCCTGTCGCTCGCAAAATGTCGCCCGCGAAAGGGCTGTTCAGTCGCCCGCAAAAGGGCTGTTCAAAGGTCCGGGCAAAGGACCTGACGGACATGCCTTATCGCGCGCCCGAAGCTTCAGAATGGCAAATTTGAAACGGTTTTGTAAAGCAAGAATCGGTCCTACTTGTGCTGCTCTGCACAAGCACAGAAAAATCAGCGCCTTGCCGCCCGACGCTGATATCAAATTACAAATCCGCGCGCAAAGATCACAGCGTCGCCCAGTATTCCGGGTTCATTATCGAGGACTTGCAATCCCTTACCGCACCGCAGCAAGAGATGAGGAAGACTGCATCAATTGCTGGACGGCCTAGGTCCAATCGACATTCAGGATTCATATTTGGGTTGATGTGTGATTCATGGGTTTCCAGATTCGCTAATCTGGAGCCTGACCATGCCGA
>CAZRBL010000054.1:0-16836 GCA_964598335.1 uncultured Rhodospirillales bacterium
CCCGCCCCGCCTCCCCTGCAAATATCCTGTCTGGGGAGGCGGGGCGGGGGTGCAGGGGTGGAGCGGAATGATCGGGAAATGCTCTAAATCCCTCTGAAACATACATAAATCGATATTTTTGGATAAAATTCGCGGTGTTTACTTTCTAGTAAGGGGCGCTGCGCATACTCCGCGACGTGGCGAAACCGCCATCGGCCCGAAACGGGTCGAAACATCCAAAAATGGAGATCGAAATGTCTTTTTCTGTGAACACCAATACCGGTGCAATGGCTGCCATCCAAATCCTGGGGCAGACCAACAAGACACTGGACATGATCCAAGAGCGGGTCAATTCGGGCTACCGGGTCAACGGTGCCCGCGATAATGCTTCCACATTCGCGATTGCCGAGGGCATGCGCTCTGACGTATCCGGCCTGAGCGCCGTTACCGACCAGCTGAACATGGCGGAGTCGGTTGCGCAGGTTGCGGTGACGGCCGGCGAACGCATTCTGAACAAGCTTGAGGAGCTGGAAACGGAAGTCATCAAGGCGACCGATCCAACGGCCAATAACGGCTTTATCCAAGAGACGATCGACAGCCTTATCGCTGATATCGACGCAATTGCGGCTTCCGCGCAATTCAACGGCGTCAACCTGATCGACGGCTCGGACGGCAACCAGACCTTTACCTCATCCCTGAACCGGACCGATCCGAACACCGTCACGCTGAGCACCATTACCCTGAATGCAACCAATCTGACCACGGCGGGCACCGGTATCAACGGTACCAATGTCGAGGATGCACCGGCGGTCGTGGAGTTTGACGACAGCTTCGCTACCCAGGTCACAAGCGCCGATAACGGTCAAATCGAATTCGGCGTAGACGAGGATGGTGACGGTGTCGCCGACACGACCTACACCTTTGAATTCGTCGATGACCTGGCGGCTGACACGCTGACCAACGCCGACCACATCGGTGTCGAGTTCACCGCCGGCGACCCGCAGGGCGTCACGGTGGCGGCCCTGATGGCGGCGATGCGCGATAACGGCTTTTCCGTCGATTACAATGCGCAAGGTCAGCTTTCGGTAACCCACAGCGATGGCGCTATCGTTGCCTCAGCGGCGGCGGGTACGCTGACGGCCGGTACCAACCTCACCATCACCAACGGTGCGGCCGCCGATCTCGGCGCCCAGCTTGGCAACCTGACGGCGGCACGAGACACCATTGCCACCGCGCTCTCGCAGCTCGGCACGGCGGCCAACCGCCTGTCCAGCCAGCGGGAGTTCGTCGAGGCGCTGTCCGACAGCCTCGAAGGCGGCATCGGTGCTCTGGTTGATGCCAATATGGCCGAGGAAAGTGCGCGTCTGCAGGCTTATCAGACCAAGCAGCAGCTCGGCATTCAGGCATTGTCGATCGCCAATCAGGCGCCGCAGTCGGTGCTGGCTCTGTTCCAGTAAACCGTTAGCGAATTACTCAGCCGGGCCGGCAGCGTTCAGAGCGCTGTCGGCCATCTTTTTGTGAGAGCCTTAACAGATGCTTAAGTCCTGCCTGGCTAGTTTGCAGTAGGAAAACCGTTCTCGGGAGAAACATCCCATGGCTTCGACGCCATCCATTACGCCGAATAGCGGCCAGACGCTGCGCCTCAATACCACGCCGACGGACGACCGGTCGGCGAACAAGGCGGCGGATCCTGGCCGCGATAAGGTAGACACCGGAAATGCGGCGAGTGTCACCAAGAGCGACGGGTTGCGCAGCGAGGCGCTGCGATTGCAGCCATTTGCCGAACGTTTATCAATTCTGGAAGGTGCGCTTCAGGCGGGTATCAACGCTGCTGACACAGCTTCAGAAATCTTGCGCGGGATCGCCGCCGGTGATGATTCGGGCGCGGGCGTCCGTGCTCTGACAGACACTCTCGGCAGTGCAACGATCGGCGGCATAAATCTCGTCGACGGGTCGCAGCCGATGATCACCGTGAGTGCTCCGGAAGGGGCGCCGCCGCTGCCGCCGCTGGAGGTCAGCGGTGTGGATATGCGTCCGGCCGCTTTGGGGCTGCCTGCCGATGAGATGCCTGATCCTGCGGCCGTCAATGCGGCTATCGATCAGGTCGCCGAATTTCGCGCCGATCTTCAAGATGCCGCTGACAGTACGGCGATCCGGCGGGATTTTGTCGAGGCGCTGACGGCACAATTCGATGCCTCGCGGCCAGTCGACGCTGTCCCTCTGGACGATGCCGCCGCGCTTTCGGCCGCGTCGTCGCTGGGGCAGGCGCTGGGTCGCGCCGACAGCCCGATCTCAATGGGCGATCGTTCTGCCTTGCTCGGACTTTTCCGTTAGGAGAGACGGGCGATGACGTCGATCAATTCCAGCCTTTTCCAGTACACTTTGGTCGAAAACAATCGCGCCAAACAGCTTGAGCTGTTTGAAAAAACCAGCCCGCTTTATATCCGAAATGTCGAGCATTTTCGCGCGAATGCGGCCAACATCAAATCGGTGGATGATTTGCTCGGCGACTACCAGTCGCTGCAGGTCGTGCTGTCGGCCTTTCAACTCGAGGAGGAGATCAATAAGCGCGCCTTCCTCGAAAAAATCATGACCGAGCCGTTCAACGATCCGGAATCATTGGCCAATAGGCTGGTCGACCCACGCTATCGCGACCTCGCCGAATTCCTTGACCCGCTTAATCAGGGCGCCGATCCCTTCTCATCGCCGAGCTTTGTCGATCTCACCCTCGCTCGTTATCAGACCAATGAGTTTGAAAAATCTCGCGGTGAGCAGAACCCCGCCGTGCGTGAGGCGCTGTATTTCGCACGCAATGCGCCCAATGTGACCAGCATTGCCGAGCTGATGAGCGACCGGACCCTGATGAAGGTGGCGATCACCTGGCTCGGCTTGCCGGAATCCTTTCAGGCACTCGAATTCGAGCAGCAGCGCGACCGGCTCGAACAATCGCTCGATGTTACGCAATTCCAGGATCCGAAAGCGCTCGACAAATTCATCGATCGTTTCCTGGTGCTTAACGACATCAATAATCCGCCGCAGGGCGCAACCAATCCCACGGTGTCTCTCTTTACCGGCGGCGGCGGTGCGTCGGCCAACAGCATCCTGACCACCGCATTCTCCGGCGGCGGTACGGGCGGTTTCAGCCTGTTAGTCTAGATCCCGCGCGACGCGAAATCCCATGATGTTGTACGCTCCGGGCGGGAAGTAGCGGCGGGCGGCACGAATATAATGCCGGGCGTTCCACCAGGAGCCGCCGCGCCCGACATGGCTTTCACAATCGCCGTCGACAAAGGGCGAGCCATCTCGCGGCAGCGTTGTTGCATAATCGGCGCCGCTGCAATCGGCGGTCCATTCGCCGACATTGCCGAGCATGCCGTGTAGCCCGAAACCGTTGGCGATCCCGAAGCCGGCCGGCGCGGTGTGGCTATAGCCGTCATCACAGGCGAATTTTTTGCGGTGGGAGGCGGCATCGGCGACATTGGCATAGCGGCACGCCTCGGCAGGGCTGTCTCCCCAATAACGCGCTGTTTGCGTGCCCGCCCTGGCCGCATATTCCCACTCGGTTTCGCTGGGCAAACGATAGGGTGCACCGGTCTTGTCCGCCAGCCAGGCGGCATAGGCCGTCGCATCCGCCCAGCCGACGCAAATCACCGGATGGTCGTCGGATTGCGGGAATGGCGGCCTGTCCCAGGAAGAACCGGGCACGGTCAGCCAGCCATGATCAGGAAAGAAAACCTCGCATTCGCGAGAGGGATGGCCGGTCGCCGCAACGAATGCCGCGTATTGCGCGACGGTGACCTCGGTCAGTCCAATTGCCAGGCGGCGCCCGATAGTGACCTCAACCTGCGGGGTTTCGAGATCGCCCTGATGCGGCGGTACGTTTTCGCGCTGCCGTTCTTGCGCCGGAGAACCGATCAAATACCGACCGGCGGGAATCTCGACCATTGCAGGGCAGTCCTGGCAATCGCGAAAGGGCTCCGCCGCAAGTGCCGCGGCAGTCCAGAACAATGTCAGCAAAAGCGGGATAAAAGGGCGCATGATCAGCTCCGGCGATGGGTTGCCGGGCGACATTACGCGATTATCGCAAAAAGGTCGAAGCCGTCATCCGAAGACGGCCCGGATCCTCAGAGCCCGACGGAAACGCGTCGAGTCGCGCCTTCTTCCGCGCCATTCTGGTTCGCCGTGTTCGACTGACCGCTTTGCGCCTTGAGCCCTTCCATGATGTCCTGATTGACGGCGATCAGATTGGTCGCCGGCTTTCTGCCGCGCATTACCTCGCTGCTATGCTTTTGCACCCAGATCGACAGCGACAGGAGCTGTGCTTTGATATGATCGGGCAGTCCGTTATCGGGATGCACCAGATCGCACTGGAAGACATTCCACAGGCGGCGATTCAGATGAACCGCCTCGATCAGCGCGCGATGATCGCCCGCATCCATCGCTTTTTGCAGTTGGCCGGTCACGGTGGCCAGGGCGCGGACTTCCGTTTGCTGCGGTCGTTCGGCTTGCGCCTGGGTGCGGGCGTATCTGGCGTAGGACATGGATTCGGTCAATCAGTGATGTTTCAACAAGGGTATCTGTTGGGCCTTTAATCCGCGGTTAAACGAGAAGCGCATTAGCGGAAGAGGGCAAGAACGGCGGAGGGCTGGGCATTGGCGATTGAAAGCGCTTCAAGGCCGAGCTGTTGACGCGTTTGCAATGCTTCGAGTTCGGCGCTTTCCTCAGCCATGTTGGCATCGACAAGGCTGCCGAGACCGCTTCGCAGATTATTCTCCATCAGCTCGAGAAAATCCTGGCGCTGATCGAGCTCCTCTGCTGAGGACGCAAGCCGACTGACGGCCTGGCGGACGATGGTCAGGCTGGCTTCGATCGCCTGGGTCGCGCTGACGGGGTTGCCGCCGGGATCGACGGTCGGAATCAAATCCGTGCCTACCGCAAAGCCGGTCGCCCCGCTGAGGCTGACGCCGCCGTCGCGATGGGTAATGTCGAGCGCGCCTAGGGCATTATAGGTGACGGTGAAGCCTTCATCCCGCATTGCCGTCATCAGATTCGCCAGAATCGTGCCCTGGCTGTCACCGGGTGCATATTCCACGGCGATATGATCGCCGGCGGTAAGGACATCGGTATCGGGATCGTCGACGAATTCAAAGGTGATTGTCGTATCGGCGGTGCCGTCGCCATCGGTATCGATGCCGAAGTCGATGAAGTCGTTATCGGCCACGCTGGCGGCGAAACCGGGCCCCACTTCAAGCGTCAGAAAGGGATCGCGCACATTCAAGGTATCGATATTCAATGTCGCCGCCGTCAAATCCTCGGCCTGTATGGTGATTTGCGAGGTGCTGAACGTTGCGGCATCGACGCTGTTGATGCCCGACAGGATCGCAAGGTTGGGATCGGTCGCGTTGAGCAGGTTATAGCCGTTGAACTGCGCTGCCTCGACGATGCCGCTGATCTCCGAAACAATCGCGTTGATGCTTTCCTGGATCGTTGTCCGGTTCGCGGTCGGATCCTGCGCCTTGATCGCCTCGGTCTTCAGCGCGTCGAGCCGGTCAAGGATCAGCTCAGCCGCATCAAGGGCGACATTCGTCGTTGATTCGCCGAGTGACAGCGCGTCCTGAATGCCGACCAGTGACTGAATATCGCTGCGCATGCCCTGCGCAATCGCATAAACCGACGCGTTGTCTTCGGCGCGGTTGATGCGCAGGCCGGAATTGATCCGCTCACCGGTTTTCTCCAGCGCGCGGTTGGTATCGGCCAGCAGCTTGAGGGCAACCGTGGCGTCGTTGTTATTGGTGACTGAGAAGGTCATCGACCTGAACCTGAATAAATGGGCGCCTGAGAGACCCGCCGGCTATGCCGCGGGTCTCTCAGCGAGCGCGGTTAGCGGATCTGCATCAGTTCGGCGAGCATCTGGTCCGAGGTGTTGATCACCTTGGTGCCCGCGGAATAGGCCCGCTGGGTAATGATCATCTTTGAGAACTCGTCGGCGAGATCGACATTCGATTGTTCGAGCGAGTTTTCGGCAATCACCCCCGAGCCGCCCTGTCCGGCTTCCCGCAGGTTGAAATCGCCGCTCTCAATGCTTTCGCGGAAGATGTTTCCGGTCAGCGCTTCAAGGCCGTTCGGATTGGCGAAGGTCGCGACCGGCAGCTTGTACAGACGGCTTTGGGCGCCGTTGCTGAAATTGGCGATGACAAAGCCTTCATCATCGATCCGGACGCCGGTCCTGAGTCCCAGCTCGGCACCGTTCTGGTCAGCGAAAACGACATTGTATTCGCCGGCGAACTGCGAGAAGTTGGTGAAGTCGAGGTCGATGTCCTGCGGGTCGGAACCGTTGCCCCAATTGACGTTGGTCAGATTGATCAGCGCCTGATTATCGCCGTCAAGCTGGGCGTTGAGCTGACCGGCACCATCGAAATTGATTTCACCGCTTTCGATGATGTTGCCGTTGGCATCGGTAACATCGACCTGCCACCAGCCCGCGGTGTTGGCTTCCTGCGTTGGATCCAGGGTCGGGAACGCAGTGTTCGCGGTAAAGGCGGGGGCGGCTGCGGTGCCGGCGATACCGAGATCGGCTGCAGGAGTACCGCCGGTATCGGTGATGACGATATCTTGCCCCGGGTTGTTAGCCCGGATTTCCAGCTCACCGCCCGGCGTGATGAAGGCTTCGATGCCGGTGATGGCGTTCAGGGCCACCAGCAATTCGTTACCGGTATCGACTTCGCCTGCGCCGTTGCCGATGGTGATCGTCGTCGCGGGACCGCCGCCGACAGCGACGGTAAAGGTGTTGCCGTTGGCAATCGTACCGACCGTGGTCAGGTCGAGCGCGCTGGTATAGGTGCCGCCTGTTGCGGTGGTGTCGTTGGCGGTCGGCGAATTGATCTTGTTGAAATTGAAGTTCAGGTCCTGCGCTTCACCCAGGCTGTCGAAGACGCGGATGGCGCGATTGAAGTGCGGGCCCGGATCAGTCGGATCCTGACGGGCATCAAGGTTGATGACCAGCTCGGCATCCGTCGTCGGCCGCGTCAGGCCGCCGAGAAAGGCGACATCGACCGGTTGCAGTGAGGAAGTGTCCGCACTGGCGGCAGGCAAATTGCCGTCGGCGTCGAGCGGCCAGCCCATCAGCACGAAGCCCGAGGCATTCCGCAGAAACCCCCGCGCATCCTCCTGGAAAGAACCGGCGCGGGTGTAGAAGGTCTCCTGACCTTCGGCTTCGGTTTCCCGCTGAACGGCGAAAAAGCCGTTGCCGGAAATCGCGACATCGGTGGTCGACTGGCTCTGCTGCAGCAGGCCTTGCTGGTTGACCGTGCCTTGCGCGGCCGCGCGAACCCCGCCGGGCGAGAATTGCGTGCTGCGGCCCGAGGCGGTGACCAGGCTGGAAAAGACGCTTTCGCTCCGCTTGTAGCCGACTGTGTTGACGTTCGCGATATTGTTGGAAATCACGCCCATCGACTGGCTTTGCGCGCTCAAGGCCGAAACGCCTGTGAATAGCGATCCGAAAAGGCTCATTGGATTACTCCTTGGGGTCTGCTTTAGGGTTCAGGAAATGGTTGGGGTTAGGGGTCGGTCGGGGGCGGCAGGTCATTCCCACCGGTCACCCGGGCGAAGGCGTCCGGATCGATGGCGACGCGGACATCGCGCAGCGGCACCGCCAGTTCGCCGATCACCAGCTCGGTTTCGTCATTGATGGTCTGCACGCCGTCGACGCGGCCCGGGACATAGGTCGTCGCATTGATGCGATTGCCTTCCTCATCCTCGGCGGCGACTTCGACGGTGTAGGTTCCCGGCGGCGCCTGGCTGCCGTCAGGCAGGGTGCCGTCCCAGGTGAAAATGCGAGACCCTTGCGCCAGCGGCGTGGTCGTCTGGAATACCGACCGACCGGCTTCATCAAGCAGGAAGATGGTCGCCTGTTCCGAGGGTTCGGGCATCTCGACGGTGAAGTTCACCGCGCCGTCTTCATAGCGGAAGTCGCGGTTTTTCAGCTCGACCTCAAGGCCGATATAGCCGAGCGCAGTATTGGTCTGATTGAACCGCAGGATTTCGGTTTGCGTCTCCAGCTCCTCGGTCTGCGCCAATTGCTGTTCGACGCTCGCAAACTGGACAAGCTGGTTGGTGAATTCGGTCGAATCCATCGGGTCGAGCGGGTCCTGATTCTGCAACTGGGTCGTCAGCAGAACGAGAAAGGAGTCGAAATCATCGGACAGGCTTTGGCGCGCACCTGCCGTGGTCGTTGTGTCCGGCGTATTGGCGAACAGCGAAGGGTCTATTGCGGTGGTCATCGCTTACACTCTCCAATCGATGCGACCTTCGGCCAGCAGGGCGCGCGCGCTGACGGCATTGCCCATGGCCGGGTCGCTGATGTTCGGCAGGTCCGTATCGGCGTCGGCCAGGACCGGCATTCTCTCGCCTTGTCCCTCGCGCTGATCCCCTCCGGATCGGCCCTGATCCTTGAGGCTGAAATTCAGGCTGCCGCCATCGGTATTCAGTCCGGCATTCTGAAGCGCCCGCTCGAGGCTGCGGCTGTCCTGGCGCATCTGATCGAGCGCTTGCGGGTTCTCCGCCGCGATCCTCGCCTGCACGCGCCCGTCATTGATTTCCAGCCGGACATCGACGCGGCCGAGATCGGCCGGTTCAAGCTGTAGGGTCAGCACGTCGGTACGGCTCGCCGCCATGCGCTGGATATGCAGTGCGACCTGACCGGCAACGGTTACATTGTGCGCCGAGGAGCCCTGAAACGCGGCCAGTTCCTTGGCGAAAACGCCGCGCTGCAGCGGGTCGCCGCGTTGCAGCTGGGCTGCGGCGTCGCCGTCTCGCGCGGTCTGCAACAGGGAAGGCTGTCCCTGTTGCTCGCGACCGCCATTGCCGCCGAGATCGCCGCCTGCATCGCTGCCGGCGCCGGCCTTGATGCCCTCGGCAGCCTGTGCCGCTTTGCTGACGTTATCCAATGCCTGATCGGCCATTGCCGTGCCGGTGGGACGGCTCTGTGCAATCGGTGCCTGCGGCGGTGCTGTTTCCCCATCGCGCGACCGGGAATCCTGGCGCGGCGTATCGGAAGGCTGACGCTCGGCCTTGGCCGTGTCAGCCTTGGCGACCGCCTCTTCCATCGGCATTTCGGCCGAAGCAGGCATCATCGCCCCCGGCTCGGATTGACCGGTCTGGGCCTGCACGGCCGGTCGCTCTGCTGCCGTTTTCGGTGTCGCGTCCTGGGCCGAGACCGGCGCTGTTTTCGGTGTCACAATGCCGGAGTCGCGGTCCTGGGGCAGGCCGACGAGCGGTGCTGTTTCACCCATGACCTCCGGCGGCCTGTCCTGATCGCGCGCGATCTTGTCCAGGGCTTCGCTATCAAGGCTTGTCATGAGGTCGTCGGCGCTCGGCAGCAGCGTCGTGTCCTTGATCGCCTCGGTCTGTTCTGCCGCGCCGGCCTCCGCAATCTCTTTCTGGTCCCGGGCGGCGACTGAGCCGTATTCCGGATCAAGGCCGTTGGTGACGAAGAGAGCGCTGTCCGAGTCCTCCAGCGCCGTATCGGTCAGGGCCTGGGCCTCGCGACCCGACAGCTCATCGCGCTTGCGTTTCTGCTCCGCCCGATAGTCATCGGCATCGGTCTGCGCGCCGCGGATCTCATTTGGATCAAGCGCGACATCCACGCCGAGGCCGGAGAGCAGGTTTTCTGCCTCAGGCCACCTGACGGCATTCATCAGGCTCGCGACCAGGGTCACGAGGCTGGCCGTCATCCGTACCGGCGTGTCGCTGTTGCCGAGTTTTGCCGCGACCGCCGCGCTGTCGATATCAAGGCGGCCGAGCATCTGTCTGATATCGGCGCCCGTCAGATCGAGCTCGGCTGCACCGAACAGGTTGTCGAAGGCAGTGATCGCCTGCTGGTCCCCCTGAAGCAGCAAGGCCAGATCGAACATCTCGCCGCCGCCCTGTTGCTGCATCAGCAGGCTGAGTTCATTGATCAGCGCGTCACTCTCACCGCCGCTCGGCGCTAATTCGGCCAACAGGGCCGGATCGTCGAGCAGAGACAGCAGGTCGAAAGAGATTTCCGTGCCGGACTCGCTCTCGCCAGACAGTGACGGCATCATGGCGTTGCCGAGGCCGCCGGTCATGCCGCCGGATAGGTCACCCGACAAACCGCCGGACGGGCCGCCGGACAGGCCGCCGGACAGGGATGTGCTGCCCAGCATGTCGGCGCCCAGGATAGCGGCAAAGCCGCCTTCTGACCCCATGCCCGGAACGCCGGAAGCGGCAGAGTGCCCGCCTGGGGCGCCGGTCGGCAAAAGAGTTGGCAAGATGAACACGCGTTTTGCTCGCTACTGGTTCGACGATTGTGTCGCCGTGTTACCAGCAATCAGCGTGCCAAACTGCTCAGTCTTTCCAAAAACCGTTTCTTTTCAATAGTATGATGAGTCGGCTCATACGCTTGACGCTGCGCATATCGAGCCGAGACGGCAGCTTGTTCCGGCAGAATCGGGCGCCGGTGGACAAAGCTGCCGGGTCGGGTTGCCTACTGCTCGAACGCGACGAAAGACAGCGGGCGATCGGCGGTCATGACGTGGCGCAGGGCATATTGCTCGGTCAGTTCGTTGACCTTCGCAGCATCCATCTCCGCCAGGATCGGCGCCGACAGACGCCCGTCCATGGTATCGAGGATCTGAAACAGGACTGCGATATCGGTCTTGTCGAGCAGGCGCGCCGCATCATCGGGTTTCATCGCGCTGTAGACCACGACCAGCTTGTCGATGTCGGCCTGTGCCAGGCGTTCCCGGCTTTCGAGCTCCTGGGTGATCGACGCTTGCAGAGCCTCCAGCCGCGATAGCTCGGCGGCAAGATCGGCGGCGGTCGCTGCCAAGGTCTCTTCGCGGGCGCTGAGCGCCGCTTCGCGCTCGGCAAAATGATCCCGGGCTTCTGCGGTCAGCCTTTCGATGGTCGGCACATCATCGGCGTTCACGCAGGCGGTTTCCGGCTCTTCGGGCGGTTCGATGCCGCGAAGCTGGGCTGTAATGTCCTCGAGCCACGCATTCTTCGGCAGCCCGGCTTCGGCTTTGGTGACAGCGTCGGCAAAGCGGATGGGCAGCGCCAGGACGCACAGGATCAGCAGCAGCGGAATCAGGCGCAGCCGCGGGCGGAATTTCTTGGGGGCAGGGCGCTTCATCGGTTCGCCTCAAAGGTTTTTGCGGTATCGAGGAGCTCCTGAATCGCCGGGCTCAGGCTCGCGCTTTCGCCAACCGGGTCAGGCTCTGTCGCGTCTTGCGATCCTGTGTCGATGGAAATGGCTTCAGGCTCGGGCTCGGATGCGGCAGCGGTCGATCGGCTGAGCGCTTGCGCAGCCTCAATGCGGTCGTCAAGCCGCTTGCTCAGCAGATCAGCCATTTGCAGCGCATCGCGCAGCTCGCCCTCGACCTTTTCAGCGCTGACGCTGTGCCGGGACAGCTTGTCGATCACCGTGGCGGCGCGGCCATGCATCTCCCGTAGGCCTTTTTCGGCGCGGTCGATATCACCGGCTGCGCTGGCCAGAAGATCGGGCAGGCTGGTCTGCGCACGGCGCAGCTCCGCCAGGCGACGGTTCATTTGCCAGAGATAGACGATAGCGGCGATCAACAATGCGGCGAGCGCGCCATCGACCAGCCAGGCGGTCAAGGAAAGGGGATCAGCGGGCGGGAAGGACATCGCAAAGCGTCTCCTCGGGGTCGATGGTTTCAGTGATTTCTACAGCGCTTGTGCCGTTGCGCTGGCCGACTTCGGCCCGGAACATGGGGATTTCGTCGCAGGTGACGGTGGCAACCGCATTTCCGGTGATGCCGAGCTTCACCAGCGATCCGGGGCGCCATTGCAGCACCTCGTCGACGGGCAGCCTTGTTTCGGTCAACACCGCCTGTAGCCTGACATGGGCATGGTTCAATTCGCGGCCGATATGGGATTTCCATTGCGGATCATGGGTCAGCCCCTCGCCGAAGAAGAGCTGTGTGAGCTTGTCGCGGACCGGTTCGAGCGTGGCATGCGGCACCAGCATGGCAACGGCCCCGTGCCGGCCCTCGATTTCGACATCGAAGGCCATCCGCAGACAGGGATTGGTGCCGCGCGTGATCAGCGCGAATTGCGGTTCGGTCTCGAGCCGGTCGATCTCGAAATTGAGCGGGATGAGCGGCGCGAAGGCATCGGCGAGATCTTCGAGCACCACGCCCATCAACTTTTCCGCCAGCCTTTGCTCGATCGAGGAAAAGGGGCGGTTGGCGATTTCATCGGGCCCGCTGCGGCGACCGCCGAGCAGAATATCGACGATGGCGAGGATGAGCCCGGCATCGAGTGTCACCAGAAGACTGCCGCCCAGCGCCTCGGACTTGGCCACGGCGATCAGACAGGGCCGGGGCAGGTCGTTGAGATATTCCTCGAAGCGCAGGGATTCGGCGGGATGCACGGTCAGTTCAGCGGCGCTGCCCGACAAAGTACGCAGGCTGCCGGCGAATTGCCGAACCAGGCGATCGAACACCACGGCAAGGATCGGCGAGCGCGCGTAATTGACCGCCGCGCCATTGGCCATGAGATCGAGCGCCGCACGACCGCGGCGTGGCTCCTCGGGGCTGGAGGGTGTGGAGAGGGGCTGGGGCATATCGACCATGCTCGGGCTTTCCTTGTTCGGCTATTGGATCAGCAGGGTACGGAACAGAACATCGCGCACGACCGGGCGGCCGATAGCGAGATCGGCGCGCCGGATCAGCTCGCTCTTGAGCCGCGCGGTGGCGGCGCTGCCGCTGAGGTCTTCAGGGGTGAGCGTGCGTAGAAAAATCGTATAAAGGTCCATTACGGCGCCGCGCTGATCCTCGGACAGCGCCGCGTCACCGGCCGGGATCACCAGCGACATCGCCAATTTCGCGTGTACCCGGTCGGCGCCGTAAAGATCGACAATCAGATCCGGTAAATGCACCCGGTCGAGGGTTTCGCTGGGCGGAGTGCTGTCGCCCATTCCGCGATAGACAACGGTGCCGCCGAGGCACAGCGCGGCGACGATCAGGAAAACGGCGAAGGGGTGACGCAGCAGGGTCATAGATGCTCTCTCATTCCGTGACGCTGCCGACCCTACGCCGCCGATTTTTACGCCGGTTAAAAATGCAGGCGGCAAGCTCCGCCTCGTTCGATGCCCGCATGTCTTCCGGGCGCCGGTGAAAGAGGCCCGACCCCTTGTCCAAACTGATCGAAAATCTGCAGAATCTCGGCTCTGTCAGGCTGACGGTGCTGGCCGCCGTCGGCACCACGATTATTGCCGCCATCGCCCTGATGATCGGCCTGATGGCCCGCAGCGAGACCGCCTTGCTTTATGCCGGGCTGGACCGCGCCGCGTTTGAAGGCGTCGTTTCCGAACTGCGACGTTTGAATGTCCCCTTCGATGCCAGCGCCGAGGAAGGCGCGGTGCGCGTCGACAGTCGCGACGTGGCTTCATTGCGCATGTCGCTTGCCGCGCAGGGGCTGCCGGCGCCCAGCACCACCGGCTATGAGCTGTTCGAGCAGCAGGGCACCTTCGGCCTGACGTCATTCATGCAGCGGATCAACTGGACACGGGCGCTGGAGGGCGAATTGGCGCGGACGGTGCAAAGCCTTGACGGCATCCGTTCCGCACGGGTGCATCTGGTGCTGCCCGATCGTGAGGATTTCAGCCGCGAGTCCCAGCGCGCAAGCGCTTCAGTGGTCATCGATCCGGTCAATGCGACCAGCCTGAACGGCGCCCAGGCGACGGCCATCCGCCACCTCATCGCCACCGCCGTGCCCGCGCTCGCGACCGACGCGGTGACAGTGATGGACACCAGCGGCAATGTCATCGCCGCTGAAGGCAGCGGTCTGAACCAGATCGCCCAGCGCGCCAATGATCTGACGGCGGCTTATGAGCAGCGTGTCAAGGAACGGATCGAAAATCTGCTGATCCCGCGCGTCGGCCTCGGTAATGTCCGGGTATCGGTGGCCGCCGAGCTCGATTTTGCCCGCGAAGCGGTGCGCGAGCAGACCTTTGATCCGCGCAGCCGCGTCCTGCGCAGTGTCCAGACCATTGAAGAGAACGAGCGATCCTCCGAAGAGAGCGGTGAGGAACCGGTCACTGTCGGGCAAAACCTGCCGCTGGAGCCGAATTTCGCCGGCGATGAAGCAGGGCTGGTACTGCACGAGGCGAGCCGCGAGGAAGAAACCAACAATTTCGAGATCAATTCGGTCACGCGGGAGCGGGTGCGCGAGAATGGCGTGCTGGAGCGTTTGTCGGTTGCGGTGATGATCAATGGCGTCCCGGTCGAGAATGCCGACGGCACCATTACCGTCGCGCCGCGCGATCCTGCCGAGCTTGAGCGTATCGAGACGCTTGTGAAATCCGCCATCGGCTTTTCCGATGCGCGCGGCGATCAGGTGACCGTGGACTCGCTGGAGTTCATCGACGGTATTGCGCTGTTCGCGCCCGATACGGGCGGCGGCGTCATGCCGGTGCTGGCGCGCCAGGTATCCGCCATCGTGCAATGGGTGGTCCTGCTGATCGCCTTGGTTTTCCTGGTCCAGGTGGTGCTGCGGCCTCTTCTCAGCCGGCTGCTTGAAGACAATGAGACGGCCGGCGGCAAATCTGCGCTCGACGCCCTTGCCGACGGCACCGAGGACGCGCCTCAGGCGCTGGCCTATGCCGACGGCACGCCGATGGAGGCGCCGGCGCTGCCGCGCGGAGACTCGGCTGATGAAGACGGTGAGTTCCCCGCCCTCACCGCCGGTGAACACCTGTCCGAGGAAGGCCGGGCGCTGGCCGCAAGCCTCGCCGAGGATGAAAGCGAGGTCGCCGCCCTGGTCGGTGCGGTCAGCGCCAGCTCGGTTCGGCGCCTGCGGGCCACCGTCGAGCGGTATCCCGAGGCCGCGACCGCCATTCTGCGCAGCGTCATGTATGAGGAGGCAGGTTGATGCAGGCACAACCCCACCGAAAATTTGTCTTCGAGCGACCGCTCGGCTCTCCTTCCACCGCTTCGGAGGCCGTCATCGCGATGCCGGGCGGCGCTGCGTCCGCTGACGTCGATATCGAAGCGATCCGCAAGGATGCGCATGCTGACGGCTTTGCTGAGGGTATCGAAAAAGGCCGTGCGGAAGGACGCCGTGATGCTGAGGCCGGCTTGGCCGATCAAGTTGCCGAAATGGTCGAGGAACGCCTTGCCGAGGAACTTGCCGCGCGCGATGCAACCGCTCTCGAAAACCTGGCCCGCAGCCTTCCGGCACTGCATGAACAGCTCGAGACGGCCCGGCTGAGTTATGAGCGTCAGGCGGTGGAAACCGCCATCGGGCTGATCAAGCGCCTGACACCGCGGCTACTGAGTCAGGCTGCCGAACAGCAATGCGCCGATCTGCTGGCCGATGTCGTCAAGGCGGCGAGCAGCAGTCCCCAGCTGGAAGTCCTTGCGCCCCTGGCCATGGCCGAAGCGGTTGAAAACCAGCTGCGCGCTCTGGCTCAGAAATCCGGCTTTGGCGGCAAGCTTGTCGTTACGCCCGATGCGACGCTGTCGCACGGCGCCGTGACGGCGCGCTGGCAAAACGGCGGCGCTGCCTGGGACCCCAAGGCGCTGCGCCAGCAGATCGACGATACGGCCGCCCTGATCCTCTGCCGCCTTAATGGTGACGACACCGACCCATCCGAGAAGGAGTAATCCATGACCGACACCCACAATGAAACAGAACAGACGCCGACGGCACCGGAAATCGGCCACGCATCGCCGCCGCCGCCGCAAAGCGGTGAAAGCTCTTACGAGGCGATCCGCCATGTCCCTGTGCGTGTGCGGGTGGTGCTGGGCGAAAGCGCCATGCCGATCAGCCGGCTGCTCGACCTTGGCCGCGGCGCCATTGTCGAGCTGGACCGAAAGGCGGGTGAAACCGTCGATATCTACGTCAATGACCGCTTTGTCGCGCGCGGCGATGTCGTGATCGGCGAAGACGGTCGTCTCGGCGTCAGCCTTACCGAAACCGTCAGCCCGCAGCTTGGTCTCAACTGAGCCCGATCTGAGCCCGATGATCGTTTCCTCCTCATCGCGGGCCGCTTCCTGCGGCGCGGCGATCCGGAATGTCTGCCCTCGGCAGACATTCGTGGATTGCCGCACAGCCTTTGCATGGCTGTGCGCAATGATGCTTTTTCTGCTCTCGCTGCTGGCGTCCGATGCTGCCGCCGCTCAGGCCTTCAGCTTGACCATCGGCGGGGAGGAGGAAGCGGGCGGCGAAGGCCTGTCCTTTACCGGCCGCGTCATCCAGCTGCTCGGCCTGATTACGCTGCTCAGCATCGCGCCGGCGCTGCTGATCATGGTGACAGCCTTCACACGCATCATCGTTGCGCTGGCATTGCTGCGCTCTGCGTTGGGCCTGCAGCAGACACCGCCGAATATGGTGCTGGTCGGCCTGGCGCTGTTCCTGACGGCCTTCGTCATGGCGCCGGTGTTCGACGAGGCCTGGCAATTCGGCGTGCAGCCCATGATCGAAGAGACGATCACCGAGGAACAGGCGGTTGAACGTGTCTACGCGCCCTTCGAGGCGTTCATGATGGCCAATGTCCGGCCCAAGGATCTGGCGCTGTTTCAAGATCTGGCCGGTGAGACCGTGCCGGACGAGCAATCCGCGCCGCCTTCCGGCGGTCCCTTCCCGGCGCTTGCTGCTGAACCTCAGGAAGAAGCGGAAACGGTTCGTCCCGATGCGCGCACGCTGATCGCTGCCTTTATCGTTTCGGAGCTGCGCCGCGCCTTTGAGATCGGCTTTCTGATCTTTCTGCCCTTTCTCGTGATCGAAATGGTCATCGCCACGATCCTGATGTCGATGGGCATGATGATGCTGCCGCCGGTGATCATCTCGCTGCCCTTCAAGCTGATCTTC
>CAZRBL010000055.1:0-3021 GCA_964598335.1 uncultured Rhodospirillales bacterium
TCTATCGCGACATGGCCGAACGCGTGCCGCTCGATCGCATCACCATGCTTGGCAGTACAACGCTCTATCCAGGTGTTACCGAGGCGTTCGGCCGACCGGTCTACTTCTTCCGCCCGGGCCTCAACGTGAATCCCGGGCTGTGCGCGAACAAGGACCAGGTCCTCAGCGGCTGTGATCCGACGGTCTCTAATACCGCGCTGGCCGTCGCAAGAAAGTTGGGCGCCGAGGAAATCTACCTGTTTGGCGTCGATTTCGGCAGCCGCTTCGAAGGCATTCACCATGCCGCTCAATCAGCTTATTACACCGGCGAGGTCGAGAACACGACCCGTTTTCAGAAGGCCGTGCCGGCCAATTTCGGAGGCAGCGCCAGAACCGATGCGATTTTTGATTGGTCGCGTTTTGCGCTGCAAAGACTGATCATGGGGATGCGGCCCGCGCGGATCTTCAATTGCAGCGACGGCGCGTTGATCGAGGGTACGACACCGCTGCGACCTGAGGCAATTCGGGTGCCCGAAACACCGCCAGAGAGCCGTGCGGACGCCGTTATCCGGACCGAGATTTATGACGCCGAGACAGCCACATCGCTGCTTGACGGGCCCTACGGGCGCGAGGCGACGGCGGCGCTGTTTAATGCGATGCGTTCACTGGTCGACCACATGCATTGGGAAGATCGCACGGCCTTTAACGAAGAGGCACATCAGGTGATGTGGGTCTCCGGCGTCGACAATCCCTTGCATATGATGGTGCGCGGCACCTTTACGCTGATTGCCTGGCGTTACATGGCGCTGATGAACCGTGCCAGTGACGAGATGCGCGGCCCGCTGGCAGAGCGTTGCCGCAAGGGCATGGAGCGCGCCATCACGGCGATGGAAACATGGCTCAATGACAGTATTCACGCATTGCGGGAGGGGCGGCATCGCGATGGCCTCGCCGACCCCAACCCGCTGATCCCGAAAGTCGAAACAGATCGGGGCACAGATGCCGATGCGTGATTTTTCGCCGAGCGGCCTGTCGCTTGAAGGTCAGCATATTCTCGTCACCGGGGGAACCGGTTCCTTCGGCAAGCATTTTTTGCGCCGTGTGCTGGCGGGTTACAGCCCCAAACGCGTCATCATCTACAGCCGTGACGAGCTCAAACAGTTCGAGATGGCGCAGGAGTTCCCGCCCGAGACCTACCCGAATGTGCGCTTCTTTATCGGCGATGTGCGGGACCGCAGCCGGCTGACCATGGCAATGCGCGATGTCGATACCGTGATCCATGCTGCTGCACTGAAACAAGTGCCCACGGCCGAATACAATCCGATCGAATGCGTCAATACCAACATCTACGGCGCCGAGAATGTCGTCCGCGCGGCGCTGGACAGCGGCGTGAAAAAGGTCGTTGCCCTATCGACCGACAAGGCCGCCAACCCGATCAATCTCTATGGCGCCAGCAAGCTTGCCTCTGACAAGATTTTCGTTGCTGCCAATAATCTGTCCGGCACCGTCGGCACCCGTTTCGCCGTTGTCCGCTACGGCAATGTTGTCGGCTCGCGCGGCTCCGTGGTGCCGTTTTTCCGCAAGCTGATCGCCGAGGGCAGCGATCATCTGCCGATTACCGATGAGCGCATGACGCGGTTCTGGATTACGCTGACCCAGGGCGTCGATTTCGTGCTCTCGGTTCTGGCGGAGATGCAGGGCGGCGAGATCATGGTGCCGAAGATCCCGTCGATGAAGGTGACCGATCTGGCGCGGGTCATGGCGCCCGATTTACCGCACAGCATCGTCGGCATTCGGCCGGGCGAGAAGCTGCATGAGGTGATGGTGCCGGAGGATGACGGCCGCAATACCATCGAGCTGGCCGATCGGTTCATCATCGAGCCGAGCTTCGCTTTCTGGCGCCGTGAACATTACGCCCATGCCGACGCCAAGCCGGTGCGCGAGGATTTTCGCTATGCCAGCGACAATAATCACGAATGGCTCGATGCGGATGGGCTGAGCGAATTGCTGGAGCATCATGCCTGATGGCTGAGGCGGCCGCCTTCATTCCCTATGGCCGGCAATCGATCGATGAGGACGATATTGCGGCGGTCGCCGAGGTGCTGCGCAGCGATACGCTGACCACCGGACCCTGGGTCGATGCCTTTGAACGGCGATTTGGCGAAATAACCGGCGCGCAGGGGGTGGTGGTCTGTAGCAATGGCACCACGGCGCTTCATCTGGCGATGCTGGCGCTCGATCTGGGACCCGCGGATGTCGCCATCGTGCCGGCGATCACCTTTCTCGCCACCGCCAATGCGGCGCGCTATTGCGGCGCTGAGGTGGTCTTCGCCGATGTCGATCCTGCCACCGGGCTGATCACCGAAGCCGGCCTTGTCGATGCCCTGTCGCGTCTGCCTTCGGGGCATCGGGCGCGGGTTGTGCTGCCGGTGCATCTCAACGGCCATTGCGTCGATCTGGCGGCGCTGGAACCGGTTGCGAGGCAACGCGGCCTCGCCGTCATTGCCGATAGCTGTCACGCGACCGGCGGACACTATCGCGGCGCCGGGGGCGGCTGGCATGCGGTCGGGTCGGGAGTCCATCTCGATTTCGCGACCTTCTCCTTTCACCCGGTCAAGACCATCGCGATGGGCGAGGGCGGCGCGGTGACGACCGATGATCCGGCGCTTGCGGCTCGGCTGCGGCGGCTGCGATCGCACGCGATGGAGCGGCGCCCGGACGCGTTCAAGGTGCAGGACCAGGCCTTCGAAAATGACGGGTCCTTGAGGCCCTGGTATTACGAAATGCCGGAACTCGGCTTCAACTACCGCGCCAGCGATCTGCAATGTGCGCTCGGCCTGTCGCAGCTTGCCAAGCTCGATCAATTCGCCGCGCGTCGGCGCGATATCGCGGCCGCCTATGATGCCGCCTTCATGCAGCTGGCACCGATGCTGAGGCCGGTGCCGCAGCCGGGGCACAGTCGCTCCGTCTTGCATCTTTATGCGGTCCAGATCGATTTTGCGGCGCTGAAGACAACGCGGACAGCGTTCATGGCGGCGTTGA
>CAZRBL010000055.1:3031-16572 GCA_964598335.1 uncultured Rhodospirillales bacterium
GGATCGGCAGCCAGGTGCATTACGTCCCGCTCTATCGTCAGCCTTATTACCGTGAACGCTATGGCGAGATGCATCTGCCCGGCGCCGAATCCTATTACGCCGGCGCGTTGTCGCTGCCGCTGTTCCCGCAGATGACGGATGGCGAGGTCGCGCGCGTGATCGATGCGGTCAGTGAGCTGATCACGCCATGAACGGGGCCGGCAAGGCTGTCTGCGTTCTTCCGGCACGCGGCGGGTCCAAACGTCTGCCGCGCAAGAACATCCTGCCGCTGCTCGGCAAGCCGATGCTGGCATGGCCGATCGCCGCGGCCCAGCAATCCGGTCTGTTTGAAACGATCGTGGTCAGCACCGATGATCCGGAAATCGCTGCGCTCGCCCGCGATGCGGGGGCGGAAACGGTTGATCGACCGGATGAATTCGCCACCGATACGATCACCGAGCATGGGGCGGTTTTGCATGCGATCGATCATCTTGCGCGTCAGGGTCACTCTTACACCTTCGGCTGCTGCGTCTATCCGACGGCCTGCCTGATCGAGCCGGAGGACCTGACGCAATCCCGGGCGCTGTTCGATGCCGTGCCGCGCCCCGATACGGTGATGAGTGTCAGCGATTTCGCCATTCACCCCTATAAGGCAATGCAGGCGGACAGCGATGGTTTCCTCAAGCCGGTGCATCCCGATTGGGTGATGCGGCGCAGCCAGGACTATCCCGTCTACCTCGCCTCCAACGGCACCTTTTACTGGTTTGAGATCGACTCCTATCGGCAGCGGCGGAATTTCTACGGCGAGAGGCTCGCGCCCTATATTCTGCCGCGCGAGCGTGCCGTTGATATAGATGTTGCCGGTGATCTCGTCCTCGCCGAAGCGCTGCTGGCTCGGAGATGCGGATGAGCGGGCGCCTCGCCTTGTTCCGATGCGATGCGGGGGCGGAGATCGGCGGCGGCCACGTCATGCGCTGTCTGACGCTGGCCGAACATTTGGCTCAGCAGGGCTGGCGATATCGGTTTTTCGTCAATGCCGAGAGCCTTGACGTCGTGCCCGTGCTGCAAGAGCACCCGCATCACATTCTCGACTGTCCGCCGGGGGCGGAGCCCCTGGAGATGGCGAAGCAGGCGGAGTCATCATCGCTGCTGGTGATCGATCATTACGGCCGCGATGTGGGCTATGAGATCACCTGCTCATCCTGGGCGCGCCATATGCTGGTGCTGGACGATCTGCCCAATCGGCCGCATTATTGCGATATGCTGCTGGATCAGACCTTCGGGCGCGCCCCTGCCGATTACGCCCGGCTTGTGCCGCCCGATGCGGAGCTGATGGCAGGGAGCGGCTATGCGCTTCTGCGTCCTGCTTTCGCCGCTCGGCGTCAGGAATCGCTGACCCGGCGAGAACGACCGAATGCGGCGAACCGGCTGCTGATCAGCGTCGGCGCTGCCGATCCGCACCGGCTGTTGCCCCGGCTGCTTGAAGCCCTGACGGCACGCAATCTGCCTGACGGTTTTCATGCCGATATCCTGTTCGGCAATGCGGCTGCGATCACGCTGCCGGATTTTGCCGTGGGCCATGACTTCACGGCGGATGTCGCGGCGTTGATGGCGTCGGCGGATGTCGCCATCGGCGCGGCCGGTTCAACGGCCTGGGAGCGCTGCTGCCTGGGTCTGCCGACGGTGATGCTGATCACTGCCGATAATCAGGCGGATATCGCCGCCAATCTCGCCGATGCGGGCGCGGCTGTTGCGGTCGATGCACGCGACGGCGCCGATTTTCAAGCAGTCGTCGATGCCGCGCTTGGCTTGCTGAGCGATGACGCGGCGCGCCTCGCCATGGCGCAGCGCGCAGCCATGGTCTGCGACGGCGAAGGGGCAGGCCGCGTTGTTGAGCGGCTGGAGCGATTGGTCTCATGACAGCGCCCGCATGGTGGCACAAGCCGCGGCTGATTTCCGTCGTCGTCGATAATCCGAGCTGGATACTGCCCGCGGCCGAGCGTTTCGCGCTTGATCTTCAGAACGCCGGCGAAGACGCGCAGCTGATCCGGGAGCCCGGTGACATTCCTGAAGGCGGCATTGCCTTCTTTCTCGGCTGCATCCGCCTCGCGCCACCCGAATTGCTGGCGCGCAGCCACCGCAATCTCGTCGTGCATGAAAGCGATCTGCCGCAGGGGCGCGGTTTTTCTCCGCTGACTTGGCAGATCCTCGAAGGATGTAATGTCGTGCCGATCTGCCTGCTTGAGGCAGCCGAGCAGGCAGATGCCGGCGCCGTGATCTATCGCGACCGGATGGTGTTCGACGGTCACGAACTGATCGACGAGATGCGCGCTGTGCAGGGTGCCAAGACGCTGGAACTCTGCCGCCGCTTTCTCGCCGCAGAGAGACCGCCGCAGGGAGAGCCGCAGGGAGAGCCGCAGGGAGAGCCGCAACAAGGGGCGGCGAGCCATTATCCGCGCCGCCATCCGGCTGACAGCGCGCTCGACCCCGCGCGGAGCCTCGCCGAACAGTTCAAGCTTTTGCGGGTTGTCGATAATGAGCGCTATCCGGCCTTTTTCGATTATGCGGGACATCGCTATGTTCTCCGCATCGAAAAGGACAAGCGGGACGACACATGATGGCTGCCGACAGGACCTATCTGCTGGCCACGGTAAAGCCCTGGAACCTGGCCGCGTTCGAGCGGCGGCGCGCGGCGCTTCCGGGACGCTGGTCGCTGTTGACCCATCCCGATGATCTCGACGCATTGGCCGTGAGCGCCCTGGCGCCGCGCTATGTGTTCTTTCCGCACTGGTCGTGGATCGTGCCCGATGCGGTGATCGAGGCGGCGGAGTGCGTCCTGTTCCACATGACCGATGTCCCCTATGGCCGGGGCGGCAGTCCGCTGCAGAACCTGATTGCGCGCGGCCATGACAGCACACAGATCAGCGCTATCCGGATGAGTCGCGAGCTCGATTCCGGGCCGGTCTATCTCAAGCGGCCGCTGGCACTGCATGGCAGCGCGCAGTCGATCTTTGAACGGGCCGCCACGGTAATCCTCGACATGATCGAACACATTGTCCGGACCGAACCGCAAGCCGTGCCGCAGCAGGGCGAGCCGGTCATATTCCGACGGCGGACGCCCGATCAAAGCCGACTGCCGCAGAGCGGTAGGCTTGCCGATGTCTATAACCATATCCGCATGCTCGATGCTGACGGCTATCCGACGGCCTTTCTTGAGGATGGCGAATTTCGCTATGCATTCTCGGACGCGGAGCAAGAAGGCGACAGGGTCACCGCGAGGGTGGAAATCAGCCGAAAGGAACCTGAATCGTGAGCGAGCGGATTGCCGTCATCGCGGCTCACCCCGATGACGAGGCGCTTGGCTGCGGTGGCACCATGGCGCGCTTTGCCGCTTCTGGCGCCGAAATCCATGTCATCTTCGTCGCGGATGGTGAGGGCGCGCGCGGCGCTACCGACAGGATAGCGGCACGGCAGGCGATGGCTGCCGACGCGGCGCTGCGTCTGGGAGCACAGGCGCCGCGCTTTCTCGATTTTGCCGACAATCGGCTCGACGGCGCCGACCTGCTCGACATCGTGCAGGCGATCGAGGCCGAACTGCGCAGCATCGCGCCGACAATCGTCTATACGCATCATGGCGGTGATCTGAATATTGATCATCGCCTTGTGCACGATGCTGTCCTGACCGCCTGCCGGCCGCTGCCGGGGTCCGGTGTTCGTGCCATCTATGGCTTCGAGGTGCTTTCCAGCACCGAGTGGGGGGCGCCGGATTCCATGCCCGCCTTCCGGCCGACCCGTTTTGTCGGTATCGGCGCCCATTTGCCTGACAAGCTGGCCGCGCTCGAGGCCTATGGCCCGGAAATACGCCCCTTTCCTCACCCGCGATCAGCCAGCGCGGTGGAGGCCCTGGCGCGTTATCGCGGTGCGCAGAGCGGGCTGACTGCGGCCGAAGCCTTTTCCGTCCTGCGGGAGATCGATCCATGACTGAGCAAGCGCACATCACGATCAATGGCCGCCGCATTGGCCCTGACGAGCCGCCCTATATCATCGCGGAGATTTCCGCCAATCATAATGGCAGTCTCGAACGCGCCCTCGAGCTGGTCGATGCGGCCCACGCCGCCGGGGCCGACGCGGCCAAGCTGCAGACCTATACCGCCGACACCATGACGATTGCGCATGACGGGCCGGGCTTTACCATCGAGGAAGGGCTGTGGGCCGGCTATACGCTGCACGACCTCTACAGCAAGGCCTATACACCCTGGGAATGGCTGGAGCCGCTGTTCGAGCGCGCTCGCCGGCGCGGCATTACCCTGTTCAGCACACCGTTCGACCCGAGCGCCGTCGATGTCCTCGAAGGGCTGAATACGCCCGCCTATAAATGCGCGTCCTTCGAGATCGTCGACATTCCGCTGATCGAGAAAATGGCGGCGACCGGCAAGCCGATGATCATTTCGACCGGCATGGCCGATCTCGGCGAGATCGAGGAGGCCGTCGCAGCCGCACGCGGCGCCGGGTGCCGCGAGCTGGCGGTGCTGCACTGCATCAGCGGCTATCCGACGCCGTCCGAGGACGCCAATCTGCTGACCATCCCGCATCTCGCAGAGATGGTCGATGCGCCGGTCGGCCTCTCGGATCATACGATGGGCGTCGCGGTCGGCGCCGCCGCGGTGGCGCTGGGTGCATCGATTATCGAAAAGCATTTCACCCTCAGGCGTGATGAAGGCGGTTTCGATTCCGCCTTTTCGCTCGAACCCGAGGAGCTGAAAACGCTGGTCGAGGGCGCCCGCGCCGCCTGGGCGGCCAGGGGCCGGGTCAATTATGCACGCGAGCCGAGCGAAAACGCGATGCTGCCGCTGCGCCGCTCGCTTTATGTCGTTGCCGATATTGCGGCCGGCGAAACCCTGAGCGCCGAGAATGTCCGCTCGATACGGCCCGGGCTGGGCATGCCGCCCAAACACCTTCCCGAGGTTCTCGGTCGTACCGCAAGACGCGCTTTGTCAAAGGGAACACCGTTGGCCTGGACGGATTTGGAGTGAGGAAAACACCCGCGGCGGCCTTTTCTCGGTGAGCAGGCTGCGTTAAGAGCCACCATCCGCCGACACTTTCGGCATTTCCCAGCAATTTCGCGCAGCGGAGCGAGCCAATGCAACAGGCACCGGACTGGACCCAGGGCTATGTCTCGGACATCCCGTATACCTACGGGTTCTATCGAGAGATGGGGCCGACACTCATGCGGCTTGCGCTGCTTGACCGCGGCATCGAGTCGCCGGCCGTTGACCGGCCGTTTCGCTATTGCGAACTCGGCACCGGTTTCGGGCTGACGCTGAATATGCTGGCCGCCTCGAACCCCGATGCGGAATTCTACGGCAATGATTTCAACCCGCAGCATATTGCCGAATCCCGAGCTTTGGCGGCCGAAGGCGGGCTGGATAATGTTCAATTCTTCGATGACAGCTTTCTCGAATTCCTGAACCGCGACCTGCCGCCCTTCGATTATATCGGCGTGCACGGCATCTATTCCTGGATCAGCGACGAAAACCGCCGGGCGATCGTCGATTTCATCGGCAAGAATCTGAGGCCCGGGGGCGCTGCTTATGTCAGCTATAACTGCATGCCCGGCTGGGGGCCGATGGCGCCGGTCCGCTATTTGATGGCGCGGGCCACAGACGGGCATCGCGGCAGCAGCCTGGCCCGCGTCGATAAGGCGATGGACCTGTTGAACAGCCTGATCGATGCCAAGGCATCCTATTTCGCGCGCAATCCGCAGATCGCCAAGCGGCTGGAAAAGACCAAGGAGCAGTCAAAATCCTATGTCGCGCATGAGTATTTCAACGGCTATTGGAACCCGCTGTTCTTCGATCAGGCTGCGGATGAATTGAGCGAGGCGCGTCTGACCTTTGGCGCTTCGGCCAATCTTACCGAGCATGTCGACGCGGTGAACATCACCAAGGACGGTCAGAAAATACTCTCCGAGATTGATGATCCGGTGCTGCGCGAAACCGTGCGCGATTTCCTCACCGGCCAGCAATTCCGCAGGGATATTTATGTCCGCGGCGCACCCCCCTTGCAGCCGCAAAATCATGCGACGGTTATCCGGGAACAACGCTTCGCCGCCGCGCGGCGGGCCGACAAGCTGGAACTCAAGCAGAGCTTTCCGGTCGGGCAGGTTACGCTGCAGGAAAAGGTCTACAAGCCTTTTGTTGAGATCCTTGAGGCGGAGGGCCCCAAGACTGTTGACGAGCTGATGGCGCATGAAAAGCTGCAGGGCATCAAGCTCAATTCGATCTGGCAGGCATGCATGATTCTGGCCGGGCTGCAGCATATCGATCCGGTCTTCGAGCAGGACGAAATCGACAAGCGCAAGAAAAGCACCGACCGGTTCAACGCTGCCCTGTTGCGGATGGCGCGGGACAGCGATCGCCTGCGCTATATGGCGACCCCGGCCTCGGGTTCCGCCAGCAATGTCAATCGTCTGGAAATGCTGTTCATGCTGGCCGAGCAGGAAGGTGTGAAAGATCCGCCGCAATATGTCTGGGATTTATTCAAGGAACGCGGCCATCGACTGCGCAAGGAAGGCAAGGTGCTGGAAAGCGACAAGGAGAACCTTGAGCATATCCGCGGCGAATTCGAGAATTTCACGGAGCAGCGCAAGCCGATCCTCAGCGGCCTCGGCGTCATCTGACGCGGGCCCGATCATTTCTGCCTGAAAGAGAGAAAACGATGCGATTTGAAGCGATTACGCCCGAAAAATTTGCCAAGACGCGGATCCGGCGCAATGCCGGTTGGGAGCATGCCGCGACCATCCCGGTCGTGCCGGTAGTGCCCGGCGAATTGGCCAAGGTGGCGGCCAGCTACCCGATTGTTTTCGGACGCTTTGCCGAGGAACAGCCCCTGGCGGTTTGCGCCGTGATGAGCCTTGAAGCCGACCGAAACGCCTTTGTCGGTGAGAATGGCCGCTGGCGCGGTAGCTACGTTCCTTCCATACTGCGCCGTTATCCCTTCGCGTTGGTGCGGGCACCGAAACAGGATGAGAGCGAAGAAGGCGAGAAACTCGCGGTCTGTCTCGATGCGGATTCGCCGCTGCTGAGCGAAGGCGGCGATGAAGGCCAGCCCCTATTCGATGAAAACGGTGAGAAAAGTGAGTTCTTCGAGCAGACGCTGCAATTCCTGACCAAGCTCCAGACCCAGCAGCAACGCCTCAATCAGGTGACCGAGATTCTGGCTGAAACCGACATTCTCGAGCCGATTACGGTGAGTCGGCCGCCCAGTGTCAAAGAAGATGATGAGAGCTGGAAGCCGCTGCGCGGCGTGATGCGTGTCGACGAAACCAAGCTCAATCAGCTCGACGACGAGACCTTTCTGAGATTGCGCAAAAGCGGCGTGCTCTCATTGGTTTATCTGTCCCTGGCGACGACCGCGCAGTGGGAGCGGTTGCGCAACATGCACATGCTGACGCGCGATCCTGAGGCGCTCAAGGCTGCCGCCGGCAAGAATGTCGATCAGATCGACCTCGAAACGGACGAGGATTTCGTCCTGTCCTTCGACGAGTAACTGGATCAACCTCGTTCGCTCTTTATCCGGTCCGCCCCTGCACCCCCGCCCGGCCTGCCCCGATAGAAAACTTGCAGGGGCGGACCGGAATGATCCGAAAATGCGCGAGCGCGGCGGGTTTACGCGACGAGCTGGTCGAGGCTGTCCAGGCTGACGGCGCCGATCAAATCGATCACGTGCCCGCCATTCATCGCGAGGCTTAGCGACGAGGTAAAGTCGTCGGAGAAATCCGCTACGTCCTCGAAAATCGCGTGATCGATCATCAGAAGATTGCCGCGGAAGGTGATCAGGTCGGCGGTGTTTGTCTCGCTCTCGAAGAGCACGATGCTGCGGATATCCTCCAACTCAACGCGATCGGCCAGCTCGGTGCTCTGCGTCAGGAAGGAGTGCAAGAAGGCCAGACTTTCCGGATCGTCGAGCTGGTAGCGTTCGCTATTGGCGAAGGCAATGACGCGCTCGACAAAGGCGGCGCTGTCGGCAACGGCTTCCGTCTGCTGGCCGCCGCCGACAACGCCGCCGGCTTCCAGATCGGCGGGATCGTCGGCGACATTTTCGTCGACCGGATCGGCCGGGGTTTCGGCGTCCGGATGCGGAATTTCACCATCGGGCAGGTGGGCGCCGCTGCTTGCCTTGCCGGATTGATCGGAGACATTGACCGCCGCCAGCAGCGCCAGCAGGGCAGCGCTGTTGTCAATGGCGGCGGATTCATCAATGCGATCGTCCACCGCTGCAATCGCATCATCATCGATCAGAATGACCTGATCCGCCCTGTCGGGCTGACGCGCCGGTGTTGTGATTGCCGCTATGGTGGCCGCCGCGGCGTCCAGCGCCGCAGCGTCGGCGATCAGCGCCAGAACCTCTTCATCAACGGCGCCGACGAAATGCCGACCGCCGGTTTCAATCCGGATTTCCGGCAGTTCCAAAAGGGTCGTTGGGCGATGGTCGCCGGTTTCCGTCACCGTGATGGATGTGGTGACGGCGCCGGATGCCGCGGTGAAGACGACGCCGGCGGTGGCGTTATTGCCCGCCGTGGTGAGAAGCGGCGTCATGGCGGCGTTCGGCAGCGTCAGCCGGCTGGCTTCCTTGCCCGACC
Source organism: uncultured Rhodospirillales bacterium (assembly GCA_964598335.1). GTDB lineage: Bacteria > Pseudomonadota > Alphaproteobacteria > CAZRBL01 > CAZRBL01 > CAZRBL01. The sequence continues at coordinate 11,652 of CAZRBL010000055.1, forward strand.
AGACAACCGTCTCGATTTCGGCTTTTTCCGAAAAGTCGACCACCGGTATCTCTGCATCGGCGGTTTCGGCCTTCGCTTCAGTCTTCAGGCTCTTCACCGCCATGACAACGGCGGTGACGACGGATACATGCTGCGCCGCCGTGAGACCCAGATCGTTCAGCAGCGGGATTTTGATGTCATTGGACGGCGATGACTGGCGGACCGCTGTTGCCTGCCCCGGCGTACGGCCCGCATTCTGACCATCAGACGTCTCCCGGCCGTTTTCACGCAGCGCGCTGCCGTCGCCGTCAACTCCGCCGACGTCACTCCCGTCGACCGCCTTACCGACCGGTTCGGCCGGGCCAAGGAGACGCTCTCCTGCCGCATCGGCTTGCGCATTGCCCTGGTCAACCATCATCAGCGCGGTGGCGACGAAGGCGGTGAGCACCACGGCGGGATGCAGGAAGACGTTATCGCCATTGCCGCCTGCCGGGCGCGGGATCAGCAAGGGCTGCGTGCGGATAAGCTGATCAACGATGTCGCGCAGATTACGGCCGCGCAGAGGCGTTTCCAGCGTCAGGGCGGCGGCAATGAATTCTCCGTCGATCTTCGCGAAATGGGCAATGACGTCATCGCTTTCACCGCGCAGGAAGATGAACCACGGGTCGCCTTCTTCGGTTTCGCCGACGGCGGTGCTGACGGCCAGGCCCGAGCGCTGCATGATGTCCACGATCCGGTACATCTCGGCCAGCTCCTGGGTCGTCCAATCGCGCTGGGGCGCTTGGCGAAGGACGCGGAATGGCAGGATCGAGGCGGACATCGGTCAGGGCACTTGTTTACGGTTTAGCAGTCTCGTTACCGAACAGGATATCGTAGGTTACCGGGTCGTAATAGCGCATCAGTTCCCGCACAAAGGCGCGCGGCTCCATTCCCAACGCGGCGGCCCAGTCGAGATAGCGGTTCGGCGGGATCCGTCCGCGACCGGACTCGAGCTGCGAGATGAAGGTATAATAGTCGATATTGACGCGCTCGGCGAGCTGGCGTTGCGAAATCCCCTGTTTCTCGCGCAGGCTCTTCAGCCATTTGCCGGCTGCCTTGCGCAATTGCTGAACATCGTGCTCGGCGCGCTGCTGAGGATGGGTGTACATGATAACTCTCCGCTCCTATCCGATTGCGGGGTTGGTTATGTCCGTCAAGGCAAGAAAGCGCATCGGCCTTAAACCCGGCCGAAGCCGGAGCATCGTACCGAAAGGTGACAATTTCGTGCCCATCAGTTAATAACTTACTATACACCTTACCGTGGTAGGCTACGGGGTGCAAGTGTTACTGTACCCATAAGTCAGGCCTCGTGGCGGGCCTGGCGAACGGATGGACCGGCATAGCGGAATTTGTGCTAGCACTGATCGCAATATCGAGATCAAACCCATATCATGACCGCGGCGGCGTCACCTTGACGCAAGCCGGCCGAGCAAGGGACTGACCCGCATGGCGGCGCAAAGACGAACAAGGGAAGAGCTTTCTGAGATCGCGCTGGCGTTGCGCGCATGTCGTGACGCCTTCGTCCCGACGGTGGTCTTCAGCCTGTTCATCAATCTTCTGATGTTCGTGCTGCCGCTTTACATGCTGCAGGTCTATGATCGGGTGATCACGACGGGGTCGGTCGAAACGCTGATCGTGTTGACCGGTCTGGCTGCGGTCGGCCTCTTCGGTTTCGGCTTTTTTGAATTTCTTCGGTCCCGGTTGCTGGTTCGGGCCGGTGTCAAGCTGAACCGTCTGCTCGGTGGACGCGTGTTCAGCGCCACATTCCGCGCTTCGGTCGGCCGTCAAGGCGATCAGGCGGGCGGCCAGGCGCTGCGAGACCTCGATGCTCTGCGCGAATTTCTTTCCGGCGGCGGGCTGATCGCGTTTTGCGATGCGCCCTGGGTGCCGATTTTCCTCGCCGTCATCTTCATCTTCCACCCCTTGCTCGGCGCCCTCGCCTTCGTCGGTGCGATCATCATTTTCTGCCTCGCTTTGGCCAACGAAATGACGACCCGCAAGCCGCTCGGAATTGCCTCGGGCACGATGGTGCGGGCGAACAATTTTGTCGGCACCAGCCTGCGCAATGCCGAAGCGCTGCAGGCGATGGGGATGATGCGCGGGGTGCTGCGCCGGTGGTCGGAAAACCATGGTCAGGCGATGGCTTACCAGGCGGTGGCCAGCGACCGTGCCGGCGCCATCCTCGCCAGCTCCAAATTCGTCAGGATGTTCCTGCAAATGGGCGTGCTGGCGGTCGGGGCCTATCTTGCCATCCAGCAGGAAATCACGCCGGGCATCATGATCGCCGCCTCGATCGTCATGGGACGGGCGCTTGCGCCGGTCGAGATGGCGGTCGGCCAGTGGCGCAATTTCAGTAATGCGCGCAATTCCTATGGCCGGCTGCGCGGGCTTCTGAATTCCGTTCCGGTCGAGGAGGAGCGGATTTCGCTGCCGCCTCCGCAAGGTCACGTCACCGTGCAGAACCTTATCGCCAGCCCGCCCGGCATGCGAACGGCGGTGCTCAAGGGTCTGAGCTTCGAGTTGTCACCGGGTGAGGCGGTCGGACTGATCGGACCATCGGCTGCCGGTAAATCGACCCTGGCGCGGGTATTGGTCGGCGTCTGGCCGGTAGCTGCGGGTGCCGTCAGGCTGGACGGTGCCGAGTTGAGCCAATGGAACCGTGAAGAATTGGGCCCTCATATCGGCTATCTGCCGCAGGATATCGAGCTGTTCGAGGGTACGGTGGCGGAGAATATCGCTCGCTTCCCGGACAGCCTCGACAGCGAGAAAATCGTCGCTGCGGCGCAAAGGGCCGGCGTGCATGAGATGATCTGTCGCCTTCCGGAGGGCTATAACACGGAAGTCGGCTCCGGCGGTCAGGCTTTGTCGGGCGGTCAGCGGCAGCGCGTCGGGCTGGCGCGTGCCCTGTACGGGGAACCGGCGATCATTATTCTCGACGAGCCGAATTCCAATCTCGATCAGGAAGGTGAAGCGGCGCTGGCCGAGACGCTGTCGCGGCTGCGCGACGAGAACAAGACGCTTCTGGTGATCAGCCATCGCTTCAATCTGCTCAAGGCCGTCGACCGCATTATTGTCTTAAAGGCAGGCATGATTGAAGCCGACGGACCGCGTGACCGGGTGCTGCAGAAATTTGCCAAGCCGCGCGCGGTGCCGGAGCAGAAGGCAGCTCAGGCGGCCGATACCGATGCCGCCGAATAGGCGAATGAGGCAGTGATGAGCGATAAGAACGACAATCGGGACGACGCCCCGCGCGACGATGCGGAAGGCGGGACCCAGGGCGATTCCGAGGGCCGGTCCGAAGGCGGGGCCCAGGGCGGGGCGCTGGAGCCGACCGAGATTTCGCCGCCGCAAAACGCAGACCATGAGACGGCACCCGCAGCGCGGGAAAACGAGCAGCCGCGGGAGGTTTACGGTGAAATCCTCGACCTCAAATCGCTGCATGCGCGGGAAGTAACGCAGCCCGATCTTGCCGAATTTTCCTCAGTGCGCCCCTATGTCATTATGGGGGTCATGGCGGCTCTGTTGCTTTTCGGCTCCATGACGGTCTGGAGCTTTACCGCCCCGCTGGCGAAAGGGGCTATCGCACCCGGCAAAATCACCGTCGCAAGCAACCGCAAGACAATCCAGCACCTTGAGGGCGGCATTGTTCGTGCCATCCACATCAGCAATGGCGATCAGGTCAGTGAAGGCGACGTGCTGATGGAGCTCGACAGCAGCCGCGCCACGGCCAATCAGTCGATCCAGAATAAGCGGTTGCTGACGGCGATGGCGCAGAATGCCCGGCTGAGCGCGCTCAATCAGGGTCTCGAAACCCTGAGCTTTCCGGACAGTTTGCTGACGGCGGCCGAAGCGGATCCCTCGCTGGCCGCCCTTGTCGAGACCGAACGGCAGACTTTTGAGGCACAGCGCAACACGATGACGGTGCGGCGCGAGATTCTGGAGGAGCAGATTGCCCAGCTTGAAGAACAGATTTCCGGTTTTCGTGCCCAGATCGACGCCTTCGAGCGCCAGCGTTCGCTGATCCAGGAGGAGATCGAGGATGTCGGTTTCCTGCTCGAAAAAGGGCTGGTCGAACGCCCGCGCCTGCGCGCCTTGCAGCGTACCGAGGCCGGGCTGACGGGCGAAATCGATGCCAACCGGGCCAGTATCGCCCAGTCACAGCAGCGCATCGCAGAGGCGAAGCTGCAGATGATCGAAATGGAAGAGAGCGAGGCCGAGCGTATCAAGGAGGAGCTGCGGGTCGTTCAGGAACGGATGAACGAATTGCGGTCCGAGATCGAGGCCGCCGACGATGTGGTCGATCGCTTGCAGATTACTGCGCCGCAGGACGGTCTGATCGTCGACCTGCAGTTTCATACGATCGGCGGAGTCGTTCAGCCGGGTCAGCGGATCGCGGATTTGGTGCCGCTGCAGGATGAGTTGGTGATCTCCGCGCAAGTGATGCCGCAAAATGTCGACAGCGTCGCCATCGGGCTGCCCGCTGATGTGATTCTCAGCGGCCTGAACCAGCGAACGACGCCGAAATTGCGCGGCGTCGTGCGCAATCTTTCAGCCGATATTCTCGAAGATCCGCGTACCGGCATGCCCTATTATCAGGCCAGTATCGCGATCCCGGCCGAGGAGCTGGAGCGGTTGCCGCCCGGTACCGTCCTGACGCCCGGGATGCCGGCCGAGACGATCATCATCACCGGCCAGCGCAGCGCTTTCAGCTACCTGATCCAACCGATCGAGGAAGCCGCGCGCAAAGGGCTGGTGGCGGAGTAGGCTGCAGTCGGATCACGATCAGATCGCGGCGTCAGGCCGTGCCGACGAAGGTAATCGCGAGGGAGAGAGGGAAACACGATCCGCCCTAGGTCCAATCGACATTCAGGATTCATATTTGGTGTGATGTGTGATTCATGGG
>CAZRBL010000056.1:0-15912 GCA_964598335.1 uncultured Rhodospirillales bacterium
GCCCGCCTCGAGGGGCATACCGGCAGGGTCAACAGTGCGGCGTTTTCGCCGGACGGGGCGCTGATTCTCACCGCTTCTGCTGATGGCACGGCGCGGCTCTGGGATGTTGCGACAGCATCCTGCCTCACCCAGCTTGTCCCGCTGCCGGAAAGCTGGGCCGTGCTGACTGGCGATGGGGCACTGACAATGATCGGACCCAATGCCTGGACCCAAATCTATGGCGTTCGGCCTGGCGCTGACGGCATGCCCGAAGTGTTCGCGCCCGATCTGAACGGGCCGGATTTCAAACCCTTGGACGCTGATAAGGCGGCCTGAGCGGATCATAGCGTGCACGCGCGGCATGGATGTCGCGCCTGCCGCCTTGACGAGCTTGGAGAGTGCCGTGTCTGGCGCTTGTCCATGCCGGAATGTCGATCCGCAACCGACGCCGCAACACGACCTCCCCATGACACCGTCTGGTGACATCGTGGTGACACAGGCGGATTTCTACTAGACAAGAAATCGGGTAAGTTACTGGAAAACATGGTGGGCGCGGCTGGGTTCGAACCAGCGACCCCTACGGTGTGAACGTAGTGCTCTCCCGCTGAGCTACGCGCCCGACAGCGCTAATTTCTAGCGGCGGCTGCGGCGCGTCAAGCTTGTTCGTTTCGATGCTGGCGAAGGCTGGGGCGGAGGCACATATGCGGGGGGTTGTCAGTTTTGCCGCCCGCTGTCTGTTGCGGTGGCGCGGCTGAGCGAGGAGCCGTCTTGCCGGATACGTCCCGAACCGCTTCCCCTGCCAGCGCTGCCTCGATTTCGGGGCCGCCGAAGGAGAAGGCTGCGCATCATCTGGCCTGCGTGGTGCTGGCGGCGGGGCTGGGCACGCGGATGAAATCGGCGCGGCCCAAGGTGCTGCATGAGGCGGCAGGGCGCAGCCTGCTGGGTCATGTGCTGCGCGCCGCAGAAAGCCTCAATCCCGACCGCATCATTGTTGTGACCGGTCCCGAAATGGGCGATGTCGCGGCCGCTGCGGCACCGCATCCCACGGTGGTTCAGACCGACCGTCTGGGCACCGGCGATGCGGTCAAGGCGGCGCTGCCCGAGCTGGAGGACTTTGCCGGCACGGTGCTGGTGCTGTTCGGGGACTCGCCGCTTATCACCGGTGAGACGCTGCGGCGCATGGCGCGCTGCTTTGCCGAGCCGCCCGCTCCCGGTTCGCCGCCCCCCAGCGTCGCGGTGATGGCGGTCGATCTCGATGATCCGGGCGCCTATGGACGGGTGATTGTCGACAGCGACGGTGATGTCGCGCGTATCGTCGAGGCGGCCGATGCCGATGAGGCCGAGCTTGCGGTCACGCTGTGCAATAGCGGCATCATGGCCTTTGCCGCGGCCAGCCTGCCCGAACGGCTGCAGGCGCTGACCAATAACAATGCCAAGGGTGAATATTACCTCACCGACCTGATCGCCATGGCGCGGGCGGCGGGGGAACGCTGCGCGGTGATTGAGGGCAGTGTCGAGGAGTTTCTCGGCGTCAATTCGCGCGCCGACCTCGCCGAGGTGGAGGCGATCCTGCAGGCACGGCTGCGCGAGGCGGCCCTGGCGGCCGGGGTGACGCTGCAAGACCCGACAAGCGTGTATCTGTCCGCCGATGCGGTGCTGGCGAGCGATGTGACGATCGAGCCGCATGTCTATATCGGCCCCGGGGTGACAATCGGCAGCGGCAGCCTGATCCGTGCCTTTTCGCATCTTGAAGGCGTGACGATCGGGGAGAATGTGCGGGTCGGGCCCTTTGCCCGGCTGCGCCCGGGCGCCGAGCTCGAGGAGAGCGTGCAGATCGGCAATTTTGTCGAGGTCAAGAACAGCCGCCTGGGTAGCGGCGCCAAGGTCAATCACCTGACCTATCTCGGCGATGCAACGGTCGGGGAGGGCGCCAATATCGGCGCCGGGACGATCACCTGCAATTATGACGGCTTCCTGAAATATCGCACCGAGATCGGGCCGGGCGCCTTTATCGGCTCGAACAGTTCGCTGGTTGCGCCGCTCCGGATCGGTGCGCGCGCCAATGTTGCCGCCGGCAGTACGATTACCGGCGATGTTCCCGATGATTCACTGGGGATCGCGCGCGGCCGGCAGGAGGTCAAGGAAGGCTGGACCAAGAGCTATCGGCAGGAGCTGTTCGCGATCAAGACCGAGAAGAAGAAAAAGAAGAGCTAAGCGCGGCGATGTGCGGGATTCTTGGAATTATCGGCGACCGCTCGGCAGTGCCGCTGCTGGTCGAGGGACTCAAGCGGCTTGAATATCGCGGCTATGACAGCGCCGGGGTCGCGACGCTGGATGCGGGGCAAATCAGCCGGCGGCGGGCCGAGGGCAAGCTGGTCAATCTCGAAGCGCGGCTTGAGGCGGAGCCGCTCGGCGGCACCATCGGCATCGGTCATACGCGCTGGGCCACCCATGGCGCGCCGACCGAAAACAACGCCCACCCGCATGCCACTGACAAGGTTGCGCTGGTCCATAACGGCATCATCGAAAATTATCAGGATATCAAGGCGGAGCTGAGCGCGCGCGGCGTTGTCTTCGAGACCGAAACCGATACCGAGTGCGTTGCCCAGCTCGTCACCCGGCTGTTGGCGGATGGGTTATCGCCCGAGGCGGCGGTTGCGAATGCCCTGGCGCGGATCGAGGGCGCCTTTGCCTTTGCCATGATCTTTGCCGATCACCCTGATCTGTTGATCGGCGCCCGTCGCGGCAGCCCGCTGACCATCGGCTATGGCGATGGGGAGATGTATCTCGGCTCGGATGCGTTGGCGCTGGCGCCGATGACCGACCGGATTTGCTATCTCGAAGACGGCGATTGGGCGGTCATCGACCGCGACGGGGCGCGGGTGCACGATGCCGGCGGCGCGATTGTCGAGCGACCTGTGCGGCAGACGGCCGTTTCCGGGGCCCTGATCGGCAAGGGCAATTACCGCCACTTCATGCTCAAGGAAATCTATGAGCAGCCGGCGGTGCTCAGCGATACGCTGAATACGGTGATCCACCCCTCGACCGGCGTGGTAACACTGCCCGATCTCGATATCGATCTGGCTACTGTGCCGCGAATCACGCTGATCGCCTGCGGAACCGCATTTTATGCGGCGATGGTCGCGAAATACTGGCTGGAACAGGTGGCACGGGTGCCGGTCGAACTCGATATCGCCTCCGAATTCCGCTATCGCGAGGCGCCGATGCCCAAAGGCGGGGTATGCGCGGTGATCTCGCAATCGGGAGAGACCGCGGACACGCTGGCGGCGCTGAGCTATGCCAGGTCCCAGGGTCAGAAGATCCTGGCGGTCGTCAATGTGCCGGAAAGCAGCATCGCCCGGGCGGCCGATGCGGTGCTCTATACCCATGCCGGGCCGGAAATCGGCGTTGCGTCGACCAAGGCCTTCACGACGCAATTGGCGATGCTGGCCTGTCTCGCCGTCGCCGCGGCGCGCGCCCGCGGCGCCATTGACGAGACCCGGGAGGCCGCGCTGGCGGCCGCGCTGCGCGAGGTGCCCAAGCGGGCGGCTTCGGTGCTGGCGCATGACGAGCAGATCGAAAGCTATGCGCATGACATCGCCGAAGCGCGCGACGTGCTTTATCTCGGCCGCGGCTCCGCTTATCCGCTGGCGCTGGAAGGGGCGCTGAAGCTCAAGGAGATCAGCTATATCCACGCCGAGGGCTATGCTGCGGGCGAGCTTAAGCACGGGCCGATTGCGCTGATCGACGATGACGTGCCGGTCATTGTCGTCGCGCCGGGCGACGGCCTGTTCGACAAGACGGCATCGAATGTGCGGGAAGTGCATGCGCGCGGCGGCAAGGTGTTCCTTATCTCGGACAAGGCCGGGCATGACCGGCTCGGCGACGTTATCAAATGGGGGATCGAACTGCCGGATATCGATCCCTTTGTCGCGCCGATCCTTTACGCCCTGCCGGTGCAACTGCTTGCCTATCATGTGGCGGTGGTGAAAGGCACCGATGTCGACCAGCCGCGCAACCTCGCCAAGAGCGTCACGGTGGAATAGGTGGATTTTGGGCCGGACCGGCCCGGCGAAGGGCATAGGAGGCGCGGGTGATCGAGGTTCAGGGGCTCATTTTCGACTATACCGGCAAGCGTGCCTTGCATGGGTTGAGTTTCGTCGTGGACGCCGGGACGATCACCGCTCTGGTCGGCCCTAACGGCGCCGGCAAGACCACGCTGATGCGCTGCCTTGCCGGGCTCGCCTTGCCCTATGCCGGCAATATCACGGTCGGTGATGTCGATGTCATCGACGCGCCGCGCAGGGCGCATCGCAAGATCGGGTTCTTGCAGGACTTCTTCGGCCTTTATGACGACATGACGGTCGAGCGCTGCCTGCTTTATCACGCAGCCGCCCAGGGCGTGCCGTCCGATGCGCGCATGACCCGGGTGATGGATACCGCCGAGCGCCTCGACTTGACCGGCTTGCTCGACCGTAAGGCCGGGCAGTTGTCACGCGGGCAGCGGCAAAGGCTGGCGATCGGGCAGGCGATCGTACACCGGCCCAGCCTGCTGCTGCTCGATGAGCCGGCCTCAGGCCTCGATCCGGAGGCCCGGCAGGCGCTGTCCGCGTTGCTGCGGCATTTGCGCGATCAGGGCATCACGCTGATCGTCTCTTCGCATATTCTGTCCGAGCTGGAAGATTACTGCACCCATATGATGGTGATGCGCCATGGCCGGCTTGTGGCGCATGGCTCGGTAGCGGCACTGACCGGGCTGGCCGATGACCGCGGCACCGAGGACATGTTGCCGCCGCGGCGTATTCACATGACGTTGAGCAGCGAAAGCACGGCACTTGCGGATTATCTTTCCAGCCGGGCGCAATTATCGGCTTTGAAAGTCAACGGCGCTCAGGCCAGCTTCGATCTGCACGGCAGCATGGCCGATCAGGAACGACTGCTGCGTGATCTCATAGTGGCCGGCCTGCCGGTCGCTTCCTTCTCCGCCGAACCGGTGACGATGCAGGAAATCTATAATCGCAGCCTGGCGGACAAGGCACAGCCGAAAGGCGGTGCTCAATGAATCCCGAACTGACCCGCCATCTGGCGCATGAGGCCGGCTGGCGCCGCCTGCTGGCAATGCCGATCCTGGTCTCGCTCGTTCTCTGGGCGGTATCCATCACCCAGGGCCAGCTCTCTCTGATGGACGATGTCGCCTATTTCGGGATGGGGTTGTTGCTGATCGTCTGGGGTGGGCGGCTGGCGGCGGACTCGCTGCTGTCCGAGATCGCCAACCGGACCTGGGACAGCCAGTGCATGTCGGCGTTGGGGCCATGGCAGCTGACCACCGGCAAGCTGTTCGGCGCGACCGTTTTCGTCTGGTACAGCGCGGCGGTTACCGCCGTGCTCGCGATCTGGTGGGCGGACGCCGATCCGGCGCGCATTGCGCGGCTGATGGTAACCGGGTTGTTCGTCCAGGCCGTCACCCTGTTCGGCAGCCTGGTGATCTATCGCATGACGCCCGGGAGCACGCGGCTGCAGACGCCGCTGGCACAATCGGTCGGGATCATGCTGGCGCTGCCCTTTCTGCTTGCCGATCAGATTCCCGGCTGGCTCAGCCAGACATTGGCACAGATACCGTTTCTCAAGATTTTCGCCTTTCAGATGTCGCCGCTGGGTTTTCTCGTTCTGCTGCAAATCGCGATGGCGATCTGGGCGGTATGGGGTGTGGCGCGACTGCTGCGGGCCGAGCTGCAGATCCCGGCGGTGCCCTGGGTATGGACGCTGTTCATCGGCTTCGCCATCGCGCTGGGCGCGGGGCTCGAACCGCAACTTATCCAGCCTGAGCGGCAGCTCATCCCGGGGCTGCTGGAACCGTTGACGCGCATCTTTCTGGCGTTCCTGTTTATCGTCGGCCTGACCTATCTGGCGGTGTTTTTCACGCCCAAGGATCTGATTCGTCTGCGACATCTATGGCGTGCGCTGATCGGCGGCCGCCTTGCGCGCGCCGCAATGCTGGCGCCGGCCTGGACGATTTCGGTGCTGGTGCTGATTGTTCTTGCCGTGATCCTGATCGGCATTTGGCTCGCCGTGGCGCTGGGCGACCCGGAAAGCGATGCCGCCATTGTCGAACAGACCTTCGTCGCTGCGCAGATTCGTCCGCCCTTGGTGCTTGCGGTGCTCGGCTTCGTGCTGCGTGATATCGCCCTGATCTATTTTCTGACCACCGGTCGCGATGCCGAGCGGGGCCATTTCGCCGCTCTGATCGTGCTTGCCATGCTGCACGCGGTGGTGCCGATTCTGGCCGGCAATGCGGGTACCCTGTTCGGCTGGAGCGGTATTGAAGATGCGCTCGGTCCGGTATTCCGCCCGGAGCAGGGGCAGAACCCGATTTGGACTTTCCTGCCCGCCTGGATGCAGGCAGCTGCGATGTGGATGCTGCTGGTCCGCATGTGGCGCGGCATGATTGCGCGCCAGGAAGCGCAGAGCTAGGTGGAGGGTAGTTGTTTGGCTGAAGGGCGATCCGGCTCTCTTACGGAGGAATAAAGTGCCAGAATTCGACTATGATCTTTTTGTCATCGGCGCCGGCTCGGGCGGTACACGATGCGCGCGGATTTCCGCCGGGCATGGTGCGCGCGTCGGCATCGCTGAAGACCTCTATCTCGGCGGTACCTGCGTCAATGTCGGCTGCGTGCCGAAAAAGCTGATGACCTATGCCGCCCATTTCGCGCACGATTTCGAGGACGCGCAGGGCTATGGCTGGGAGGCGGTCTCTCCGCGGCATGATTGGGCGTCGATGATCGCCAATAAGGACCGTGAAATCTTGCGGCTCAACGATGTTTATCGGCGCCTCTTGGAGAATGCGGGGGCGACGATCCATTGGGGCACCGCGCGGCTTGTCGATGCACACACTATCGAGGTCGGCGAGGAGCGCGTGACGGCAGAGAGGATCGTTATCGCCGTCGGCGGCTGGCCGCATAAACCGCCGGGCGTTCCGGGCGTGGAGGAATATGCCATCACCTCCAATGAAGCCTTTTATCTCAAGGAGATGCCTAAGCGTGTCCTGGTCGGCGGCGGCGGTTACATCGCGCTTGAATTCGCCGGCATCTTCAACGGCCTCGGTGCCAAGGTGACGCAACTCTATCGCGGCGAGCTGTTCCTGCGCGGCTTTGACCGCGACGTCCGCGAATGCCTGTTCGCCGATTACACGCGTCAGGGCATCGATGTACGCTTCAACACGGTCGTTTCATCGATCTCGAAGAACGGTGACGGCCTCGATGTGATGCTCAGCGACGGGTCCATGATCGAGGTCGATTGCGTCATGTTCGCGATCGGCCGCAAGCCGAAGACGGAGGGACTTGGCCTCGAAGCCCTGGGCGTCGAGATGGACGCGGACGGCGCGATTATCGTCGATGACGGCTATCGCACCAGCGTGCCGCATATCTTCGCGCTTGGTGACGTAACCAACCGGGTCAATCTGACGCCTGTCGCGATCGCGGAGGGGCATTGGCTGGCTGATACCCTGTTCGCCCAGGGGCGACCGGATGTGATCTATGACAATATCGCCACCGCGGTATTCAGCAGCCCGGCGATCGGCACGGTCGGGCTGACCGAGGAAGAGGCCCGCGAGAAGGGCTTCAAGATCGACGTCTACCGTTCGACATTCCGGCCCATGAAAGCGACCATGAGCGGCAGAGAGGGCCGTGTTCTGATGAAGCTGATCGTCGACAGGGAAACCGACCGGGTACTGGGCTGCCACATGGTCGGCGATGATGCGCCGGAAATCATGCAGGGCGTTTCGATCGCCATGACGGCGGGCGCAACAAAGGCACATTTCGACCGCACCATCGGCATCCATCCGACGGCGGCCGAGGAATTCGTAACGATGCGGACGCCGGTCCCCGATGTTAAGGAGTTCAAAGACTGATGCGCATTTTCCATCGCCTGATTGCGGCGACCGCTTTACTGCTCTCGCCCTATGCCGCGCTCGGCGCCGAGCTTGTGGTCGGCCCCGATGATGAATTCTGGATGCCCAGCGAGGCGGCCAATTATGCCGAGGATGGCGATACCGTCATCATCCGCGAGGGCCGCTATGAAGATTGCGCTGTCTGGCGCGCCGATGATCTGACGATCATCGCCGAGGGCGAAGGCGCCGTCATCCATGGTACGGTTTGTCAGGAAAAGGCGCTCTGGGTCACCGACGGCAACAATATCACGGTTGAGAATGTGACCTTTGAGGGCGCGACCGCCGCAGCCGGCAACGGTGCCGGTATCCGCGCGCAAGGCGGTGATCTGACGCTGCGCAAGACGCGCTTCATGAACAATCAGATGGGCATTCTGACGGCCAAGAATGAAGCGGCGACACTCACCGTTACCGACAGCCTGTTCGAGGGCAACGGCACCTGCGAAGGGCGGGGCGGCTGTGCTCACGGTATCTATGCCGGCCTCATGAAGGCCCTGATCATTGAAAACAGTCGTTTTATTGCTCAGCAGGATGGCCATCACATCAAATCGCGCGCCTTCACCACGGTCGTCCGCGACAGTGAAATTCGCGACACCGAGGCCGGGACGTCCAGCTATCTGATCGATATCCCGGTCGGCGGCGACGTGACCATCACGGGCAACATCATGGAAAAGGGGCGGAATACCTCGAACCGCGGCACGGCAATCGCGATCGGCTTCGAGAGCAAGCGGCGTGGTGCGCACCCGACCCAGAAACTCCTGATCAGCGATAACCGCTTTCGCAATCGTTCGGCCAATACAACGAATTTCGTTGCCAACCGCCTGTCGGCCCCGGCCGAGCTGGTCAATAACCGGCTTGCCGGCGATACACGGCCGCTCAAGGGGGCCGGTGAGGTCGTAAGGCGCCGGTAATGCGTTCTCCAGCGCTCCTTTTCCTGGCGACGGTCTTGATCGCGTCGCCCGCAATCGCCGCCGAATTAATCGTCGGGCCGGATGAAGAGTTCTGGACGCCCAGCGAAGCCGCGAATTATGCCGAGAACGGCGATACCATAATCATCCGCGAGGGCCGTTACGAAGATTGTGCCGTCTGGCGAGCGGACGACCTGACCATTATCGGCGAAGGGGCGGGTGCGGTTGTTCACGGCGACGTCTGCCAGGGCAAAGCACTGTGGGTGACTCAGGGCGATAATCTGACGCTGGAAAGCGTTACCTTTGAAGGCGCGGCGGTCCGCAGCGGTAATGGTGCCGGCATCCGCGCGGAAGGCAGCGGGCTCACCCTCCGCCGCGTCACTTTCACCGGCAATCAGATGGGCATCCTCGGCAGCCGGCGCGCCGGCGGTGAGGTGATCATCGAGAATAGCAGCTTCGTCGGCAATGGCGGTTGTGCCCGGATTTGCGCCCACGCGCTTTATATCGGCCGGATCGATGCGCTGCGGGTCACGGGCTCACGCTTTGAGGGCACGCTGAAGGGCCATAATATCAAGAGCGGCGCCCGCCTTACCGAAGTCATCGATAACGTCATCATCGACGGTGAAAGCGGCAGTTCCAGCTATGCGGTCGATCTCAACCGCGGCGGTAATGCGATTATCCGGGGCAACGAGATCGTCAAGGGCCCGGACAGCGATAATCAGAAAGCCGCAATCGCGATCACCGGCGGTGAGCATCCGACCGAGCAAATCCTGGTCGAAGCAAACCGCTATAGCGACGAGGCTTCCGGCAATTCCGTGCTGGTTCTCAACCTCGAAAAGACAGGCATCGGCCGGGATCAGCTTATCCTGCGCAACAATGAAATCAGCAACGCAAAACCGCTGAGCGGGGCCGGCAAGGTCGAAGGCAGCAGTTTTCTTGCCTCTGTTGGGGCTTGGCTTGACGGCTTTATCGCCTCATTTAGCGGAGGTGATGAATGATTCTGTCTCGCAACTGAAACCACAGCCGACTTCGATGCATAAAGACTGGCAGCCAGATGGCTGGCGTTCCCTGCCGGCCGAACAGATGCCGGCCTATCAGGATAGTGATGCGTTGGCGCGTACCGAGGCCGCTTTGGCGAAGGCGCCGCCTTTGGTGTTTGCGGGAGAGGCCCGAAACCTCAAAGCACAGCTCTGCGAGGTCGCCGAAGGCCGCGGTTTTCTGCTGCAAGGGGGTGATTGCGCCGAAAGCTTCGCCGAATTTCACCCCGACGCGATCCGCGACACCTTTCGCGTTCTGCTGCAAATGGCCGTGGTGCTGACCTTTGCCGGGCGGATGCCGGTGGTCAAAATGGGCCGCCTCGCCGGACAATTCGCCAAACCGCGGTCCTCGCCCATCGAAGCGCAGGACGGGGTCGAGCTGCCGAGCTATCGCGGCGACATCATCAACCAGATCGATTTTTCGCCCGAAGCGCGCGATCCCGATCCTGAGCGCATGATGCAGGCCTATCATCAGGCCGCCGCGACGCTGAACCTGCTGCGGGCCTTCTCGCAAGGCGGCTATGCCGATCTGCACCAGGTGCACCGCTGGAATCTCGGCTTTATCGGCAACAGCCCGCAAGGCGAACGCTATGCTGATTTGGCCAGCCGGATTGAAGAGGCGCTGGTCTTTATGAAAGCTTGCGGTATCGACGCCGAAAGCTCGCCGCAAATTCGCGAGACCGATTTCTTCACCGGCCATGAAGCGCTGCTGCTGCCCTATGAACAGGCGTTGACCAGGATCGATAGCACCAGCGGTCACTGGTATGACGTGTCGGCGCATTTCCTGTGGGTCGGCGAGCGGACACGACAGCTTGACGGCGCCCATATCGAGTTCCTGCGCGGCATCCAGAACCCGATCGGGTTGAAATGCGGCCCGACAATGGATCCCGACGAGGTGCTGCGCGCGATCGATACGCTCAACCCGGAGAACGAGCCGGGCCGCCTGACCCTGATCGCGCGGATGGGATCGGACAAGGTGGCCGAACGCCTGCCGCCCTTGCTGCGGGCGGTGCAGCGCGAAGGCCGCAAGGTCGTCTGGGTTTGCGATCCCATGCACGGCAATACGATCAAATCGTCGAGCGGGTACAAGACACGGCCCTTCGACCGTATCCTTTCCGAAGTCCGCGGCTTCTTCGCGGCGCATCAGGCCGAAGGCACGCATCCGGGCGGGGTTCATTTCGAGATGACGGGAAAAGACGTCACCGAATGCACCGGCGGCGCGCAGGCGATCACCGATGATGCCCTGTCGCTGCGCTATCACACCCACTGCGATCCGCGGCTGAATGCCAGCCAGGCGCTAGAGCTCGCCTTTCTGGTCGCCGAAGAATTGCGTGCGGGGCGTTTTTCGGATGCAGCGCAGGCAGCCGAGTAACCGGCCGACCAGTTCGCGCTGTAACAAAAAAGTCATATAAACGTCAGAAAAGCTTAATTTCTGACGTGAGCGGCGTCACAATCGCGACTCCGCGTCCTGCATCACCTTTCATCTCAAGACGACGCACTTGCTTTGAAAGGTTTTCCCGATGTCCGCTCTGATCCGCCTTGCCACCAACCCGCTGGTTCTGGTCTTCGTTATCGTTCTGCCGATGCTGGAAAGCGGCGCGGCCGGCGGTGTCATCAACAGCGTCAAAAACACGCTGATGGAGCCGCTGGTCACCGCGCAAATTCCGGGCGTCGGCGCCATTTCCGGCGGCGGCAACGCCATCCTGCGCTGATTTCAGGGGCTCGGGTCAGATACCGCCCTCGCCGGGCTGCTTGCAGGGATGGCGGGGCGGGGCTGCCGGGGTGGGCCGGATTGATCGGAAGATGCGCCGGCGCGCCGCACCGAACAAAGAAAACCGGCCGCTTTCCACTTTTCAATCTATTCGCTACAGCATGGCTATGGGCCGTGCCGACGACATCTCCCGCTGGACCGACAGCTATTTCAGTCGCACCCGAGCGGTGGTCGAAAGATTCGGCGACGTTCCCGTTACCTATGCCGTGTTCATGCGGCGGCCGGTCGTCAGCGCGCCGCGTCTGGCGGTCGACTGGATGCAGGCTGTCATGGCCGAGCGGGGCGCCGCGGTTGAGATCGATCTGATATATCGCGAAGGTCAATGGGTCGGTGCGGGCGAGCCGCTGGCCTATATCACCGGCTCCTTTCAGGCGCTGGTCGAGCTTGAAACACAGTTCCTGCAGAAGATCGGCCCGGCCTGCGTCGCTGCCGCCAATGCGTTCACCATGTGCGCCGATTTGCCCAGGGTCGCCTTTCTGGCCATGGATGCGCGACATTGCGCCGGGCGCGGCATGGCGGAATTGATGGCCTATGCCGCCAGCGTCGGTTCGGCGCGCGCCAGGCGCAAGGTCGGTGCCGTCGCTTTCGTCGGCAATGCTACCGATGCGACCGCCCATTTCTTCGCACAGGAGCGCGGCTTCGGCACCATGCCACATGCCCTTATCGGCTATGCCGGCTCGACCGTGCGCGCGGCTGAAATGTTCGTCGAGGCCAATCCCGATGCGCCGCTGACCGTGCTGGTCGATTATTTCGGTCAGGAGGTCACCGATTCCCTCGCCGTCTGCGCGCGCTTTGCCGATCATGCCGCTGACGGGACGCTCTCGGTCAGGCTGGATACCGGCGGCGGGCGTTTCGTCGAGGGACTCGATCCGCAGCAATCCTACGCCGTGCTCGAGCGGCATGTACCCGATGCGATCCGCGGCTATCGTACCGATGACGAATTACGGACGCTGATCGGCACCGGTGTTTCGGCGGCGGCGATCTGGCATCTCCGGGAACAGCTCGACGCGGTCGGTTTCGACAAGGTCAAGATTGTTGCCTCTTCGGGTTTCGGGCCCGAGAAATGCCGCATCATGGCCGAGGCCGGGGCGCCGATGGATGTCATCGGTACCGGCTCCTTTCTGCCGGGCATCTGGCGCGAAACCTATGCCACCATGGATATCGTCGCCTATGACGGGACGCCGCGGGTCAAGGTCGGGCGCGAATTTCTGCTGCGGAAGCCCGAGGGATGAGCGAACTCAAGATCGCGCTGGCGCAGCTCAACCCGGTGGTCGGCGATCTGTCGGGCAATGCCGACCGGATCATTGCCGTCTGGGAACAGGCGCGGGACGCTGATCTTATCGTCGGTTCGGAATTGTTGCTGACCGGCTATCCGCCCGAGGATCTGGTCGTCAAACCCTATTTTCTCGACCGCGTCGATGTCGCGCTCGAGCGCCTGGTTCAGCATAGCGCGCAGGCCCGGCCGGGGCTGATCGTCGGCCTGCCCTGGCGTGACGATCGAGGGCGCGTCTTCAATGCCGCGGCCCTGATCGACGGCGGCGAGATCATCGCGGTCCGAAGCAAGCATCATCTGCCGAATTACCGGGTATTCGACGAGATGCGGATTTTCGCCGCCGGCGGTTTGCCGGAGCCGGTCGATTTTCGCGGTATCCGGCTCGGGCTGATGGTCTGCGAGGATAGCTGGCATGTCGATGTTGCACGGGCACTGGCGGAGCAGGGGGCAGAATTGCTTGTCGTGCCCAATGCCAGCCCCTTCGAGGAAGACAAGCCGTCTGAGCGGCTGACGCAGATCGCGGCGCGGGTCTCGGAAACCGGACTGCCCGCGATCTATGTCAATCAGGTCGGCGGCCAGGATGATCTGATCTTCGACGGCGGCAGTTTTGTCCTGAACCGGGATGCCGAGATCGTCTTCCAGGGGCGTTTTTTCGAACCCGACATCGGCTCGGTGTCTTTC
The DNA here is from genome assembly GCA_964598335.1 of uncultured Rhodospirillales bacterium. Lineage (GTDB taxonomy): Bacteria > Pseudomonadota > Alphaproteobacteria > CAZRBL01 > CAZRBL01 > CAZRBL01. The sequence continues at coordinate 13,592 of CAZRBL010000056.1, forward strand.
GAGAAATCGGGCGGTTTTTGGTCCGCGAAAACGCAATCCGTGCCGGCGGCACCGCCCGAACGGCTGACGGCGATGTATGGCGCGGCGATGCTGGGGCTGCGCGATTATGTCGACAAGAACGGCGCGTCCGGCGTCATTCTCGGCCTGTCGGGCGGCATCGACAGCGCGCTGGTGGCGGCGATGGCGACCGATGCGTTGGGACCGGCGCGGGTAACGGCGGTGATGATGCCCTCGCCCTATACCTCAACGGAGAGTCTCGAAGATGCTGCCGAAACGGCGAGGCTTTTGGGCATTGCCTATGAGACCATAGGCATCCAACCGGCGATGGCGGCGTTTGAGGCCATGCTGAACCCGTTGATCGGCAATCGCCCCAAAGATGTTACCGAGGAAAACATCCAGTCCCGCGCGCGCGGGCTGACGCTGATGGCTCTGTCGAACAAGCTTGGCGCCATGGTGCTGAGCACGGGCAATAAATCCGAGCTGGCAGTCGGTTACGCGACGCTCTATGGCGACATGTGCGGCGCCTACAATCCGGTGAAGGATATCTACAAGACCGATGTGTTTCGCCTTGCCGAATGGCGCAATGCAGTGGTGCCTCCCGGTGGTCAGGGTCCCGGCGGGCAGGTGATTCCGACCCGGGTCATCACCAGGCCGCCGACGGCAGAGCTGAGGCCCGACCAGAAGGACGAAGATTCGCTGCCGCCTTATGTCGTGCTGGACGATATCCTGCAGTGTCTGATCGAACATGATATGGCGACCGAGGATATCATCGCGCGCGGCCATCAGCGCGACACGGTGAACACGGTCTGGCGCCTGCTCGATCGCGCGGAATACAAGCGGTTTCAGGCGCCGCCGGGTCCGAAAGTCAGCCGCCGGGCTTTCGGCAAGGAACGCCGCTATCCGTTGACCAACCTTTTTCTCGCCGGGCTGTAGCACCCGGTTTGAGCCGTCATCCTAGGGAGCGTTGGCGAGGCGGCAGCGCCCTATTCGAGATAGATATAGCCATCGGATGCGGCGATCAGGTAATCGCGAGTCGAGCGCAGGACGATGGCGCCGGGCCGATGCTCATGCGCTTCCTGCCAGCCGGCAGCGCGTTTGATCAAAGCCTCCTGATCGCCGAGCCGCGCTTTCGCGCCGACATCGGAGAAGGCGCGCACCCGGCGCAATGTCATCTCGACCGGGTCGCGCCAGTCGATCTGCCGGTCGCCTTCGCCCGGCATCGGCCAGTAAGTCGACCCGCCCTGCTGCGGCTCTGCGTTTTCCCAGCACCGGGCCGGATCGCTGAGAAAGGCGGTGACGGCGGCGACCGCCTGCAACCTGACCTTGGCAGACAGGCTGCCCGCAGTTTCCAGCGGCGAAACGGGAAAGGGACGGCTGATCACGATATCGCCGCTATCCCATTTCTCGGCCAGCTTATGCAGGACCACCGCGCTTTCGGTCTCCCCGTTGAGAATTGTCCAGGTCAGCGGCCATGGACCGCGGCCTTTGGGCAGCGGCGAAGCGTGCAGGTTCAGGCCCATCGGCGCGGCCTGCTGCCAGCCCGCCGGTATTCGGTGCGCATAGCCGGCAGAAAGGACAAGTTCCGTGCCGGCGCTCGCCAGTGCTACGAAATTTTCGCTGGCCAGTGCGGTGTTGCTTACCGGAATACCGTGTTGACGGCACAGCGCGGTCATCGCATCTGTCTCCCCCAGACCGGTGAAAACATGCACGATCTCGTGACCCCGCTGCCGCAGGGCGGTCAGCACGGGTATCAGAAAGTCTTGGCCGCAATAGGCGATACGCATTTCCTGTTCCCTGTTTGGGGCGTAAGAGACCGCGTGATAAGACGGCTTTTTGCAAAACAATCGGCCTCAGAAAGGCGATGAGTACAAGTCAGGCGCTATACTGGTTTCACGTTTCGGGCGAGAATATCGGCCCGCTGACAGTCGACCAGACACGGAAGGAGGCGAGGGCCAGCCGCATTACGGTCGATACCTGGGCCTGGTATGATGGGCTGGAATCCTGGCAGCCGGCGCGTGAGTTGCCCGATCTGTTACGCGCGGTGCCCGAGCTCGACAATAAGGACAGCGACAGGGGCGTCGCCCGATCTTCCGATGCCGTCAAGCCTTATGATGAGCGGCTTGCCGATTTCGGCCACCGAGTGATCGCCGGTATCATCGATACACTGTTTCTCGGCGTCGTCTCGGTCGGCTTGTTGCAGATCAGCGGCAATCTGCAGCCGATTCTGGCCGGTAGCTCACCGCCCTAGGCGCTGTACCCGCTATGGGTCAACCTTGTTTATGCCGTCTATTTCATCACCTGCATGTCACGCTATGGCGGGG
>CAZRBL010000057.1:0-15537 GCA_964598335.1 uncultured Rhodospirillales bacterium
GCACAAGGCATAATCATGGGACAAAATTCCGGACTCGTAGTAACTTCATCTCGGAATTCTACAGGACACAAGACGTTATCTTTTGAGATATTGCCAACGATACCATGTAACAATAAATGCAACGTGATTTTCCCACAGCCTGTTCAATAAATAGGCGATTGTCACTGCGCTTAGCCGTTAACTTTGCACACTCTGCACGAAAAAAAAAGCCTATCTTGCATCAGGTTGCACTAACAGACCCTTGCCAGCACCCTGTAAAATTTTCAATACTATCTATCGTTTTCTTGATTGGTGAAAAAATGCACAATTATCACAAGGTCTGCTTGTGATGATGACTTACCGATTGCGGTAAGAGCGCGATGCACTGCGCCTATACATATGATGTTATTGAACCTTTCACCGAATAAGATCGATACCACTAATTTTTTTCATAAAACGGAGCAACTGCATGTTGTACGAAAATCGAGACCACAAATGGGTGTATCGTTTTGAAGAAGGTAACACCAGCATGAAAGCCTTGCTCGGGGGCAAGGGGGCAAATGTCGCTGAAATGTCCAATATTGGTTTGCCTGTGCCGCCGGGTTTCACCATCACCACCGATGTCTGTACCTTTTACTATCAGAACGACCAGCGTTACCCGGACAGCCTGAAGGCAGAGGTCGGCGCCGCACTCACCGCGCTTGAGGAGTCGATGCAGGCACGGTTCGGCGATGCCGAAAACCCGTTGCTGGTTTCGGTCCGCTCCGGTGCCCGCACCTCGATGCCGGGGATGATGGATACGGTACTCAATCTCGGGCTCAACGACACCAGCGTTGAAGGGCTGGCGCGGCGCAGCGGCGATGCCCGCTTCGCCTATGACAGCTATCGCCGCTTCATTCAGATGTATGGCAGCGTGGTGCTGGATATCGACCACCACGCCTTCGAGGACGTCGTCGAAGACCATAAGGAGCGCAGCGGCTTTCGACTTGATACCGAGCTGTCGGCGGAGGACTGGCAGGCGGTCATCGCGGTTTACAAGGAAGTCGTCGAGGCACGCACCGGAAAGCCCTTCCCGCAAGACGTCCACGATCAGCTATGGGGCGCGATCGGCGCGGTGTTCGGCAGTTGGATGAATGCCCGCGCGATCACCTATCGCAAGCTGCACGACATCCCCGATGAATGGGGCACGGCCGTCAATGTGCAGTGCATGGTGTTCGGCAATATGGGCGATGACTGCGCCACCGGCGTTGCCTTCACCCGTGACCCGTCGACCGGCGAGAATGTGTTCTATGGCGAGTTCCTGATCAACGCTCAGGGCGAGGATGTCGTCGCCGGAATCCGAACGCCGCAGCATTTGACCGTGCATGGCAAGGACAAGAACAAATCCGACCTGCCGGCGATGGAAGAAGCGATGCCGGATATTTTCGCCCAGTTGGAAGAGGTCCGCGACCGGCTGGAAAAGCACTATGCCGATATGCAGGATATCGAGTTCACGGTGCAGCAGGGGCGGCTTTACATGCTGCAGACCCGCAACGGTAAACGCACCGCCGCCGCAGCGCTGAAAATCGCCGTTGATATGGCGAATGAAGGGCTGATCGACCGGCATGAGGCCATCCGGCGGATCAACCCGACCTCGCTGGATCAGCTGCTGCACCCGACAATCGATCCCGATGCCGCCAAGGACGTACTCGGCCGCGGCCTGCCTGCCTCGCCCGGCGCGGCCTCAGGCCTGATCGTCTTCTCCGCCGATGAGGCCGAAAAACGGACCCAGGCCGGCGACAAGGTGATCCTGTGCCGGATCGAGACCAGCCCCGAAGATATTCACGGCATGCATGCCGCCGCCGGTATTCTGACGACACGCGGCGGCATGACCAGCCACGCGGCGGTGGTGGCGCGCGGCATGGGCCGGGCCTGTGTCGCCGGCGCCGGGGAATTCCGTATCGATTATCGCGCCGGCACCATGACCATTCGGGACAAGGTCCTGAAGACCGGCGACCGCATCACCATTGACGGCGGCACCGGCGAGGTGATGAGCGGCGCTGTCGGCACGCGCGAACCGGAACTGTCCGGCGATTTTTCCGCACTGATGGAATGGGCGGACTCCGTGCGCCGTCTGAAGGTGCGCACCAATGCCGAAACCCCGCATGACGCCGCGACCGCACGCCGTTTCGGCGCCGAGGGCATCGGCCTGTGCCGGACCGAACATATGTTCTTCGATGCCGACCGCATCATTTGCGTGCGCGAGATGATCCTGTCCGAACATGAGGAAGGCCGCCGCGCGGCGCTGGCGAAAATCCAGCCGATGCAGGAACAGGATTTCGTCGAGCTGTTCAAGATCATGAAGGGCCTGCCGGTGACAATCCGGCTGCTCGATCCGCCGCTGCACGAATTCCTCCCGCATGAGGAAAAGGAAATCGACGAGGTTGCGCGGGTCATCGGCGTCGATGCCGAAGCGATTCATGCTCGTCTCGCCAAGCTTCGGGAAGCTAATCCGATGCTCGGCCATCGCGGCTGCCGACTCGGAATTTCCTATCCGGAAATCTATGAGATGCAGGCGCGCGCGATCTTCGGCGCCGCCGCCAAGGTGTTTGCCGAGACCGGCGACACCGTCTTGGCCGAGATCATGATCCCGCTGGTCATGACCCGCAAGGAACTGGACATGCTCAAAGGCGTCGTCGAGCAGGTGGCCACAGAGATACAACAGCAATCGGGCCGCGACATTCCCTATCAGATCGGCACCATGATCGAACTGCCGCGCGCCGCCATCCGCGCCGGCGATATCGCCGAAAGCGCCGAATTCTTCAGCTTCGGCACCAATGATCTCACCCAGACGACGCTCGGCATCAGTCGCGATGACGCCGGCGCGTTCCTGCCCGATTATCAGCGCCGCAACATCCTCGATTTCGATCCCTTCGTTACCCTCGATCAGGCAGGCGTCGGCGAGCTGGTCACACTGGCCGCCGAGCGGGGTCGCGAAACCCGCGCCGACATCAAGCTCGGCATTTGCGGCGAGCATGGCGGGGACCCGGCCTCAATCGCCTTCTGCGAAGAGCTCGGTCTCGATTACGTCTCCTGCTCGCCATACCGCGTGCCGATCGCCCGCCTCGCGGCAGCGCAAGCCGCGCTGCGCGTAACGACGGATACCGACCGCTAAGGCGGACATTTGTCAACGCCATGCGCTATGAACCCGCCTGATGACACAAGGTTGAAACCTGCCGGCACGGCTAAGCGGAAGGTCACACGGCGCTTCATCTTGAAAGCCGGCGCGGCAAGTGCCCTGCTGGCACCGTCAGCGACGAAAGCGAGCACCACCATGTCAGAACCCAAGGCCGTCCCGGCCGCGCGGAGCCGCAAGGGCTATGTCGACGGGCCCTTCGGGCAGATCCATTATTATGAAGCCGGCGCCGCGGATTCCGTGCCGCTGATGCTGGCGCATCAATCGCCGGTATCGGGCCGAATGTTCGAGCGCGCGATGCCCTATCTGGCCGCTGCCGGGATCCGCGCCATTGCCGTCGACACGCCCGGCTATGGCAATTCCGATGTGCCGGACAGCCCGCCCGATATTCCGGAGTATGCGCTGGCGTTCGGCGCCGTGCTCGATGGGCTGGGGTTGGAGCGCGCGCATCTGTTGGGCCACCATACCGGCGCCATGTCGGCGGCGAATTACGCGGCCCGCTTTCCGAACCGGATCGCCTCACTCATCCTCAATGGACCGCCATTGTTTTCAGCCGAGGATTTTGAGCGGTTCAAGAATATCAAGCACCAGGCGCCGGTGATCAAAGCCGACGGATCGCATCTGCAGGCTGCCTGGGACCGCCGGGTCAGCTTCTCGCATGGCTGGAGCGATGCGGTGGCGATGCACCGAAGGCTGGTCGATCAGCTATGGGCCGGCGACACCGTCTGGTATGGCCATCGCGCCGCCTTCGCCTTTGACATGCAACCGGATTTCATGGCGCTCACCGTCCCCACCCTGATCCTGACCAATACCGGCGACGACATCTATCATTTGGCCCGGAAGGCGCGCGAGCTGCGGCCGGATTTCGCCTATGCCGAGCTGGAGGGCGGCTCACATGACATCGTCGACGAACAGCCCGAAGCCTGGTCGGAAAAGGTTGCAGCCTTCGTCCTGAGTTAGACGATGTGCAATCTCTACAGCCTGACGACCAATCAGGCGGCGATGCGCCGCGTTTTCAGTGTCGAGGCCGACGGGCTGGGCAATTTTCAGCCGATGCCGGCCATTTTTCCCGATGCCGCCGCCCCGGTTATCCGCCGGGATAGCAGCGGGCGGCGAGAAATGATCCCGATGCGCTGGGGCTTCCCCAAAATCACCCATAGCTATGTCACCAATGCCCGGAATCTCGGCTCGTCCTATTGGCGTCACTGGGTTGAGAACCCGGCATATCGCGTTCTGGTGCCCGCGACCTCCTTCAGCGAGTATCATCCCTCGCAACGCGATGAGAGGGGGCGCAAATGTGCAAGCTGGTTTGCGCTCAAAGGCGAGGAGGAGAGGCCGCTTTTCGCCTTTGCCGGGCTTTGGCGGCCTTGGACAGGCGAACGCAAGAAAGGGGAAAAGGGGGATTTCAACCTGTTCACGATCCTGACCACCGAGGCCAATGAGGTTGTCAGGCCGATTCATCCCAAGGCGATGCCGGTGATCCTGCAACCCGCCGCTTATGAAACCTGGCTCGGCGGCTCGGCGGCGGATGCAATCGCCTTGCAACGGCCCTACCCCGCCGAGCGCATGCGTCTCGTATTCACCGGCGGCAGGGAGGATAGCGAGACCGAGCCGGCGCTATTCTAAGGGGCGTTCGACCCTGATCAGGGCAAAGCCGTCATGCCCCTTGCTGCCGACTGTCTGCAGCGCGGACGCCGACAGCGCATCGGTCCCGGCAAGCTGGTTGAGAAAGTCGCGAATACCGACAAGGTTCGGATCGACATTGGCGGTGTCCGCAACCCTGCCCTCGCGAACCACATTATCCGCGACGATCACCGTGCCGGCTCGTGACAGCCGCAGGACACGGTCAAAATAGGCCGGATAGCCGGATTTGTCGGCATCGATGAAGACGAAGTCGAAGGCGGGCTCACCCTGTTCAATCATGCGATCGAGGCTATCCAGCGCGGGGCCGACACGGATCTCGGCCTTTTCACCGAAACCGGCAGCGATGAGATTCTCGCGGGCAAGCGCCGCGTAATCGGCGTCAAGCTCCAACCCGATCAAACGGCCTTCGGGCGGCAATGCCCGTGCCAGCCAGATCGCGGAATACCCGCCGAGCACGCCGATCTCCAATATCCGGCGCGCACCGACCGACTGCGCCAGAACCTGGAGAAAACCGCCCATGAGCGGCGAGACGGCAATCGCCGGCAAGCCTGCGCGTTCGGACGCATCGAGCGCAGATTGCAAATGCGGATCGGCCGGCAGCAGTGCCGTCTCAAGATAGCCGTCAACACGGCGCGGGAGATCGGAATTCAACGGGTCTGACATCGCGCCAGTCTCGCGCGAGCGCGCCGCGGTCGCAAGCGCGGATCAATAAGCCGAGCTTTCGCCTGCCTTGAGGTTATGGCGCTCATGCCCCTTGATCGGCGGGTTGAAGACGCTGACCAGCGTCAAATCGGTTTCGGCACGAAGATAATGCTTGTCATGCTTGTCGAGCGCATAGATGACGCCGGGCTCGATCCGATGGATGTTACCGTCCATATCCTCGACCTCGCCGGTACCGGAAACGCAATAGCAGGCTTCAAGATGGTTCTTGTATTCGAGCAGGGATTCGGTGCCGCCTTCGACAAAGGTTTCGCAGACCGCAAAGCCCATGCCGTGACGTTCGACCAATAGTCTTCGGCTCTGGCCATTGCCCCAAGAAACGTCTTCGTCAGTTCCGATCAGATCACGCGTTGAACGTACAATCACAGCATTCTCACTTATGGTTGGAAGCAGACAACAACGCATGGGGAGCGTTATGGTTCCCAACCGCCACTTGCCTGATCGCGGCCCGCTTGACCGCGATGCCCGCGCTGCCTAGAGATTTGCCAAGGAAAAAGGCCGCGTAAAATGTCTGAAAAAGCAACCAAGGTTGTCATCATCACCGAAAAGGTGCTGTTCGACCGCGTCGCAAAGGCGGTCGAACAGGCCGGGGCGAGCGGCTATACCGTGGTCGATGCCGGCGGCAAGGGCAGCCGCGGCGTGCGCTCGACCGGTAACCGGGCCTCGGTCGCCGGCGCCTATGACAATATCAAGATGGAAATCATCACCCGCAGCCCCGAAAAGGCCCAGGCGATTGCCGATCTGGTGCGCGAGAAGTTCTTCAAGAACTATTCCGGCATCATCTATCTCGAGGGCGTCGAGGTCTTGCGACCGCAAAAGTTCGAATAGCGTCCGGCGCCGGCGCGCGGGGGACCCTTGCCTCAGATATCGAAAACCGCCTGCGCCAGCGCGACATAGAGCGGGATGCCGATGGCTATGGCAACCGGCGTGCCGATGCTGGTCGATGAGCCGATATAGGCCGATGGATTGGCCGTTGGTATCGCCCCGCGCAGAGTCGGCGGGCCGGATATATCGCTACTCGACCCCGCCATCACCGCCAGCAGGATAACGCCGCCGGGGCTGAACCCGGTCACCAGATGCGCGACATAGCCCAGCGCGAAGGCCAGCAGGCCATGCATCAGCGGCGCGACGACGCCGTAAACCGCATACCAATGGGCGACTTTGCGCAGCTCGTTCAGCCGCTGATACGCTTCCATGCCCATGATCAGCATCAGGATCGACAGCAGCCCGCGAAACAGCGGATCGTAAAACCCTTCGAAGACACGTTGAGGGTTGGTCAGCAGGCCCAGCGCCAGCCCGAGCAGCAAAGCCGAAAGCGCCGACCCCCTGAGGCTGTCACGGATAATCTCGGCGATGCTGACCTTGTCTTCGCTTTCGCCATCGCGCTTTGACAGAAACAGATTGGCCAGAACGATCGCCATCACCAGGGCCGGAATATCCATGAAGGGGTACAGCGCGGGCACCCAGGCCTCGAACAGGATCTCCTGTTCTTCCAGCACCACCATGGCGGCAGCCAGGGTGGACGCGCTGACCGCGCCGAACAGCCCGGCAGTGGCAATCGCGTCATCGGTGCGCACACCAGGCAACATGGCCAATGTAAACCGGCCGATCACGACGATAAGACAACCGACGCCGACCGCTATGGCCGCCGGCAGCAGCATCGAGGACAGCTCGGCCTCGCGGATTTCGAGCCCGCCCTCAAGCCCGATCCGCATCAGCAGCATGAACACGCAGAACTTGTAGATCGCATCCGGAATCTCGAGCTTGCTGCCAAGCGCGGCGATCAGGATGCCGCCGATCAGGAACGCCAGCGAGGGCGACTGGAATTGCGCGATCAAGCGGCTAAGAAATTCAAGGATGATTTCCATGCGAAGAACTGTCAAAGATCAGGTGGTTCGGCTGCATACCGGCCTTTCGGCAGCATGACCACAGAACCTTACTAAAGGCAGCGACCACCTCGCCGCAAGCAGGCTTAGACGCTGCCGCTCCGATATTGAGCAGCGCCGAGCGCGAGGCCATAGTGCACTGAACACCATGATGGATTCCCCGGCTAAAGGATCAGAACCACCCCCGCCGTCGAAGCGCTCGGTGCTCCTGCTCGGCGCAACCGGTTCGATCGGACGCGCGGTTCTCCGCGAATTGCTGGCCCGCGGGCATCGGGTCCGTTGTCTCGTCAGACAGCAGCCCGCACAGCCCGTCGATGGCGCCGAATACAGGACAACGGCGCGCCTCGACGACCCCGACTCACTTGCAGGCGCCGTCTTCACCGACAACCCCGCCGTCGATGCGGTGATTTCCTGCATGGCATCCCGCACCGGCGCGCCGAAGGACGCCTGGGCCGTCGATTACCAGGCGCATTCAACCGTGCTGAAAGCGGCACAACAGGCTGGAATCGACCAGTTTGTGCTGCTTTCGGCAATCTGCGTGCAGAAGCCGGGGCTCGCCTTCCAGCAGGCCAAGCTCGCCTTTGAAAAAGAGCTGATCTCGTCCGGCGTGACCTACTCCATCATACGCCCGACCGCGTTTTTCAAATCTCTGTCCGGCCAGGTGGAGCGCGTTCGGGAAGGCAAGCCCTTTCTGGTCTTCGGCGACGGGCGGCAAACCGCCTGCAAGCCGATCAGCGACGGGGATCTGGCACGCTATATCGTCGACTGCCTCGACGACCCCGCTCGGCAGAATTGTATCTTGCCGATTGGCGGTCCGGGCCCGGCGCTGACGCCGCAAGAACAGGCCGAGCTGCTGTTCGCCGCGGCGGGCAAACCAGCCAAATTCAGCCGGGTTCCGGTGGCTTTGCTCGATGGTATTATCGGCGTGCTGTCAACGCTCGGCCTGATCCTGCCGAAGTTGAGGGAAAAAGCCGAGCTGGCCCGGATCGGCCGCTATTACGCGACCGAATCGATGCTCGTCTGGGACCCGGACAAAGGCACTTACGACGCCGCAGCGACTCCCGAATTCGGCAGCGAGACCTTGGCCGACCACTATCGCCGCATGATTGAGGGGACCGAGGTCGATGACCGCGGCGCGCACAAGGTCTTCTAGCGCATTTTCGGATCATTCCGGTCCACCCCTGCACCCCCGCCCCGCCTCCCCTGCAAGTATCCTGTCTGGGGAGGCGGGGCGGGGGTGCAGGGTGGACCGGATAAAAAACAAAAGAAAACGCTCCAGCGTCTATTCCTGCGGCCAGCAGCGTGGGAATTCGTCAGGGCGCATTGAAAACGGCTGGCCGTCCTCGAGAAGGCGACCGAAGCCCTGCGGCGGCGCCCAGGGGCGATAAAGAAAATGGCTATTCTCACCGGTATAGCGGAAGGTGATCGCCCGCCGACGCCGCGTTTTCGACTTGTTGCCGCCGGCGCCATGCACCGTCCGCAGATGATGCGCAATGACGTCGCCGGGTTCGGGGGTAAAGGTCAGGATGTCATACGCATCGCGCTGCTGATCGATCGGCGGGATGTCGGCGCCGGGATCGCTTTCCGCCGATTTGTCACTGATGAAGTAATTGCACTTGTACACCGTGCCGTCGCGATGTGAACCGCGGACATATTCGACGGTGCCGACCTCGGCATCCTCGGGATCGGCGATGACGCGCAGGCCGATCGCATCCTCACCACCGATATATTCATAGGCAAGGTCCTGATGCCAGGCAGTGCGTTCAGCCGTAAGCGGATCCTTGACCAGGATCTGATCGCTGTACCAATGCACTATCGGGCTTTGCATGAGGGCGGCGGCAATGCCGGGAATGCCGGAGTCGATGCCCAGCGCCTTGACAAAGGGCATGCTGCGCCAGGCGTCGTTGAAGGAGGTAAACCGGCCCTTTTCGGCGCCCTCATCGTCAGCGACATCCTGGTCGCGCAGAATACTGCCGGCGAGATAGCTGGGATCGTCCCAATGCGTATCGCTTTCTCCCTGCTGCTGCTTCGCCGCCTCGGCGAAATCGCTGCTCTTGATCTGTTCCTGGATTTGCTGATCGTCGGCAGCATTGGCGAAGGCGGTCAGATCAAGCAGATAGCCCTGCTCGGCACGGACGGCGGCATCGATGTCGTCGCCCATCTTGCGGGCGTCGGCCGGATCGATGATGCCGCGCAGCCAAACAACACCATCGCGCTCGAAATCGGCGATTTCCTGGTCGGTGACGGGGCGGATGAGGCGGGCAGTCATGGCATCTCCTGTTCGCTGATCATTGGGGGGCATCATCTGACGCAATGCTTGATGGACGAGGAAAATAGGCGCCGCGCCGAAACCATTTTGACACTGCGCGCACAATAAGCCGATGGATGGTCAGCGCCGCGCCCTGCGTTCCAGATACAGAGTCAGCGCCAGCATCAGCAGCAGGCCGAGGCCGCCCGTGACGATTACTGCCAGGACCCAGACCTCCGATTTCATGCCGGCGGCCCGCGCCCGATTCTGCAAGAGAAAGAACGCCGCCGTTGCGCTGACCAGACGATCAAGCCACAGATAGAGCGCCCAATATGATCCGCTCAACAGCGCGGAAAAGCCAAACAATCCCTCCCGAAACACGGTTACCCCGGCAAAGCCGATGAGTGGAACCGCCAGCGCCGCGGGTATAAGCCAGACCGGAACGGAAACCCGCAACTTGCTCTGGGTCACCAGTAACATTGCGATCGCGGCCATTGCGAAACCGGCAAGAGCAGCCAGCTCGAAAAACGACATGTCCAACTCCTCTTTGAGGGCCTAAAAGAGGTCATCCCATCGGGCACGAGCGCACCGCAGCGAGCGACATCGTGACTGTAGCGCAAGATTTACCCTTCGATACCAATTATCCCTCCATCCACAAAGAATGTGACGCAGAACCATGACCGTGATCAAAGCCCAGCAAGGCCGCTTCCTCGAAGATTTTACCGTCGGCGATATCTATGAGCATTGGCCCGGCCGCACGATCACGGAAACGGACAATATCCAGTTCTCACTGCTGACGATGAACCGGCATCCGATGCATTGCGACAGCCATTTTGCGGCGCAAAGCGAGTTCGGCAAACCGCTGGTCAATAGCGGCCTGACGCTGGCCATCATTCTGGGCATGACGGTTGACGATATCAGCGCCCGGTCGATTGCCAATTTGGGCTGGGAGGAGATAAAGCTGACCGGTCCGGTTTTTCCCGGCGACACGGTCTACGCCAAATCCGAAGTGCTGGAGGTGCGCGAGAGCCGCTCGCGCCCGCATCAGGGGATAGTGAGAACGAAAACCACCGGCTGGAAGCAGGATGGCACTATCGTGATGACCTTCGTCCGTGCTTCGCTGATCCCGACAAAAGATTATGATCCGCAGGGGTCTTGAGTGATAGCCGGTCCGCCCCTCACCCCCGCCCCGCCTCCCCTCGGTAGTATCCTGGCAGGGGAGGCGGGGCGGGGGTGAGGGGCGGACCGGCTCAAATTATGGAGAAACATTATGAGCCCGCTCGATAACGCCGCCGCCATCGCCCAGGATGAAGAGCGCATGGTGCTCGACAGCGTCGACCGCTTTCTCGAGAAAGATGTCGCCCCTTACGTTCACGAACTGGAAAAGAATGACGTCTGGCCTGAGGATATCGTTGCGCGGATGACCGAGTTGGGCCTGTTCGGCGCCACCATCAGCCAGGATTACGGCGGGCTCGGCCTTCGGGTCTCGACTTATGCCCGCATCATGGAACGCATCAGCCGCGTGTGGATGAGCGTAGCCGGCGTGATCAACAGCCATTTGATCATGGCTTTCATCACCGAGCGGCTGGGCACCGAGGCGCAGAAACAATACTGGCTGCCGAAATTCGCGGCGGGTGAGCTGCGCGGCGGGCTGGCGCTGACCGAACCCGATGCCGGCACCGATCTGCAGTCGATCCGCACGACGGCCCGGCTTGAAGGCGATCATTATATCGTCAACGGCACCAAGACCTGGATTTCCAACGGCATTCACGGCCATTGCTATGCGCTGTTGGTCAAGACGGACCCGAGCGCCGAGCCGCGTCATAAAGGCATGTCGATGCTGCTGGCGCTGAAGGATGACAGTGGCCTCACTGTCTCCAAAAAGCTGGAAAAGCTGGGCTATAAGGGGATCGATAGCGCTGAGCTACTGTTCGAAAACTACAGGGTGCCGGCGGATCGGCTGATCGGCGGCGTCGAGGGCAAGGGGCTGCAGGCGGCGATCACCGGGCTGGAGCTTGGCCGGGTCAACATCGCCGCACGCAGCGTCGGGCTGGCGCAGGCGGCGCTGGATGAAGCGGTCAAATATGCCCAGCAGCGCAGCACCTTCGGCAAGGAAATTCACCAACATCAGGCGATCGCGCTGAAACTCGGCGAGATGGCCACCAAGACCCATGCAGCACGGCTGCTGACCTATGACGCGGCCGAGGCCATTGAACGCGGCGAGAAGGCGGACATGGAAGCCGGCATGGCGAAATACTTCGCCAGCGAGGTCGCCATCGAAAATGCGCTGGAAAGCATGCGCATTCATGGCGGCTATGGCTATTCCAAGGAATTCCCGATCGAGCGCATCTATCGTGACGCCCCGCTGATGGCGATCGGCGAGGGCACCAATGAGCTGCAGCGCCTGATCATCGCCAAAAGGCTGATCGAGAAAAACCCGCTCTAAGGAAAAACACCCATGTTACCGCTTGCTGGTGTCCGCATTCTGGCGGTCGAGCAATATGGCGCCGGCCCGTTCGGGTCGATGATGCTGGCCGACCTTGGCGCCGAGGTCATAAAAATTGAGAATCCCAACGGCGGGCCCGCCGCCGGCGGCGATGTAGGGCGCCATGTCGGACCGCATTTTTTCGACAAGGACGCCGGCGATAGCCATTTCTTTCAAGCCTTTAATCGCAATAAGCTGAGCTTGACCCTCAATTTGAAACACCCCGAGGGCGCGGCGGTGTTTCATAAGCTGGTGGCGACCGCCGATGGCGTCACCAACAATCTGCGCGGCGATCTGCCGGAAAAGCTGGGGATCACCTATGATGCCCTGAAGGAAGTCAATCAAACGATCGTTTGCGCCCATCTCTCGGCCTATGGCCGCAGCGGCGGCCGGGTGAACTGGCCGGGCTATGATTATCTGATGCAGGCCGAGGCCGGCTATCTCAGCGTCACCGGCGAACCCGACGGCCCGCCGGCGCGTTTCGGTCTGTCTGTCGTCGACATGATGACCGGGCTCGCCAATGCCTTTGCGCTGCTGGCCGGCATTATCGGTGCGCGGCGTGACGGGGTTGGCCGCGACCTCGATACGAGCCTGTTCGATGTCGCGCTGCATAACCTGACCTATCCCGGCGTCTGGTATCTGAATGAAGGCATCGTACAGGGCCGAGAAAAGCGCGGCGCGCATCCCTCGCTGGTGCCCAGCCAGCAATACAAGACGCAGGATGGCTGGATCCTGATCATGTGCAACAAGGAAAAGTTCTGGCCGCTTCTCTGCGATGTCATCGGCCACCCGGAATGGGGCACCGATCCGCGTTTTGCGACCTTTGCCGATCGATTGGAGCACCGTGATCTGATCACCGAGCTGCTCGATGAGGCGTTGTCAGCGGCAAAGACCGAGACATGGATAGAACGGCTGGCCGGAAAGGTCCCCGTGGCGCCGGTCTATGACATTGCCGAGGCGCTGGATAACCCCTTTGTTGCCGAACAGGGGCGGGTTGCCGATTTCACCTATCCCGACGGCCGCAGCATCCGCAACCTGACCGGCCCGGTGCGGATCGACGAGCCGACCCCGACCCGCGCCGCTCCGGCCATGGGTGCCGATACCGATGCGCTGCTCGACGAGATCGGCATTGATGCCGAACAGAGGGCAAAATTGCGGGCCGACGGCGTTATCTAGAGCCTCTTCGGATCATTCCGGTCCGTCCCCGGGTCGCCCCGCCTCCCCTGCTGGGATATTACCAAGGGAAGCTGAGGATACAGGGATGGGACCGGAGCAAATAAAGACGAAACGGCTTAGACGGCAAAAACCACGGTCTTGCGGCCGTTCAGCATGACCCGGTCATCGAGGTGATAACTCAGCGCCCGGGCCAGCACGCGGCGTTCGATGTCGCGGCCGCGGCGGATCAGATCATCGGGCGTATCGGCATGGCTGATGCGTTCGACATCCTGGTCGATGATCGGCCCCTCATCGAGATCCGAGGTGACGTAATGCGCCGTTGCGCCGATCACCTTGACGCCGCGCGCATGCGCCTGATGATACGGACGGGCGCCCTTGAAGCTGGGCAGAAAGCTGTGATGAATATTGATGCAGCGGCCGCTCAGCTTGGCTGACAGCCCGTCGCTCAGGATCTGCATATAGCGCGCCAGCACCATGACGTCCGAGCCGGTCGATTGGAACAACGCCCACAGGGCCGTCTCCTGCTCCATCTTGGTTTCCTTGCTGACCGGCAGGTGATGGAAGGGGATATCGCCGAAATCGAAGCCGTTATAAGTCTCGCGATCATGGTTGGAAACGATCGCAGCGATATCCGCCTGCAATTCGCCGATGCGGCGGCGATACAACAGATCGGCGAGGCAGTGATCGAATTTCGAGACCATGATCATGATGCGCTGCCGGACGCCGCGATTACGCAGCTTCCAGTCCAGATCAAGCGGCTCGGCCACGGCGCGCAACCGTTCCCGCAACGCGGCCTCGTCCTCACCACCCTCCGGCACGCTGAACAGCACCCGCATGAAAAACTTACCGGTTTCCTGATCGTCGAATTGCTGGGCATTGAAGATATCGCCGCCGGCCTCGAACAAGGCGGTCGAGAGCTTTGATACAATGCCGGGACGATTCCGGCAGGAAACGGTTAGAGCGTAATCTCGATCGGCCATTGCGGCCTCCTATTGCGTGACTTAACGCCGGTCGCTCAGACAGTCATTCAGCCTTCGCGCCATGCCGCGAAGAACGACGGCATAGCCCTGATCGTTATGCTGATCCGTCTGATAACGCCAGATGACAGGGCGGATTTGGTTAAGCGCAGTGGCGACGCGCGGGGGCGCGATCACGGCCTTTAGCGCTTCGCAGACAAGCGCCGAACGGCCCTTCAGCCCGGTCTGTTCCGGTGCATCAAGGGGACCAAAGACAGCGAAAATGTCGTGCTGCCGGGACAAGCGCGAGGGCAAGAAAAAAGCCGATGGTGCCGGGCGCCGGAATATTCGCGACGGCGAACACGACATTATCAAGCGAAAATCCATCGCCATTATTGGTTGCCGGGTTCAACTGCATCTCAAAGGATGTAAAGGGCGTGTCGCTGATCCAGCCGAGAAAGTCACCATCGTTCAGATTCACCGGCACTGAAGGCTGTGTCAGATCAACCACATCGCCGTTATCCAGAAGGATCAGATTCCGCCGCGCATTGTTGTCGTTATACTGATCGAATTGAACGCCAAAGCCGAGGATCGGCCGGTCAAACGTGAAGGTGACGGTATTGACCGGCACGCCGCCGGCGCTCGATGTCAGCAGCGAAAGATAAGCGGTGCCGTCAATGTCCTTATTGACCAAGGGGTTGGGATGCGGTGCCGGCAAGGGTGGCGCCCGGACCCCCCCGCTTGTCGCCAGCACCGAGAAACCGGAGCGATCAAACGGCGTCCCATCAATGGAAAAGGTCGTGGTGATATCGTTGAAGGTGTCGTGGGAGAGAACTGCGAATTCCGCCTCAAAAGTCGCCCGATCCTGAAACAGGGCGACCGCAGCATGAGCCCCTTGAACCGGCAACCATGCCACAACACCAGTGATAGCGACCGTGCGCAGCATTGATTTAAGCATCACCAACTCGCTCCTCTCCTAACCAGGTGACCCAGTTGATACGCAGCAACGCTGCCTCGCACAAGCGTCTTCAGGCCGCAAAAAAGGCGCCGGACACGCAAGATGCCGCGTCAAAACACCTCGATGTCATCATATCGAAATCAGGCAAACGGCATCGACACGCCGATTCCGTGCGAAGGCGTTCCAGAAACCAAAAATTGCGGTGATTGAAACGATGGCGGAGACGGAGGGATTCGAACCCTCGATGGAGCTATTAACCCCATACTCCCTTAGCAGGGGAGCGCCTTCAGCCACTCGGCCACGTCTCCGT
>CAZRBL010000058.1:0-13112 GCA_964598335.1 uncultured Rhodospirillales bacterium
TGTCTGGGGAGGCGGGGCGGGGGTGGACCGGATCAAAAACAAAGGAAAACGCTCTGAGCATGTTCGGCCGCCGGCGAAAGGCCCCGACGACAGGGCGCCGGCACCAATTTAAGCGGTCATTAATCGCCGGCAAATACGTTAGCCCCTTACGTTTTAAGGCGGTTCTTCAATCCGATGGTTGCTATCGTTCAGAAACCCGATCCCGTGATCCTTGTCCGCCACGATGCGGGGCGTCTTTGTGAGATCCTTTTTGCCAATGCCGAGGCTGTTGAGCTTTTCCAGTTCGACGGCCCGACACCAGCCTTGACCGCGCTTCCCGAGGTCATGGAAGCGCGGCTGAGTTCACTGGTCGAGCGCGCATCAAGGCAGGGCAGCGCCGCCGAACTGATCCGCATGCCGCGGCACGGCCGGCATCCGATGATGCTGAACATGTCCGTTTGTGCTGCGCCTGACCAAACCGCAATAGTGTCATTGCGTCCGATGTCGTCAGCCGAGGCGCCACAATTGACCGCCGAACAGTCAGACACACTCCTCGCATATTACCTCGTCGGTTCGAGCGATCTTTTCATTGAGACCGGTGCCGATTTCAAAGTCGTGAAGGTTATGAATAGCGGCGCCGTCCATCCGGCCGCGAAGCCGCTCGACTGGATCAATGCGGATCTGCGCCAGATGATAGAACCGCATTACGGGGACGGCCAGCTGGTATTGGGTGCCTTCAATCGGCAGGAACCATTCAAGAATGTTTCGGTGGTGATTACCCATCACGGCTTCAGGTTCCACTGCCGATGCAGCGGCAACCCGGTTTTCGATGATGATGGACGCTTTCACGGTTATCGCGGATCGGTTTCCGACGTCAGCGATCATGAAAACCTGCGGCGCGCCCTGAATGAAGCGGAACGGACCGCCTTGCTGCTGCGCGTGGCGATGGATTCATCGCCGGTCAACCTGACGATCTCGGACGCAACCAAACCAGATTTGCCGTTGCTTTTCGTCAATCAGGCTTTTTGCGACACCACCGGCTACACCTATAGCGAGGTGATCGGCAGGAATTGCCGTTTTCTCCAGGGCGAGGATACCGATCCGCTGACGATCGACCGCATCAGGCAGGCCGTACGCCAGCACAAATCAATCGAGATCGAAATCCTCAATTACCGCAAGGATGGCGATCCGTTCTGGAATCTGCTGTCCATCGCCCCTGTGCGAGACAATAACGGCGTGGTCACGGCCTTTGTCGGCGTGCAGAAGGAAACCACGGCCGAGCGCAAGGCAACCGAGCGGGAAAGACAGCGTCAGAAAATGGAGGCGCTGGGATCACTGGCCGGCGGAGTCGCGCATGAGATCAACAATCTGCTGCAGCCGTCGCTGGCTTTTCCCGAACTCATTGCCGAGGATCTGCCCGCTGACGCCGAGGAGGCGCGGGAATGGCTGGAATTGATCCGGGGGCATGCAGAGCAAGCGAAAACCATCGTCAGCGATATCCTGGCCTTTTCCCGCTCGGACAAGCGCCAGCTTCAGGCGCTCGATTTTCCCCTCGCGGTCCACCAGGCGCTCGATTTCGTTCGGGGCATTGTGCCGCCCAGCATCAACATCGTGCGATCGGGCGCGCTTGCGCAGCCCTGGGCGCCGGTCACCGTCATCGCCGAGCCTAATGATCTCAAGCATCTGCTGGCGAACCTGATCGGCAACGCGGCACAGGCCATGGCCTCGATCGGGGATGTCCAAGTCAGCCTCGAGCCGCGGCGCGATGTCGTCATCCTGCGCGTGAGCGATCAGGGATGCGGCATGGATCAGCAGACGCGGGCCCGGATCTTCGAACCATTCTTTACAACCAAAGATGTCGGCGAGGGTACCGGCCTCGGGCTTTCGATCGTCTACGGCGCGGTGCAGCGCTGGGGAGGACAGATTGAAGTCGATAGCGAGGTCGGGGTCGGCACCTCTTTCCAGATCAGCCTGCCGCGAGCCGGGGAAGAGACGGCATGCGCGCCACAGGCCGCATAAACTCAAAGAGCGAGAGTGAAAACATGAATACTATTGTTGTGATTGATGATGTCATCGGCGTTCGAAAGTCGATTGCCGGTATCTTGAGCCGGGCCGGATACACGGTGCATGAGGCGACCTCCGGTGCCGAAGGCGTCGATCTGGCGCGCCGGGTCCACCCCGATCTCGTGATCACCGATATTCTGATGCCGGGCCAGGATGGCCTCGAGACCATCGCGCAGATCAAGTCGGCCTGCGGCGCCAAACAGCCAAAGTTTCTCGCCGTATCGGGCGGCGGCTCGCTTTTGCCGTCTGAGCAGGCGCTGACTTATGCCGCTAAGGCGGCGGATGACGTCCTCGCCAAACCCTTCGACCGGTCAGATCTGCTGAGCAAGATCACCGAGCTGATGGAGGCGAACAATGCGGCGGCTTAGCAATTATTCGATCGGCGTCAAAGCGGGCGCCGGTTTGTTCATTCTCGGGATCCTGATCGTCGGCATGGGCGCCAAGTCCCTGTTCAGTTTGCAAAGCATCAGCACCGCCTTCAATGACTATGAGGAAGCCGCCGGCATGCTGGAAAAGGCGGACGATCTGGAGCTTTCGGCGGCCAATCTGGTGGGCAGTACGAAAGAATATATCGCGCGCAATTCGGTGGAACGTTTTCGCGCGGGACTGACCGAATTCGATGCGCTGGAAGCCGAGGCGGCCACGCTCGCCGAGGACGCTTACGGCCCGATCGCCTCGCGGGCTGCCGATGCGAAGACCGCGATCACGGCGCTGCGCGAGAGCTTTGTTGAACTGGGTCAGCTGCGAAACGACCGGAACGACCTTGTTCGCGACGACATTCGGAGCGCATTGACCGCGCTTTCCGACAGGCTGATTGCCGTTGAAACAGCCGCGCTGGAAAACGGCCGGGTGGAACAGTCCAAAACCGCCATTGCCGCGCTTGTATCGATCATGCGCGGACAGCAGTCGGTCGCGCGCTTCCTGGAGACGCTGAACACGACAAGCCTCGACGATGCGACCCGGAATATTGCCCAGGCCCGGGCACCGGTCGCCTCATTGCTCGGCGACGGTGCGGTCAACGAGGCGACATTGACCTCGCTCGACAATGCCCTTGCCGCCCTTGACCGCCTTGGGCCTCTGATGACCCGCGAACAGGCTGCGGCCGAGATCTTTTTCGGTCCGCGCATCGCTGACCTCACCGAGGCAAAAGAGATGATGGTCGATACGGTTTACGCCATCGAGGCCGATAGCTCTGCGGCCTTCCACGCCATCAAGGACGAGGTCTGGGTGACACTGCCCGTCGCGCTTGTGATATCGATCCTGCTCGCGGCCGCGCTTGGGCTTGCGCTGATGGTGGGCGTCGTCAGACCGATCCGTCGCATGACCGCCAACATGCTGCGGCTTGCCGATGACGATCTTGAACTGACGATTGAGGAAACCGGTCGCGGTGATGAGATCGGCAAGATGGCCGGTGCGATGCAGGTGTTCCTCGACAACGCGATTGACCGGCGCCGTCTGACCGCCGAACAGATCGCCGCACGGGATCGGGTTCGGCATCGGCAGGATGAGATCGATCAGATGGTGTCGATGTTCAGCCGCTCGATGGATGCAGTCTTGCGGCAGGTCGAAACCTCGGCACGATCGATGGCCGATACTTCCGAGAACATGGCACAGATTTCTCAGAAGAATGCTGCGAATGCGAACAGCGTTTCGGATGCGGCCGGTCGTATGCACGGCAATGTTTCAACCGTTGCATCGGCCACGCAGCAGCTCAGCGCATCGATCAGCGAAATCGGCCAGCAGGTTGGCAGCGCCAGCGACAAATCGCGTCTCGCGACCGAAGCTGTGGCGTCGACCTCGTCCGATGTGGCGGCCCTGCAGACTACCGTCGAACGTGTCAGCCAGGTCATCGATCTGATCCGCGACATTTCGGAGAAGACCAATTTGCTGGCGCTGAACGCGACGATCGAGGCGGCCCGGGCGGGCGATGCCGGGCGCGGCTTTGCCGTCGTCGCCGGCGAGGTCAAGGAACTGGCGAACCAGACGACGCGGGCAACCGAGGATATCTCGGCGGCGATCGCCGATATCGAGGGCTCGTCGAGCAAGGCTGTCGGCGCCATGGAACGTATCGACGGGATCATCCGGGAGTTGGAGGAAATCTCGCAGGCCGTTGCCTCGGCCACCACGGAACAGGAAGCGGCGACCGCCGAGATTGCGCGATCCGTGGAGCAGGTGAATGCCGATGCGGACCATGTATTGAGCGAGATCCGTCAGGTGCAGGAGGGCGGATCGATCTCCCTTGATGCCGCCGGCAATGTGCAAAGCTCGGCGAGTGAATTGTCGCATGAGGCCAAAGTCCTTGCCGAGGAAATCCGTAACTTCCTTGACGGTGTGTCTAATGGCGAAACGCGTGAACAGATCGAGCGGCGTGAGCTGGCCATCGACATCCGCATCGCGGCGCCGGGATGGACAGGGACAGTCAAATCCTTCCGGGTATCGCCGGCCTCGATCGAGCTGCTTGATCAGATCCCGGTGGACCAGGGCATTGCCGTCGATCTGGAATTGCCGGGTTTCGGCGACTTGCGCGGGCGGGTCGCAGAGCACGCACAGGGCAGAACCTTCATTCAGCTGCCGATGAATATTGAGAGCCTAAGCAAGATGAACAACTATATCGAGGGTCGCGCGGCGTAACCGGCCGGTCAGGCTTCACGCGCTGCATGGGCCTTTCGGCGCCGATTGCCTGGTTTCCATCCTCATTGCAGCGCATGGCTGAAACGGCTTATGGCTGCGGTCCGGGTGCTGACAGTCCAGGTCGTCTACCCAGGGCATTTTCCTTTGCTTTTGGTCCGGTCCACCCCGGCATCCCCGCCCCGCCTGCCCCAACAGGATGTTTGCTGGGGCGGCGGGGGCGCCGGGCTGGACCGGAATGATCCGAAAACGTTCTAGGGCCACCCGGCGCGGTCATAGACGCGGACCGCCTCGAGCTGGTTTTCACCGAGCACAGCCGCGTTGATGCGGTCCTCCTTGAAGTCGCCCATTTCGGCGATCGGGCCGCTGAGCGCGACGCCGGGAACGGCAGCGAATTCGTGATTGCCGTCGGCGAGGATCTGCTGCACCTCGTCGCTGACGAGAAATTCGAGGAATTTCCGAGCATTGTCGGGGTTCGGCGCGGTCGCGATCAGGCCGGCACCGCTGACATTGACATGCGTGCCCGGCCCGTCCTGATCGGGAAAGATCAGCCCGACGGCATCGGCAACAGCGCGGTCTGCGTCGTTCTCCGACCCCATCAGACGGCCGACATAATAGCTGTTGACGACGGCAAGGCGGCATTGCCCGGCGGCAACGGCGCGGATCTGCGCCGTATCATTACCTTGCGGCGGCCGGGCGAAATTGTTGCTGACGGCGCGCGCCCAATCCTCGGCCGCCGCAGCGCCGATCCGGTCGATCAGCGCCGCCATCAGCGACAGGTTGTAGATATTCTGCGAGCTTCGGACGCAGATTTGATCAGCGAAAACGGGGTCGGCGAGATCGGCATAGGTGGTTAAGCCGTCAGGCCTGCCGGCGGCCTTGCGATAGACGATGACACGGGCTCGCTTGGTAATCCCGAACCAAAGATCGTCCGGATGCCGCAAATGCGCCGGAACCCGCTGATTGACGGCGTCAACGCCATGCGGCGCAAGAACCCCGGCCTCGACCGCGCGCCACATGCGGCCGGCATCGACCGTCATGAAAATATCCGCCGGGCTTTCCGGCCCCTCGGCAAGGATCCGGGTCAATAGCTGATCGCTTTCGGCTTCGATGCTGCGGACCCTGATGCCGGTCTGTTCGGTAAAGCGCCGATAGACCTCGCGATCCTGATCGTAATGCCGCGAGGTATAGATGTTCACGACCTGCTCTTGAGCCTGTGCGGCCGTGGCTGCTCCTTGCACCAGCGCCAATATCGCTGCGAAAAGGCACCGGCGGGCGAGCTTGAAGCGGAAACGACACATTGATGACCCTCATGGAGTGAGATGATAATCATTCGCAAGATGCAACATGGCCGCTGAGGCCGCTTCAATTCAAGCCCCGATGGTTCACCGCCCGTCCCGACCGGTCTGGCCGCTTGTGCTGGCCGGCGTCATCTGCCTGTGCCTGCTGGCACCGATATTAAGTCTGCTGACCGCGCTGGCAGCGCCGAGTGACGACATTTTCGTGCATCTGCTGACGACGGTGCTGCCCGGTTATGTCGCCAACAGCGTGATCCTGATGCTGATCACGGCGGCGTCGGCAACAGCGCTCGGCAGCTTTCTCGCGCTGCTGATCGGCCTGGCGCGGTTCCCCGGCCGGCGGTTTTTCGACTTGTTCATTATCCTGCCGCTCGCGCTGCCGACTTATATCGCGGCCTATGTCTACACCGATCTGTTCGACTTCGCCGGGCCCGTGCAGACCGGCCTGCGGGCGGCCCTGGAGCTGCCGGTCGGGACCGCGCTGCTGCCGCCGATCCGGTCGCTGGGCGGCGCAGCCTTTGTGCTGACGCTTGTTCTCTATCCTTATGCCTATCTGATCGTCCGCGGCGTGCTCGCGCTGAGGCGACAAGCGCTCATCAACGCGGCCCGGGGCCTGGGCTGCCCGCCCTGGCGTGCGGTGTGGCGGCTGGTGCTGCCGGCCTGTGTTCCGGCGATGATGGCCGCCTTTGCGCTTATCGGCATGGATGTTCTGGCGGATTATGGCGTCGCCGAGTATTTCGGCATCAATACCCTGGCGGTCGGCGTATACCGGGTGTGGTTCGGCATGGGGTCGATTACCGCCGCGGCGCAGCTTGCGGTGCTTTTGCTGCTGATGGCGCTGTTGCTGTTGCTGCTGCAAAGCCGCGCGCAGCGGCAGCTGGGCGATGCAGGGGCGTCCCATGAGCGTTCGCCGCAGCGATTCCGGCTTTCGCCGTTTGCCGGCGCTCTGGCCTGCCTGTTCTGCGCCGGCGTCCTGCTGCTCGGTTTCGTGCTGCCGAGCGGATGGCTGTTCTGGTTATGGCTGGACAATCGCGAGACTGCCGTGCTGGCCGTCGATCATGCGGCGCTGGCCTGGCGGACGCTGTGGCTGGCGGCGGTTGCGGCAATGGTAACGCTGGTGCTGGCAACGCTGCTGGCGCTGGGCCGCCGCGCCGGCGGCGGAGCCGCCGCATTGGCGACCCTCACGCGGCTATCAGCGCTCGGCTACGCCGTCCCCGGCAGTGTGGTGGCGATTGCTGTTCTCGGGCTGTTCGGGCTGTTGTCGCCCAGGGGGCTGATCGCCGGCGGTGCCCTGGTGCTGGTTTATGCCTATGCCCTGCGCTTCATCGCCCCGGCTCTCGGCGCGGTATCTGCCGGGCTTGATCGCCTTTCGGTCGGCATCGACCGCGTCGGCGCGGCTTTGGGGCGCGGCCGGCTGGCGATCGGCCTGCGCCTGCATCTGCCGCTGCTCCGCCGCAGCCTGCTGACCGGTGGCCTGCTGGTGCTGGTCGAGGTGATGAAGGAATTGCCGATCACCCTCGCTCTGCGGCCCTTCGACTTTGAGACGCTCGCCACTCGCGTCTACCGGCTTGCGAGCGATGAACGCCTTGCCGAGGCCTCAGGGGCGGCGCTGTTGCTGGTGCTGGTCGGGTTCATCCCGGTGGTCTTGCTGCTGCGCAGTGAGAACACGCCTTCGGCAAAGCCGGCGGCCATGGCGCGCTCTGCTGCGCAACCGGCTTCATCGCCGCATGACCCAGCGCGCCGAGGTGGCTGATCCGGGCCGGCACAAGGCGATCGTCGTGGGGCCCTTGTTCGACGTCTTGCCCCAATGGCTCGATCGGGCGCGCGCCGCGCCGGCGCCCCGATATCAATTCAAGCCTGTCAGGAAGGGTGTTGCCGTGAGTGTGAGCTGAGCATTGAAGGGCGAATGCGGTTAAAAAAAGCCCTCGATCAGGCCCGCAATATGAACGCCTGAACAGCGCCCGGAGATGTGACCTTAAATGCCTCGGATCATGCGCCAGCGCGCTTCAAAAGTTCCTGAAGACGCTTCTTGTTCCGTCCTGCTCGGTAAGTGCCTCGATGACCCGACGGCCGCTATCCGTGACAAAGCCCTTGTCATCCAGCCAGCCGCGTTCAAGCGCATAATTGGCTGCACCGGCGCTCGTTGCCTTCTCACCCACAATTCGTGCGGTGTACTGCAGCAGCTGCTCTCGAAGCTGATGTCCTTCCTGCTGCATATCACAATCCTTTCAGGCGTTTCGTGCTAATTGAGACTATACTGCAATACGATAAAGGCAGCTCTGCGGATCGGTCCCCGATCATGCCGATATGGGCCGGTTTCAGCCGGCGAAGCATTGACGGCCCGAAGCCGGAGCGGCGGTGCGTTGATGCCTGAAACGGGATCCGCTTTCGATCCCGCGCTCATGCAGCAGGTCCTCTTTCCTCCGCAGCGACAACGGCAACCGCACACGCATCATGATTGCGAGACGGATGAGGTCGGGAGCGGGTTTGGGAGCTGTGGCTGAGCCCTATTTTCGCCCTAATCGGCGCGCCAATGCGCTGCTGACGGTCCATGTGATCCCGCCATATACTGAAATCCGATACCGCCGCGCCCGGCATGATTGCTGCTGTTTTCCGACGTGGCGACAGAACGCCCTATTTCACCGCAGAAACCTGCGGCAGGCCGGATTTTTCCTTTGGGTCGGTCGCAGGTCGGTACATCCTTCTGTGCTTCTTCGGCTCGGCGGCGAGCCGGCCGGGCCGGGAGATCGTCGATCTGGTCCGGGGCCCGCTGCGGGTCGCGTTCGACGATGCTCATCTTTCCTTTTTCGGCGTGTCCACCGACCCCGCCGATCGGGAGCAGCGCGGCCTCGGCGAAGAGTTGCCCGGTATCCGTTATTTCTGGGACATGGACCGCAAGGTCAGCCTGCTCTACGGCGCGCTGGATGCAGCAGAGGCGACGCCGGGGACCACCGCGCCCGGTGATGCGTACCGCCGGTTCCTGCTGCTGCTCGATCCTTCCCTGCGGGTGCTCGAGAGCTTACCGCTGGACGACCTGACCGACATGGAGAACACTCTCCGCGATCTGATTGCGCGGCTGCCCCCGGTCGAGGAATATGCCGGCGTGCCGTTAACCGCACCGATCCTCATCGTCCCCCGCGTTCTGTCAGAGGATTTCTGCCAACGCCTGATCGCGCTGTATCAGCGCGAGGGCGGCACCGAGTCCGGCAGCATGATCACCCGCGATGGCAAGACAATCGGGCAGCTCGACTCACGCTTCAAGCGCCGCCGCGATTGCGACATCGTCGATGAAGCGATGAAAACGGAATTGCGATCCTCAATCGTGCGTCGCCTGCTACCCGAGATCCAGCGGGCCTTTCAGTTCCAGGCAACACGCATCGAACGCTACATCGTCGCCTGCTATAGCAGCACCGACAAGGGGTTCTTCCGCCCGCATCGCGATAACACGACAAAGGGCACGGCACACCGCAAATTCGCGTGCACGATCAATCTCAACGCCGAGGACTATGACGGCGGCGAGCTGTGCTTCCCCGAGTTCGGCATGCGCACCTATCGGGCACCGACCGGCGGTGCGGTGGTATTTTCCTGTTCACTGCTGCATGAAGCGCTGCCCGTGCGGTCAGGCGACCGCTATGCGACGCTGCCCTTCCTGTATGATGACGATGGCGCCCGTGTGCGCCGTGAAAATCTCGGCTTTCTCAGCGGCGAGGTCACACGCGTCGAGGCCTGACGCCGCAAGACCGCTCGAGCGTTTTCCGTTGTTTTTGATCCGGTCCACCCCTGGCCCCCCGCCCCTCCCCCAGACAGGATACTTGCAGGGGAGGCGGGGCGGGGGTGGGGTCAATCGACCCAGGGGTGGACCGGAATGATCGCAAAATGCCCTAAGCGCGAAGAGATTTCTCCATCCGGACATGAGCAATGCCGATATCCTCGAAGGGCAGCCCGACCACCTGATATCCCTGCCGGCGGTAAAAGCCGCTGACATGAACGCGGGCATGCATGAAGGCGAGGGAATAGCCGCGCCGGGCAAGATCGGTTTCCAGATATCGCAGTAGTCTCGTGCCGACGCGCCGGCCCCGGAAACCCTCAACGACCGCCATCTGACGGATCCTGGCGCTTTCGCCGGCCGGCTGGGCGAGCACACAGCCGATAATGCTGCCTTTGTATTCGGCATAGGCGTGGATCGCCGCCCGGTCAGCCAGGAGTTCCGCCTCGGTGAAATCGAGGCCGAGAGGCGCCCTCAGAATGGCGTGCCGCAGGGCGCGAATGGTTTTCTCACGGCTTGAATTCCAGGCTGCGATCCCGATCACCATGCCCTCGATGGACCCGTCCTGTCCCGCCCCGTCCTGTCCTCCCGCGTCCTGCATGCGAAAATCCACCATGATTGCCATGTCAGAAGGCCAGCGCCGGCGGGAAATGGCAAGCAGGAACAATCAGATAACATCGCCGCGCGCCGCGCCATGGGGATCCGGCCGGTCCGCGTCCGATAGCAGCTCGTGCCAACTCCGCCGTCGCGCTGACAGCCCCCTGTAATGAGTTGCGATTTGCGGACGAGCGCGCAGCGGTCTGGTCAATTGCGCGGCGGCATGCTTACCGTCCGCGCGCGATGCAGAACGGATTATCACAGCGCGCCTTGAACGCGGCAGAGCTGGCACAAAGCGGGCAATTGGATGAAGCGATTGCCGGTTTCGAGGAATTGTGCGCGGCGCAGCCGGGGCATGCCGATCATTGGGGCAATCTTGCGCTTGCCCTCTCGCGGATGGGGCGGGCGGCTGAAGCGCTTGCCCGGCTCGATGAGGCGCATCGCCATGTCGCTGTCACTGCGCGGCTTCATCTCAACCGCGCCATTGTGCTCAAGCAGCTGACCCGTTTCGATGAGGCGAGAGCGGCGGCGCGTGCGGCGCTGGCGCAACAGCCGGACCTGACCGACGCCTATCTGATCATCGCCAATTGTTTTGCCGAGACCGGCCTGCCGAGCCTTGCTGCCCGCGAATTGAAACGCGCCGTCACAATCAACCCCGGGGAT
This sequence comes from uncultured Rhodospirillales bacterium, assembly GCA_964598335.1. Classification (GTDB taxonomy): domain Bacteria; phylum Pseudomonadota; class Alphaproteobacteria; order CAZRBL01; family CAZRBL01; genus CAZRBL01. The sequence continues at coordinate 10,996 of CAZRBL010000058.1, forward strand.
GCCAAGGCGTGGAACGATCTGGCCCTGCATCATCAGCAATGCGGCGAGCTGGACGCGGCGGTCAAGGCGCATCGCCAGGCGATTGCCGCCGCGCCGGACTGGGCCGAGGCCAGCTCGAATCTGATCTCGACCCTGCAATACTGCCCGCGGCAAAGCGCCGGCTCGCTGCTGTCGGAGGCGGCGGTCTGGACCACCTCGCACGCGCCCTTTGCCGTCCCGCGCCCGGCATCAGACAGACCGGAAGGCAGGCCGCTCCGGGTCGGCTATCTGACCGCAGATGCCCGGGCCCATCCGGTCGGCTGGCTGCTGCGGAGCATTCTGCCCCATCATGACAAGCGCAAGCTTTCGCCGCGGCTGTTCCTGAACCAGACGCGCGGCGACGGCATTACCGAAGAAATGGCTGCCGCCGTCGATGCAACCTACTGGATTGCCGGCAGATCGGATGACGATGTCTTCAAGCTGATGCGGGATCAGGCGCTTGATGTGCTGGTCGACCTGTCGGGTCATACCGCGGGGAACCGGCTGCGGCTTGTCGCGCAGCGCCCCGCGCCGGTGCTTGTCAGCTATCTTGGCTGGTGCGGGACCACCGGGCTGAGTTGCCTGGACGCCCTGCTGAGCGATGCCGCAACGGCCCGGCAGGTGGACTTTACCGAGCCTGTCATCACGCTGCCGCATGGCCGGTTCTGCTATGCGCCGCCCGATTATGCGCCCGAACCACCGATCCGCCGGCTGCCCGACGGCGACGACATCATCCGCTTCGCCTGCTTCAACAATATTGCAAAGCTCAACCCGCCCCTGATCGCCTGCTGGGCTGAAATCTTGCGGCAGGTGCCGAACAGCGTGCTGCGCCTCAAATGGCGGTCATTCGGCGACAAAGCCGTTTGCAAAAGCTTTATCGCTGCTTTCGCGCGGCATGGGGTGGCGGCGCGGCGTCTGGAGTTGGAAGGCGCCGGTGAGCACCGCGCCCTGCTCGAACGCTATGCCGATGTTGATATCGCGCTCGACAGCTTCCCGTTCAGCGGCGGTCAGACGACGCTGGAGGCGATTTGGCAGAATGTACCGGTCATCACCCTGTCGGGGGAGCGCCCTGTCGGCCGGCAGGGGGAGTCGATATTGCGTCAGATGGGGCTCGAACGCCTCATCGCCGAAACGCCCGACGCCTATGTCGCCGCCGCCGTCCGGCTTGCGCAAGATCACGACAGCCGCGTGTCCCTCTCATCGCAGCTTCGCGGCCTGATGCGGAATTCGAATCTGATGCGGCCGGCTGCGCATGCCGCGGCGCTGGAGCAGTGCTATGAAGACCTTCTGCGCGCGGTCAGTGATCGCAAACCATAAGCGCCCGTCAGCAGCAGCGCCCAACTCGCCGTAATCGGTATCTGATATTCAACGGCAAATTCGAACACCTGCCCGGCGCTGCCGAAATCGGCTCCGACATCGGTGAGAATACTGACTGTAAAGCTGTAGCCGTTCGGCGCCTGCCCCAGACGTTCGATCAGCAACGCAAGCTGATCGCCTTCGAACAGGACCATTGGATCGTCGAAACCGGTGATGGCGAACAGCCCGAGATCGTCACCGATAATGCTGACATCGAGAATCGTCAGCGCCGTCAGCGGATCGTCATCGCCGATGAAATCCGCAGAATTCGTGATCTCGAAGGACAGGCTGTCGCCGCTCATGATCCGGCTGTCGGTTCCCGACAATCCGGCGATATCGAATTCCGGGCTGACAATGTTTTCGCCCGGACCGGCACCGCCGTCTCGGCAGGCGGAAGATCCGCCATAAGAAAAGCTGCCGGCCCCGCAGGACAGAGCCTCGATCGCGCCGAACCCGGGCACGAACGAACCGACAGGGGCGCTGATCGCCGCAGACTGTCCGCTTTGCGGAACGAAAAAGCCCGGCGGGGCGAGGGTCGCCGCCGTTGCGCCGGAAGTCGGCACAAAAAAGCCGGGCGGGGCGAGGGCCGAAATGGTGGCGCCGGAGCCGGCGACGAAGGTACCGGGTGCGGCAGTCTGGCAGGCGGTTTGACCCTCGCCGCTGACGAAACAGCCGGGCGAGGCTTGTATTGCGGCGGTGGCGCCGCTGACCGGCACGAAGCTGCCCGGCGGTGCAAGAGTGGC
>CAZRBL010000058.1:13212-15404 GCA_964598335.1 uncultured Rhodospirillales bacterium
TTGCGGCGGTGGCGCCGCTGACCGGCACGAAGCTGCCCGGCGGTGCAAGAGTGGCTGCAGAGGCACCTTCCTCGGCAACGAAGCTGCCGGGCGGGGCGAGGGCCGAAATGGTGGCGCCGAAGCCGGCGACGAAGGTGCCTGGTGAGGCGGGCTCACAGCGGCTCAGCCCTTCGCCGGCAACAAAACAGCCGGGCGAGGCTTGTGTTGCGGCGGTGGCACCGCTGACCGGCACGAAGCTGCCAGGCGGTGCAAGAGTGGCGGCAGAGGCGCCTTCCTCGGCAACGAAGCTGCCGGGCGGGGCGAGGGCCGAAATGGTGGCGCCGGAGCCGGCGACGAAGGTCCCGGGTGACGCGGTCTGGCAAGCGGTTTGCCCCTGACTGCTGACGAAACAGCCTGGGGTTGCCCGGGTCGCAGCCGTGGCGCCACTGGTAGGCACAAAGGATCCCGGAGGGGCAGGAATTTGCACGGTCGCGCCCGCCGTCGGCACGAAAAAGCCGGGATCGGCAGCAACGCAGACACCGCCGGAGAAATAGGTGCCGGCGAGGCAGTCATTGGCCTTTGCACTGCTTGGGGACAGCGCCGTAGCGCCCAGGAGCAGCGCGGCGGTAAAGCCGAGCCGCCGCCCGAATCGGGCGTTAGGGACGAGATGTGACGGCGAAATGATTGGCGATGGCGACATTGACCGCACCCGGAGACTGATACTGTTATGGAAATGGTATTCAATTTTCTCGATCGTGTACAGGATAAGGTGATCGAGCTTTGTATTTACCCAAGGAAACCGCATGTCCGCATTTCATGAGGCCCTGACGCTGCACCGCCGGGGAAACCTGGCGGCGGCTGAACGACTTTATGCGAACATCCCCGCCCATGATCCGCTGCGACCGGAAGCGGCGGCGAACAGCGCCGTGATCCGAATGGCGCAGGGTGATTTGAGCGGGGCCGTGACGCTTGCTTCCGCGGAATGGCTGGCGCAGCGCGGCGCCGACTGGGCGATCCCGATCGCGCGCGGCATGGGGCTGACCCTTTATGCGCGGGGCTATTGGGAGGCGGCGCAGGAGTATCTGTCGCTGGTGCTCGATGCACAGCCCGGAGATCAGCATGTCAGGGAGGTTCTGAGGCGCATCACCCTGCGTCCGGATATTACGCCCGAACATACACTGGAAGACGGCCTGACATTCAGGCGTTATGCCCCGCGCGAGCGGGAAGAATACCAGTTCATCATCGATATTGTCGGCACCTGCAATCTGCGTTGTCCGACCTGTCCGGTCGGCAACAGCATCGCCAAAGCGCGGCCGAAGGGATTCATGGCTCTCGACACCTATCGCGCCATTCTGGACAAGATCGTCGCCGAAAACGCGCATCGGCCCGTGGCCATCGATCTCTATAATTGGGGCGAGCCGCTGCTGCACCCGGACTTGCCGGAGATCATTCGCGCGACGAAGGCGGCCGATTTGCCGGTCCATCTGTCAACCAATCTCAATGTCGAAATCGACTTCACGGCGCTGGCACGGGCCAATCCGACGAGCATCAAGATCTCTTTGTCCGGTCTGTCTGCGGCGACCTATGAAATCACCCATGAAAAGGGCGATTTCCGGCTGCTCAAAGCGAACATGTATCGGCTGCGCCATGCGCTGGACAAGGCCGGCGCGGACACACAAATCTGGGCCGGTTTTCACCGCTATCGCGACAACCAGCACGAGCTTGCAGAGCTCAATCGGATCTGCGTTGAGCTGGATTATGATCTCAGCGTCTTCGACGCCTATTACATGCCGGCCGAACGGGTGATCGACCTGATCGAGGGCAAGGTTACAGCCGAGGAGATTCCAGTGCTCGATCAACTGCTCGAAGACCCTCGCGACCGCCTCAAGGCCAATCTTGCGCAGCGCGCGGATGGCTGGGATTGCGAGCTTCGTTATGACCAGACCGTGATCAACCATGACGGCTCGGTCGCGCTGTGCTGTGTTGTCTACGATCAGGAAAACATGCTCGACCTCGATTTTCTCGATCGACCGCAAGTCGAGATCGACGACGCGAAATACCGCCACGCCTTCTGCGCCACCTGCATGAAGCACGGCCTCAACCCGGCGCCCAAGGCGTTGCCGCGCGCCGTTTAGGCCCGAATGGATGCCGAAAGCCTAATGCGAACCGGTGACCGATTAGCCGAACTGGGCTGATGTCAGACGGCGAGGCGT
>CAZRBL010000059.1:0-15330 GCA_964598335.1 uncultured Rhodospirillales bacterium
CAGCTTGTCCGGGTGGCCGAGTTGCACACCGATTGCGGCGGGCAGGCCATAGCCCATGGTGCCCAGCCCGCCCGAAGTCATCCAGCGATTGGGCTTGTAAAAGGGCAGGAACTGAGCCGCCCACATCTGGTGCTGGCCGACCTCGGTGGTGATAAAGGTGTCGCGCCCGGCGGTCAGCTCGCGCAGCCGCTCGAGCGCATATTGCGGTTTGATGATCGCCTCATCGGCGGGATCCTGGCTGTATTTCAGGCAATCGACCGCGCGCCAATCCTCGATCTGCCTCCACCAGGCGGCCAGCGCGTCTTTATCGGCCCGATAGCCGCGCTGTTTCCACAGCGCCATCATCGCCGCGATTACCTCCCCGGCATCGCCGATGATCGGGATGTCGACGGCGATATTCTTGTTGATCGAGCTGGGATCGATATCGGCGTGGATTTTCTTGCTGCCCGGTGAGAAATCCGACACCCGGCCGGTGACCCGGTCATCGAAACGGGCGCCGATATTGATCATCACGTCGCAGCCATGCATCGCCAGATTGGCTTCATAAGTCCCGTGCATGCCCAGCATGCCGAGGAATTGTTGATCATCGGCGGGGTAGGCGCCCAGCCCCATCAGCGTATTGGTGATCGGATAGCCGGTGAGACGGACGAACTCGGTGAGCAATTCAGAAGCTTCCGGTCCGGCATTGATGACGCCGCCGCCGGCATAGAAGATCGGTCGTTTCGCATTCGCGATCAGCTCTACCGCGGCTTCGATCGCCGCCGCATCGGGCTTTGTCTGCGGCCGGTAGCTTTTCGGCCCGGCCTGCAGCTCGGGACCGCCCTGATAGGTGGTCTTCTCGAACTGGATATCCTTGGGCAAGTCGACCACGACCGGGCCCGGCCGGCCATGCGTCGCGACATAGATCGCGTCATTGACGATGCGTTCGAGCCTGTCGACATCGCCGACCAGATAGTTATGCTTGGTACAGGGGCGGGTGATGCCGGTCGTATCCGCCTCCTGAAAGGCGTCATTGCCGATCAGATGCGTCGGCACCTGGCCGGTGATGCACAGCACCGGGATCGAATCCATCAGCGCATCGGTCAGCCCGGTCACCGCATTGGTCGCGCCGGGGCCCGAAGTGACCAGCACCACGCCCAGCCGGCCGGTCGAGCGGGCATAGCCCTCGGCGGCATGTACCGCCGCCTGTTCGTGCCGCACCAGAATGTGACGAATATCATTGCGCTGGAACAGCGCGTCATAGATCGGCAGCACCGCGCCGCCCGGATAGCCGAAAATCGTATCGACGCCGGCATCGACAAGCGCCTTCAGAACGATTTCGGCACCGTTCATCTCGGTCCCGGCGAGGGTTTCGGTTTTTTCAGGCGTGATCTGCTGCGTGTCGGGCATTGTGCTGTCAATCATCGTGATGGCGCAATAAGCGCGCCGGCATCATTCAAAACGCTAGGTAGCTATGAGCGGATCGTCAATCGCTGCACTGCAATACATGCTTGATCTTCGTCTGATCGGCATCGAAATCCGCCCCATCCAGAACATGGCTGCCATGCACATGATCCGAGGGTAGAAGCTGGGTTCGGATCCAGGTGCGTTGTCGTTTGGCTAATTGACGGCTGGCAAGGCATGCCGCTACGCTTGCATCTTCCAGCGTCAATTCGCCACGGAGATGGGCCGACAGCTCGGGCACACCGACCGCCTTCATCGCCGGCAGATTTCCCGGAAGCTGCAGCGCCATCAGTTTCTCGACCTCGGCAAGGGCGCCGCCTTGCAGCATCAGCTTGAAACGCCGTTCGATGCGCTGTGCCGAGGTCGCGCTTTCCGGCATCAGCGCGAGCAGCTGAAATCGTGCCTTCGGGAACGGCCGTCGTTTCGGCATTGCCTGCCAATCGGCCAGCGATCGGCCGGTTTCATTCAGCACGGCCCAGGCCCGCTGGGTTCTGCTGCTGTCAGCCCGGTTCAAGCGCCTCGCCATCACCGGGTCGCGCTCGGCAAGCAATGCGTGAAAACCCTCGGCGCCGAGCTCCGCCCAAAGCGCCGCCGTCGCCTGCCGGGTCTCCTCCGAGATTTCAGGCACCGGCGAGAACCCGTCGATGAGCGCGCTGAGATACAGCCCGGTGCCGCCGACAACCAGCGGCACCCGGCCTTGCCCCGCGGCCGTTTGGATCGCCTGCACCGCGTCGCCGAGCCAGCGGGCGACGGAATAGCGCTCAGCGGCCGAGACATGACCGTAAAGGCAATGCGGCGCCGCCTGCAATTCGGCGTCATCGGGACGCGCGGTCAGCGTTCTCAGCTCAGCATATACCTGCATTGCATCGGCATTGACGATTGTCGATCGCCGCGCTCGCGCCAGCCGCAGCGCCAGATCAGACTTACCGCTCGCGGTCGGTCCGGCGATCACAATAATCTCGGCGTTCATACCGTTGATATAGGCAGGCGGCTTGATCGCATGGAAGCAAGGCGCTATCGGCCCGCCATGCCATCGGTTATGACAATCATCGCTGCGGCGCCTGATCCGGGTCTTGGCAGCCAGGTTGAGGCGGCGCGTGCGGCCCTGGCCGGGCTCGGTGCAGATTTGGAAGGCACCGATTGGCTGGCGCCCGATCAGGCCTGCGATCTGCCGATGCGCGGCCTTGATCCTGAACAGGCCGAGGCGGCGGTGCGGGCGACGCTGCCCGCAGATGCGCCGATCGACATCATCGCCCAGCGTCCGGTCGAGCGCCGCAAATCCCTGCTCATCGCCGATATGGATTCGACCATCGTGGAGGAAGAAACCCTTGACGAGCTGGCCGCCGCGCTGGGGCTGAAAGACAAGATTTCGGCGATTACGCAGCGGGCGATGAATGGCGAGCTGGATTTCGCCGAGGCGCTGAAAGAGCGTGTCGGCCTGCTTGCCGGACTGGCGGAGACGGCGCTGGCCGAGACGGCGGCTGCCGTCACGCTGATGCCCGGCGCCAAGACGCTGGTCGCGACGATGAAGGCGCAGGGTGCCCGCTGTATTCTTGTCTCCGGCGGCTTCACCTTCTTCACCGGCCGTGTCGCTGCTGCGGTCGGCTTCGACGATCACGCCGGCAATGTGCTGGAGATTGTTGACGGCAAGCTGACCGGTCGGGTGGTGCCGCCGATCCGCGATAAAGCCGATAAATACAACCGGCTTTGCAGCGAGGCCTCAGCTCTTGGCCTGCCGACGGAGGCGGTGCTGGCGGTCGGTGACGGCGCCAATGATCTACCGATGCTGCAGGCTGCGGGGCTGGGCGTTGCCTTCCGCGCCAAGCCTTCGGTCCGCGCCGCCGCGCGCTATCGCATCGATCACGCCGACCTGACCGCGCTGCTCTTCGCGCAGGGCTATCGGCGGGAAGACTTCGCGGCTTAACCCGCCTCGACCTGCAATGTCACAAACCGCGTGCCGTTGCGTTCCTCGATGAACAGCAGGACATTGCGCTGGCCCTCATTGCCCTGGATTTTCTCGATCTCTTCGATCACGTCCTCGGGGCTGGTCACTTCGCGCTGATTGAACTCGCGAATGACGTCACCCGGACGCAGCCGCCGGCGCCAGGCTTCAGAGTTTTCGTCAACCGCCGTGATGACGACGCCTTCGGTATCGGGTTCAAGGCCGAACTCCTCGATCAGCCGCTCATCCATCGCACTCAGGCTCAGGCCAAGCTCGTCGATCGAGCTGTCGCGGGCATCATCGGGCAGCTCGGGCCGCGCGCTGGCATTCAACAGGCCCTGCTCCTCGGCCACCTCCAGCTCACCCACGGTAATCCGCATCCGGCGCTCCTCACCATCACGCCAGACGGTGACGGGGACGCGGGAATCGACGGCCGTTTCGGCGACGATGCGCTGCAATTCGCGCGTTTCATCAACCTCCTTGCCGTCGAAGCTGATGATGATGTCGGTGGTCTCGATCCCGCCCTCTGCAGCCGGGCTACCCGGGGTGACTTCGGCAACGAGAGCGCCGCGCGGCTCGTCAAGGCCGAGGCTTTCGGCAATTTCGTCGGTCACTTCCTGAATCCGGACGCCCAGCCAGCCGCGTCGGGTGCGCCCGAATTCGATCAATTGGCTGATCACCGGGCGCGCCAGGGCGGTCGGGATCGCGAACCCGATGCCGACGCTGCCGCCGGTGGGCGAATAGATGGCCGTGTTAATGCCGACCACTTCGCCGGCCATATTGAACATCGGGCCGCCGGAATTGCCGCGGTTGATCGAGGCATCCGTCTGCAGGAAATCGTCATAAGGGCCGGCATTGATATTACGCGCGCGGGCCGAGATGATTCCGGTGGTGACCGTGCCGCCCAGGCCGAAAGGATTGCCGATCGCGATCACCCAGTCGCCGACGCGCATCTCGTCGCTGTCGCCCCAGTCGATTTCTTGCAGATCGAGGCCCTCCGGGTCGATTTTCAGCACCGCGAGATCCGTCTTTTCATCGCGCCCCACCACCTCGGCCTCGACGGAGGTATCGTCGGCAAAGATGACGCGAACTTCATCGGCGTCGGCAATGACGTGATTATTGGTCACGACAAAGCCTTCGCGGGCATCGATAACGAAGCCTGAGCCGAGCGATTGCGCCCGGCGCGGACCGTTCGGCATCGGCCGGTTTTCAAAGAAGTCGCGGAAGAACTCTTCAAACGGCGAGCGGTTGAACGGCGATTCTTCGGGGAAACGACCGCGCGGCCGCTCGACCGTGGTGGTTGTCGAGATATTGACCACGGTCGGGATCAGCCGATCGGCGAGATCGGCAAAGCCTTGGGAAACGTCCTGGCCCCGCGCCTGTGAAAACGCCGCGGGCAGCATCAGCCCCACGGCGATGAGGGTGATCCAAAAGGCGCGAACGGTCAATTCGGGCGTCAGCGATTGGGCGACGGCGTGGCGGCGACGATTGGTCGATGGCATAATGATGCTTCTGCTCCCAGGCGCTATTGATGTGACCACAGCTATATGTCGCACAAGCCGGCAGGAAAAAGGCCGGAAATGCGGCGGTGTGTTGACGAAGGCCTAGCCCCGCACCAGCCAGACGATCCCCAACCCGATCAGCGCGACAGTTGCGCCGCCGAAGCGGAGATAAGCTGCCGGGGTGTCGAGCAAGGCGAGCAGCATGCGGCGCAAGGCGTCAGGAAAAAGCGTATAGAGCAGCCCCTCGATCACCAGCACCAGGCCCAGGGCGACGATTAGATCCTGCATGCCGGCGGCCTTTTGGCGCTGCGCCGTCGCCTATGGCTGTGGGCGATCAAGGCGCTTGCATATTGCCTTCGATATCGCCGAAGAAGCGGAAGAAGTCGCTGTCCGGAGAGAGCAGCAGCGTCGTTTCGCCATCCGCCAGCGCGTTGCGATAGGCCTCAAGCGATCGGTAAAAGGCATAGAATTCAGGATCGGATCCGAACGCCTCGCCATAGATCGTGATCGCCTGATTGTCGCCTTCACCGCGCAATGTCGCTGCCTGGCGTTCGGCTTCCGCCAGCAAGATGGTTCGCTGCGCATCGGCATCGGCGGTGATTTTTCGGAACTCCTCCTCGCCGGTCGCGCGAATCTGAGCCGCTGCTTCCTGACGTTCGGAGACCATGCGGCGAAACACATTCTCCTGAATCTGCTGCGGCAGATCGACGGCCCGAAGCCGGGTGTCGACGATTTCGACGCCGATTTCAGGGGTCCGGGCCCGCAGGCCCTCGGTGATCTGTTCGGTCAGCTCCTCGCGACGACCGAAAATGACGTCGCCCTGTGTGGCGCCGCCCAGCGTGTTCCGCATCGCGGTGCCGAACCAATCGGTCATCCGTGCTTCGGCAGCGCTGACGGTGCGGACGCGCTGGAAAAACTGCAGCGGGTCGGAGATCTTGTAGCGCGCATAGGCGTCGACCTGCAGACGTTCCTGATTGGCCAGGATCATCTCGCTCGGCTCGGGATCCAGGTTCAGGACCCTGCGCTCATAGAACCCGACGGATTCCGCGAATGGAATCTTGAAATGCATGCCCGGGCTGGGTTCGGTCTGGGTGTTGATCGCGCGGCGGAACTCACCGAAATAAGTCACGATCGCCTGCTGCTGTTGCGGAACGATAAAGATCGACTGGGCGGCGAGCACGCCGATCAGGATCAGAACTATGCCGCCGATGATCAGGCCACGACTCATGATGACTGTTTCCTTCTCGGCCTAATTTGTCCGGTTATTGCGAAGTTGATCGAGCGGCAGATAGGGCACGACCCCCGTGCCGCCCTCTCCGCCGTCCATGATGACCTTCTGCGAATTGCGGAACACCTGCTCCAGCGTCTCGAGATAGAGCCGCCGGGTCGTCACGTCCTCCGCATCGCGATAGGCGGTCAGGATCGAGGTGAAGCGCGAGGCTTCACCGCGCGCCTTTTCGATCTGCTGTGCCTTATAGGCTTCGGCCTCGCGAATCAGGCGTTCGGCGTCACCGCGGGCCTCGGGAATAATCTCGCTCATATAGCGGTTCGCCTGGTTGATCCGGGTTTCACGGTCATTGCGGGCAGCGACCACGGCGCGGAAGGAATCCAGCACTCCGACGACTTCGCCATCGGGCATCCGGACTTCACCGGCCGGCGGATCGGCCGAGGCGATCTCCAGGTTGGTCACCTGAATGCCGGTGCCGTATTCGGTCAGCAGCGATTGCAGCAGGGCGCGCGCTTCGTCCTGAATGGCGGTTCGGCCGCCGGTGATGACGAAGTCGAGCTGATTACGCCCGACGATTTCGCGCATCACGCTTTCCGCAGCGATTTTTGCCGTTTCTTCCGGGTTACGCATGTTGAAAAGGAAGGCAAAGCTGTCGCTGATCACCCAGTTCACGACGAAATCGATGTCGACGATATTCTCGTCGCGGGTGACCATCAGGCTTTCCGTCGGCACGTCGACCCTGGTCTGGCCGCCGCGATTGCTGCCGCCCTCGCGATAGCCGACGGCGATGCGGTTCACATTGGCGACATTGACCCGGTACACCTGCCCGATCGGCGGCGGCGGGTTGAACCGCAGACCGGCGGTTTCGGTGCTGACATAGCGACCGAACAGCAGCTCGACGCCTTCCTCGCCTTCCTGCAACCGGTAGACGCCGCTGAACAGCCAGATTGCGCCGAGCACGAGCACGAGGCCGATCAGACCGGCGCCGCCGAAGCCGCGCGGGAACATGCTGCGCAGACGGTCCTGACCCTTGCGGATCAGATCGTCGATATCGGGCGGCTGCCCGCCGGGTCCGCCGGACCCTCCGGAGCGCCGCGGCCCGCCGCCGGGGCGGTTGCCCCAGGGATTGTTGCCGCCGCCATTATTGCCGCCGCCGCCGGGGGGCGAACCCCACGGGCCGCGACCGCCGCTACCAGATTCATTACTCCAAGGCATGATATCGCCGTCCTTACCCATCGTGCTTCCCAGCCCTGCAAGCCGGTCGATGACCGCGCCGGAAAGGGTGTCTTCGACCAGCAGCGCACTGCTTTCCGTCGACATGAGCCTTATATGTGAGGCGCTTCTGTTCTCTCAATGAGTTGCGCGCTTATGAGCCAGGTACCCGATCAAGAAGCCGTGCGGCAGGTTCTGATCCAGCTCCGCCGCGAAAACGGTGAGCCGCTGCTGCCCAGCGAAGCCATCGAAGGTATTCATATCCGATCCGGCGACAAGGGCGCACGGGTGCAAATCGCACTGCGCGCTGATCCGTCGCTGGGTCCGGCGATCGAGGATATGCGTCAGTCGGCGGAGCGCGCGATCGCCGCCATGCCCGGCGTGCTGGAGGTGACGGCGATGCTGACGGCGTCCGGCCCGGCCGAGAAAGCGCCGTCGCCGGCCCCGCAGCGGAAGCCTGCCACAACGGGTCAGCAGAAGCCTGACGGTGTAGCTCATGTCATCGCCGTTGCTTCCGGCAAAGGCGGCGTCGGCAAATCGATGATCGCGGTCAATCTGGCGGTGGCGCTGGGTGCCGTCGGCCATCGCGCCGGGCTGCTCGATGCCGATGTTTATGGTCCGTCGGTGCCGCGCATGCTGGCTCTCGAGGGCGCGCCCGAGGTGATCGAGGGCACCCTGCTCAGGCCGCGTGAGGCATTCGGCATCAAGGCAATGTCGATGGGGCTTCTGGTGCCCGAGGAAAAGGCGATGATCTGGCGCGGTCCGATGGCGCAGGGAGCATTGCAGAAAATGCTGACCGACATTGCCTGGGCGCCGCTCGATTTTTTGATCATCGACATGCCGCCCGGCACCGGCGATATCCAGATCACCCTGTCCCAGCGCGTGGCGCTGTCAGGCGCGGTCATTGTCTCGACGCCGCAGGATATCGCCCTGGCCGATGCGCGCAAGGCGATGGCCATGTTCGATCAGGTGCAGGTGCCGATCGCGGGAATTGTCGAGAACATGGCTTATTTCGAGGCGCCTGATACCGGCGCGCATTATGAAATCTTCGGTCGCGGCGGCGCCAGGGCCGAAGCGGAGAAACGCGGTGTCACCCTGCTGGGCGAGGTGCCGCTGACGATCCCCTTGCGCGAAAATGCGGATGCCGGCTGGCCGATCGCCGCCGCACTGCCGGACAGCACGGAAGCCGCGCTGTTCCGTGACATGGCGACAAGGCTTGCCGAAGGGGTGATGAGCGCCGACCGCAAGCCGCCGCCGCAGATCGTGTTTGTCTGATGGCTGATCGCGATTTTGCCTTGGCTGCCGGTCAGGCCTTCGGACGGCTGCGCGACCGAACGCCGCTGGTGCAGAACATCACCAATTTCGTCGCGATGGATCTGGCGGCGAATGTGCTGCTTGCCGCCGGTGCATCGCCCGCCATGATTCATGCCGAGGAAGAGGCCGGAGAATTTGCCGGCATTGCCGGGGCGCTGACGGTGAATATCGGCACGCTGTCGACACCCTGGATCAAGGGGATCAAGGCCGCGGTGCAAACCGCGCTGCAGGACGAACTGCCCTGGGTGCTCGATCCGGTCGCGGTCGGCGCGACCCGTTATCGCCGCGAAATCGGCGAAGCTCTGGCGGGGCTGTCGCCGAGCATTATTCGCGCCAATGCGTCCGAGGTGCAGGCCCTGGCGGGGATGGACGGGCAGGCGCGCGGGGTCGACAGTACCACCGCCGCGCCCGATGCCCTCGATGCCGCCAAGCAACTTGCCGGCCGTCACAAGACCGTCGTCCTGATGACCGGCGAGACCGATTTTGTGACCGACGGCGCACGGGTGCTGAGCCTCGATCACGGCCATTCGCTGATGTCGCGGATCACCGCGACGGGCTGCGCGCTGACGGCGCTGTGCGGCGGTTTCCTGGCGGTGGAACCGGATGTCGTGACGGCGGCGGTCGGTGCGGCGGCGGTTTTCGGGCTGGCCGGCGAACTCGCCGGTGAAATCGCCGAAGGGCCGGGCAGCTTCCGCGTTGCTCTGATCGATTGTCTTTATGCGCTTGAACCTGACGATATCGCCGAGCGCGCGCGGATTGTCATCGGTTAGAGCGTTTTCATTTGTTTTTGATCCGGTCCACCCCTGCAGCCCCGCCCCGCCTCCCCTGCAAGTATCCTGTCTGGGGAGGCGGGGCGGGGCTGCAGGGGTGGACCGGAATGATCGGAAAATGCTCCAGTCCCGCCGGGCCGCGGTTCGATGCCCACCTTGATGCGCGCCTTGATGCCGCCCTGATGATCGAAGCGGCTTCGCCTCAGCTCCGCTTCATCAGGCTCTGATAGATCAGCGCCACATAGCTGACGCTGGCCAATGTCGTGAACAGGCCGATCAGCAGGCCGATGGCGGTCAGGATGAAACCGAGCGGCGCCCAGCCTGTTTCGATCAGCGCGACAGGCGCGCCGCCGCTGAGGATCATGGCAAGGCTTTGAAAGCCGAACTCGAACACCAGCAGCGGAACGTAAATCAGCAACAGGCCCCAGGTCAGCGGCCGGGCGTGGTGAAGCGTTTGCTGCCAGACCAGACCCAGGCTGATCTCGCGGCGGTCGATCGCCGCCGCCGCCAGCCACAAGGCGCAACGCATGAAGACATAAAGCCCGCCGAGCCCGCCGATCACCATGCCGATGACGATCATCGCACGCGACGGATAGCCGGCCAGCGCCGCCGCCCCCATGGCATTGAGGATGTTCGACAACAGGGTGCCGAGGGTGCCGGCGATCAGCAGGGCGAACATCGCCATGGCGGCCAGTCCGAGCAGCGCTGCAACGACGACGGCGAGGCTCCGCAGCGCATAGGTCGGCAGCGCCGGGTCGACGACGATGGAAAGCGGTCCGCTGGGCCAGCGTTCCTGAAGCAGGGCGCGGTACCAGGCCACCGCGAGGCCGAGGCTGAACAACAGGCCGAGCATCACGGTGACCGCGCGCAGCGCATCGCGCCCGGGGCTGAGCGCGCCCTCGGCGCCGTCGGGGTTGTGCAATAACAGCATGATGCCCTCCAGCCCGATCAGCACACCGATCCAGGGCATCCAGACCGGCGCCAGCGGGATCAGCGCGCCGAGCGCCAGATGATAGGCGCGCTGTACCGCGCGCTCGATGGATAAGGGAGGCTGCATGGCGTCAATTATGGGGGCTCTAGCTGCGAACCGCCATGCTCGATTGGTCGCTGCCCGGCCCGCCGCCGCGGATCAGCACATCATAGCACAGGCTCATATAGCCCGCGAGAATGACGCCGATCAGAAAGCTCAGCGGCGTCTGGATCAGGGCCATAACCATGCTGATCAGCAGGCTGCCGCCGCCCATCGCCATCACCGTCAGCGGGATCAGCAGGATCAGATAGACGATCATGATCGGCACCATCGCCAGCAGCGAGCCGAGCAGAATGCGCCAACCATTGCCCCGGGTCGCTTCCCAGGACCGCGTGATCCGTACGCTGTCATCGCCGACCGCAATGGCGGGGAACAGCATGGTCCACCGCGCCGTCAGATAGCCGACCAGCAGGAAGCCGACACCGAAGCCCAGCACCATGCCGGCAGTGCCGGCGGCAAGGCTGAGCACGCCGCCGAGCAGCGCACCGGCCAGCCCGGCGACAAGGCCGACCACCAGATTGATCAGCATGACATAACCGAAATAAATCAGGGTCCGCCGGTCGAGATTGAGCTTGTCCGCGCCGTCCGCCGTGGGGCCCAGCAATAGCGTCCGATGCCAGGTGACCGCCACCGCGGCGCCGACCAGAACGCTGAACAGGGAGATCGCGATCGACAACAGCGAGCCGGTCATCATGCCGGCCCCGACGCCGCTATCCGGAGACATCGTTGCCGCGGGTGCTCCGATCAGGATCTGCGCCGCCGTGGTCGCGACCACGAGCCCCAGCACCCAAGGCCAGGAAACCCGCACGAAATGCTCGCGATGCTCCCACAGAAAACCATAGGTGCGCCTGGCCGCCGCGATCATCGGAATTTTCGTCGTCATTCTATTCTTCCAGCTGCAGAACGCTCGCCAATTCGCGCCATTCACGCGGCGGCAGGCCGCTGCTTTCCTGGGTCACGGTTTCGCCGGCGATCATGCGTTTGACGACCGCAAGGCCGGTGGCGGAGAGCTGGGCGCCGCCGAGGCGGTATTCCTCGAAAGCCTCAAAGGTGATCGGTACCCAGCGTTTCAGCACATCGAGCATCGCATCCGCATAGACGCGAATTTCGTATTGCGCATGGGCATCGGCGCGCAGCCGCAGGAAGTGCATGAGATTGTGAAGATCGACCTTCCAATACCATTGCGTGTACGTATTCAGCGTCAGATTCATCCGCGCAAGCTCACGCGCCACGCCCGTACGTGCGTCGTCAAGCGTACGGCCCTCATGATCCTCATTCAGCATCCATTCATAGTGGCGATAGGTGCGCTCGGCATCGCCGCGCAAAATCGCCAGCACCTCATCGGCCTGATCGGCAGGCAGCGCCTCGGCGCGGCCCTGCCGATTGCTCGCCGATTGCGCCGCCAGATGCTCGGGCGCCGGGATGTAGAATTCCTTGTCCAGAACGGAATAGCGCGCCGAATACTCGTTCACATTGGCGGTGCGGTGGCGGATCCACTGCCGGGCCACGAAGATCGGCAGCTTCACATGCAGCTTGATCTCGCACATCTCGAACGGCGTCGAATGCCAGTGCCGCATCAGATAGCGGATCAGCCCGCGATCGGTTGACACCTTTTTCGTGCCCTTGCCGTAGGACACCCTTGCTGCCTGCACCACGGCGTTGTCATCGCCCATGTAATCGACGACACGGACAAAGCCGTGATCAAGAACCGGAAGCGGTTCGTACAGGATTTCTTCCAGTTGCGGGCAAATCGGGCGAAGCGTCGCAGCGCTTTGTTCTCTTTGCGCGGCCACTTCGGCGCGCTGTTCGGCGGTAAGGGCCATCGGCTCTCTCCGGGCGGGGGCTGAATCGATTTCTGGCCTGTGTTCTTAGACGGTTTGCCGGGGACGTGAAATGGCGATTTCCGTCGCGCATCTTGGCGCGGGCGCTTGCGCGGCTTACCTAAGCACGGTTCGGCCTTTCGCCGCGGTGTACGTGTCCGTGCCCGATCCGTATGATTATCGCCACCTGGCAATCGCAACCGATGGAGCGTGTCGCATGAAGCTGGCCATCCCGAAGGAGCAGCGCCCTAACGAGCTGCGCGTCGCCGCCTCGCCGGAGACGGTGAAGAAATTCGCCGGTCTGGGTGTTACCGTCGTCGTCGAGAGCGGCGCCGGTGAAGCCTGCGGGCTGACCGATGCGGCCTATAAGGATGCCGGTGCGAGCATCGCCAAATCCGCGACGGACGCGCTGAAGGATGCCGATGTCGTGCTCAAGGTCGCGCCGCCGCTGAGCGGTGATGAAGACGGCCCGAATGAAATCGATATGTTGAAAAAGGGCGCGGTGCTGATCGCTCAGCTCGCGCCTTACGACATGCCGGCGCATATCAAGGCCTATGCCGACGCCGGGGTCGACGCCTTCGCGATGGAACTGATGCCGCGGATCACCCGGGCCCAGTCGATGGATGTGCTGTCGAGCCAGGCAAACCTCGCCGGCTATCGCGCGGTGATTGATGCCGCCTACACCTTCCGCCGCGCCTATCCCTTGCTGATGACCGCCGCCGGTACGGTCGCCGCGGCCCAGGTCATGGTGATGGGGGCGGGCGTCGCCGGCTTGCAGGCGATCGCGACCGCCAAGCGGCTCGGCGCCGTGGTTTCGGCGACCGATGTCCGCCCCGCGGCCAAGGAACAGGTCGAATCGGTGGGCGGTAAATTCATCGCTGTCGAGGATGAGGAGTTCAAGGAGGCCGAGACCGCCGGCGGCTATGCCAAGGAAATGTCGGCCGAATACCAGAAAAAGCAGGCCGAGCTGATCTCCAAAACCTTGCCGAAGATGGATGCCATCATCTGCACGGCGAATATTCCCGGACGTCCGGCGCCGAAGCTGATCAGCGAAGCGCAGGTGAAGTCGCTCAAGCCCGGCAGCGTCATCGTCGATCTCGCCGCCGAACGCGGCGGCAATTGCGAGCTGACCGAGCCCGGTGAGATCGTCGTCAAGCACGGCGTCACCATCATCGGCACGAAAAACGTGCCCAGCCTTGTTGCCGCCGATGCCTCACAGCTTTACGCCCGCAATCTGTTCAACTTTCTCAGCCCCTTCATCGACAAGGACAGCGGCAAGCTGACCATCGATTGGGACGATGAACTGGTGAAAGGCACGGCGCTGACCCGGGACGGCGCCGTGGTGCATGAGCAGTTCAAGGACGCCGCGGCCAAAGCGTCGGCGCCCGCGGCAAAGAAACCGGCGGAAAAGAAAAGCTCGGCCGCGAAGCCGACCGCATCGAAAAAGCCGCCCGCCAAGAAAGCGGCGACGAAAAAGGCAGATGATGGCGGCACCCCCGCCAACGGCGTCGCCGTGGCCAAGGCTACGGTAAGGACCACCAAGCCCGCCACAGCCTCGGATAAAGCGGCGAAGACCGATGATAAGGCGGAAAAATCGGCCGAAAAACCCGCGGATACGTCCAGCGCGGACCAATCGAGCAAAGACGCCGAGAAGAAGGATTAAGCGATGGAAAATCAGGGTTTAATCGACCGCGTCGCGGATCTGCAATCGACGCTCGGCGCGCTCAGCGAAGAGGTCGGTCGTCTGCAGGAGCAGATCGCCGAGATGACCGAACAGGCCAATGAACAGGCCATGGCGGTTGCCGCCGAAGCCGCAGGCATCGCCGGCGGCGGGTCGGATTTTCTGGTCTTCGCGCTGACCGTTTTCGTGCTGGCGCTTTTCGTCGGCTATTACGTCGTCTGGCGCGTCACCCCGGCACTGCACAGCCCGCTGATGGGCGTCACCAACGCGATCTCCTCGGTGATCATCGTCGGCGCGCTGCTCGCGGCGGCCTCGACCGGCGACGGCACGGCAAAGGTGTTCGGCTTTATCGCGCTTGTGTTGGCGTCGGTGAACATTTTCGGCGGCTTCATCGTGACCCAGCGCATGCTGTCCATGTTCAAGAAAAAGCAGAAATAAGAGGCGGCGATGGAAAACACCCCGGTTCTGGCCTCTCTGGCCTATCTCGTTTCATCGGTCTGCTTCATCATGGCGTTGCGCGGGCTGTCGAGCCCCGAAACGGCGCGCTCGGGCAATCTGTTCGGCATGGCGGGGATGGCCCTGGCCATCATTACGACGCTGTTCCTGGCGCAGGACCTGAACCTGTTCCTGATCATCGCCGGCTTGCTGATCGGCGGCGGTATCGGCAGCTATATTGCGCTGAATATTCAGATGACGGCGCTGCCGCAACTGGTCGCCGCATTTCACAGCCTGGTCGGTCTCGCCGCAGTTTTCGTCGGCGCGGCGGCTTTCTATGCCCCCGACGCCTTCGGCATCGGCACGGTCGGCGATATCAAGACCGTCAGCCTGATCGAAATGGCGATCGGTGTGGCCGTCGGCGCCTTGACCTTTACCGGTTCGATCATCGCCTGGGGCAAATTGCAGGGCGTGATCAGTGGTAAGCCGGTCGTCTTCGCCGGTCAGCATTACCTCAATCTCGGCATCGCCATCCTGATCCTGATTTTCGTCATCGCCATGGTGACGACGCAGAGCCCCGCCAGCTTCTGGGTCATCGTCGCGCTGGCGCTGTTGCTGGGCGTTTTGATGATCATTCCGATCGGCGGCGCGGATATGCCGGTGATCGTCTCGATGCTGAACAGCTATTCCGGCTGGGCCGCCTGCGGCATCGGCTTCACCCTTGAGAACACGCTGCTGATCATCGTCGGCGCGCTGGTCGGCAGCTCCGGTGCGATCCTGAGCTACATAATGTGCAAGGGCATGAACCGGTCCTTCATCAGCGTCCTGCTGGGCGGCTTCGGCGGCGAGACCGCCGGTCCGGCGGCGGATATGGGCGACCGTTCGGCCAAGATCGGATCGGCGGACGATGCCGCCTTCATCATGAGCAATGCCAACAAGGTCATCATCGTGCC
>CAZRBL010000060.1:0-14390 GCA_964598335.1 uncultured Rhodospirillales bacterium
TCCAGCCACATGGCGTTCAGGATGGCGAAGCTGGCGGCGAGGCCGAGGCCGAGGATCCAGGCGAAATACCACATTGTGAAAGGCCCTTTCTTAATAGGCTTGGCTGTTGGCGTTCACGTCTTCGGTGCGCACCTTGCCGCGCATGATGTGAAACGCCCAGCTGGTATAGGCCAGCACGATCGGCAGGAAGATCACCGTGCAGATCAGCATGATGTTCAGGGTCAGATGGCTCGAGCTGGCATCCCATAGCGTCAGCCCGGCATCGGCATTGAGGCTGGAGGGCAGCAGGAAGGGGAACAGCGAGACGCCGGCGGTGGCGATAACGCCGAAACAGGCCAGCGCGCTGGCGACAAAGGCGGTCAGCTCGCCGCCTCGGCCCAGCTCGCGAAAGGCCGCCACAGCGCCCAGGAAACCGAGCGCCGGGGCCAGCAGCATCCATGGATAATCGCTGTAATTGCTCAGCCAGCCGCCGGTGACGACCTCGACCTCCTTGCGCAAGGGATTGCTGGGGCCGGCATTGTTGATCTCGCTGACCACAACATGGCCGTCGATCAGATAGGCGACGCACAGCCCCGCAATGGCGAACAACACGACCGTCGCCAGCGCGGCATAACGGCCATAGAGCCGGGCGCGCCGTGCAATGACGCCGTCGGTCTTTATCGCCAGATAGCTGGCGCCGTGCATCACCAGCATCGCGACCGAAACCAGGCCGCACAGCAGGGCAAAGGGCGTCAGCAAGCCGAACAGCCCGCCTTGATAGTCTACCCTGAGCGTATCATCGAAGGTGAAAGGCGCGCCGAGCAGCACATTGCCGACCGCGACACCGAAAATCAGCGCCGGCACGAAGCCGCCGATGAACAGCGCCCAATCCCAGATCGACCGCCATTTCGGGTCTTCGACCTTGGAGCGGTATTTGAACCCCACCGGCCGCAGGATCAGCGCGCTGAGCACCAGAAACATGGCGAGGTAAAAGCCGGAAAAGCTGACCGCATAAAGCGGCGGGAAGGCCGCGAAGATCGCGCCGCCGCCCAGGATCAGCCACACCTGATTGCCTTCCCAGACCGGGCCGATGGTGTTCAGCAATACGCGCCGCTCATCATCGTTCTGGCCGACAAAGGGCAGCAGGCTGGCCACACCGAGATCAAAGCCGTCCATGATGGCAAAGCCGATCAGCAACACGCCCAGCACCAGCCACCAGATGACGCGCAGGGTTTCATAATCGAAGAGCATCGTTTTCGCCCTTTTCCACGCAGTTATTCGGCAGAGACGCCATAGGCGCCGGGATCGGTCAGCGGCCGGCGATCGCGGTCGTCCGCATCGCTGGAGCCGCCGCCCAAATCGGGCTTCAGGTCTTCGATATCGACCTTTTTATAGGGGCCGTAGCCGATATATTTCAGCATCAGATAGACCTCGACGACGGCCAGAATGCTGTACAGCACGACAAAGCCGGTCAGGGTGATCAGGATATCGCTGAGGCTCAGCCCCGACATCGCGATGCGGGTCGGGAGCACGCCCTCGATCGCCCAGGGCTGGCGGCCATATTCGGCGACGATCCAGCCCAGCTCCGCAGAAATCCACGGCAATGGCCAGCTGAACATGGCGAGTTTGAGAAACCAGCGATGCTTGTCCAATTCGCGTTTGCTGGCGAACCAGAAGGCCATCGCGAACAGCACGACCAGGAATAGCCCGATAGCGACCATGCCGCGGAAGGTCCAGAACAGCACCGGCACATTCGGCACCGTGTCCCAGGCCGCCATTTCGATCTGTTCGCGGGTCGCATCGCGCGGATCCTCGACATATTTTTTCAGCAGCAGCGCATAGCCGAGAAATCGTTCATTCGCCTCGAAGACATCGCGCGCCATTTCATCGCCGGGATCGGCGCGCAGCCTGAGCATCGCGCCATAGGCCTCATTACCCTGTTCGATCCGCAATTCGGCCAGCTCGACCAGCTCATTGATCCCGCGCACCTCTTCGTCAAAGCTGCGGGTCGCGATCAGGCCGAGCAGCCAGGGCACCTTGATGGCAAAAGCGTTTTCGCGCGCCTCCATATCCGGCCAGGCGACAAGGTTGAAACCGGCCGGGGCGGGATGGGTTTCCCATTCGGCCTCGATCGCGGCCAGCTTCATTTCCTGATGCTCGGTGGTGGCATAGCCGCTTTCATCGCCCAACACGACGACCGACAGGGCCGAGGCGAGGCCGAAGCTGGCCGCGACGGTCATTGACCGTTTGGCAAAATCGACATGGCGGTTGCGCAGCAGGTAAAAGGCGCTGACGGCCAGCACGAAGGCGGCGCCGGTCACATAGCCGGCGCTGACGGTATGAACGAATTTCGCCTGCGCGACCGGGTTGAAGATCACGGCGGCGAAATCGGTTACCTCCATGCGCATGGTTTCGGGGTTGAATGCGGCCCCGGCGGGCAGCTGCATCCAGCCATTGGCGATCAGGATCCACAGCGCCGACAGGTTCGAGCCGAGCGCGACCATCCAGGTCGTCGTCAAATGCGCGACCTTGGACATCTTGTCCCAGCCGAAAAAGAACAGGCCGATAAAGGTCGCCTCGAGGAAGAACGCCATCAGCCCTTCGATCGCCAGCGGCGCGCCGAAGACATCGCCGACATAATGGCTGTAATAGGCCCAGTTGGTGCCGAACTGGAATTCCATGGTGATGCCGGTGGCAACGCCGAGCGCGAAATTGATGCCGAACAGCGTGCCCCAGAATTTCGTCATGTCGCGCCAGATCTGGCGGCCGGTCATGACATAGACGCTTTCCATGATCGCGATAATCACCGACAGCCCCAGCGTCAGCGGCACGAAAAGGAAGTGGAACAGCGCCGTAGCAGCGAATTGCAGGCGGTTCAGATCGATAATGAGATCGAGGTTATCCATGGCGTGCGTTGTCTCGAAAACGTCCGGATTTTCGGATTCGGCGCACTCTACGAATTCTGCCCGACGGCGCCTTGATATGGATCAAAGAATGAGTCGGGCTTCTAATGGTTCTGTTGCCGGTGCTATCCCGGCCCCATGCCGTTGTTGCCTGTCGCCCTGCTTGCCGAGCTCGCGCTCTTTCTCTCATTGCCGCTCGGTTTCTGGCTGACGGCAAAGGTTCCGTCGGCGGTGACAAGCGGTTGGGCCGCCGCATTCATGCGTCAGTTGGGCAGGCGCTTGAATCGATCCGAGCGCGGCGAGCGCAATCTGCTGGCGCGCGGCACAGTCTCGATTGCGGTCATCTGTCTTTCGGCCGGCTTTGTCGGCGGCATGATCGACCGGCTCTACCCGCTCATGCCGCCGCTGTTTTTTTCGCTGTCGCTGATTCTGCTTGCCTTGAGCCTCGAATGCGGTCGTTTGCTGCGTCTTCAACGTCATCTTGCCGAAGCCGCCGAGAGCACCGATCACGCTCTGCTGATCGATGCCGCGGGCAGGGGCTTTTCGCTTTCCGGCCATGCGATCCTGACGCCTGATCGCCTTGACCGCGCCAGTCTGGTGCGCCTCGCCGCGGACCAGTCTTTGCTGATCTATGCCCGAGGCTGCGTGACGCCGATATTCTGGCTCCTGCTCGGCGGTCTGGTCGGTCTCGGCGTCACCGCCGCGCTGACGGTTATGGCCGTCCGCAGCGCGGTCATTGCGCTGCGGATCGATGGAATGGGGTCCGGATCATTCGCTGTCGCCGGCGAGCGACTGGATCAGCTGCTCGGCTATGTGCCGCTGAGAGTGGCGGCAATCCTGTGGTGTCTGGCAGCGGCTTTCGCGCCCGGCGCCCGTCCCGACGCGGCCCTGTCGGCCTTGCGCGGTGAGGGACGACGCTTGCTGGGTTTGGCGGAAGCCTGGCTGTTCGCTGCCGCGTCCGGGTCGCTCACCGATCTGTACGCCAGACCGATCATCGCGGTCATCGCGCTCAGGCTCCAGACGGTTGCCGCGATCACGCTTTGGGCACTGATCGCAGCGATCGTGGTGATCCTGGCACTTTAGGCCGACCTTGCAGGTACAGTGCTCCGTTCTTGCCCTTCTCGTCATTGCGAGCGACCGAAGGGAGCGCGGCAATGCAGAAACCTAAGCCGTATGGCTCTGGATCGCCGCGTCGCCGTATCTTCTGTGAGACACCTCGCAAAGATTAAGCTTAACTTGTGACAGAGAGCTTGTCCAAAAAGCTGTTGAGGATTCAAACATCGAAGCCATCCAAAATATTATTCTGTTCTGATGAGTACCATATGTCCAGACCCGGTATCGTGGCGATATGTCTATAATCAATAGACAATAAAAAACCAGAACAGCTTTTGTTATTGTCTTCAATCAGGACAATCGGATTGTGCTGGGCGATGGTTTTTCTTGCGCCTTGAAGGGCCTGTAATTCGTGGCCCTCCACATCAAGCTGAATGCAAATCAGGTTTTTGAAATCGAATTGATCAATCGAAAGGGTAGGCACAAGGTCGCCGCTATCAGAGATGAACGATGATCCTCCGCGATGTACGCCCGTTTCGGTATCTCTCGTTGACATGCACACATTATGGCTTTTGTCCGACAACGCGGCATTGTAAAGAATTACATTCTCGAGGTTATTCGTTTTAACACAAAGTCTTGCTAATATATAGTTTTCCAGTACTGGCTCGAAGCAAATAACGGAGTGCTGGGGACATGCCCTTGAGAAAGACGGAAGCATGTCACCAAAGAATGCCCCGGCGTGAAGAATTTCGCCTTTTCTTGACTGGGTCAGGTGCTTGATCAGTTCGTGTGTCTTTGGTTCGTGATACTGATGCCTCAGTATTGCCTGTGCCGCCGGTCGATGCTGCGCATATTCGGGTACGAAATAGTGCGCGTCGTCGAAATTGACGCCAAGAAAACCCACCTTCCATTCGCCGGACGACGATGCGCTAGATTCTATGTCTTTCGGTACCGGTATTATTGAATAGCCCAATTGCCGAAATACCCGTTTTATAACGCTTTTGGGCATATTCCGGCCTCTCCGCAAATTGCTGCTGTGATTGACTGTGAGCTCGCGCTCTAATGCTACTCCGCCGCGTCTGCCGGCGCGGCGACGCTGACGCGGCCGTGGCAATGCTTGTATTTCTTGCCTGAACCGCACGGGCAGGGAGCGTTGCGCGGGACCTTGCCCCAGGTTGCCGGGTTGTTGGGATCGAGCCGTGCCGCCGCCTGATTGCGCACCGGCATCTGCCGCTGCCTGTCAGCGTCCTGGCTGGCGGGCGCGGGGGTTTGTGCGGCCAGCGCCGGATCCTGATGAGTCTGCTCGGCGCCTTCCAGCGGATTGCCGCGCGGCAGCAGATCTTCAGGCTGGACCGTCTGGATCTGCACCTTGCTGAGCAGGCTGATGGTTTCCTCGCGAAGATGGACGAGCATGTTTTCAAACATCTCGAAGGCTTCGCGCTTGTATTCATTCAGCGGGTCCCGCTGGGCATAGGCGCGCAGATTGATGCCCTGTCGCAGATGGTCCATCGCCAGCAGATGATCCTTCCAGCTCTGGTCCAGCACCTGCAAAAGCACGACGCGCTCCATCTGGCGCATCAATTGCGGCCCTTGCGTTGCTGCGCGCTCGGCCGCCTTGCTCTCGGCGGCGTCGAGGATACGCCGCTCGATTTCGTCTTCGGCAATGCCGTCCTCGGCGCCCCATTCCTTCACCGGCAGATCGATATTGAATAGCCGTTGGCAATCGCTGTGCAGCGCCTCAAGATCCCATTGCTCGGCAAAGCTGCCCTTGGGCACGCAGCGCGCGACAAGGTCCTGAACCACCTCGCGCCGCATTTCCTTGATGTCTTCGGAGATGTCCTCTGCTTCCATCAATTCGCGGCGCTGCTCGTAAATGACCTTGCGCTGGTCATTCATGACATTGTCGAATTTCAGCAGGTTTTTCCGAACTTCGAAATGCTGCTGCTCGACCTTCTTCTGGGCCCGTTCGATCGCCTTGTTGATCCAGGGGTGAACAATCGCCTCGCCTTCCTTCAGGCCGATCTTCTGCATGATGCTATCCATGCCCTTGGCGCCGAAAATGCGCATCAGATCGTCTTGCAGGGACAGGAAAAAGCGTGAGGCACCGGGATCGCCCTGACGGCCTGACCGGCCGCGCAGCTGATTGTCGATACGGCGGCTCTCATGGCGTTCGGTGGCGATCACGAACAGGCCGCCGGCATCCTTGACCTCTTTTTGCGCCGCGCTGATTTCGGCGCGGATCTTGGCCTCCTTGTCGGCCCTCAGCTCTTCGTTGTCGATGTCCGCCAGCTCATCGGCGAGCCGCATTTCGAGATTGCCGCCCAGCTTAATGTCGGTGCCGCGACCGGCCATATTGGTCGCGATGGTCACCGCCCCGGGCTTGCCGGCCTGGGCGATGATATGCGCCTCCTGCTCGTGGAAGCGGGCATTGAGTACCTGGTGCGGGATTTTCTCCTGCTTCAGGCGCTTTGACAGCTCTTCCGACTTCTCGATCGTGGTCGTGCCGAGCAGCACCGGCTGGCCGCGCTCCCGGCAATCCTCGACCAGCGCGACGATGGCTTCGTATTTCTCGTCAATGGTGCCGTAGACCTCGTCGTCATTATCCTTGCGCGCCACCGGCACATTGGTCGGCACCTCGACGACGGGCAGATTGTAGATTTCCTGAAATTCACCGGCCTCGGTCATCGCCGTGCCGGTCATCCCCGCCAGCTTGGGATAAAGGCGGAAGTAATTCTGATAGGTGATCGAGGCCAGCGTCTGGTTTTCCTGCTGGATGGTGACGCCCTCCTTGGCCTCCAGCGCCTGATGCAGC
Source organism: uncultured Rhodospirillales bacterium (assembly GCA_964598335.1). Lineage (GTDB taxonomy): Bacteria > Pseudomonadota > Alphaproteobacteria > CAZRBL01 > CAZRBL01 > CAZRBL01. The sequence goes on from CAZRBL010000060.1 coordinate 6,748, forward strand.
CCTTCGGAAAAGCGGCGGCCTTCCATCATCCGGCCGGTGAACTCATCGATGATGATCACCTTGTCGTTCTTGACGATGTAGTGATCGTCGCGGCGGAACAGCTGATGCGCCCGCAGCGCCTGGGTGACATGGTGCACCAGATTGACGTTCTGGAAGTCATAGAGCCCGCCTTCCTCCAGCAGGCCCATTTCCCTGAGCAGCTCCTCGGCGTGCTCGGCCCCGTCATCGGTCAGGGCGACGGTGCGGAACTTCTCATCCTTGTCGTAATCTTCCTCGTTCAGCTTCGGGATCAGCTTGTCGACGGCGCGATAAAGCTCGGAGCTGTCCTGCGCCGGGCCCGAGATGATCAGCGGCGTCCGCGCCTCGTCGATCAGGATACTGTCGACCTCATCGACAATCGCGAAATTGAACGGCCGCTGGACCATGTCCTCCAGCCGGAATTTCATATTGTCGCGCAGATAATCGAAGCCGAATTCATTATTGGTGCCATAGGTGACATCGCAGCCATAGGCCTGCTGGCGTTGGCGATCGTCGAGACCCGAGACAATGACGCCGACGCTCAGCCCGAGCGCCTTGTAGACCTGTCCCATCCATTCGGCATCGCGGCGGGCAAGATAGTCGTTCACGGTGACGACATGCACGCCCTTGCCTTCCAGCGCGTTGAGATAGACGGCCAGCGTCGCGACCAGCGTCTTGCCTTCGCCGGTCTTCATCTCGGCAATGGCGCCAGAATGCAGCACCATGCCGCCGATCAGCTGCACATCATAATGCCGCTCGCCCAGAACCCGCTTGGCGGTCTCGCGGACGGTGGCAAAGGCCTCGGGCAGCAGATCGTCGAGGGTTTCGCCGGCCGCCAGCCGGGCGCGGAACTTTTCGGTCTGCCCCTTCAGGTCCTCGTCACCGAGCGCAGAAAGCTGTTCTTCCAGCGCGCCGATCGCGTCGACGGTCTTTTTGTATTTCTTGACGGCCCGTTCGTTGGAGGAGCCGAAAATCTTGCTGGCGATGCCCGCGAACATGCCTTCCTCGCAAATGGCAAAAGCGCCCGATGCGCGCATTCCCGCGCGGGCGCTGTGAACAGGCCAGGAATAGCCCTGCAGCCCTGATAAATTGTCAATAACCCGAAATAAGCGCGGCGCACAGGTTCGTCAACGAAACCGGGCTCCATATGACAGCCCCGCCCATCCTCGCGAGGCGGGCGCGTTGCCCGCCGCGGCGATCCGGACGCTGTGCCGATAGGCGACAACTCCGGATTGCCGCGCCTGCTGGTGCAGGCTCGCGATGACGGTTCTAGGCCGCTGTCCTGACCGCCTGAACCGGCGCCGCATCGGCGTCGATCAGGCCCAGCGCCTGCTGGTTGTGCAGGCGGCGATAGGTGCCGCCGTCACGGGCCAGCAGGGCTTCGTGGCTGCCTTGCTCGACGATCCGGCCGGCCTCGAAGACCAGGATGCGGTCGACCGCGCGGATCGTTGACAGCCGGTGCGCCACGACCAGCGTGGTCCGGCCGGCCATCAGGTCTTCCAGCGCCTCCTGAACCAGGGCTTCCGACACGCTGTCCAGCGCGCTGGTCGCCTCATCGAGGATCAGGATCGGTGCATCGGCAAGAATGGCGCGCGCAATCGCCACCCTTTGCCGCTCGCCGCCCGACAGCTTGATGCCACGCTCGCCGACCAGCGTGCCATAGCCGTCCGGCAAGGCCTCGATGAACTCGGCGGCATGTGCCCGCCTTGCCGCATCGCGGATCTCGGCCTCACTCGCATCGGGACGCGCATAGGCGATGTTCTCCGCCAGGGAGCGGTGGAACATCATCGGGTCCTGCGGCACCAAAGCGATCTGCCGCCGCAGGCTGGCCTGGGTGACCCCGGCGATGTCCTGACCGTCGATCAGAATACGGCCGCCCCGCAGATCATAGAGCCGCTGGACCAGCTTGATCAGCGTGCTCTTGCCGCTGCCCGAGCGCCCGACCAGCCCGACCTTTTCCCCGGCCGCGATCTCAAGATCGAGCCCGGCGAAGACATCCCGGTCCTCATACCCAAAGCGCACGGCCTGGAGGCCGATCTGTCCTTTCTGGGCGATCAGCTTCGGGGCATCGGGCAGGTCGGCGACCGCCGGCTGCGTGGCTTCCAGCAGGGCAATGTCTTCCAGATCGCTCATTGCCGTTTGCAGATGCCGGACATGCATGCCGATATCGCGCAGCCAGCCATTGATGATCATCGCACTGGTGAAGACAAAGCCGACATCGCCCGGACCGGCATCGCCATCCAGCCACAGCTTCAGCGCATAGCCGAGCAGGGCGGCGAAGAAGACCACGCCCATCGCGCCCTGAATCTGCTGGGTGAAGATGCCGCGACGCCAGGCGCCCAGCTCTGCCCGTTGCCAGTCACGGGCAACACCGCTCAGCCGCTCGGCCTCACGGTTTTCCGCGCCGAAGGACTTGACGATCGACACGCAGCTCAACGCGTCCGAGAGCGCCCCGCCCAAGCGGCTGTCCTGTTCATTGGCAACCGTATGCGCCGGACCGGCATACCAGATCACCAGGGCGATGCTGACACCGACATAGATCAGGCCGATCACCCCCATCAGCAGGCCGAGCAGCGGCCAGCGACTGGCGGTATAGGCTGTCATCGCGGTCAGCACCACGGCGGCAGGGACGAGGCCGAAATACAGCGTATCGCTGAAGATTTCGAAGGCTCGCATGCCGCGCGTTACCTTGCGGACCGTCGCTCCGGCAAAGGCATCGGCGTGCCAGTCGGTGCCCAGACGCTGGATGTGATCATACGCCTCCTGCGTCATCTCCTGCATCGTCCGGCTCTGATACCAGGCCCAGATGTGCACGGCGCCGTCACGGATCAGCGTGAAGGCGGCGGCCGCGGCCAGGAACCCGATCAGCGCCGCGACGGCGGCATCGACCGCGCCGGGCTCGGATGGCAGCCCGCTGACCGCATCGATCAGACGGCCGGCAAAGACCGGAATCAGGACTTCGACAAAGGCCAGCGCCAGCATCACCAAAGCGGTGAAGCCCAGCGTTGCCGGTCTTCGGCGGGCATAGTGCCAGGCATAGCCGAGCACCAGACGGAAATGTGTTCTGTTCTCCATAGTGGTTTTCGCTTTGTGAAAGCTGACCACTCTCGCCGCCCGACCAACCCAAGGACAGTATGCTTGATTGAGGCGGCCGGGCGGGGAGAGCGGTCAGCACTTGAAAGATTTTCCGGGAACACGGCGCCGGACTCCAAGACAGGGAGTCGGGGTGTGCGGTCGCTGTTCAGCGTTATGGGATTTGGTGGGCCTCGGTTAGCGTGGGGGACATATCCCCAAAGCGTGAGGCCAAAGGCGCAGCGTGCCCGGATGGTGAAGGTTCCGGGCCATGGCAGGGAGCGTTAGCTGTGTTTGCGAACGCGCTTGCTGCGCAGACCCGGGACGATAAAGCAGGTGGACTGAATATCCATCTCTCGTTCCCGTGGTTTGTGTCAGTTTGTTACCCGCCGACGCGGGACGGGCTGTATCGCACGGCAGTGAGAATTCGCCAAGCGGTTTTTTTCGCACTCGCCGCTTCAGGCGGTAATTGCGAGGCGGTGTCCGCCATCGAGCTCTGCGAGCGCCGCTTCGATCTCCGCGCGGGAGACCGTATCGGCGGGCATGGGGCAGTCGGCGGCGAGAGGCTGGCGAAAGGCCCAGGCAATGTTATCGTCGGCGCCCAGGGCGATGACGAGTGCTGCAGCAGCATTGTAAAAGTAATCGGCAAAAGGCGGCCGGATCGGGTGAAGCACCTGCCGTCCGTCGCGAGATTGCAGCACAATGGCGGCGCGAGCCTTTTCAGCCGACAGCGCAATCCCGGAAAACCCGTCCAGGCTTGCCTGATCGCCGACCACCAGCGGCATCGCGCCCGGTCTTACGATAATGTCGATGGGCATGGGCTGCGCGCAGAAAGACCGTCCATTACAGTGTGATCCCGGACTTGATCCGGGATCCATGCCGACCCTCGCCATCGAGCCGTGGACCTCGGATAACGCGGTCGCGTTTCCGAGGTGACGAGGAGAGTTTTTCCGAGTTTCACGGGCTGGGTCGGTCAGCTAAGTCGCGCTTCGACCGCGTCCCAGAACTGCGCTTCCAGTTTCACATCGTCGAGGCGGTTGATTTCGTGGATTCCGGTCGGGCTGGTGACGTTGATTTCGGTCATGTAATCGCCGATCACGTCGATGCCGACAAAGACCAGGCCGCGCTCACGCAGCACCGGGCCGATACGGTCGCAGATTTCCTTCTCGCGCGCGTTCAGCGCGGTCTTCTGCGCGGCGCCGCCGGCATGGAAATTGGCCCGGCTGTCGCCATCCTTGGGCATGCGGGAGACGGCGCCGACCGGCTCTCCCTCGATCAGGATGATGCGCTTGTCGCCCTGTTTGATTTCCGGCAGGTAACGCTGAACGATGACCGGCTCACGATAGAGCAGGCCGAAGGTCTCGATCAGGCTCGGCAGGTTTTCATCGCCGGGCTTGAGGTGAAAAACGCCCAGCCCGCCATTGCCGTAAAGCGGCTTGACGATGATGTCCTTGTGTTCCTCGCGAAAGGCAAGGATCGCCTGCATGTCGAGCGTGATCAGGGTCGGCGGCAGCAGATCGGCGAAATCGAGCACGAACAGCTTTTCCGGTGCATTGCGGACCTCGACCGGGTCGTTGACGACCAGCGTTTGCGGGTGAATGCGCTGCAGCAGATGCGTCGTGGTAATATACTGCATGTCGAAGGGCGGGTCCTGCCGCAGCAGCACAACATCAACTGCGCCCAGATCGAGATCGACCGGATCGCCGAAGGAAAAATGGTCGCCCTTGACGGCCTGAACCTTGAGCGGATGCGCCCGGGCCATCACGCGGCCGCTGTCATAGCGTAGATGCGTCGGCAGGTAGTGATAGAGCTGATGACCTCGGCTCTGCGCCTCAAGCGCCATCGCGAAGGTGCTGTCGCCGCCGATATCGATGCTGTCGATCGGGTCCATCTGGATGGCGACACGCAAGCTCATGTCGGTGATCATCGATTGGAGTCCTGCAATTGTGCCAGGATGCGTCGTGCTTCCTGATGACCGGGGCCGGCCGGGCTGCGCTCGAGATATTCGCTCAGATCGCGGATCGCCGCATCGGTTTCACCCAGCCGTGCGCGCAGCATGCCGATTTCGAGAGAGAGGCGCCCGTCGCTCGGGCGCAAGGCCTGCAGCGCCAGCGTTGCATGCGCCGCCTCGGTCAGATCACCCTGTTTCAGGAGCCTGACGCGGACATTGTTATGGAGGCGGAACAGCAGATCGAGATCACTGACCGGACGGTAATGGTCCGGGCTGAGCTCCGCATCGGGGCCGCCCACTGTCTTGATCAACCCGCGCAGTCCGGCGGTGTCGAGCTCAACGCCGCCGCCGAAGGGGTCGAGGATCACCCGCTCCGCGCCGTCTTCGAGCCGGATCAGGAAATGGCCCGGGAAGTTCAGGCCGACCGCCTGCCACCCCTTGGCGCGCGCACAGTGAAGATAAAGCACGGCGAGCGCCACCGGCATGCCGCAGCGACGATCAATCACCCGCATCAGATTCGCATTGGCGACGTCGTCATAGCTGTCGCGGTCGCCGATATAGCCTTGCTCCCCGGCCAGCCAATAGCGGAGAGCCGTTGCCTTTTCGCCGATGCTGCGCCCGGTCAGGGTCTTGTCGGCCAGCACCTGCAAATGCCGGCGATAGGGAGCAAGGTCGGTGGCCGGGCGATGGTGGTCGGCCAGCAGCAGCGCCGCTTCGGCGATGTCGAGTGGTTGCTCTGCCTGTTCGGCGATCCCGCGCAGCGTGGTCAGGATCTGTTCCCGTCGGTTTACTGTCATCATGGCGCGGCCCCAAGATCGGCGGCACTGATCGCTTCCTGCGGCAGCGCGACATAGCTGACAACGCGGTCGACGCCGCGGACGCTGCGTGCGGTTTCAACCGCCAGGCTCAACTCGGCTTCATCGCGTGCAATGCCCATCAGATAAACGACCCCGTCGACGACATCGATGGTGTAATTGATATCGAAGATGTCCATGCGGCCCATCATCTTCAGGCGCACGGCGCTGGCGATCCGAACATCATCGGCAAAGCCGCCGATGCCGCCGCCTGACTCCTTCAGGCTGATTTCATTGATGACCCGCCGCACCCCTTCGGTCTGCCAGGCGATTCTGACGGCGTCGACCCGGTCGTCGGGATCCTCAAGCCTGCCGGTCAGCAGCACCACGCCCTCGGTGACCGTGATGTCGACATTGGGCAGCGGCCGGCCGATCCGGTCCGACCAGCGCTGCCGGATTGCGAGGCCGGTGCGATTGTCGGACCAGGCGTCACCGATGCTGCGTTCCTGCGCGGCGGCGATTCCCGCACCGGCGCCGACACCGAGCGCAGTACGGATGCAGCCGCCCAGCGTCGTCGCGGCGACCAGCAGCAGCAGGCTGGTCACAGCAAGCGGGCGGAGTCGGCGCCGTGGCCGAAAGCGGAGCGGATATGGCGCGGCCATGCGGTCGGGGTAATCGCGATCACGTCGAAGCGCAAGCTGAGCGATGCCAGTTCGGGCCTGCCCGCGACGAACAGGGCTGCGGCCTCCATCAGGCGTTTCTGATTGCGCGGTTGAACGGCGGCCAGGGCGTCGGCCTGCCGCGCCCGTGCCTTGACCTCAATCAAGGCGAGGACCGCGCCTTTCCGGGCAATGATGTCGATCTCGCCGCGCGGCGTTCGGAACCGGGTGGTCAGCACCCGATAGCCCTTCACGCGCAGCAGCCAGCAGGCCAGCCTTTCGGCGATTCGGCCCCAGCGTTCGGCGCGGCGTTTGGCGTTACTGCGCATCCTTCAGGCGCTGGGCGCGGCGGTACAGGTCGCGTTTGGACAAGCCGGTATCACGGGCAAGCTGCGCGGCGGACTGATTGACACCGTCTTCGGCGATCAGCTCACGCAGCCGAGCATCGATCTCAGCCTCACTCAATTGCGGGCGCGCTTGCGTCGGCGGGCCGATCACCAGCACGATTTCGCCTTTCGGCGTATCGCCAAGCCCGGCGGCCAGCTCGGCGATGGTGCCGCGCCGAATCTCTTCATAGCGCTTTGTCAGTTCACGGCAGATTGCCGCGTCGCGCCCGCCCTCGATGGCGGCGATATCGTCAAGGGTGGCCTTGAGCCGCTGCGGCGCCTCATAGAGCACGAGGCTGGCGGGGGTCGGCAATAATTCCGCCAGCGCCTTGCGCCGAGCACCCTGTTTTGCCGGCAGGAAGCCGGCGAACAGGAATCGGTCGGTCGGCAGTCCGGCGATGCTGAGCGCGGCGGTCAAGGCGCTGGGTCCCGGCGCGGCGGTGACGGGGATGGCCGCCTCACGGCAGGCGGCAACAAGGCGATATCCGGGATCCGAGATCAGCGGCGTGCCGGCATCGCTGACAAGACACAATGAGGCTCCGGCCGTCATCCGGTCGATCAGCCTGGGCAATATTTGTGCCGCATTATGGTCGTGATAGGGGATTAGCGGGGTGTCTATTCGATAGCGGTCGAGCAGCCGACGCGTCAGCCGAGTGTCCTCGCAGGCCACGAGGTCGGCGGCCTTGAGGCAGGCGACGCCGCGATAGGTGATATCGCCGAGATTGCCGATCGGGGTGGCGACCACGGTCAGCCCCGGAAGGCC
>CAZRBL010000061.1:0-14245 GCA_964598335.1 uncultured Rhodospirillales bacterium
AGGATCATGATATAGACTTCGGGGTGGCCGAAGAACCAGAACAGGTGCTGGTAAAGCAGCGGATCGCCGCCGCCGGCCGGGTCGAAGAAGGTGGTGCCGAAATTACGGTCGGTCAGCAGCATGGTGATCGCGCCCGCCAGAACCGGCAGCGACAGCAGCAGCAAAAAGGCGGTGACCAGCATCGCCCAGACAAAGAGCGGCATCTTGTGCAGCGTCATCCCCGGAGCGCGCATGTTCAGGATGGTGGTGATAAAGTTCGCGGCGCCGAGAATGGAGGCCGCACCGGCAAGGTGCAGCGAAAAGATCGCCAGATCGACCGCCATGCCGGGGTGGCCGAGATCGTCCGACAGCGGCGGATAGACAGTCCAGCCGGTTCCCGCCCCGCCGTCGATAAAGGCCGAGGATACAAGCAGAACGAAGGCGACGACGGTGAGCCAGAAGCTGATATTGTTAAGCCGCGGAAATGCCATATCCGGCGCGCCGACCATGATCGGCACGAACCAGTTGCCGAAACCGCCGATCAGCCCGGGCATGACGACGAAAAACACCATGATGAAGCCGTGCGCCGTGATCCAGACATTCCATTGCTGGCCGTCGGCGACGACATCGAGCCCCGGCGCTGCCAGCTCCCAGCGCATCAGCGCCGAAAAGGCGAAACCGATAATGCCGGCGATCACCGCAAAGATCAGATAAAGCGTGCCGATATCCTTGTGGTTCGTGGAATAGAACCAGCGCTCGAAAAATCCCGGCGTGTGATCGTGATGATCGTCATGCGCTGCATGCCCACCGGCGCTTGCATGCTCAACCGGCGCCATTTTTTCCTGTGACTGCGTCTCGCTCATTGCGCTGTCTCGTACTCTTATCGCTATCTGTCTTGGTTATTCGCTGGCGGCGATCTGCACGCCGTCACGTTCACGCTGGATGGAAATCACATACTCATTGGCCTCGTCGATATCCTCGGCCGCCAGCTCGGCCCAGCGCTCAAACTGCTCTTTCGACACAATATGGATCTCGATCGGCATGAAGGCATGACCGCTGCCGCACAGCTCCGAGCACTGGCCGTAGAAAACCCCTTCGCGGTCGGCACGGAACCAGGTCTCATTCAGGCGGCCCGGGACCGCATCCTTCTTTACCCCAAAGGCCGGCATCGCAAAGGCGTGCAACACATCGGCGGCAGTGACCAGCAATTGCACATTGGTGTCGACCGGCGCGACCAGCTTCATGTCGGTCGACAGCAGCCGCACCTCACCGGGGCCGATATCCTCATCCGGAACCATATAGGCGGAATATTCCTCGATCCCGAGATCGGGATACTCATAGCCCCAATACCACTGATAGCCGACGGTCTTTATCGTCAGATCGGTCTGTTCCGCGCGATCCATGTAATAGATCATCGGCAGCGAAAACACCGAGATGATGATCAGGATCACCACCGGAATCGCGGTCCAGACCACCTCGACGGTGGTGTTGTGGGAAAAGGTCGCCGGCGTCGGGTTCTTCGAGGCGCGAAAGCGGTAGATGACATAGGCGAGCAGGGCGAACACGACGACCACCACCATGGTCATCAGCACCATCAGCAGCATGTGGAAATCATGCAGCCTCTCCTTGACCGGGCTCGCCGCTTCCTGCAGGCCGAGTTGCCAGGGCAGAGGCTGGGCCGCCCAGGCTGCATCGCCGCCCCATGCGAGAGCCAGCAAAACGCCCAACATGGCGATAAGACGGGTCGAATGATTGGTCATGCTCAGTTTTCCGGTGTCCCGGGCTTCATCTCTAACTCAAATGGCGGCGCGCCGTCCGATACAAGCTGTTCGATACAACCCGTCCGATGCGGGCCGCGCGATCCCGGCGCTTGTATGCACCGCAGCGTGGGGCGACGCAAGCGGACCCTATGCCCGCTTCACCGATAGCAGATATACCCTGTATAACGCGCCTGTGCCCTCTTGGCGTCGATCTGCCGCAGAGATGATTTTGGTCCGCACAAAGTGTTAAGAAAGCCATGCCGCCCTTTGACATAGCCCCACTTTATATCGGCCTGCTTGCCGTCCTGTCCGTGATCCTTGCCTTGCGCGTCAGCTTGCTGCGCAACAGCGCCGGGATCGGCATCGGCAGCGGCGATAACGCCGCCCTTGAGCGCCGTATCCGTGTTCACGGCAATTTCACCGAATACGCCGCGCTGGGCGGGCTGCTTTTGCTGGCGCTGGAGGCGTCGGGATTCTCCGGCTGGCTGGTGCACGGCTTCGGCGGCGCCTTCATCCTCTCGCGCATTGCCCATGCCGTCGGGCTGAGCGCAAGCGCCGGACGCACGGCAAGCCGGGCGCTCGGCACCCTGGTCAGCTGGCTGATCCTGCTGATCGGCGGCATTCTCGCCGTTCTCGGCTTTTTCGGGATCGTGTTTTGAGGGCTTTCATTGCCCTGGCACTGTGCCTGTTGAGCGCCGAGGCCGCGGCCCGGACCGTCACGGTCTTCGCCGCTGCCAGCATGGCCGAGGCGGTCACGGCCATCGCCGAGGCGTTCACCGCCCGGACCGGAACCGAAATCCGCATCAGCACCGCCGGATCCTCGACCCTGGCACGGCAGATTATCGCCGGCGCCCCGGCTGACCTGTTTATCTCCGCCAATATCGATTGGGCCGGTGAGGTCGAGGCGGCCGGACGCCTCGAGCCCGACAGCCGCCGCGTCATCGCCGGCAACCGCCTGTCCGTGATCGGCCCCGTCGGCAGCGCCCCCGCCACCAGCGTCGAAGCGGCCCTGCTGCGGCTCGGGCGCCAGGGCTATGTCGTGATGGGCGACCCCGAGCATGTTCCCGCCGGCATCTATGCCCGCGCGGCGCTGGAAAATCTGGAATTATGGCCGATGGTGCAGCGGCAGATCGTCCCGGCGCCGGATGTAAGACGGGCGCTGGCGCTGGTCGCCCGGGGCGAGGCGCCGCTGGGCATCGTCTACGACTCCGATCTGCGCCTCGAAAGCGCCGTCACGGCGATCGTGGCCGTGCCCGACAGCGCCCATCCGCCGATCCTTTATGTCGCCGGTATCGTGCCGCCGGGGAGCGACGCGGCGCGGGATTTCCTCGATTTTCTGACTGAGCCGGCGGCGCGGCGCATCCTGATCGAGCGGGGTTTTCGTGCACCCTGAAGAAGTGGCGCAGGCCTTTCTCAAGGCGCTGGAAGCCCGCGATCTCGACGCCGCCCGTGCCATGACCGCGCCCGGCTTTTTCATGATTTTCCCCGGCGGCGCCCGCTTCACGGATTTTGCTGAGCTGCTGGCATGGGCCGCGCCGCGCTATCGGCGCGTCGCCAAACGCTTTGACATCATCGACAGCGCCGAAACCTCCGCCGGCACCCGCGTCACAATCGAAGGCACGCTCCATGGCGAATGGCCGGACGGCACGCCCTTTGACGGCATCCGCTTCATCGACCGCTTCCTGATCAAGGACGGCCTGATCGCCGAGCAGCATGTCTGGAATGATCTGGGGGAAGTCGCGCGCCGCTAGCGCGTTTTCCTTTGTTTTTGATCCGGTCCACCCCTGCACCCCCGCCTCGCCTCCCCCGCAAGTATCCTGTCTGGGGAGGCGAGGCGGGGGTGCAGGGGTGGACCGGAACGATCGGAAAATGCGCTAACCACCCAAATAGGCCTCCCGCACTGCGGGATCGGCGAGAAGCGCGTCACGGTCACCGCTCAACGCAATCTCGCCGCGCTTCAATACAATTCCGCGCGATGCGACCGACAGGGCCAGATGGGCGTTTTGTTCGACCACCAGTACGGTCACCCCCTGAGCATTGATGTCGGCGATGTGGCGGTAGATATCGGCGGCGATTTTCGGCGCCAGCCCCAGCGATGGCTCGTCCAGCAGCAGGCAGCGCGGCCTTGCCATCAGCGCGCGGCCCAGCGCCAGCATCTGCTGCTCGCCGCCCGACAGTGACCATCCCTGCTGTGACCGCCGCTCCGCCAGCCGCGGAAACAGGTCGTAGACCTGCTGCCTGTCCTGGTCGATCTCGCTGTTGGAACTTTTGCGCGCCGACGCCCCGACGGCCAGGTTTTCCGCCACGGTCAGCGCCGGGAAAATCCGCCGTCGCTCGGGCACCTGCACCAGCCCGGCCTTGACCCGTGCCGCCGGCGCCATGCCGGTAATGTCGCGCCCATCAAAAAGAACGTCACCGGCCGCCGGCCGGTGCAGGCCGGAGATGACGCGCAGCAGCGTTGTCTTGCCGGCGCCGTTCGCCCCGAGCAGCGCCACCGTCTCGCCCGCACCGACCGAGAGCGAAACACCATCCAGCGCGGTGACCGCACCATAGCGTGCGGTGAGTGTGTCAACCTGAAGCATGACATGGCCACAAGACGGACGGACGATGCGGATTGATCATGATGCTGCATCAATTGAAGTCAGCCGACAATGGCTGTAAACAAACACATCAGCGAACAAGGAAGCGACGTGGATTATCTGCTGTTTGTCATCTATCTGGCGACGTGCGCCGTGCCGGCGGCAGCCGGGACGCTGTTTCGTCCAGGCGCCTGGTATCGAAGTCTAGACAAACCGTCCTGGACGCCGCCTGACCGGCTCTTCCCGTTCATCTGGGCGGTGCTGTATGTGGCAATGGCGGCGGCGGCGGCGCGGATCGCCGAGCTGCCGGGCAACACGCTCGCGCTGTCGCTTTGGGGTTTGCAGATCTGCATCAATGCGTTGTGGTCCGGTGTGTTTTTCGGTCTGCATCGGCTTTTTGCCGGCGCCGTCATCATTGCCCTGTTGTGGCTGGCGGTCGGCGCCACAATCCTTGCCTTTGCGCAGTTGGACCTGATCGCGACGCTGCTGATGCTGCCCTATTTTGCCTGGGGCAGCTACGCCCTGGCATTGAACATCTCCGTGTGGCTGCGCAATCGGCGCTCCGCCCTTGCGGCATAGGGGTCAGGCTTCAGCCCGCTCACTCGGCCATTGTCGCAGCCGGTTCCCGCAACTTCCGCAGAAACATCAGGAAGACAGCGATGATGATGACATTTATCGCCGCCTGGGTTGCGACCTGCGGCAAGGTGAGATCGCCGACCGATTGATAAAGATACAGCGCATAAATGATTCCCAGGACCTGTTCGATGACGGCAACCCAGATCAAGGCGAGATAGCGGATCGGATCGATCGCCATCACGGCATAGACGGCGGCCAGAACCAGCATGGCCATGCCGTATTGCGTGCTCATCGCCACCAGATCGTCCGACCAGCCGGCCTGCGGGACCCAGCCGGTCAGCTCGCCGCCGGTCTCCGGCGCCAGCGTGGAAAGCAGCCCGAACACGAGATGCCAGAGCGCCCAGATTCCGAGAACAGCCTGAAGAGAGACACGGTTGAACATGGCGGTCATCCTTGAATTCGTGAATCCTTTCGCCGCCTAGCGCGCGCCTGCAACAACTGTCAACTTTGCCTGACAGCCGGAGTTGTGCGGCAGCAGTGAGCAACGCCGCCTGCAGCCCGTAACAAAGCGGGGTTTCGCGCCTGAAGCGGCGATCTGGCTGCAAAGGCTGTGGCAAACTGAAGCATCTGCCAGTATAGGGTAAAGACCGTCTCGGTGAGGAAACAGAAAAAGGCGAATGATATGCGGTGGATCATGATGATTGCGGCCCTCGGGCTTATCGCCGGTGGTCCGGCGCTGGCCGATATGCATGCCGCGCAGGACACGCCGGACTCGGACGAGCTCATTACCGGCTGCGATATTCTGGCATCCAATCCCTATGATCCCGACCGTGTCGCACCGGCCGTGCCGCGCCCTGATAACAAGCGCGCGATCGCGCAATGCCGCGCCGATCTGGCCGATAACCCGGATCATCCGCGGCTGATGTATCAGCTTGGCCGCGTGCTGTATTACGACAATCCGCAGAATGAGGAGACATTCCCGCTGTTCGAACGGGCCTCAGAGCTCGGCTACCGTCAGGCCGCCTTCCTGCTCGGCTATCTGGCGACGCGCTGGGAAGACAATCCGGAAACCGGCCCGCGCTATTGCTATGCCGAGAAATACTGGCGGCAAAGCGCCGACGCCGGGCGGCTGGCGGCTCAGATCGATTATGTCCGCGGCTATGTGAAGGGCTGGTGGGCCGATTGCGAAGACACCGCCGATATGGAAACCCTGCAAGGCTATCTCGACGCCGCCGCCGTGCATGAAACGCCCAAGGGCTATTACGGCATGGTCATGGTCGACGAACTCCGCGCCGCGCTGGCGATGGGCGAGAACGCCCAGGGCGCCTGGCCCAAGAGCACCGGCAGCGCCGCCGAGCCGGATTAGCGCGTTTTCGTTTGTTTTTGATCCGGTCCATCCCTGCACCCCCGCCCCGCCTCCCCTGCAAGTATCCTGTCTTGGGAGGCGGGGCGGGGGTGGACCGGAACGATCGGAAAATGCTCTAGCCATCAAGCGTCATTGCGAGCGCAGCGACGCAATCCAGAAATCCTTCCACTTGGCTCTGGATTGCCGCGTCGGCCTAACGGCCTCCTCGCAATGAAGACTCATATTCACGCTGCCTCCGTTCCCAGATAGGCCTCGATCACCGCCGGGTCGTTGCGGATTTGATCCGGGGTTCCTTCGGCGATTTTGGCGCCGAAATTCAGCACGGTGATGCGGTCGGCCAGGCGCATGACGAGGCCCATATCATGCTCGATCAGCAGGATGCCCAGGCCGTCCTGTTTCAGCGAGCGGATCAGCGCCTCCAGCCTTTCGGTCTCGCCGCTGTTCAGCCCTGCCGCCGGCTCATCGAGCAGCAGCACCGAACATCCCCCGGCAATCGCGCGGGCGATTTCCAGCGTGCGGGCGAGGCCATAGGGCAGGGCGCTGACCGGGCGATCGGCGTGATCGCTCAGGCCGAGCCGGTCGAGCGCGGCGCGGGCCTTGGCTTCATCGCCATCGGGCACCCCGACCATGACATTTTCCAGCGCGCTGAGCCGGTCGAACAGCCGCCCATTCTGAAAGGTTCGCGCGATCCCCGCCGCCCGCCGCCGATGCACCGGCAGCCGGTCAAGCGGCCCGCCGTTCAGGGTCATGCTGCCCGCCGATGGCGCCAGCGTGCCGGATATCAGGTTGACCACGGTGCTCTTGCCCGCGCCATTGGGGCCGATCAGCGCGTGGATCTCGCCCGCCGCAACCGACAAATCCAGCCCGTCGACGGCGACCAGCCCGCCGAACCGCTTGGTGATGCCGGTCAGGCTAAGCAGCGCGCTCATGCCGACCGCCGCGCAAACAGCGATTTCAGCCGCCCGGCGATGCCTTGCGGCATGAAGATCAGCACCAGCAGCGCGATCAGCCCGAACACGGCCAGATACAGGCTGCCCAGATCGCGCAGCAGCTCGGGCAGCACGGTCAGCACCGTCGCGCCCAGCAGCACGCCATAGATGCGCCCCTCGCCGCCGACGATCAGCATCACCAGCAGCAGGATCGAAATCGGGATCGAGAAATCCGAGGGCGAGATAAAGCCCGCATAATGCGCATAGAGCGCGCCCGACAGCGCCGCCAGACCGCAGCCCAGCGCGAAGGCGGCGACCTTTATGGCGGTCACCGGCACGCCGCTGGCCTCGGCCGCCAGCTCATCATCGCGAATGGCGATCATGGCGCGGCCGAAACGGTGCGCCCGCAGCGCGAAGCCGGCGGCGACCATCAGCGCCAGCACGGCGGCGATGATGGCGGTTGCAAGCAGCGCCGGTCCCAGCCCGGGGATTTCGCCGATGCCGTCATAGCCGCCGGTGACCGGCGTCCAGTTCTTGAACACGATTTCCAGCGAGACGCCGATGCCGACCGTTGCCAGCGCCAGATAATGGCTGCGCAGCCGCAATATCGGCAGGCTGATCAGCGCCGCGGCGAGCGCCGTGATCACCGCCGCCAGCGGGATGGTGACGACCGGCGGCAGCCCCAACCGGATGCTGAGCAGCGCCGAGCCATAGGCGCCCAGCCCGACAAAGGCGGCCTGGCCCAGATGGATCAGCCCGCAATAGCCGAACACAATGTTCAGCCCCAGCACGGTGATCGCGTTCAACATCGCCAGCGTCAGCACCCGCTGGCTGTATGGATCGAGCATCGCCGCGAGCCCGATCACCGCCAGCACAGCCGGCAGATAGGCCCATAGCGGCGGCGGCGGTTCTTTCAGCATCAGCCCCTGTCCCCGCCGGCCTCGCCGAACAGGCCGCTGGGGCGCAGGATCAGCACCGCGATCATGGCGAGGAAAACCAGCGCGTCCTTATAAGTCGAGGAGATATAGGTGGCGCCGAGAACCTCGGCCAAGCCGACGAAGATGCCGCCGACCACGGCGCCCGGCACGCTGCCGAAACCGCCGATGATGGTGGCGGCAAAGGCCTTCAGCGCCAGCGGATCGCCCATCGCGCTGTCAACGAACCAGATCGGCCCCAGCAGCAGCCCGGCAAGGCCGGCCAGTAACCCCGCCAGCCCCCAGGTGACGGCATAGGCGCGGGCGGTGTCGATACCCATCAGCTGCGCCGTTTCCGGGTCCTGCGCGACAGCGCGCAAGGCCGTGCCCAGCCCGGTGCGATAAAGCAGCGCCCACAGCCCGAAAACCACCAGCGCGGTCAGCCCGATGGTCGCCAGCGTATGCGCCGCCACCGGCACCCCAGCAAGGCTGAGCTGCGCGGTGCCGAAGGGTGAGGCGAGCGAGATCGGCACCACGCCCCATACCGCCTGCGCAACATTCTGAATGATGATGCCAACCGCGATGGTGCCGACGATGATCGTGACGATCGGGCTGCCCTGCAGCGGCCGATAGACCAGCCAGAAGAACAGAATACCCAGCACGGCCATGGCCGGCAGCGCCAGCATCCAGCCCAGCAGCGGCCCCAGCGCCGCCGAGCCGATCACCGTCGCGCCGACAAAGGCGCCCAGCATGACCATCTGTCCGGCCGCGAAATTGACCACGCCGGTGGCCTGGTAGACCAGCACGAAACCCAGCGCCAGCAGCGCATAGACGCAGCCGGTCGCGATGCCGGTGACCAGCGATTGCGCCAGCGCTGTGCCGGCGCCTCCGCCCGGCTCAGCGTCCGCTGTCGCAATCGGGGCGACCGCGCTACCGGCAACCGGCACCTCGGTCGTCTTGCGGATGAAATCATAGGCTTTGCCATCGCCGCTGAAACGGACGACCGAGCCCTCGGAAACGAGCTCGCCATCGGCATCGGCGCGATAGGTGGCATTCAGCCCGGTAAAGCCGTCGAGTTCGGCGAACCAGCCGCGCAGCGCCTCGGGATCGGTGCCGACCGCCTCAATCGCGGTCTTGGCCAGCAGCACGCCGTCGACATAGGCCATGGTGAAGGAGCGATCGAGCGCGATGCCGAACCGTTCCTCATAGGCGCGGGCAAAGGCATCGGCCTCGGCCGCGCGCGGCCCGGCAAGATCCCCGTCAAGGATGGCGTAAATACCGGGCAGATCGGCCTCGGGTATCAGCGCCAGCGTGGTCGGCAGCGGCAGCGAGGCGTTGGCGACAATCGGCTGCGGCAAACCCAGCCGCCGCTTGCCGGCAAGGATCAGCGCCGTCCCGCGGGTAAAGCCGAAAATCATGATGGCATCGGCGCCGCGCGCTGACAGGCGCTGTAGCTGCGGGCTCATATCATTGTCCTGAAAGGTATAGGATTCGAGCAGTACCGGGATGCCTTGCGCCTCGAACAGCGCCTCGGTTTCCAGCGCAGCGCCCTGGCCGTAATCATTCTGAACATAAATCACGCCGGGACGCTGCGCGCCGATCTCGGTGCGGACGATATCAGCCATCGCCCGCACCATGATGCTGTCCGGCGGGCGTATCCGGAACATCCATCGATTGCGCCGCTCGGCCAGCGCCGTGGCGCCGCCGCCATAAAGGGTCGGGATCGCCGCCTCGCCGACTGCGGGGATGACCGCCGAGACCTGCGGGCTGAAGCTGCTGACCATCATCAGCACCGGCTCGCGCTGTTGCGTCAGGCGCAAGAAGGCGGAAACAGCGCCGGAATTGCTGCTGGTTGCGTCTTCGATGACGATCTCCAGCGGCCGCCCGGCAATTCCGCCATCGGCATTCACCTGCTCCTCAATCAGCGCCAGCCCATCGGCGACCAGCCGTCCGGTCGCGGCATAAGGCCCGGTGATCGGTACCGTGGCGCCGATCAGGATGGGGTCGTCGGTATCATCCTGCTGTGCAAGAGCCGCCGCGCCCAGGCTGCTTATCAGCAGCAGCACTATTGTCACAAACCTCATGGTGCGGATTTACCCGTTAGCCGTCCGCAATGCCAGAATCGACTTTACCAAGCGTTCTAAGGGCTATAAGACAAGGATTATGACGTTTATGTTGCAGCCTGACCGCTAAGGGATGGCAGATCGCCAGATAATCGATCCGGCGCCGACGCCGCCACATGGCTATACAAGGCGGCTGCGCGAATACTTGCATCTGGCGCGGTATGGCGTCGCCAGCGATGAGGACAAGACCCGCACGGCGCTGGCCAATGCGACGCTGCTGCGCGGCAGTATGATCACAACCTCGATGGGCCTGATCTTCATGGCCGGGGCGGGGTTTTCGACGCTTGGTGTTATCGGCGGGCTATGGATGTCGCTGTCGATCGGGGTTGCCGGTCTGGGCTGGATTGCGCCGGCCATCAAACGCTATCGCGCGCGGCACCATCCTGCTTATCGCGATCTCTCGAGCGGCAAAAAACACAGCCTGCCGCGCCGGGCCTGGCGGCGCAGCATGGACGCGGTTCTGGATGCCGGGCGTATCGTTGCCCGCGCCAACCGGGCCGGCGGGTCATTGACCAGCGCCATCGCCAATTTCATGGCCGGCTCGCCGATTCTCGGTTTTGCCGGGCTGCTGCTGACCACGGCCAATACCGCCGGCATGGCGCATCACGCCCTGATCCTGATGGGCGAGCGCAAGGCCGCCCGCAAAGGGCTGGATGTCAGCCATCTGCCGCAAACCCGGATCGTCGATTATGCGATTGCCGACAGGCCGGTGCTGAAACGCACTGTCAAGGCGCTGGGCGGTGATGTGCGCAAGGTCGCGATTGCCTTTTCCGCGCTGGGCAACGGCACGATGAATGCGTCAATCAATGCCTTTGGCGCCGCGGTGACGGCGGCGGGCGGGCTGATCAATCTGCGCCTCAAACGCGGCGGTGAGCTGGTGGCGCGTGATTTTGGCCAAAAGCCGCGCGAGACGATCGCCAAGGCGGCCTTCCGGAACGGTTTTCTCGGCAGCGCCCTGGTGGCGGCCGGAGTCGGCATGACCGCAATCACCGCGATGCTTGGCGCCGCGGCGGCCGGTTTTGCCCCCGACGCGCTGGTCAAAGCCGCCGGCTTTGTCTGCATGACCGCCGGCGTCAGTGTGTTGAGCATCGGTTTCGGGCGGGACAGCGAGGCGCTGGCGCATCTGGCCTATGATGAACACAGCGCGGCAGACGCCAAACGCGCCCCGCCGGCAAAAAAGCCGGATCTATCAACGATCTTGCGCCAACGCCCATCTGTCGGCTTGGCTTTGAGGCGACGGCTGCGAGAAGCCGTCCGGCGTTCGGCCGACCACAGCCTGCCCGATATCCCGCCCGAAGCCGATCCCGAACCGCACAGCCCGGCGCCGGCAAAACCCGCCGCGCCGGTCGGCCCGCAACCGCCGACGCTCGGCTAGTGCGTTTTCGTTTGTTTTTGATCCGGTCCACCCCTGCACCTCCGCCCCGCCTCCCCAGACAGGATACTTGCAGGGGAGGCAGGGCGGAGGTGCAGGGGTGGACCGGAATGATCGGAAAATGCTCTTAGGCCGCAGCCTTTTCGTCTGCGAGCGTGACAGCGACGGCGTGCACTACCGAGGCGATGCGCAAAGCGTGCTGGATGACCTGGCGCGAGACGCCGGCCTGACGCAGCACCTTTTCATGCGCATCAAGGCACATGCCGCAGCCATTGACGGCGGAAACGGCGAGGCAGATCAGCTCGAAATCGGTTTTGTCGATGCTGGACTTGCCGATCACCTGCCTGCGCAGATTGGTCGGCATTTTGAGATATTCGGGATCGGACAGCAGATGCGCTGAGCGATAATAGATATTGTTCATCGCCATGATCGCGGCGGCTTCCTTGGCGCCGGCGATGCCCGCCTCATCCAGCTTGCCCTCGGCTTCGGCCGCAATCGCAGCGCGCAGCTCGGGGTTCTGACTGGCGATCGCGCTGGCCAGCAGGCAACCCCATTGCTGCTGCTTGCTCAGCTCGGGGATGTCACGGGTGATGCCGCCAAGGTTCAGCTTGAGGTCCTTGGCATAAGCCGGGATGGCGTTTTTGATGTCGTCGAGGGTCATGAAGCACCGTTGGTCAAAAATCGTCATCGCGAGGAGCGGCATCGCGGATGCCGGGACGCGGCGATCCGGAAATCCGGTTTTCCGGCTCCGGATTGCCGCGTCGGCCTTGCGGCCTCCTCGCAATGACCGTGATGGGTCGGCCCTTATGCGACCTTCAGAACCTCTTCGCCTTTTTCCCAATTGCAGGGGCAGAGTTCGTCAGTCTGCAGCGCATCGAGAAGACGCAGGGTTTCGTTCGGGTTGCGGCCGACATTCAGGCCGTTGACCGAAACGTGCTGGATGATGCCGTCGGGATCGACGATGAAGGTGGCGCGCAGGCAAACACCTTCGGCCTTGTCGAGGATACCGAGCTGGCCGGACAGCTCCCGCTTGATGTCCGAGAGCATCGCGAAGGGCAGATCGTTGAGGTCTTCGTGATTGTTGCGCCAGGCGTGGTGAACGAACTCGCTATCGGTGCTGACGCCATAGATGTCGCAGTCACGATCCTGGAATTCGTCATTCAGCGCGCCGAAGGCCGCGATCTCGGTCGGGCAGATGAAGGTGAAGTCTTTCGGCCAGAAGAAAAAGATTTTCCAGCGGCCGTCTTTTTTGCCGGTATCGACAGTCGGGAAATCACCGCCCGCCGGAATGGCGTTCTCGGTAACGGCGGCGAGGGTCAGGGAAGGGAAGGTTTCACCAATGGTCAGCATGTTTCATCTCCTGCTGCAAATGATTCGCGATAACCGATAGATGGGAGCCAGTTTAGAACCGTTCAAGTTTTCGGCGCCGGGATTTTTAACCTGGCGAAGGAAGGCCGCTGACCATTCAGGAAACCCCGTGTGCCTCGGCCTTTTCTGACAGCTCCAGCCAACGGGTTTCGAGCGCGTCCAATTGCCGTTGCGCCAGTGCGAGGGCCTGGCTCAGCTTCGCCGCGCCGTCCGGGTCGCGGGTGAAGATGCCGGGATCGGCAAGCGCCGACTGAAATTTAGCGATCTGTTTTTCCTTGGCCGCGATCTCATCAGGCAGGGTATCGAGCGCGTGCCGGTCCTTGAAGGACAGGCGCGGGCGGTCGCCTGATTTGCCGTTTTCGCTGCCGCTGGATTTGGCCGATACTGACGATATTGCCGATCTGACGCTTGCGCCTTTAGCCGCCTGCCGCTGCGGGCGCTGTTCCAGATAGGTCTGATAACCGCCCGGATATTCCTGCGCGCTGCCGTCCCCTTCCAGCACGATGGTGCTGCTGGCAACCCGGTCCAGGAAATCGCGGTCATGGCTGACCAGCAATACCGTGCCTTCATAGCGGTCGAGCAAATCTTCGAGCAGGTCGAGCGTGTCCATGTCGAGATCGTTGGTCGGCTCATCGAGCACCAGCAGATTGGAGGGGCGCGCCAGCTCCCGCGCCAGCAGCAGCCGGCTGCGCTCGCCGCCGGACAGCGCTGACACCGGGCTCGGCGCCTGCCGCGGCTCGAACAGGAAATCGCGCAGATAGCCGAGCACGTGGCGGGTACGGCCGGCGACGGTAAGGTGATCGCCGACCTCGCCGCAGAGCGTCTGCTGCACCGTTTTCGACAAATCCAGTCCCTCCCGCTTCTGATCGATGACGATCGGCTCCAGCCCGGCGCCGAGCCTGACTTTGCCCTGGTCAGGCGTCAGCCCGCCGGTCAGCAGCTTGATCAGGGTGGTCTTGCCGGCGCCGTTCGGGCCGATCACGCCGATGCGGTCACCGCGCAGGATCAGGGTCGAGAAATCGCGGATCAATGTGCGCTCGCCATAGCTCTTGGCGATATTGATCGCCTTGATCACGATGCGGCCTGACGGATCGGCCTGATCGAGCGCGACTTTCGGCTGCCCGGCCAGCTTGATCTGCCTGGCCCGCGCCGCCCGCATCTGTTGCAACCGGTTCAGCCGACCCTGATTGCGCTTGCGGCGGGCGCTGCGCCCTTCAATTGCCCAGCGCGACTCCTCGGCGATCAGTTTGTCGAGCTTTGCGCGCTCGATCTCCTCCTG
>CAZRBL010000062.1:0-14119 GCA_964598335.1 uncultured Rhodospirillales bacterium
GAACGCCGCGATCGTCGGCCGCCGGTGACCTATACGACCTTTCAGGCACGCGATCTGGGCGGTGACACGGCCGAGCTGTTCAAGACAGCCGCCAAGGAAGCATTCGACCGATTTGAACCACAGGCCATGCTGGTCGGCGCTTCCTGCACTGCCGAGCTGATCCAGGACGATCCCGGCGGTCTGGCCAAGGCGCTGGACTTGCCGTGTCCGGCGATCAATCTCGAACTGCCCTCCTATTCCAAGAAAGAGAATTGGGGCGCGGCCGAGACTTTTTATCAGATGGTCCGACATCTCGCGGACCCGGAGGCCGTCGCCACCGGCGATGCGCCCTGCTGCAATATACTGGGTCCCACCGCCCTCGGCTTCCGTCATCGCGACGATGTGCAGGAAATAACCCGTCTGCTGAAGCGCATGGGTATCGAGATCAACGTCGTCGCGCCGCTCGATGCCACGGTCGAAGATATCCGGCAGCTCGGCGCCGCCGATTTCAACATCGTCCTGTATCCCGAGATCGGCGATGAGGCGGCCCGCTGGCTCGACCGGAACCTTGGCCAGCCGGCGGTGCGCACCACCCCGATCGGTGTCGGCGCCACCCGCGATTTCATCCGCGAAGTCGCCGAGGTCGTCGGCATTGATCCGGAACCGGCGCTCACAGACGCCAATCTGCGGATGCCGTGGTGGTCGCAATCGATCGACAGCACCTATTTCACCGGCAAGCGGGTCTTCATCTTCGGCGACGCCACCCACGCCGCCGCGGCTGCGCGGGTGGCCAAGGAAGAGATGGGCTTCGACGTTGTCGGGCTGGGCTGCTATAATCGCGAATTCGCCAAGCAGGTGCGCAGCGTCGCCGCCGATCTCGGCATCGAGCCGCTGATCACCGACGATTATCTCGAAGTCGAGGCGGCGATTCAGGAACTGGCGCCCGAGCTGGTGCTTGGCACCCAGATGGAACGCCATATCGCCAAGCGCCTGGGCATCGGCTGCGCGGTGATCTCGGCGCCGGTGCATGTGCAGGATTTCCCGGCCCGTTACTCGCCGCAAATGGGCTTCGAGGGCGCCAATGTGCTCTTCGATACCTGGGTCCACCCGCTGGTGATGGGCCTCGAAGAGCACCTGCTCGGCATGTTCCGCGAGGATTTTGAATTCAACGACGACGCCGGCGCCTCCCATCACGCCGCCCACTCCCCGCAGGCGGGCCCTGCTGCGGCAAAGCCCGAGCCGATCGCCGTCGAAGTGGCGGAAGAGAGCACCATCGCCTGGGACGCCGAAGCGGAAAAAGAGCTGAAAAAAATCCCGTTTTTCGTGCGCGGCAAAGCGCGGCGCAATACCGAGCGCTATGCCGTCGAGCACGGCCTTGCGGTGATCAGCCTGAACACCCTTTATGACGCAAAGGCGCATTATGCCAAATAGCGCGGACTTTACCCCGATGCGCGTCGTTTTCGTGACGCTCGACAATCATCTTGCCAAGGTCATTCACCAGGCTGAGGAGGCGCTGCAGCATGACGTGCCGGGGCTGACTGTCGGCCTGCATGCGGCCGCCGAATGGGAGAACAACCCGGCCGCGTTGGAGCGCTGCAAGGCCGATATCGCCGAAGCAGACATCATCGTCGCCACCATGCTGTTCATCGACGATCAGATCCGCGCCATCCGCCCTGCCATCGAGGCCCGCCGCGATGCCTGCGACGCGGTCGTCGTTGCGATGTCCGCCGGCGATATCATCAAGCTGACCCGGATGGGCGGCTTTGCGATGGACAAGCCGCAAAAGGGGCCGCTGGCGCTGCTCAAGAAACTGCGCGGCAACAAGAAATCGAGCGCCTCATCGGGCGCCGGCCAGATGCGGCTTCTGCGCCGCCTGCCCAAGCTGCTGAAATATATCCCCGGGGACGCCCAGGATGTCCGCACCTATTTCCTGACCCTGCAATACTGGCTGGCCGGGTCGGGCGAGAATATCGCCAATCTCGTGCGCATGCTGGTCAATCGCTATGCCGATGGCGAGCGGGCGCATCTGCGCGGCACGCTCGATCCGGCGCCGCCGGTCGAATATCCCGAGCAGGGCGTCTATCACCCCGATCTGCCGCAGCGCATGGCCGAAGACGCCGCCGCGGTCGCAGGACCGAAAGGCGCCGAGGCGACGGTCGGACTGGTTGTGCTGCGCTCCTATATCCTCGCCGGCGACACCGGTCATTACGATGGCGTCATCCGGGCGCTTGAGGCTCGCGGGCTGCGGCCTGTTGCGGTCTTCGCCAATGGCCTTGATGCACGCCCGGCGATCGAAGCCTTCCTGATGAAAGACGGCCGCGCGACGGTGGATGCGGTCATTTCGCTGACCGGTTTCTCGCTGGTCGGCGGCCCCGCCTATAATGATTCTGCCGCGGCGGAAGCCTTTCTGGCCAAGCTCGACGTGCCCTATCTGACCGGTCAGCCGATCGAGTTTCAGACCCTCGACGCGTGGGGCAGTTCGCCCGGCGGGCTGAGCCCGGTCGAAAGCACGATCATGATCGCCATCCCGGAACTGGACGGCGCCACCGCACCGACCGTGTTCGGCGGCCGGCCGGGCAATGATGCGGCATGCTCGGGCTGTGACCGGGAATGCCATTTCCCGGCGGTGACCGGCGCGACGCAGATGATCGCCTGCCCCGAGCGCGCGGATATGCTGGCCGCGCGCGCCGAAAAGCTGATCGCGCTGCGCCGCGCCGAGAAAGCCGAGCGCAAGATCGCCATCGTGTTGTTCGACTTCCCGCCGAATTCCGGCGCCGCCGGCACCGCCGCTTATCTATCGGTGTTCGAGTCCCTGCACCGGACGCTGTCGTCGCTCAAGGCCGACGGCTATGACGTCGATGTTCCCCCGACAGTCGATGCGCTCAGGGAGAGCCTGCTGTGCGGCAATGCGGACAGTTTCGGCACCGACGGCAATGTCGTCGCGCAGATCCCGGTCGACGATCACGTCCGGCGCGAACGCTATCTCGCAGCCATCGAGGGCACCTGGGGCTCGGCTCCGGGCAAGCAGCTCACCGATGGCCGGTCGCTTTTCGTGCTCGGCGCCGAGTTCGGCAATGTCTTCGTCGGGCTTCAACCGGCCTTCGGCTATGAGGGCGACCCGATGCGGTTGCTGTTTGAAAAGGGCTTTGCGCCGACGCATGCCTTCAGCGCCTTTTACCGCTATCTGCGCGAGGATTTCGGCGCCCATGCGGTGCTGCATTTCGGCACCCATGGGGCGCTGGAATTCATGCCCGGCAAGCAGACCGGCCCGTCCGGCACCTGCTGGCCTGACCGCCTGATCGGCGATCTGCCGAATTACAATCTCTATGCCGCCAATAACCCGTCCGAGGGCGCGCTGGCCAAGCGCCGCGCCGCCGCGACGCTGATCAGCTATCGCACGCCGCCTCTGGCCGAGGCGGGCCTCTATAAGGGCCTGATCGATCTGAAAGCCTCGCTGGAGCGCTGGCGCGGCCGTGAGCCCGCCCAGGCAGGCAGTGAGAGCGAGGCCGATCTGATCGCGCTGATCGAGGAGCAGGCCGGCGCGCTGGATCTGGCAATCGATCGCGATGCCGCCGATCTCGACAGCGCCTTTGCCGCCCTGGCCGCGCAGATCTATGAAATGGAGCAGGAGCTGATCCCCGAGGGGCTGCACGTCTTCGGCACCACCTTGCCCGATGCCGAGCGCCGCGACCTGCTGCTGGCCATGGTCCGGGATCATGAGGTGGGCACCCCGAGCGTCGCCTCGATCGAGGCGATTATCGCCGGCAAGAGCGCCGCCGAAGCCGCCAAGCTGAGCGGCTTGCCGAAAGGCGAGAAGCGCGATGCGCTTTTTGCGATGCTGGAACGGGCTGACCGCAATCTGCAGACCGAGAATGAAATGCCGGCGCTGCTGCATGCGCTGGGTGCCGGCTATATCCCGCCGGCCCCGGGCGGCGATCTGCTACGCAATCCCGATGTGCTGCCGACCGGGCGCAATCTGCACGGCTTCGATCCGTTCAAACTGCCCAGCCGCTTTGCGCTGGCCGATGGCGCGGCGCAGGCACAGCGGGTACTGGACCGTCATGTCGCCGATCACGGCGCGCTGCCTGAAAGCATCGCGCTGGTGCTGTGGGGCACCGATAATCTGAAATCCGAGGGCGGGCCGATCGGCCAGGCGCTGGCGCTGATGGGCGCGACTGCCCGCTTCGACGCCTATGGCCGGCTGTGCGGCGCCGAGCTGCTGCCGCTTGAAGACCTCGACCGGCCGCGCATCGATGTGATCATCAGCGTGTCGGGCATTTTCCGCGATCTGCTGCCATTGCAAATCCGCATGCTGGCCGAGGCCGCGCTGCTCGCCGCCCAGGCCGATGAGCCGGCGGATCAGAACTTCATCCGCAAGCATGCGCTGGATTATCAGCGGCAGCATGGCTGCGATCTGGAAACCGCGGCATTGCGGGTCTTCTCCAATGCCGACGGCGCCTATGGGGCCAATGTCAATCAACTGATCGATAGCGGCGCCTGGGAAGAAGGCGATGAGCTGGCGGATGCCTATGAGGCGCGCAAATGCTTCGCCTATGGTTGCGACGGCCAGCCGCAAAAACAGCCCGAACTGCTGTCCCAGACCCTGAAATCGGTCGATCTCGCCTATCAGAACCTCGACAGCCTCGAACTCGGTGTCACCACGATCGACCATTATGTCGACACGCTCGGCGGTATCAGCCGCGCCGTGCGCCGCGCCAAGGGTGGCGAGGATCCCGCCGTTTATATCGGCGATCAGACGCAAGGCGCCGGCAAGGTCCGCTCGCTGGCCGAGCAGGTATCGCTGGAAACCCGCACCCGCACCCTCAACCCGCGCTGGTATGAGGGGCTTTTGAAGCATGGCTATGAAGGCGTGCGGAATATCGAAGCGCAGGTCACCAACACCATGGGCTGGTCGGCGACGACCGGCGGTGTCGATGGCTGGGTCTATCAGAAGATCACCGAGACCTATGTGCTCGATCCCGAAATGCGCGCCCGCCTTGCCGAGCTGAACCCGAAGGCATCGGCGCGGCTCGCCAGCCGCCTGATGGAAGCGCATGAGCGCAATTTCTGGCAGCCCGACGACGCCACGCTCGAAGCCCTGCAAGACGCCAGCGACGAGCTGGAAGACCGCCTCGAAGGCATCACCCCCGATGCCGCAATCACCTCAATCGCCGCCGAATAAGGAGACGATCACCATGAGCCCGCTTGATATGCCCAATGTCCAAAGTGATGCCGCGCTGAAGGCCCGCGAACGCCGCATGCTGCGCCGCGCCGCCGGTAAGGCCGGCCCCGGTGACGGCGAAGGCAGCGTCCAGGTCAAGATGGACCCCAATATGCAGATCGAGGACACCAAGGTGTTCGCGATCTACGGCAAGGGCGGTATCGGCAAGTCGACGACGTCGTCGAACCTGTCGGCGGCGTTTTCGAAGCTGGGCAAGAGGGTGCTGCAGATCGGCTGCGATCCGAAGCATGACAGCACCTTTACCCTGACCAAAAAGCTGATGCCGACGGTGATCGATGTGCTGGAAGGCGTCGATTTCCACACCGAGGAGCTGAGCCCCGAGGACTATGTCTTCGAAGGCTTCAACGGCGTCATGTGCGTCGAGGCCGGCGGCCCGCCGGCCGGCACCGGCTGCGGCGGCTATGTTGTCGGCCAGACGGTCAAGCTGCTGAAAGAGCATCATTTGCTCGAGGATACCGATGTCGTGATCTTCGACGTTCTGGGCGATGTTGTTTGCGGCGGCTTTGCCGCGCCGCTGCAGCATGCCGAGCGGGCGATGATCGTCACCGCCAATGATTTCGATTCGATCTTTGCGATGAACCGCATCGTGGCGGCGATCCGCGCCAAATCGAAAAATTACGAGGTCCGCATCGGCGGCTGCATCGCCAATCGCAGCGAAAAGACCGATGAGATCGACCGCTTCAACAAGGAAATCGGGCTGGAGCGGGTGGCCCATTTCCCGTCACTCGATGTCATCCGCCGTTCGCGGCTGAAGAAATCGACGCTGTTCGAAATGGAGCCGAGCCCCGAGCTCGAAGCGGTGCAGAACGAATATCTGCGCCTTGCTGCGGCGCTGTGGGCCGGTGACGAGCAATATAATGCGGTGCCGATGAAGGACCGCGACATTTTCGATTTCCTTGGTTTCGATTGAGGAAGGCCGGCATGCAATCGACCGATTACATCAGCCGCCGCGGCGCTATCGAAGACTATTTCGACCGCACCGCGGCCGAAGCCTGGAAACGCCTTACATCTGACGCCCCGGTCAGCGGCATCCGCGCCACCGTGCGCGCCGGGCGCGACCGCATGCGTGCTGTTCTGCTCAGCTATCTGCCGCGCAATCTCAGCGGCCTGACGGTTCTCGATGCCGGTTGCGGCACCGGCGCCTTGGCGGTCGAAGCCGCACGACACGGCGCCAGGGTCATCGCAGTCGATGTATCCGGCAGCCTGATCGACGTTGCCCGCGATCGCACGCCGGCAGAGCTTCGCGAGCGGATCGACTATCATGTCGGCGACATGCTCGATCCCGCTTTCGGCGAGGTCGACCACGCCGTGATGATGGACTCGCTGATCCATTACGAAACCGACGATGCCGTCGCCGCTCTCGCCGGTCTCGCCGATCGCTGTCGCGCGTCAATGGCGTTCACTTTGGCGCCGCGGACCCCGATGCTGTCAGTGATGCATGCCGTCGGGAAGATGTTCCCGCGCAGCGACAGGGCGCCGAGCATCGTGCCCGCCGCCGAGACGCGGCTGCGCCGCTCAATCGAGCGCGCGCCTGAACTGGGTCGCTGGCAGCTTGGCCGCAGCGAACGGATCAAGAGCGGCTTTTATCAGTCGCAAGCCTATGAGCTGACCAAGGTGGAGGCCTAGAAAGGCTGTGAGCGCCCTGACCGCCAAACAGATGGAGAACCAGCAGGCCTGGGCGAAGCTGATCCGTTCAGCCTTGCCCTTTGCCGATGCAGCGAGCGACGAGTTGCCGCTGAAGCGGCTGTTGCGCCTGTCGCTGTTTCAGGTCTCCGTCGGCATGGCGATGGCGCTGTCCGTCGGCACGTTGAACCGGGTGATGCTGGTGGAATTCGGCGTCGCCGCGACGCTGATCGCCTGCATGGTCGCGCTGCCGGTGCTGGTGGCCCCGTTCCGCGCATTGATCGGCTTCAAATCCGACCATCACCGCTCGGCGCTGGGATGGCGACGGGTGCCTTATATCTGGTACGGCACGCTGTTCCAGTTCGGCGGGCTGGCGATCATGCCTTTTGCCTTGCTGGTGCTGTCCGGCGACAATGATGCGCCGGTTCTGATCGGCCAGATCGCTACCGCCTTCGCCTTTCTTGCTATCGGTGCGGGGCTGCAGACGACACAGACTGCGGGGCTGGCGCTGGCAACAGATCTGGCGCCGGAACAGGACCGCCCGCGCGTGGTCGCGCTGATGTTCGTCATGCTGCTCATCGGCATGCTCATCTCGAGCATTATCTTCGCGCTGCTGCTGATCGATTTCACACCGGCAAAGCTGATCGGCGTGATCCAGGGCGCCGCAATGGTCACCGCCGCGCTCAATCTGATCGCCGTGTGGAAGCAGGAGCCGCGCCGACCGCGCGATCAACAGCCGGTGGACAGCGGCACTTTCGGTACCGCCTGGAGGCAATTCGCCGACAAGCCGGGCGCGCGCCGTTTCCTGGTCGCCATGGCGATGGGCACCGCCGGTTTTGCGATGCAGGATATCCTCCTGGAGCCCTATGGCGGCGAAATCCTCAACATGGCGGTGTCGCAGACCACGCTGCTGACCGCGCTGTTCGTGGGCGGCTCTCTGGTCGCTTTCGCTCTGGCGGCACGCTGGCTCAAGCGCGGCTCCGATCCTTTCCGGATCGCCGCTTATGGGCTGATTTCCGGCATTCCCGGCTTTTCCGCCGTCGTCGTCGCCGCGCCGACCGGCTCGATGTCCCTATTCTGCGCCGGCACTGCGATCATCGGGCTCGGCGCCGGCATGTTCGCCGTCGCGACCTTGGCCGCCGCGATAAGCTTCGCGGGCCGCGAGCATATCGGCCTGGCGCTGGGCGCCTGGGGCGCGGCGCAGGCAACCGCTGCGGGGCTTGCCATGGCGATCGGCGGCATTCTGCGCGACGTTTTCTCGAGCCTTGGTGCCGCCGGCTATCTCGGCCCTGCCATGAACAACGCCGCCGCCGGCTACATCATGGTCTACCATGTTGAATTACTTTTGCTTTTTGCCACGGTTGCCGTGATCGGACCGCTCGCCCGTCATCACGCCAACCAACCTGTTTCCGACGTCGCGGCCGACAGCCGCACTGAACCGGGTCTAACCTAAGGAGAACTTCCCATGAGCAGCTACGGCATTGATGTGGATATCGCGTATATATCCCTGATCGTCTTCTTTCTTTTTTTCGCCGGGCTGGTGTTTTACCTGCGTCGCGAAGACCGCCGCGAAGGTTTCCCGCTCGCCGATGAATATACCGGCAAGATGGAAGCCCCGGGCATGGCGATTTACCTGCCCAAGCCCAAGACTTTCCGCCTGATGCACGGCCACGGCGAATTCAACGCACCCAATCTGAAGCCGGACCGCACCGATCTGGCCGCACGCCGCGTGGGTGTGACGCCGGGCTCGCCGATTGAACCGGTAGGCGATCCGATGAAGGCGGGTATCGGTCCCGGTGCCTGGGCCGAGCGCGCCAACATTGTCGAATACGATGCGCACGGCAAACCCAAGCTGGTTCCCATGCGCGACAGTGGAGAATTCCAGATCGCCGGCGCCGACGCCGACCCGCGCGGCATGGTGGTTATCGGTGCCGACGGCGAAATCGCGGGTACGGTCAGCGACATCTGGGTCGACCGTCCCGAGGCGCTGATCCGCTATCTTGAAGTCACCCTGGGCGATGATAAGCCGGCCGAAGGCGAAAACGTGGTCGCCGCCGGCAAAAAAACGGTGCTTTTGCCGATCGCATTGACCAAGATCAAAGGCAAGGCCGGCCAGGTGATGGTACACGCGATCACGGCGGAGCAATTCGCCGATGTGCCGCAGCCGGCAAATCCCGATCAGGTCACCCTGCATGAGGAAGAGCTGATCGTGGCCTATTACGGCGGCGGATATCTTTACGCCATGCCGAGCCGTCAGGAGCCGCTACTATGAGCCAGGAACACCCCGATATCACCCATGAACCGATCCCTGGTCTGCCCGAGGAGCTGCCGGAGGGAGAAACGATCCTTTGGCAAGGTTCGCCGAACTGGCGCGATCTCGCCCTGCACGCCTTCCATCTGCGCAGCGTCGGCATCTATTTCGCCATTCTCGCCGCTTTGCGCGCCGGGTTCGAAGCGGCGAACGGCGCGCCGATCGCGGCCGTGATCGGTGCCGGCCTGTCGGTCCTGCCTTGGTTGCTTCTGGTTTCGGGTATCCTGGCGACGATTGCCCTGATTTACGCCAAGACCTCGATCTTCACGATCACCACGCGCCGCGTCGTACTGCGCTTCGGCGTCGCAATGACCAAGGCGATGAATCTGCCCTTCAGCAAGATTCATGCAGCGTCGGTCCGCAAACGCGGTCGCGGCTTCGGCGATATTGCGCTGGAACTGCAGGATGATCAGCGGATCGGCTATCTGCATCTGTGGCCGATGGTCCGGCCGCGGCACTTCAAGCTGCCGCAGCCGATGCTGCGAGCCCTGCCGAAAGTCGAGGCGACGGGCGAATTGCTGGCCAGGGCGGTGAGCGATGCAGCCGAAGAGAGCGGGCGCGACATTCGTCTTGCGGACCGATCCGATGATCGTGACGAGCGCGCTCTGAACGATGTCAACGCGGCGGCCGGCTTGGCGACTGCCGGTTAAACCTACCAAGACACAAGGACAATCCGATGCCACAAACGATCCAGCCGACCGCTCATACACATCGCGAACCTAACCC
Source organism: uncultured Rhodospirillales bacterium (assembly GCA_964598335.1). GTDB lineage: Bacteria > Pseudomonadota > Alphaproteobacteria > CAZRBL01 > CAZRBL01 > CAZRBL01. The sequence continues at coordinate 9,882 of CAZRBL010000062.1, forward strand.
GGACCCGGGCGTGATAATGGCCGCCGGCGTCATCGCGATCACGATCCTGCTGGTCGGCGCGCATCAGATCTCCAAGCAGCTCTGGCCTCAGCAGGAAGTCGAGACGATCGCCGCCTCCGACATCGCCGCCGAGCGCTCGCTGCTTTTCGTCACCCTGGAAGACGGCTCGAACACGCTGGTCGACGCCGATACCGGCGAAACAATCTACACGCTTCAGGACGATGACGGGTTTATCGTTACGGTGATGCGGGGGATGGAATTTCGCCGTAATCGCGGCAAGGACGCACCGCCGGAGAATGACGGTACGGTCTTCCGATTGGTCCAGCAGACCAACTCGCAGCTGACCATCTTTGATACGAGCACCGGCGTGTCGGTCAATCTGACCGCCTTCGGCGCCGATAACCGTGCCCGTTTCGCCAAGATTTTAACCCTGGACTGAGGCTGATCATGAGCGCCAACCCCTTCATCCATAGCCGATTCGATACCGGCTGCACCGTTGAGGTCGAACACACCGCGGAATTCCTGCACGCCCACGTCGCGTTGGACGGGAATCTCGAAATGCTGCCCGGCGACAAGGTGCTGGTGCATGGTCAGCCGATCCAGGTCGAATTCGGCAAGAAGCTGTCCGAAAGGCGCACAGCCACGGTGGAACGTGCCGGTTGGCTGAAACGCAGCCTCACCAAGCTGCTGGCTCGACTTGAAATACGCGAATTGTTCGAGGTCAGCTTCAGCGAACGCCGCACCCTGTGATGGGTCGGTCAAACGCTCCAGCGACGCAGAAGAAACAAGAGGAATCAGGAAAATGAGTGCAACGGTTCTAGGCAGCGGCCCCGCCCGGCCCGCAGATATCCCGGACACGACCGATAAGACCGATACGACCGATACAATGGCGATGGCTCAGTCCAATACGCTGATCAGCCCGCGCTTCTATACCACCGATTATGATGCGATGAACAAAATCGACATCTCGACGGTGCAGGGCGAATGGGATGCCCTGATGGAAGAGCTGGCGGCCGATCATAATCGCGGTCATTTCCGGAAAACCGACGAATTCGAGAATGCGCTATCCAGCCTTCCCGAAGGTCTGCAAAAGGAATTCATCGATTTCCTCGTCAGCTCGCTGACGGCGGAATTCTCCGGCTGCGTGCTGTATTCCGAAATCGTCAAACGGATCGAGAATCCGGAGATGAAGAAGCTGTTTCGCTATATGGCACGGGATGAATCGCGCCATGCCGGCTTCCTCAATGCGACGCTGAAGGATTTCGGCCTCGGCATCGACCTGAGCTTTCTGACGCGGACCAAGAAATACACCTTCTTCAAGCCGAAATTCATCTTCTACGCGACCTATCTGTCGGAGAAGATCGGCTATTCCCGCTACATCACCATCTTCCGACAGCTCGAACAGCATCCCGAGCTGCGCTTCCATCCGATTTTCAAATGGTTCCGCGAATGGTGCAATGACGAGTTCCGTCACGGCGAAGCCTTCGCGCTGATCATGCGCGCCAATCCCAAGCTGCTGCAGGGTGCCAACAAGCTGTGGATCCGGTTCTTCCTGCTTGCGGTCTATGCGACGATGTTCGTTCGTGACCATCAGCGCCCGCATTTCCACGACGCGCTCGGCATCGGTCCGACGGAATACGGCTACAAGGTTTTCCGCATCTGCAATGAGATCACCAAGCAGGTGTTCCCGCTGGCGCTGGATATCGACAATCCGAAATTCCGCGCCCGCATGGACAAGCTGCAAGGCATCGCCGAGCGTATCAATATCGCGCAGGAAGAAGGCGGGCTGGTGAACAAGGTCAAACTGCTGGGCCTGCGCGCCGCAGCGGCGACGACTTTCCTCAGCCTTTACATGATGCCGACCGAGCAGAACGAGCTGCCCGAACACATCGGCCTGGCCCCGACCTGGTAAGCGGCAGATCTGTCGATGACCGAGCCCGTAGCGATAAGCCCGCTTTCCGATCCGGGCGTCCAGGCCGCCATCGGCCTGGGCGTGGCGGCGCTGCTATGGTGGCTCGGCACCGGCACCGCCCTGCTGCTCAGCGGCATGGTGCAAAGCCGGATAAGATGGCGCGAAGCCATCGGCGGGTTGCTGGCAGCCGGCGCTGCTTTGGGCGGCCTCGCCTTCAGCACCGGCCTTGATAGCGCTTTCGGCGCCTATCTCGGCTTTGTCTGCGGCATTCTGATCTGGGGCGGAATCGAGGTTACCTTCCTGACCGGGCTGATTACGGGCCCGGTCCGGCGTCCCTGCCCGGCGGGCAGCAAGACCGGCCGCCGTTTCATCCTCGCGACCGGAGCGATCCTCTGGCATGAGCTGCTGATCCTGGGCGCGCTGGCGGCAATTGCCCTGATCAGCCTGGGCACGGTCAATCAGACCGGGCTGCTGACCTTCCTGATCCTGACCGTGATGCGCATCACGGCCAAGTTGAACATCTTTATCGGCGTCCCGAATTTCAGCGATGAACTGCTGCCGCACAAGCTCGACTATATGCGCAGCTATTTCCGCTCCCGTCCGGTCGGCCTGTTCTATGTGCTGTCGCTGACGATCGGCATAGGCATTGCCGGTTATTTCGCGCTGCTCGCGGCGGCGCATACCGGCAACGGTGCTCTCGGCACCGCCGCGATCCTGCTCAGCGGACTGGCTGCGCTGGCCGTCATCGAACATCTCGCCATGATCGCCCCCATACGCGAAACCGCGCTGTGGCGCTGGGCGATGCGACAAAGCAATCCGGCGTCGGCCTCGGCACCGCCGCGTATCGTAAGTTTTCCCCGTCACACCCAAGAGAAGCGGCCCGACGCCGGCAATTTGTCCGACGACCCGACGCCGACGCAATAGGAGAGGCAGAAATGGACTATCAGGCTTTTTTTGAGGACGCGTTGAGCGGTCTTAAGGACGAGGGACGGTATCGCGTGTTCGCCGATATCGCCCGCCGTGCCGGACAGTTCCCGGCGGCCAAGCGGTATCGCGGCGAAGATATCAGCGACGTTACCGTCTGGTGTTCCAATGACTATCTCGGCATGGGCCAGCACCCCAAGGTCCTGCGCGCGATGCATGAGGCCATCGACAGCTGCGGCGCCGGTGCCGGCGGTACGCGCAATATCTCCGGCACCAATCACCACCACGTCTTGCTGGAGCAGGAGCTTGCCGACCTTCACGGCAAGGAAGCGGCGCTTCTGTTCACCTCCGGCTATGTTTCCAATTGGGCGGCGATCAGCACTTTGGCCTCCAAAATTCCGGGCTGTGTGATTTTCTCTGATGCCGGAAATCATGCCTCGATGATCGAGGGTGTGCGGCACAGCAAGGCCGAATACCATATATTCGCGCATAACGATCCGGATGACCTCGACGTCAAGCTGGCGGCGGTGGATCCGTCACGGCCGAAACTGATCGCCTTTGAGTCCGTCTATTCGATGGATGGGGATATTTCCCCGATCAAGGAAATCTGCGATGTCGCCGACAAGCACGGCGCCATGACCTATCTCGACGAAGTTCATGCGGTCGGCCTTTACGGCCCGCGCGGCGGCGGCATCGCCGAACGCGAAGGGCTGATGGACCGGCTGACGGTGATCGAGGGCACATTGGGCAAGGCGTTCGGCGTGCTGGGCGGCTATATCGCCGCCTCTGAGGCGCTGTGCGATTTTGTGCGCAGCTTCGCTTCAGGCTTCATCTTCACCACCGCCCTGCCGCCGGCCGTTGCGGCCGGCGCCTGCGCCAGCGTCAGGCACCTCAAGGTCAGCCAGATCGAAAGACAGCTGCATCGAAAGCGGGTTGCGGAAGTGCGCAAGCGCCTTGCGCTCGCCGGTATCCCGGTAATGGACAATGACAGTCACATCATTCCGGTGATGGTCAAGGACCCGCATAAATGCAAAATGATCAGCGACTGGCTGCTCGATAATTACGGCGTCTATGTCCAGCCGATCAATTATCCGACGGTGCCCAAAGGCACCGAGAGGCTGCGCGTCACACCGTCCCCCGTCCATTCCGACGACGATACCGACCGCCTGGTCAGCGCCCTGTCGGACATGTGGTCGCATTGTGCCTTGGCGCGGGTCAGCGTGGCCGCATAGCAAGCAGCGTCTAGAGCGTTTTCGTTTGTTTTTGATCCGGTCCACCCCCGCACCCCCGCCCCGCCTCCCCAGACAGGATACTTGCAGGGGAGGCGGGGGTGGACCCGAATGATCGGAAAATACTCTAGAGTTTTCTGATTTCTGAGGCGCTTTTCAGCACCTCGGCGCCG
>CAZRBL010000063.1:0-13249 GCA_964598335.1 uncultured Rhodospirillales bacterium
CAGATCGGCATAGGTATCGCCCTGCGGCGCGTGCAGCACATAGTGCACATCCTTCATGCCTGTGGCGACGCGCATGGCGCCGACATGCGGCGGCCCTTCATAGGTCCAGACGGTCAGCTTCATGTCGTGTGCTCCTCGTTGAAATGGAGCTTGTCCTTGCGGACCAGCGGGCGGGCGAACAGCTCGGCCAGATCGCCGGCCTGATCGAAACCGTGGACCGGGCTGAAGACCAGCTCGATCGACCATTTCGTGCTCAGCCCTTCGGCCTCCAGCGGATTGGCGAGGCCAAGGCCGCACACCGTCAGATCAGGGCGATCGGCACGGCAGCGATCAAGCTGCAGATCGACATGCTGGCCCTCGACGATACGCACGCCCTCAGGCAGGCGGGCCAGCTCGGCTTCCATATGCGCGCGGTGCAGATAGGGCACACCGATCTCGACCGGCTCCATATCCAGCTCGGTAGCGAGGAAGCGCGCCAGCGGGATTTCCAACTGCGAATCGGGGAAGAAGAAAATCCGCTTGCCGCCGAGCCGCTCGCGGTAATGTTCCAACGCCCGTTTTGCCCGTTCACGGCCCGGGGCCAGTGTGGCCCGCGTGTGCATCGGGTCGATGCCGAAAGTTTTCGCAGCGGCCTCGAACCAGGCGGCGGTTCCTTCGGCTCCGAACGGGAAGGGGGCGGCGATTCGCTGGGCGCCGCGCTCGGTCAGCCAGCGGGCGGTTTCATTTATAAAGGGTTGCGCCAGCAGGAAATGCGTATTCGGCCCGACAGCAGGCAGGGCATCGGCGCGACGGGCCGGCAGGAAATCGACATCGGCAATCCCCAGCTCGGCAAAAAGCCGACGGAACTGATCCTCGACGATATCGGGCAGGCAGCCGACGATCAGCAAGGAAGGGTCGGCATCCGGCGCAGCCGTCGGCATTTCCGGAACCAGCGCCGACAGGCAGGTGTCTTCGCCTTCGGTGAAGGTCGTTTCGATCCCGCTGCCGGTATAGTTCAGAATGCGGACGTCGGGCATATACTCGACCGAAAGCCGCTCGGCCGCCCGCTTCAGATCAAGCTTGATGACCTCGGACGGACAGGAGCCTACGAGAAACAGCATTTTGATGTCCGGGCGGCGTTCCAGCAACTGGTCGACGACCGCATCGAGTTCTTCATGGGCGTCGGCCAACCCGGCGAGGTCCTTCTCCTCCATAATGGCGGTGCCGAAGCGCGGCTCGGCGAACACCATCACGCCGGCTGCGGATTGCAGCAGATGGGCACAGGTGCGCGAGCCGACGACGAGGAAGAAGGCGTCCTGGATCTTGCGGTGCAGCCAGATGATGCCGGTGAGGCCACAGAAAACCTCGCGCTGGCCACGCTCGACGGTTGCCGGAACCTTGCTGCAACCGGAAACGGAACTTGCTTGCATCTTTTAAGCGACCTCGCCGGCGCCGGTCTGGGGTGCCTCAAGCCGAGCGACACGCAATTTCCAGAGGAACTGGAACGCGTTCACCGCATAGACGGCATAAGCCGCCAGCGCGATCATCATCTGGTCCTGCGGTGTCCCGAAAGGCACCAGAATTGCCGCGAGGTAGAGCGTGTGCAGCGCGATCACGAGCATGCTGACCGCGTCTTCCCAGAAGAAGGCCGGGGCGAAGAGATATTTGCCGAAGACGACTTTCTCCCAGATCGCGCCCGTGACCATGATCGTATAGAGCAGGGCGGTCTTGACCACGATTGAGATCGTCGCGGCGAGATAGCCCTCGCCGGTCATCAGGAAACGGATCACGAGCCCGAGGCTGATCAGAAAGACGAGGAATTGGGCGGGGGCAAGAACGCCCTGCACCAGGGTCCATTTGCTCTCGTCGCGCCGCTTGCGCTCGGCCGGCGTATATAGCGGCTGACGCTTCGGCGCCGCCGGCATCGAGGCGGGCGTGAAATCAAGCCTGTGCGGGCGCCGGGCACCGCTATGGGCGATCCAGGGGCAAGGTGCCACCCGTTCTATCGCGTTTTCCGCCGCGCGTCCCAGACGCGTCAACCAGTCGTCCAGCCCGCGCCGGACACCGTTGGCGGTTTGATATACGCTGCGGTTGTGTCCGCGCTGATCTTTTTTTTCCGTTTCGGTCCAATGGCTAGCGGCCCGCATACGTCTCTCCCTGGCAATCTGGCGAAAGGAAGTCCTTGACGAAAGGACCCTAAGACGGTCACATTGCCCCTGTCAACCAAATTGAACGTCTAACTAACCTTACACTTTCAACGGACGGCATCGAACGCTTTGAAAAGACACCTCGACAGGCGGCAATTTTTCCAAGAGTGGTCGGCTAACGTGCTGTTTTGTCGGAATAAATTCATTAACGATCCGCGCCGTCACAATGGCGCGGGACATCGGAACGACACTGGAATAGGACGCGGTATGTCAGTCGACGGACGGCCTCGGTAAGCACAATGGACGGTCGTGCGAAAGACTCGTCGAGACGGTTTCAATGGCCCCAAAAGAGCTTTGCCGATCTCGATGCGGAGACGGCGGGGCGTCTGATGGCGGCCGCGAGCGACGTCGCCTTGGTGCTCGATCGTGACGGCCATATTCTTGATTTCGCCGTCGGCGGCGGCACCGATAGCCTCGGTGATCTTGGATTGCAGCCGAACCAACGCTGGGCCGATACGGTCACCGCCGACAGCCGGCCGAAAATCGATGAAATGCTTGCCGATGCCGAATCGCCCAGAGCGCGTTGGCGGGAAGTCGGCCAGAAGACCATAGAAGGCAGCGTACCGCTGCGCTATCTGGTGCTCGAATTCGGCGACGGCGCCCGATTGCTGGCGCTGGGCCGCGATCTGCGTCCGGTCGCCGATCTACAGCAGCGCCTGTTGCATGCCCAGCAGGCGATGGAACGGGAATATGTCCGTTTGCGCCATGCCGAATCGCGCTATCGACTGCTGTTCCAGATCGCCACAGAGGCGGTGCTGGTGGTCGATCCGGCAACGAGCATCGTGATCGAGACCAATCCGGCGGCCGCCTCAATGATCGGCGGCGCCGCCGGGCCAATTGTCGGCCAACCCTTTCTGAAGCTGTTCCATGGTGACAGCCGCGATGCGGCGGGGGTGCTGTTGAAACAGGCGCATAAGGAAGGGCATGGCAGTGCCCAGCAATTGCTTGTCGATGATCTGGACGGGACCTTTGAAGCAACCGCCTCGATGTTTCGCCAGGAAAGCGGCGCTCAACTGCTCGTCCGGCTGTGGCCGACCAGGCCTGCTGCGGTGGTCAGTAGCAAGAACAGCCCCGCGACCTTGATCGATGTCGTCCGCCGCGTGCCCGAGGCTTTCGTCCTCACCGATTCGGACCTCAACATCGTCGAGGTCAATGACAGCTTTCTCGAGCTGGCCGATGTTGCCAGCCATGATGCGGCGATCAATAAGTCCCTGCGCGATCTGCTCGGCCGTTCAGCCGGAGATCTCAAGGTCCTGATTGCCAATTTGCGTGACCACGGCTGGGTCCGCAATTTCTCGACCGTGTTCAATTCGCTGCGCGGCGTCCGCGAAGATGTCGAGGTCTCCGGCGTCAGCGTCGCGACGAAGGAAGACGGCGAGCACTATTTCGGCCTCATTATCCGCAGCCTGAGGCGGCCTTTCGCGGGTCAGCCGGTGCTGGATACCGACCTGCCGCGCAGCGCCGCACAGTTCAAGGATCTGGTCGGCAGAACCACCCTGCGCGAGATCGTGCGTGAAACGACCGATGTAATCGAAAGGCTGTGCATCGAAGCAGCGCTCAGCCTGACCAGTAACAATCGCGCCATGGCTGCCGAAATGCTCGGTCTCAGTCGGCAAAGCCTGTATGCGAAGCTGAACCGCTATGGCCTCGCCGGCAACTCGGATGATTGAGCGCGTGCCGGCGCCAAACCACCCCGAAAATTATCCATTCAACTGTTAAATCATATTGACAGGTATAGCCTGTCAACTCAAACTGACATCATGTCGGATGTCAGCGATCTGTCCTCGAATTTGCCCCGGCGACGCTTGCCGCGCCCTGCCGCTGTGCTTGAGCTGCTCAAGCCGGTCACCTGGTTCGCTCCGATGTGGGCGTTCATGTGCGGTGTCGTCTCCTCCGGCGTTGCGGTACTCGACAATATCTGGCTGCTGATCGGCGGGGTCATTCTCGGCGGTCCGCTGGTCTGCGCCACAAGTCAGGCAGTCAATGACTGGTATGATCGCCATGTCGATGCGATCAACCAGCCCGATCGACCGATCCCGTCGGGGCGCATCCCCGGCAATTGGGGGTTGCGTATTGCGGTTATCGGTTCGGTGATTTCGCTTGCCTGGTCGACATTGTTCGGCCCCTGGGTGATCGGCGCCACTATCGTCGCGCTGATCCTTGCCTGGGCCTACAGCATGCCGCCGGTTCGGCTGAAGAAGAGCGGCTGGTGGGGCCCCGGCGCCGTTGCGCTTTCCTATGAGGGAATCGCCTGGTTCACCGGTGCCGCGATCATGCTGGGCAGCCTGCCGCCGCCCGAAATCCTTGCGCTTGTAGTGCTTTACAGCATCGGAGCGCACGGCATCATGACTCTGAATGATTTCAAGGCGGTGGAGGGCGACCGCGCGATGGGCATTCGGTCCCTGCCGGCGGTGCTCGGCATCGATCCGGCAGCGCGGCTCGCCTGCGCAATCATGGCGGTGCCGCAGCTTGTCGTTATCGGGCTGCTTTATTTTTGGAACCTTCCCTGGTTCGCCGCCGGTGTGGCCGGCTTGCTGCTGGTCCAGTTCGCGCTGATGCGGCGTCTGTTGAAGGACCCCGAGAAGCACACGCCCTGGTATAATGCCACCGGTACGACGCTGTACGTTCTAGGCATGCTGGTCTCGGCGATCGGCATCGGGGGCACCTTATGAGTGCCGTCCGGCATCTTAGCTGGCTCGGGATCGTCCGCCTCGGCCTGGTGCAGACCGCGCTGGGCGCCATCGTCGTTCTGACAACCTCGACCCTGAACCGTGTCATGGTCGTGGAACTGGCCCTCGCGGCCAGCCTGCCGGCGGCGCTGGTCGCCTGGCATTATGTGATCCAGCTATCGCGGCCGCTATGGGGCCATCGGTCGGACCGTGGCGGGCGCCGCAGCCCCTGGATCATCGGCGGTATGGGCGTGCTGGCGCTCGGCGCCTTGCTTGCGACCCAGGCCGTGCTTCTGATGGGCAGCTCCGTGTTCTGGGGTACCGCTCTGGGCGTGCTTGCCTTCATGCTGATCGGTTTCGGCGTCGGCGCCAGCGGCACATCGCTGTTGGCGTTGCTTGCAACGGCGGCCGCGCCGTCACGACGCCCGGCAGCGGCGTCGATCACCTGGATCATGATGATCCTGGGCATTGTTCTGACCGCGGGCATCGCAGGTCAGATGCTCGACCCGTTCTCCGCTGAACGGCTGATTACAGTGGCGGCAGCGATCTGCGCCGCAGCTTTCCTGTTGACGATCATTGCCGTGGCCGGGCTCGAAAACGGGCTGACCCTGCCTGCCGGTGATCAATCCTCCTCTGCGATTTCGTTTCGTTCCGTGCTGCGCGAGACATGGGGCGAGAAGCGGGCACGCGACTTCACGATTTTCGTGTTCATGTCCATGCTGGCCTATTCGATGCAGGATTTGATCCTGGAGCCCTTTGCCGGCCTGGTTTTCGGCTTCACTGTCGGCGAGTCGACCCAGCTGACCGGCGTGCAGAACGGCGGTGTGTTGCTGGGCATGATCCTGGTCGGCCTCAGCGGCGTCGTCATCAAGGGTGACAAGACGCGCTGGCTGCGTCGTCTGACCGCGTTTGGCTGCCTCGCATCCGGCGGAGTCCTGGTCTTGATCGCGATGACGGGGCAAGGCGCACTTGCCCTGCCGCTGCATCCGATTGTCTTTGCCCTCGGCTTTGCCAACGGCGTTTTTGCGGTTTCGGCGATCGGCATGATGATGTCCTTCGCCGGCGGGTCCAGCGCCCATGGCGAGGCTCAGGCCCGCGAAGGGATCCGCATGGGTCTCTGGGGCGCGGCGCAGGCCATCGCCTTCGGACTGGGCGGGCTGATCGGCGCCGCGAGCCTCGATGTCATGCGCCTGCTCGCGCCTGATGATGCAAGCGCTTTTGCCACCGTGTTCTCAATCGAGGCGCTGGTCTTTGTCGCCGCCGGTCTGCTGGCGATGCGGCTCGGTCTGCCGGCCGCCAATACCCAACGCCCCACAATACCGCCTCACCTCGCTACGGAGATAGGATCATGACGAATAGTGATATTTTTGACGTTGCCGTGATCGGCGGCGGACCGGCCGGAGCGACCGCCGCCGAAGATCTTGCCCGAGCCGGCCGCTCGGTGCTGCTACTTGACCGCGCGGGCCGGATCAAGCCCTGCGGCGGCGCGATTCCGCCGCGGTTGATGCGCGATTTCGATGTGCCCGACAGCATGCTGGTCGCACATGCGAAATCCGCCCGCGTCATCGCGCCCTCGGATAAAGAGGTGGACATGCCGATTGAAGGCGGTTTCGTCGGCATGGTTGATCGTGAGGATTTCGATGAGTGGCTGCGCGAGCGCGCCGCCGCTGCCGGCGCCGAGCGCCGTGCGGGTAAATTCGTCGCCCTGGAACGGGACGCCCAGAACCGAGCGGTGATCGTCTATCAGCCGAAAGGCACGAATGATAAGGCACAGAGAGTCAGCGTTACCGCCCGGACCGTGATCGGGGCAGACGGGGCACGCTCGGAGGTTGCTCGCCAATCGGTGAAGGGTGCGGAAAAGACCAAAAGCGTTTTCGCCTATCATGAGATCATCAAGGCGCCACAGGGCGTTTCGAAAGATTATGACGGTACCCGCTGCGATATCTTCTATCAGGGTCATGTCTCGCCGGACTTCTATGCCTGGGTGTTCCCGCATGGCGAAACCGCCAGCGTCGGCGTCGGCAGTGCGAATAAGGGCTTTTCGCTGCGCGGCGCGGTCGCTGATATTCGCAGGACGCGGCATCTCGATGCGTGTGAGACGGTGCGGACCGAAGGCGCGCCGATCCCGCTCAAGCCGCTGCCGCGCTGGGATAACGGCAAGGATGTCCTGCTCGCCGGCGATGCTGCGGGCGTCGTCGCCCCGGCCTCGGGTGAGGGCATCTATTATGCCATGACCGGCGGCAGGCTGGCCGCCGAAGCGGTTGAAGAACTGCTCGAAACCGGAAAGGCCAAGGCGCTGAAAACCGCGCGTGCACGGTTCATGAAGCAGCACGGCACAGTGTTCTGGGTGCTCGGCATCATGCAGCATTTCTGGTATCGCTCGGACAAGCGGCGTGAGCGTTTCGTCAGCATTTGCGACGATCCCGATGTGCAGCGCCTGACCTGGCAGGCCTATATGAACAAGGAATTGGTCAAGGCCGATCCCGGTGCGCATTTGCGGATCTTCCTCAAGGATATGAGCCATCTCCTCGGTTTCGCCCGAACCTGAGCCGGTGGCGCGTCCGCGCTCGCGTCTCAAGCCTATCGTCATCGCGGCCCTGGCCGCATTCGGCGTCGCCTCGGTCGGCGGTACCCTGACCGATCTTGGGCCGTGGTATCAAAGTCTGGAACAGCCGAGCTGGAATCCGCCGGATTACGTTTTTCCGATTGTCTGGACGATCATTTTCGCGCTGTCCGCCGCCGCCGGCGTGACCGCCTGGCGCCGCGCCCCCAGCGCGGAATCGCGCTATGCGGTGATCGGGCTATTCGCCTTCAACGCGGCGCTGAACATCATCTGGAGCCTGTTGTTCTTTCAGCTCAAACGGCCCGACCTTGCCTTGATCGAAGTCGGCCTGCTGTGGCTGTCGATTCTCGGCTTGATGATTCTGATCCGGCGCCTGTCGACCACCGCAGCTCTCCTGCTGGTGCCTTATCTGATCTGGGTCAGCATCGCGGCGGCGCTCAATTATGAGGTTGTGCGGCTTAACGGGCCGTTCTGAGCCATGACCGAATGGCTGTTCGAGCGTGGGCATGCGGCTGACATAATGCTCGCTGTTCTGCTTCTCGAAGCTGTGTTCCTGTACCGCGCCGGGTTCGGCAATGCTCTCAGGATCGCCGCAGCGCTGCTTCCCGGCGCATTCCTGGTTCTGGCGGCACGTGCGGCGATGACCGATGCCGGATGGCCGCTGATCGCGCTTTTCCTCGTTCTGTCGCTGCCCTGCCATTTGCTCGACCTGTATTTCCGGGCGCGTGTCGCGCCGAAAACCGCCGGAGACTAAATTATTTGCTTGCACAATCGCTGCGCTTCTGAAACGGTGATCATGCGTCACACTGGCGCATATCGAACAGGGAAAGGCAGTGCCGCATGAGTTGGTCCGGTTTCGATCGGATCGGCGGCCGACAAGACGACGTTGCGACTGACTACGATCCGGCGTGTTTCCGGTTCGGCTGCTAAAGCCTTTCCCAAGACTGCCTGCACTTCAGACTTTCTAACGATGACCGCGTTTGCGCGGGCGCCTCAGCGGTGCCCGGGTTCTGCTGTGTCTATCGGGTTGAGCTGATTGCGGTACACAACCCAACGACAAGGAGAACGACTATGCAAACGGGTTCAGTGAAATGGTTTAACGGCACCAAGGGTTATGGCTTCATTTGTCCCGATGGCGGCGGCAATGATGTGTTCGTGCACATCAGCGCGGTCGAAAAATCCGGCATGAACCACCTGCAGGAAGGCCAGCGCATCGGCTATGAAGTCCAGGTCGACAAGAAGCGCGGCAAATCCTCAGCCGTTAACCTGCAGGCCATTTAAGCCGGGAATCGCGGCCGGGCGCTTGACCCGGTTCGTTGCGAACGGTTATCGGATAGCTCAGTTCTTATTGAGGAGTTCGTCTGAATGTTCATCGCGATGAACCGGTTCAAGATCGCACCCGGCCGCGAAGCCGATTTCGAGGAAATCTGGCGTCAACGGGACAGCCATCTCGGCACTGTTCCCGGCTTTGTCGAGTTTCGGCTTTTGAAAGGACCGAAACACGACGATCATGCGCTTTATGCGACGCATACGATTTGGGAGAGCCAGGAGGCATTCGAGGGCTGGACCAAGTCAGAGGCCTTTCGCCAGGCACACAAGAACGCCGGCAATCACGACGGCATTTATCTCGGCCACCCGCAATTCGAGGGCTTTTCGCCAGTCATCGAGGAGCTCGGCAAGAGCCGTAATGGGGGCGGGTGAGCGGCTTTTAACCCCGCTTAATCCGATCCCCTCATGGTCCGCTGCAACAACAGCGGAGCACGATCATCAGGCGTAGAATCAGCGCCGCCAGGATGATCCCGGCCAGAAGGCTCATCGCGCCCGCATCCGATCATCGATTGAGGTGCAAAAGCCATGAGCATTCTGGGTGCAATGAACGCCGGCGTCGGCGGCCTGTCAGCGCAATCGCGCAAATTCGGCGCAATCTCCGACAATATCGCCAATTCGCAGACCGTCGGGTACAAGCGCAAGGATATCCAGTTCACGTCGCTGGTCACGGGCTCGGGAACCGAAGCGCGTTCCAATCCCGGCGGCGTCGGCACCGATACACGGGTTCAGATCTCACGCCAGGGCTCGCTGCTGTCGAGTACGATCGACACGGATCTGGCGATCGCCGGTAACGGCTTTTTCGTCGTTTCGGATCGCGTCAACGGCGGCGATGTCGGCCGCGGTTTGCTGACCCGCGCCGGGAGCTTCCGCCCCGATTCCGAGGGCAATCTGATCAATGCCTCGGGCCAATTCCTTCAGGGGTGGCGGCTCGATGAAACCGGCGCCTTCGCTGCCGGCGAGCCCGCCAGAACCGGCTTTACCGGTCTCGAGACGGTCAATGTCCGCAATCTCGGCTTTACCGGCGAGCCGACGACACGCGTCGATTTCTCGGCCAATGTGCCGGCGCAGCTGACCGGCGATCCGACAGCCGGCAATCTGCGCACCAGCATCGAATATTTCGATGATCTCGGCACTGCCCGCCGCCTGACGCTGGACTGGAACCCGGACGATGTTACCGCCAACACCTGGCAGCTGACCGTCGAGGATGACGGCGTGCCGGTCGGCACCATCGACGTCACCTTCAACGGTACCGGCGCCAATGCCGGCAGCCCGGCAGCCTATGTCCCGGGCGGCGGTATCGTGGCCGGCGCTGATCCCGGCACCTTTGACATTCCGGTCAATGGCGGTGCCCAGACGATCAACCTGACCCTCGGCGCCCCCAACAGCTTTGACGGGCTGACCCAGTTCGCGGGCGATTATGTGCCGAATAACATCGCCAAGGACGGTTCGGCTTTCGGCTCGGTCAGCGGCGTTGAAATCGGCGATGATGGCCTCGTCTTCGCGGTGTTCGATAATGGCAGCCGCCGCCCGGCTTATCGCCTCCCGGTTGCCAATGTCACCAATCCGGACGGGCTCGGCCTCGTTGACGGCAACGCCTTCGAGCTGAGCCGAAGCGCTGGTGAACTGTATCTCTGGGATGCCGGTGTCGGCCCGGTCGGCGATGTGTCGCCGGCGTCGCTGGAGCAGTCCAATGTCGATATCGCCGAGGAGCTGACCAGCCTGATCACCACCCAGCGGGCCTATTCATCGAACGCCACGGTGATCCGGACGGCGGACGAGATGCTGAATACCGTCAACCAGATCAAGCGATAGGGGTTTGGCCGGACCGCCCCAAACCCCGCCCAGCCTCCCCTCGCTAGTATCCTGGCGGGGAGGCGAGGGTGAGGGGCGGACCGGCCCAAGAGGAAGCATGAAATGAGCATTTCCACCGCCATGGCGTCGGCCAGCAGCTCGCTCCGTGTTTCGCAGGAGCGACTGGCGCTGGTCTCTCGCAATATCGCCAATGCTTCGACGCCAGGCTATGTCCGCAAACAGGCCGATATCGCGCCGCTGGTGATTGCCGGGCAAGGGCAGGGCGTCCGTGTCGAAGGCGTCCAGCGACTGGCGCAGGAAGGTCTCGCGCGCGACAGTCGCGTCGCCATCAGCGCTGCCGAAGCGCTCCGGACCTCGTCCGAGGCGCTCGGCATTTTCACCCAGACGGTCGGCCAGCCCGATGAGGAACGCTCGATCTCCAGCGCGCTTGCCGCTTTCGACCGCTCGCTCCAGCGGCTGGGTGAGATGCCCGAGGATGAAACCCAGCAGCGCGCCGTGATCGGCGAGGCGCAACGTCTGACCGAAAGCCTGCAAGCCTCGCATCGCGCCATTGAGCAAAGCCGTGAGGCGGCCGATGCCGGCATTGCCGAGAGTGTGACCGCGGTCAACCGGGCGCTGCAGCAGCTGGAAACGGTGAATCGTGAGATCGCCGGGCGCGCGCAGGGCGGCATCGGCGACTTTACCGCGCTGGAGGATCAGCGCTCGATGCTGCTCGATGATATCGCCCAGCATCTCGACATCCAGTATTTCCTTCGCGGCAATAATGAGGTTGTGGTCCTGACCGGCGGCGGCGTCACCCTGCTCGATAGCTCGGCGCGGACTCTGGAGTTTACGCCGACCGCGCAAATCGACGCCAGCATGCAATACCCGACCTCGCCCGCGCCTCAGGGGATCTTCGTCGAAGGAATCGACATCGCGCCGGGCTCGGGCAATCCGGGCGCCATTCGCGGCGGCCGTCTCGCCGGAAATTTCGAGATTCGCGATCAGGTCATGCCGCAATTTCAGGTGCAGATCGATGAAATCGCCAGCGTGCTGGCCGATCAGTTCCAGACTGCGGATGCCAGCTTCGATCCGTTGAACCCGGCCCATGCCGGCCTGTTCACCGAGGCCGACGGTACCAGCCGCCATGTTCGCAATGCGCCGCCGCATGATCCGCTGCTGAATCCGCCGCCGACCGGTTTCGCCGGGCGAATTTCGGTCAACCAGCTGGTCGTGCCGGAGGCGGGCGGCGACCCGTGGCGGATTCGCGACGGCATCCATGCCGCCGCGCCGGGCAATAGCGGCGATGCCGTCCAGATTCGCGCCTTTGAGGGCGTGTTTGACGCCGTGGCACCGTTCTCCGGCGATGCCGGGCTGGCGCCCGATGCGCGGCTCGGCGATTTCGCCACCGATGCGATGAATGCGCAGCAATTCCGCCGGGTTGAAAGCGAGAGGGCGCTGGGCGCACAGACGGCGCTGGCCGACAGTATCGAGCTGGCCCGCACGCGTGCCGAGGGCGTCAATATCGATGAGGAATTGCAGAAGATGATCCTGATTGAACAGACCTATGGCGCGACCGCGCAGGTCATTCAGGCGGCATCGCAGATGCTCGATATTCTGACGCGATTAAGGTGATGAAAGCCGGTCCGCCCCTCACCCCCGCCGCGCCTCCCCTGCAAGGATACTGTCTTGGGATGGCGGGGCAGGGGTGAGGGGTGGACCGGCGCACGGAGAACAAAAATGCTCGTGAACCCCATCTCGACCCTGGCGGTCTCGAATGAGACAAGGCTGACGATCAACGACACCCAGAACCGTCTTGCCGCGGCGCAAAAGGAGGTGTCGACCGGCCGTCATGCCGATATCTCGGCAGAGCTGGGAACCCGCGGGGCGGCGCTGATCGGTCTGCGCAACAGCTATGCCCGGATTGAGGAATATCTGCAGGGCAACAGCGTCATCGCCGGCCGGATGGAGGTGATGCAGACGGCGCTGGAAACCGTCGGACAGGCGACCGCCGGGGTGCGGGACCTGATCGTGGCGGTGCAGGACAATGCTGAGGGCGATGTGATCGATCGCGCGGCTCGGGATGCCATTGATCAGATCACCATGTCGCTGAACAGCAATTTCTCAGGCCGTTATCTGTTTGCCGGTACCGCCGTCGATACCCGCCCGGCCATGGGACCGGATGAACGCATCACCATCGCCGATCCGACACCGCTGGAGATGATGGATCTCGTCGCTGCCGATTATTTCGGCGTCGCCGTCGGCCCCCCGCTCGATGCCGCTTTGGCCGCGGCCACGGTTGCCGATATCGATGCGCTGACCGCTGAAATCGACCAAGTCTTCGCCGGGACGCACGGCGTCTACGATTTTTCGGCCGTGTTCTACGCCGGCTCGCCTGACCGTGTCGAAGGCCAGATTGCGCCCGGTGTCAGCGCCGATTACGGCATCAACGCTGACGACCCCTCGCTGCGGGAGCTTCTCAAGGGCCTGTATATGGTCGATGCCTTCCCGCCCGATCGGCTGAACGTCGCCGCCTCGAACCATCTGAATGAGCTGGCATCGACGCGGATGGGCGGCGGCATGGACGATCTGATCCAGGACCGCGCCAATCTAGGCCTGAACCAGGAGGCGGTGCAGCGCCAGAGCGACCGTCATGCGGTCGAGCGCGGCATCATCAATAACCAGATCGCCGAAATGGAAACCGCCGATCC
>CAZRBL010000064.1:0-13094 GCA_964598335.1 uncultured Rhodospirillales bacterium
GGGCCGTGGGCGGAGAGGTTATAGGCGGTGCTTCCGGCCGGGGTGGCGACGATGATCCCGTCACAGATCAGCTCGGGCAGGCGTTCCTTGCCGTCGACCGTGATTTTCAGCTTTGCCGTCTGCCGCGTCTCGCGCAGCATGCTGGCCTCATTGATCGCCATGGCGGCGTGGACCGCGCCGTCACGGGTCGTCGCCTCCATCTGCAACGGATGCAGATCGACGCTGTCGGCCTGGGCGATGCGGGCGTGCAGATCATCCTCGCCATACTCATTGAGCAAAAAGCCGACCGAGCCCCGGTTCATGCCGAAAAACGGGACGCCGCAGGCACGGTAGCGGTGCATGGTCTCCAGCATCGCGCCATCACCGCCCAGCACAATGATCGCATCGGCCTCCTGCGCCGGCACCGAGCCATAGCGCGCGACCAGCAGATCGCGGGCGCGCTCGGCGTCTTCGGTTTCGGCGGCGGTAAAGGCGAGCCTTTTAGAAGGCGGGGGAGCTGAGGCCATAGGCCGTTATGGCAACGCTGGCGCCGACGGCCAAGAGGCTGAGCAGTGTCATCAGCATGAACAGCAGCGGCACGGCGAAGGGCGGGATCGTAAACGGATCGAAGCCGTCATAGGGGTTCAGGGTAATCTCGTCCTGCTCCCGTTCGGTGTAAAACGGGCGCGCGGGGCCCATGGCGCGGTCGGTATTGCGCTTTGGCAGGGCACGCTCGAACTGCTCCTGAAACAGCTTGCGCTGCAGGCTGTTGGTGAGAATCGGGCGTTTCGAATCCTCGACATTCTCGCCGTTTTCGGCTGCCCGAACCGTCAGCATGGCAACCTGCCAGCGCGGTATGGTGGCGCCCGGGTCGTCGACCGAGCGCAGGCTGAGCCGATGCGGTGAGCCCTCACCGCGATTGAGATCCATGATGCCGCCGCCGAGCATTCCGACGTGTTTCCTCAGATTTCTTTACGATTCAATGACAGGATAATGGCTCAGTCTTCATTTGCAAAGGTTAAATTTTACAGAAATGTGACAGTTTGTTTTGGGCCGGCCCACCCCTCACCCCCGCCCCGCCTCCCCTGCCAGGATACTAACGAGGGGAGGCGGGGCGGGGGTGAGGGGCGGGCCGGCCCGGCGCGCGAGCGCCAAACAAAAAACAGCGCGAGTGCCAGTCCATGCAACGCGTCCGGCCCGGCTGCGTAACGGTAACAGCCGGGCCGGCGCCTCGTTCAACGCCCAGGCTGCGCCGTGGTTGCGGAGACGCAGCCTATCCGCCGGTGACGTTCATATGCCGGGGAACGGCGACCTGTCTGTGATCTGCTTCAATGAAGAAGTCATGGCCGAGCGGTTTTCTGCTCAGCGCTTCCTCGATGGCGGCGATAATCGCCTGATCATCCTGACCGTTTCGCAGGGGATCGCGCAGATCGGCATAGTCTTCCTGGCCGAGGCAGAGATAGAGCCGGCCGGTACAGGTCAGGCGCACACGGTTGCAGGCAGCGCAGAAATGATTGCTTTGCGGGGTAATGAAACCCAGCCGGCCGCCGGTTTCCGCGATGCGGGTATAGCGCGCCGGGCCGCCGGTGCGGTCGGCGATGTCGGTCAGGCCCCAGCGCGTCTCGATCCGGGCCCGGAGGTCCGCCAGCGAGAGATATTGCTGATAGCGGGCATGATCCCCCTGACCGAGCGCGGCCGGATCGTCGATGTCCCCCAGCGGCATGACCTCGATCAGCGACAGGTCGAAGCCTTCGGCGCCGCACCAGGCGATCATGCGGTCGATTTCCTGCTCAATGACGCCCTTCAGCGCGACGGCGTTGATCTTGATGTGCAGCCCCGCGCGCTGCGCCGCGGCAATCCCGTTCAGCACCCGGTCGAGACTGCCGCCGCGGGTCAACTCGGCAAAGCGGCTGCTGTCCAGACTGTCCAGGCTGATATTGATGCGCCTGATCCCCAGCGCCGCCAGATCGTCGGCAAAACGGTCGAGCTGTGTGGCGTTGGTCGTCATCGTCAGCTCATCCAGCGCGCCGCTCTCGAGATGGCGGGACAGGCGTTCAACGAGCCAGAGGATGTTACGCCGAACCAGCGGCTCACCGCCGGTCAGCCGCAGCTTGCGCACACCCTGGCTGACGAAAATGCTGCACAGCCGATCCAGCTCTTCGAGGCTCAGCAGCTCCTTTTTCGGCAGAAACTGCATCTTTTCCGCCATGCAGTAGACACAGCGCAGATCGCAGCGGTCCGTGACGGACACCCGCAGATATTCGATGCGGCGCGCGAAAGGGTCGATCAGCTCTCCGCTCATGCAGCCCACCCTTCGGGATCGTCAAGAAAGGCGCGGACGCGGGTCAGGGCGTCGGCGCTGAAACGGCCGCTGGCCTCGGCCACGGTCAGCACATCGGCCCAGGTCGTCAGCCCGTGCAGGCGCAGGCCGTCGGCACGTAATTTTTCGATGCCTTCGGGGAAGATACCGTAGTGAAAGGCGACGATGATATCGTTGACCTCGGCACCGGCTTTGCGCAGCCCATCGCTGAAAACCACCTTGCTGCCGCCGTCGGTGGCGAGATCCTCGACCAGCAAGACGCGCGCTCCGGGCTCGAAACTGCCCTCGATCTGCGCCATCCGGCCAAACCCCTTGGGCTGCTTGCGGACATAGAGCATCGGCAGGTCGAGCGCATCGGCCAGCCAGGCGGCATAGGGAATGCCCGCCGTTTCCCCGCCGGCAACCGCATCGAGGGATTCATAGCCGATCTCGCGATAGACGGTGGCTGCCATGAACTCGGTGATGGCGCGCCGCACCCGCGGAAAGGCAATCACCTTGCGGCAGTCGACATAGACCGGGCTCTTGCGGCCGGAAGTCAAGGTGAAAGGCTCGCCCTCGGCCAGCAGCACCGCCTCGATCTCAAGGAGTGCGCGGGCCGTGGCAGCGGCGACCTGCTGTGCGTCCAGGGGGGCGTGCATTTCTCCGACCTAGAGCGTTGACCAGAAGCGGCAAGCTTCGCCGATCTGGCCGGGGGTCAGCTCGTCTTCACGCATGACGATATTGCCGCGGATGATGGTGGCCATCGGCCAGGCGCTGACCTCCATGCCTTCATAAGGCGACCAGCCGCATTTCGAGGCCAGCCAGTCGCTCTCGATGCGGCGTTTGGCCTTCATATCGACGAGGGTGAAATCGGCGTCATAGCCGGCAACGATCCGGCCCTTGTTGATGATGCCGAAAATCCGCGCCGGGCCGGCACAGAGCAGATCGACAAAGCGTGTCAGGCTGAGCCGCCCGGCATTCACATGATCCAGCATGATCGGCACGATGGTTTGCACGCCGGGCATGCCGGACGGCGAGTTCGGATAGCCCTTGGCCTTTTCCTCGGCCGTATGGGGTGCGTGATCCGAGCCCATGACATCGAACACGCCCTGTTCGAGCGCCTTCCACAGGGCCTGCCGATGCTCTTCGGTCCGGATCGGGGGGTTCATCTGCGCCTTCTCGCCCAGCCGGTCATAGCAATCGGGGGCGGACAGCGTCAGGTGCTGCGGCGTCACCTCGGCGGTGGAGATATCCTTGGCCGCAGCCAGCAGGCTGATTTCGTCGCCGGTGCTGACATGCAGGACATGGACACGGCGGCCGGTTTCGCGCGCCAGCTTCAACAGCCTTTTGGTCGATTTCACCGCGGATTCGACATCGCGCCATTCCGGGTGCGCATGGGCGCTTGTGGCGGCGTCGCGGATCGGCAGACGCTCCTGCATGCGGTCTTCATCCTCGGAATGGACCGCCACCGGGCGGCTGCCATGCGCCAGGACACGACGGACATCGTCGTCATGGGCGACCAGAAGCGAGCCGGTCGAGGCGCCCATGAACATCTTCACGCCGCAGCAGCCGGGCAGGTTTTCAAGCTCCGGCAGCTGGTCGACATTATGCGGTGTGGCGCCGACGAAAAAGGCATAGTCGACCCAGGACCGGTTCTTCATCCGGTCCAGCTTGTCGTTGAAGGTCGCCTTGTCGGTCGTCAGCGGCTTGGTATTGGGCATTTCGAAGATCGTCGTGACACCGCCCAGCGCCGCGCATCGCGTGCCGCTTTCCAGATCCTCCTTGTGTTCCAGACCGGGCTCGCGAAAGTGCACCTGGCTGTCGATCACGCCGGGCAGGACGGTCAGCCCGGTCGCATCGACGCTTTCCGCCGCATCGCCGGGCGCGAAACTGCCCAGCGCGGCGATCTTGCCGCCGCTGACCGCAACATCGGTCTCGATCAGGCCCGCCGGTGTGAAGACGGTGCCGCCATGGATGATCAGGTCAAAGCTCATAACGCTCAATTCTCCGTTAGGCCGAGGCTCGACAATGCGGCACCGAGCGCCCGGTTGTTCTCCAGCATGAAGGCTTCGAAATCCTCGGGTCCCGCCCAGGCGCGCCCGAAGCCGCGCTGCGCCATGAAGTCGATATACTCGTCGCTTTCATAGACCGCACGCAGGGCAGCGGCGAGGCGCTCGACATCATTCTGCTCGAGCCCCGGCGGCGCCGCAATGCCGCGCCAGGCGGCGGCCTGCCAATCAATCCCCAGCGCCTCGCGCAGGGTCGGGATATCGGGATAGCCCGGGTTCGGCTGATCATCCATTACCGCCAGGGCGCGGACCAGACCGGCATTGAGCAGCGCGCTGGCCTCGGGCACCGAGGCCACCACCATATCGACTTCGTTATCAAGCAGAGCCTGAAGCGCCGCGGCGGAACCGACCGATTCCTCCCAGCTCACCGCATCGGTCGGCACATTGATGGCGCGCAGGAACCCGGCCAGCGCCAGATGCCAGATACCGCCGCGCCGCGTGCCTGAGGCGGTCAGGCGTCCGGCCTTCCCGATGATCGCGAGGCGCAGCTCGCGGATATCGTCGATCCGGCTCGCGCCGCGCACAAAGATCGCCGCCGCATCGCGATTCATCAATGCCAGCGGCTGGATATCGGCAAAGGTCACCGTGGTATCGCCGGTCCAGTGCATCATGCCGAGCTCCGTTGTCACCATGCCCAATGTGTCGCCGTCGGGCGGGGCCGAGGCGATGGCTTCATGCCCGGCAACGCCCAGCCCGGCAGGGCGATTACGGACCAGTACCGGTCGGTTGAGCTCGCGGCTGAGCAGCGACGCGATGATCCGGGCGGTCGCATCCGATCCGCCGCCGACATCCCAGGGCACGATCATGGTCACCGGCTCACCGTCGAGCTGGGCGTAGGCGGGGGCTCCCCAGGCACAAAGCGAAAGCAGGAAGGAGAGAAAAAGCCGGATGATCATGAGGTGTTTGGCGAAAGAGGTCCTTTCTCTATGGGTGCGACATCGCTGGGTGCATCGTCAACCAGGATTGACATGATTGCGGCAAGGATCAGCCCCGCCAGCCACCAGCCCTGCCACGCGCCGAAGGCAGCCTGGGCTGCGGCGAAGCCGGCGGTCAGGGTGGCCAGCCGAATTGCGGCATCGGCCCGGGCGGTCCCGGGCCGCAGACGGGACAGGGTCAGCAGCAAGGCGGTCAGCGGCAGCATGCCGATCAGCCCCAGCTCGAGCGCTGTCTGCACCGGCAGATTATGCGGATGGAGCATGATGCGGCTTTCCGAGAAGCGTGAGTAAAAGGTCTCGGTCTTGGCCGGCGGCAAGGCACGCGACGCGCTCAGCCCCCAACCGAGCATCGGCTTTTGCTGCCAGTGCTCGACGGCGGCGGCCCAGATGTCGACGCGATGACGCCAATTGCGATTCAGCGTGCTGTTTTCGCTCAGACCGGCGTCGAACATGATCTGGGCCAGCGGCAGAGCCGACAGCACGGTCAAGACAAGACAGACGCGTACACACCAAAGCGCGATCTTCTGCCGCCAAAGGGCAAGAGAGAGAATCAGCCCGGCGAGACCCCAGGCGAGAATGGCCGAATGGCTCTCTCCGGACAGAATGGCGACCAGAGCGGCCAGCATTACGCCAGCCGCGGCAAGCCATCCGTGCTGGCGCCATAGCCACAGCGCGGCGGGCCAGATCAGGATCGCCAGCAAAACGAGAGAGCGATTGCGCTGGCTGCTGCCATCGGGATGCGGCGGCGGCTCCTGGTTGATCAGGGTATAGAGCGGATCGCCGAACAGGATTTCGACGCCGATAATGACGAGTCCGGCGATCAACCCATAGACCGCGGCAGCGCTCAGCTTCTGCTTGAGGGGCACGGCCATGCGATGCAGCGATGCCGTCATCAGCAGTGCGGGCAGCAGGACCAGAGCCCACTGCATAAGCTTTGCCGTCGCCGTGTCCGGCGCCGGTGTCCATAGCGCCGTGACCGCACCCCAGCCGGCCAGCGCAACAGCGCTCCAGAAAACCGGACTGCGCCAAGCTAACGACGCGGCGCCGAGGCGCAGCGCCAGCAGCGGCCAGAGCAGCGCCAAGCCCCAGATCGTGCCCAGCGGCGCGGCGATCGCAATCAGCGCCAGGATCGCGACGGCGCCCTGCAAAACCCGGTCGAGCACACTCATCGCTCGGCAAGCAGGGGGATCTGGCGATAGACCATATCGAGGGCGGCTTCGGGCGTGATCGACGCCATGCTGCGCGGCTGACCCTCCGGCGACGTCACCGCATGGATATTGCGGCGATAAAGCAGCGGCGGAGTGGTCCCGAACAGGCCGATCGCGGGCAAGGCGCAGAACGCCGCCAAGTTGAGCCCGAAACTGTCATTGCCGAGATAGCCGAGCGCGCTTGCGATGAGCGCATGTTCGGCGGGCAAACCGAGCTCCGCCGTCGTCAAATCAATCAAGCTGCAGCCCGGCGGACATTTGTCGCGGAGGAATTGCGCGGTATCGATGCTGTCCAGCCCGGCGAAGAGGATGAAGGTCATGGGCTGCCTTTCGCCCAGCGCCGTCATCACCTGCCGGAAATAGGCCGCGGGCCAGCGCTTTTCCGGCCAGCTCGCGCCGATGCCGAGAACGAAAAACGGCCGCGGCAGATCGGCAAAGCGCCCGATGGTCTCAAGTGTCGCCGACGGGTCCGGGGCGAAGATGAATGAATCATAATCGAAGCTGAAGCCCAGCTGTTCCAGCATCACCTTTGCCGGGCCGGGCGTGACCCCCACGCCCCAACTCTGCTCGATCTTGTGACCGGTGAGATCGACAGCGTCGGTCAGCAGCTGACGGCGCAGCCATTCGCCGCGATGAAAGCCGATCCGGCGTTTCAGCCCGGCGGCGGCGCCCAAAGCCAGCATCGTGGTGCTGCGGTGCAGGAACCAGCCGGCCTGACGCTGCAGCCCGGCAATGCGACCGACGGCCCGATAGGTGGCGGGACGCAGCAGATGCCGGCCATGCCACATATCGATAACCGGGCCGATATAGGGCAGATGCGCGAACAGGCTGTCCACCTTTCCGGCCCGGATCGAGGCCAGCGCGACATCGCCGCCTTGGCTCTGCCGGGCAATGGCGGCCAGGTGCGGAAGTTGCGTCAACTGGTCGCCGAGACCGCCGGAGAGGAAGGCGACGCCGGGCGGATACAGCGCCTCGACCGGTTCCGACACGTTACTTATCGCGCGGCCGCCACGGGACGGGAAAGCAGCGCGGAATGCCAAAGCTTTGTCGCGGCGGCGGTTACGGTGTCAACGCTAAGGCTGCGCATCAGCGATTTGTTGAAGCTGTCGCTGAAATCCGGATGGGCATGAAGTTCTTCGACGCTTTCCGGCGTCCTTGCCGTCGCGGTCAGCGTTCCCCAGGGTGCATAAATCCGCTCGTCGCTGGGACCGAACAAGCCGAGCGTCGGAACCCCGCCGGCGGCGGCGACGTGCATCAGCCCGCTGTCATTGCCGATGAACAAATCGGCGCGCGACAGGCAGGCGGCGGCGAGATAAGGGTCGGTTCCGATGAAATCGAGGATGCGGCGCTTGCCGATCCCGGTGACGGCGGCCTGACACATCTCACGCTCTGCCTCGGCGCCGTGTATCATGACCCGGGCGCCGGGCAGCAGACCGCGCGGCCCGGTCAGGGATTTGATCGTCTTCGCAAAGCATTCGGGCGGCCAGACCTTGGCGGTCCAGCTTGCGGCCGGTGCCACCGCCAGGATCGGTGCGCCGGGAGGCACCAGATTGTCGGCCTCGCGATAGGTATCGATATCGAACCATAATGTCGGCTCCGGCGGCGGGTCGAGACCGAGCAGCCTGCCGAGCTCGACAACCTTGTGAAGCGGTTGGTCGGAGGGCTGGTGCCGGATCACCTGTCTTGCCATCAGCGCATAGCTGATCGGGCTGTTGCGCAGGTCAATCACCAGATCCCAACGCGTTGTCGCGACCTGCTGCCATAGTTTCAGCCAATGACCGCCGCGTCTTTGCTTGGGCAAGGGAATAACCCGGTTTACGCCCGGTGCGGCCGCCAGGAGCCGTGCCGGCAAGGGGCCGGCAGCGACGCTGATCTGGGCTTTCGGATAGGCAAGACCCAAATGTCGTAAAAGGCCCGTCGACAACACCGCATCGCCGAGGCGATTGGCGCTGATAAACAGGATCTTCATCGGGGCCAGTGATTGCATGTCGAGCTTGTTATCGCAGAATCTTCATGATGGAAACTAAAAATGACCGATACTAAGCTGATTCGATTAGAACACCGGACTGTCATCAGGCTTGGTGGACCGGACAAAATCAGCTTTTTGCAGGGACTTGTCTCCAATGATGTGAATCGCTGCACGCATGACCAGGCTGTTTACCAGACTTTCCTGACGCCTCAGGGCAAATTTCTGCATGATTTTTTCATGCTGGCCCAGGATGAGGATTTTCTCATCGACGTTGCCGCAGACCGCGCCGCCGATCTGTTTCGCCGATTGCGCATGTATAAACTAAGAGCCGATATCACGCTCACGCAGGAGGATGGTTCGTGGTCGATTTTCGGGCTCATCGGCAATACTGAGGGCGCGCTGGAATTGCCGCCCGAACCGGGTGCCGCCGGTGCCGTCGATGGCGGCATGGCCTTTGTCGATCCGCGCCTTGCGGGCATGGGGGTGCGGCTGGTTCTGCCGGCCGGAACAACCCCGTCAATCGAGGCGGCGGAGACGGATATCGCGGATTACGAACAACTCCGCCTCGAGAACGCGGTGCCGGCTGCCGGGCGCGATATGATCGTCGAGAAATCGACGCTGCTGGAATGCAATATCGACTATCTGAACGGGCTTTCCTGGAGCAAGGGCTGTTATATGGGCCAGGAACTGACCGCCCGGACGCATTATCGCGGGCTGGCAAAAAAGCGTTTGCTGCAGATCCGCTATGACGGTGCCGCGCCCGGCTATCAAAGCGATATCACGCTCGACGGCAAGATTGTGGGAGATTTCCGCAGCGGCGTCGACGGCGTCGGTCTCGGCTTGCTGCGACTTGATCGGCTGCATGAAGCTGACGACAATGCGCGCCTTGAGGCCGATGGCAAGCCGATAACGATCCACCCGCCCGCCTATGCCCCCGACCTGCTCAAGCCGCAAACACAACCTGCCTAGCCAGGCTGAAACGGCGTGTCGGTCAAAGCGTCAAAAATCGGAGAGGGGTGACTCCCTCGCTTCAAATCCGGTCCTGGATCGGGTATTGAACGGATCGTGGAGGTGGCTGCGCCGCTGAAACGAAAGCCAGGGAAATCGGGAGGGTTATCATGCATAGGTTTTCTCAATCGGCGACCGGCCCGACCTTTTGGGCCGGGCCGGCCGGTGCAATCGATGATTAAGCGCTGGTGCCATGGCGGCTGAACGGCTAGATTGCCCCGTTAGCTCAACAGCGAGGTTTGCCATGCGTTTCTTGATCAGCCTGATTGTGACCCTTGGCCTTGCCGGACATGCCGTCGCCGAAAAAACCGAGGCGACGGACCGCTTCTGGGCCGAATGCGCGGATCAGATTGCTGATCCTCCCGCGGATGGTTTCTACCGCGCACGGCATTTCAGCGATCAGCAGGCGATGTCGGTGCGGATCATCGACTTGATTCGCGCCGGGGAAAAGGTCGGCACCTTTACCTCGCCCTGGCTGTTCGAGGGCGACCGCAACAAGACGCCGGTGGTCGGCGGCTATATGATGGTGACGGATTTCGAGGGCACGCCGGCATTGATTGTTCGCACCACCAAGCTGGAAACCGTGCCCTATGACGAAATTACCGAAGAGCATACGCAGATCGACGGCCCCGCCGTGCGTCCGCTTGATGTCTGGGACCGGGTGCATTGGGCCTATTTCGAGCGCAATCTCGAGCCCAAGGGCATGGCCCCCGAACGCGACATGCCCGTTGTCGTCGAGCAATTCGAGCTGGTCTGCGACGCGGCTGCGCTATGACCCGGACCGACCGCCGCATCGGTATCATCGGCACGGGAGCGACGCCGAGCGAGACAGGCGAGGCGCCGGCGCCGATCCGTGGTCTAGCGGGTGCGGACTTCGTGCCCGAATTGCTGGAGACGCGGCTGAACGTATTCCCGATGACGCCCTATGATCGCGGGCTGACGGCGCTGGCCTATCTCGATTGCGCGATCGAGGCGGCCAAGGCCGGCTATGATGCCGTTTTCATCAATACGTTCGGCGATTACGGCATCGACGAAATTCGTTCCGCCACGGATATGGTCGTCGTCGGTGCGGGCGAGGCCAGCATCGCGATGGCCGGTAATCTGGGGCGCCGGTTCTCGATCGTGACGATCTGGCCGCCGAAATTGAATTTCATCTATGGCGAGCGTCTGCGCTCGACCGGCACCGCGGATCGCTGCGCTTCGATACGTCATGTTCTCAGCGATGCCGAGGTTGACGATATCGGCGGCGCTGTCGGGGCCATGTCGGGCCTGAAGGATCGGCGGGCGGATCTGCTGGACCGCGTTATGGAAACGATTGAAACGGCGGTCTTGCAGGACGGCGCCGATACCATCCTGCTCGGCTGCACCTGCATGGCGCCGGCGGCGCCGGAGATTGCCGAGCGATCGCCGGTTCCGGTGCTCGAGTCGATGCGCACCGGTTACAAGACCGTCGAAACGCTGCTCAGCCTCGGCCTGCGCCACAGCGCGGCGGCCTATCCCCGTGCCAAACCCGAAAACCTCGCGGCCGTCGACGCGCTGATCGCCGGGCAGGGCAGCCGCAATCTCGGCGGCGATTGCGAAGTCTGCATCCTGACCGACGAAGCGGCTGAATAGGTTACGCGCCGAGCAAGCAATGGCCCAAAGGGCGCCGGCTGGACGATCCCGGCAACAGCCTGTCCGGCGGCCAGTAGCAGCGCCTGTGCATCGCGCGCGCCATTGCCGTGCGGCCGGAGGTGATCCTGATGGACGAGCCCTGCTCCGCGCTCGATCCTATCGCGACCGCCAAGGTCGAGGATCTGATCGAGCAGCTGCGCGCTGATTACGCCATCGTCATCGTCACCCATAATATGCAGCAGGCGCGGCGCGTGGCGCAGCGCACCGCCTTCTTTCATCTCGGCGATCTGGTCGAATTGGCGCCGACCGACCAGGTGTTCGAAAATCCGCAGGACGACCGCACCAGGGGCTACGTCATCGGCCAGTACGGCTAGCGCCTGACGCCGAAAGCGATCCGCTGTGCCTGCCGCGCGGCATGGCGCTAAGCTTTGCCTCAGGGAGTTCCACCAGGTGGGTCGGGCAGGGCTGCGATGACTGAGGCAACGCAACGGGTTCTGGTGGTGGAGGACGAGGCCGACCTCGTCACGCTTCTGGCCGAATACCCTTGCAGCGTCCGAAGAGTCTTCGATGACCCGGGTGTTGGCGACGAGAAGGACAGAGCCCCCCACCCGCAAGTCGGTGCATTTTTCGCTTGATTTTGTGCAAATTGGAGTTGTTGATGGGTGCGTCTTGGTACAGGCGAGACGCACCATGGACACCTTTAATCCTAAGAATATGCTGGTGTCTTTGGCCTTGTCTGCTGTATTTGTGGCGCCAGCCAGCGCC
This sequence comes from uncultured Rhodospirillales bacterium, assembly GCA_964598335.1. Lineage (GTDB taxonomy): Bacteria > Pseudomonadota > Alphaproteobacteria > CAZRBL01 > CAZRBL01 > CAZRBL01. Next base: position 11,847 of record CAZRBL010000064.1, read on the forward strand.
ACCGTGTTTGGTCACAATAGCCAAGCCGCATTCGATGCCGCTATCGGCAATGCGCCCACCTACGATCCCACTCTTGGCGTGCTGAGTCAAAATCCTGGTAGCGTTGAGTCGATCCTTTTTTCTGGAAATCAGCCTGCGACAACCACAATGGGGGACGTCACCATGTCGCTGCTCCAGATCGGAGGTGGGTCGATCAATATTTGGAATTTCGGGCGGGATGAAGACATCCCTGGCCGGCCGATCACCATTGGGCAGTGGCCTCTTTTTGGCGAAGGCTTCAACCTTGATTTTGCGCGTCCCCTCTTGGCTTTCTCTATGTCGCTGACCCAGCCGTCTCACATAGATCATACCGCCACATCGCTGGGCTGTCTGGCGACCTGCGAAACATCGGGCTTCTCTGTAACGGCGCTGTTTCAGGGCACCCCGCTAGGATCGGTTGCGATCACGGCTCCGGGCGAGGGCCAGAACGTGTTCGGCATTACCTCTGGCACGCCCTTCGATCGGCTTGAGATCCGTGAGGACATTCCCGCCGCGGAAAACGAGGTTTTCGGCAATTTCCGCGCGGTGATCGCGCCGGTTCCGGCGCCTCCTCTGGCCGGCATTGTGCTGATCGGCTTGGCCGGCCTAGCCGCCTATCGCAAGGCCGCCGCGCGCTGAATGTGAGCTCTATCCGAAGGAGCGGGCGCATTTGTTGGCCCGGCGCAGCATCGCTGGTCCTTGCATAGGCTTCGGCCTAAGCTGCTTCCGCGCTCGTAACCCCAAGCCCTTCGGGCGCTGCGCGGCCTTGACTGCGTCCCCCCGCTCATTGGCGCGGGCCTAGTCCGGTTGCAGGCAATGCTGCAACCGCTTGGGTTGGGGGTTTTGCCCTATCCTGCGCTGCGGAGCTCTTCGATCAGGGGGCGGAGGCCGATGGCTTCGATCTTCTCGCTAATGGGATAGCGATCATCGCCGGCATGAACGAGATAGACCCGTTCGAGCTTGATATCGGCGATGGCATTGTGAACGCCTTTGCCCGGCTTGGGGGCGCGGCTGCGCTTGATCTCGATGGTCCAGAGGGCGCCGTCCGGCCGTTCCAGAACCAGATCGATCTCAGCGCCGGCAGCGGTGCGGTAGAAGCAGGCTTGGCGTTGCCATGGCGCCGCCGCTAACAGGCTCTCCAGGACATAGCCTTCCCAACTGGCGCCGACGACCGGATGGCCGGCGAGCTGGTTCAGGGTCTCGATGCCAAGAAGGGCATGGACCAGACCG
>CAZRBL010000065.1:0-12964 GCA_964598335.1 uncultured Rhodospirillales bacterium
GGGCAGCCTGAACGGCAGCACCGGCTTCCGCCTCGACGGCATCAATCCCGATGATCTGAGCGGCGTCAGCGTCTCCGGCGCCGGCGATGTCAATGGCGACGGCATCGACGATTTGATCGTCGGGGCCTATGCGGCCGACCCCAATGGCGACAGCGGTGCCGGGGAGAGCTATGTGGTGTTCGGCAGCAACACCGGCTTTACCGCCAGCATCGATCTGGGCAGCCTGGACGGCAGCACAGGCTTCCGCCTCGACGGCATCAACTCCGCTGACAATGCCGGCTGGAGCGTCTCCGGCGCCGGCGATGTCAATGGCGACGGCATCGATGATCTGATCATCGGGGCCTATGCGGCCGACCCCAATGACAACAACAGTGCCGGGGAGAGCTATGTGCTGTTCGGCAGCAACACCGGCTTTACCGCCAGCATCGATCTGGGCAGCCTGAACGGCAGCACCGGCTTCCGCCTCGACGGCATCGATCCCGATGACCAGAGCGGCTGGAGCGTGTCCGGCGCCGGCGATGTTAATAGCGACGGCCTCGACGATCTGATCGTCGGGGCGTGGCGGGCCGACCCCAATGGCGATAGCAATGCCGGGGAGAGCTATGTGGTGTTCGGCAGCAACACCGGCTTTCCAGCCAGCATCGATCTTGGCAGCCTGAACGGCAGCACCGGCTTCCGCCTCGACGGCATCGATCCCGATGACCACAGCGGCTGGAGAGTCTCCGGCGCCGGCGATGTCAATGGCGACGGCATCGACGATCTGATCGTCGCGGCCTATTCGGCCGACCCCAATGGCGACAGCAATGCCGGGGAGAGCTATGTGGTGTTCGGCACGGCTTCCGGCTTTCCCGCCAGCATCGATCTGGCCAGCCTGAACGGCGGCACCGGCTTCCGCCTCGACGGCATCGATCCCGATGACCAGAGCGGCCGCAGCGTTTCCGGCGCCGGCGATGTCAATGGCGACGGCATCGACGATCTGATCGTCGGGGCGCGGTTTGGCGACCCCGATGGCGACACCAATGCCGGGGAGAGCTATGTGATCTTCGGCACGACCGCCGGCTTTCCCGCCAGCATCGATCTGGCCAGCCTGAACGGCAGCACCGGCTTCCGCCTCGACGGCATCGATCCCAATGAGGAGAGCGGCTATAGCGTCTCCGGCGCGGGCGACGTGAATGGCGACGGCATCGAGGACCTCATCGTCGGGGCGTGGCGCGCCGACGCCAATGGCGACAGCCTTGCCGGCGAGAGCTACGTCGTGTTCGGCAGCGCCGCCGGCTTTCCCGCCAGCGTCGATCTGGCCAGCCTGAACGGCGCCACCGGCTTCCGCCTCGATGGCATCGATCCCAGTGACTTGAGCGGCCGCAGCGTTGCCGGCGCCGGCGATGTCAATGGCGACGGCATCGACGATCTGATCGTCGGGGCCTGGGCAGCCGACCCCAATGGCGACGACAATGCCGGGGAGAGCTATGTAGTGTTCGGCCGGTCGGATGGGCCGGACAGCACGATCCGCGTCGGCAGCGAATGGTTCGATAACAATGAAGAGCTGACGATTGAAATCCAGGATGCGGCCAGCCTCAGCGGTTTTGACAGGCTGAGCGTCTACACCCTCGATCTGTCCCGTCTAGATCCGCAACGCACCGACCGCAATTTCGAGATCAGCCTGTTCAGCCGCGGCGCCACCGGGCTTGATGACATCGCGCCCTGGGCCGAAGCGCTGAATTTCGATGCGAGCCAGGATTACGCCTTTGAAATCGTCCGCTTTGATGCCCTGCTGGGCAGTTTCGAGGCCGATGACTTCACCCTGCTGACCAGCGGTTTCCTCAATGATCTGCTGGGCGGAATCTGGGGTCTGGAGCAGCGCTTCGATAACGGCACCAGCGGTCCCGGCGGCCTGTTCGTCACCTTCACCGCCTTCGATGATGGCAGCGGCGCCGGCGCCGTCCCCGCCCCGGCAGCGCTGGCCCTGTTGCTCGTCGGCTTAACCGCCCTGCGCCGCCGTTAAGGCGCACACCCATCCCCGATCGTCACCCCCATGCGGGGGCGGCGTTCCTTTTTCCGTCATTGCAAGCCGACGCAGTCGGCGCGGCACCCTCATGCGGGGGCGGCGTTCCCTTTTTCGTCATTGCGAGCCGACGCAGTCGGCGCGGCACCCCCATGCGGGGGCGGCGTTCCCTTTTTCGTCATTGCGAGCCGACGCAGTCGGCGCGGCAATCCAGGAATCTGGCCACGCGGCAGCATCTCTGGATTGCCGCGTCGGCTTCGCCTCCTCGCAATGACGATCGGGGCGCGACGTGCTCTCCTCTTTCGGCGCTAGATCGACCCCGGGTCGGCGAGGGTGGCGGTGGCGAGGCGGTCGAAATCGTTGAAGCGGAGCACCGTGCGGATTTCGTCGACATAGACCCGGCCGCGCTCGGAATAGCGGGTCAGCGTGCCGGCAAGGGCATCGCCACTGGGCCGGCGGCCGGCCGCCCGCGCGGCCGCCCGCTCACGCCGGAAACCGGCATAGGCGGGATGCGAGTTGAGATTGCGCATATAGGCCGCCACCGACCGTCGCAGCGTTTCGAACCGCCGCACGGTGTGGGTTTTTCCGGCGGCGCGGCGCTGCGGCGTCATGCCGGCATCGTCCTCCCAGGTCCACTGCCCGAACAAGGCATTGCCGCGCCGGGCAAAACGCGAGGTGCCCCAGCCGCTTTCAATCGCCGCCTGGGACAGCGCCAGATCGACCGGCACCTGATCAACCCGCATCAGCAGGGCGTCGATATCCGGCTCATCAAGCCGGTAGCGCGCGGCCAGCACCGACAGCCGGTTCAGCTGTGCGGTCGACAGCTCATCGGCCTCGGCTTGCCAGGCGACAAGCTGTTCCCGCAGCCGCCGCAGCCGCCGGTTTTCAGCCAGGATCAGCGGCAGGGTGGTGGCGACGAACAGATCCTTGCGTTGATCGACGCTCAGCGTGCCCGGCCAATCATCGGGCAGTGCCGTCACGAATACCGGCGCCACGCCGCGGCCCTGCTCAGGCAGCGGCAACAGGCCCAGCGCCGACGCACGATCGGCCAGCGCCGCGGTGTTCTTGGGCGTCAGCCTGTAGCCCTGATCGCTGCCCATCGGATGCGTCTGGACCAGCGCGATGGCCGCCAGCATCAGCAGGATGGAAAACAGCCCGTTCGCTGTGGCAGCAGAAAATCCGCTGCGGCGGGTGGATTGTCGGTCGCTATCGGGCGATGGTGAAGACATGAACTGGCTTTTATCCTTATGTGTTTTACTGGGCTTGTGCGCAGCACCGAGCGGCGCCGAGGTGATGGCGACGGAACGACCCTCAGCCGTGCTGCTGATCTATCACCGCTTTGGTGAGGCGGATCTGCCATCGACCAATACGCCGCTGGATATGCTGGATGAGCATATCGCCGCCCTGCGTGAAGGCAACTATACGGTGCTGCCGCTGCCCGAGATCGTGGCGGCGCTGCAATCGGGCGAGCCGCTGCCGCCCCGTACCGTCGGGATTACGGTGGATGATGCCTATCGTTCCTTTCTGACCGAAGGCTGGCCGCGTTTTCGCGATGCCGGGCTGCCGGTAACGCTGTTCGTCAGCACCAAGCCGGTCAGCGAGGGTCAGGCAACGGTGATGAACTGGGACGAGCTGCGCAGCGTGGTCGATGAGCCGCTATTGACCATCGGCCATCACAGTCACAGCCACAAGAGCTATGCCGGCAAGACAGTGCCAGAGATCAAGGCCGATCTAAGCGCGGCGGATGCGCTGCTGGAAGAAGAGCTTGGTACCGAGGCCGAGCTCTTTGCCTTTCCCTATGGCGAGACCCATGCGGCGGCGCTGGAAGCGGTGCGCGCGCATGGCTTCACGGCCGCCTTTGGCCAGCATTCGGGCGCGGCCGGGCCGGGGCTTGATCCGCATTACCTGCCGCGCTTTCCGGTCACCGGCCGCTTTGCCGCAGCTGAGCGTTTGCAGCAGGCGCTGAACACGACGGCGATGCCGGTCAGCCGGCTGAGCGGCGATGTGCTGGCGCGGCCCGATGGCGATCGCGGCGGCCTGACGCTGACATTGCACGACCCCCGCGGCCTTGATGACGGGCGGCTGGGCTGTTTTGCCGGCGACGGCACGCGGCTGAGCGTCGAAACCCTGGCTGATGGCAGTTTCCGCGCGCACTACCCGCCGCCGCTGCCGACCGGCCGGGTGCGCATCAATTGCACCCACCCGGCGCCGAATGGCGGCTTTTACTGGGCCGGCTGGCAGGCTGTGATCGGCACCACCGGCGATGGCAGCAGGGTCCTGGCACCCGGGCGCTGACGCTGCTCGCAGAAAAAACCCGTTTTAGGCGGGCTTTTCGATCAGTTCGAGTCGCTCGCCGGCCGGGCCCTTGATCGCCGCGACGCGGGTACCGTCATAGACGGGCCCCGATAGCGTGCGGGGCTCGGCAAGGAAATCCAGCGCATGCTCGTCGAAATCATCGACGAGGAAGCTGACGCCGTCGATGCCGGGGGCGATGTCGCCTTCGCTCACATCGCGCGGCTTTGCGTAGTCGAGCAATTCATCGATTTCGAGGGTGAATTTGCCGGGCAGGCGAACGAGGGCGATGCGGAAGGGCGTGTCGGCCGGCACGCCGACGGCATCGGCGATCAGATCGATCGGAAAGGTGAAGGGGTCGGTCATCTCGCAGCCCAGCTTGTCGCGATAAAACGCATAGGCCTCGTCGAGCGTGTTGACACCCAGCACCATGATGAAGATGCGGCCGATGCCCTCGGCGATCTGCGGAAGATGGCTGGTGTTGTCGGCCGGGTTGATCTGGGTCAGATAGACCAGCTCGCCCTCGGTCCCGGTCACCTGCATGGCGCTGATATTGGGGTTCATGCCCAGCGGTTTGGGCGCGCCGACCTCGGTAAAGACGGTGCCCTTCAGCCGCTCGGAGATCTCGGTGATCTTGCCGGCGTTGATCTCGGTCACGTTCCAGCCATAGGTCTGATGCGCGCGGATTCTTGGCGCCTCGGGGTTTTCGATAAAGCGCAGGAAGCAGCGCTCATCCGTGGCGCTGGGGGCCATGGTGATGGTCGGGCGACCGGCGACAGCGGGGGCGCCCCAGACGGCGGCGACGTCCTCGGACACGGTGCCGCGGTCGATGACGCGGTAGTTCAGATGCTCGCTATAGGCCCGCTCCATCGCCTGCATATCGCGGACGGTCATGGTCGCGGCGCGGATCGCGTCTAGCATGGGGCCTCCTCATTCATTGTCTTAATGGTATATTCTTGATAGGTATTGCTTGACGCAGGCGGGTTTTCCCGCTGCCCTGCCAATCCTATCTCTTTGCCGCATGGGCGCACCGCCCGCAACCGTATCGATGCCCCGCCGGGGCAGAAGCAGGAGGCTACAATGCCGGACACCGCGCTCCCCAATACGCTGATCCCCGAGCCGACGGTCCATCCGACGCTCGATGAGAAAGCGCTGCAGGGCTTTGTCGCCCAGCTGCGCAAGTACATCATGGTCGATCTGGCCGACGATATGCGCGCGACCTATGACGAGAGCGTCGAGCCGGCCTTTGAGAAGAAGCATGGCCGCAAGCCGGAAAAGGCGATTGAAGTCCGCCGCGAAATGGCGAAGGAGCCGATCTACCGGGCCTATAGCGCGATGCGCTATGTCGCGCAGGAGCTGGTCTGGGATTCGGTCAAGCCGGCGGTTGAACGCGAATTGCCCGAACTCCGCAAGCTGGCGGCCCAGGCCGCGGCGCTGAGCGATGATGCCAAGGGCAGCCTGAGGCTGAATCCGGAGCTCGACATCCCGCGCAATGTCACGGAAATCGACATTCACCTGATGCCGGGCTGTTTCCACAGCGAATACGCCCAGGACGATATCTATCAGGGTGCGCTGTACACCTTTGGCGGCCGTGTTTTTTCGGGCGGGCTGACCAATGCCAAATCGGGCGATCGCGGCGTCGGCGCGGTGGCGGAATCCCTGGCGCAGTTCATGAAAATCCGCATGCCGGATTTCAAGCCCAAGCGGATCCTCGATATCGGCTGCTCAACCGGCCATAACACGATGCCGTGGAAAGAGGTTTATCCCGAGGCTGAGGTCTATGGCGTCGATGTCGGGGCACCGATGCTGCGCTATGCCCATATGCGCGCCATGTCGCTGGGCGTGCCGATCCATTACAGCCAGCAGGATGCCGAAAACCTCGATTTCCCGGACGGCCATTTCGACTTCGTGACCTCGTCCTTCTTCTTCCATGAGGCGAGCGTCAAGCAGACCAAGGCCATCATGGCGGAGATTTATCGTCTGCTGGCCCCCGGCGGCATGATGCTGCACATGGAGCTGCCGCCCAACGATCACTTCGATCCGTATTACAATTTCTATCTCGACTGGGACGCCTACGGGAATAACGAGCCCTATTATGCCCAGTACCGCCAGCTGGCGACCGTGCCGCTGGTCGGCGAGGCGGGCTTCGGTGAGGAAAATCACATCGATTACCGCGTCCCCAATGTGCTGATGACCAGCCCTGAGGATTTTGCGGCGATCGCCCGCGGCGAGAAGGAAGAAACGCGGATCGGCAATTTCCGCAGCTTCTGGTTCTATGGCGGCAAGAAGCCGGCTTAGACGCTGAGTACCGACAGCTTTCAAATCAACAGCCTCGCCGACTGGATCGCCGAGGCTGTTTTTGCGCAGGGTGTCCGGACGGTGTTCGCACTGGCCGGGGCCAGCCATACCATGCTGCTGGACGCGCTGGACCGGCGCGGCATCACCATCATCCCCAGCCGGCACGAAACCGGGACGGTCGGCGCCGCCGACGGCTATGCCCGCGCGACCGGCAGGCTGGGCGTGGCGCTGATCATCGCCGATCAGGGCGTGCCCAACGCGATCACCGGCATCGCCACCGCCTTTCACGCCGGCAGCCCGGTGCTGGTTATCGTTGCCCGGCTGCCCGATGGCTGGATCGAGGCCGAGGCCGAAACCGATCTCGACAAGCTGGCCAGCGCATCGCCGGTCGCCAAATATGCCCGCACCCCGCCCAGCGCGATCCGCGTGCCCGATTATTTCGCCGCCGCCGTCAAAACCGCGATCAGTGGCCGGCCCGGCCCGGCAATCCTGTCGATCAAGCAGAATTTTTTCACCGAAGCCGCGCCGAAACAGCCCTATAGCCCGCCCATCATCCCGCGCCCCGCCCCGGCGCCGGACGCGATTGAAGCCGCCGCCGAGCTGTTGCTGAACGCGCAGCGTCCGCTGGCGGTGGCCGGTGCGGGCGCGCTCTATGCGCATCATGCCGGCACGCCGATCCAAAGCGCCGCCAAGACGCTGGTCGAACGCTTCGGCGTGCCGATCATGGCCAACAGCCTGGGCCGCGGCGTGGTCCCCGAAGATCGCGAAACCTCGATGTCCTGGCCGTTCGGGCAATATGCCGCCGATCAGGCCGATGTCGTGCTGGCGATCGGGACGCGTTTCAAGCAGCGCATGGGTTTCGGCCGCGCCCCGCGCTTTGCCGCCGACGCGAAATTCATCCAGATCGACCTCGACCCCGGCGCGCTGAACCGCAACCGCCCGACCGATATCGGCATCGTCGCCGATGCCGGAGAGGGCCTCGCCGCGTTGGTCGAGGCGCTAAGCCGCCGCACCAATGAAAAGATCGGGAGCAGCCATTGGCTGCGGGATTCCCTGTCAGCGCGCAACGACCACCTCGCCCGAACTACCGAGGCGGTATCGAACGCCGCCGCGGGCACCCCGGCCCATCCGTTGCATTTGGGGCGGGCGGTGAATGCGGCGCTGCCGGATGATGCGCTGATTGTCGGCGATGGGGCGGATATTCAGAACTGGCTGTATGGCGCGATCGAGGTCCGGGGCTTTCCCGGCTTTATGGATCATTACCCGTTGGGCTCGATGGGCATCGGCACGCCGCTGGCGGTCGGGGCGGCGGCCGGTTTGCGTGAGCTGGGCGAGGGCCGGCCGTTGGTGATGCTGACCGGCGACGGCGCCTTCGGCTTTTTCCCGATGGAACTCGCCGAGGCGCAGGCGGCGGGGCTGAACCTGACCGTGATCATCGGCAATGACGGCGCCTGGGGCACCGAAAAACACGGCCAGCAACGCGCCATCGGCCGTGCCGTGAACACCGATCTGGCGCCGGTCGATTATGCCGCTTTGGCCCGCGCCATGGGGTGCCGCGGGCACCGCGTGTCACAGGCATCGGAGTTGGAATCGGCGCTGCAAGGCTTCGGCAAGACGCCCGGCGTGTCGGTGATCGACGTCCAGCTTGATCCCGAGGCCGGGGAAATGCTGAAAACCGACCCGATGATCAATATGATCCGTTTTGACGATCTGGGCGCCCAGCATGACTGAACACCGCATCTTTGACGGCGATACGCTGATCGTCGCCAGCCACAACCCCGGCAAGGTGCGGGAAATCGGCGAGTTGCTGGGGGCGATGGTGCCCACAGTCATCTCGGCGGCGGAGAAAAACCTGCCCGAGCCGGATGAGACCGGCAGCACCTTTCAGGAGAATGCCGAGCTGAAGGCGCTGGCCGCCGCGCGCGGCGCGGGGCTGCCGGCGCTGGCCGATGACAGCGGGCTGGCGGTCACCGCGCTGGGCGGCGATCCGGGCATTTATTCGGCGCGCTGGGCCGGGCCCGACAAGGATTTCAGCCTCGCCATGCACAAGGTGAACGAGGCGCTGGGCGATGCGGCCGACCGCAGCGCCCATTTCGTCTGCGCGCTATGCCTCGCCTGGCCGGACGGCCATTGCGAAACGGTGCAGGGCCGCGTCGACGGCGCACTGGTCTGGCCGCCGCGCGGCGATCGCGGCTTCGGCTATGATCCGATTTTTGTGCCCGGGGGCTTCGACATCACCTTTGGCGAGATGGAGCCCGAGCGCAAACATGCGATGAGCCACCGCGCCGATGCTTTTGCACAATTGGTCAAACGCTGCTTCCCGGGATGACCGCCGGCTTCGGCATTTATGTCCACTGGCCTTTTTGCGCCGCCAAATGCCCCTATTGCGATTTCAACAGCCATGTCCGCGACAGCGTCGATCAGGACGCCTGGCGAAAGGCGCTGTGCGCTGAGCTGAAGCATTTCGCAGCGCAAACCGCCGACCGCCAGGTTACCTCGATCTTTTTCGGCGGCGGCACGCCGTCACTGATGCCGGTCGAGACCGTTGACGCGGTGCTGGAAACGATTGCCAAACATTGGCCCGTCGCGACCGATATCGAGGTGACGCTGGAGGCCAACCCGACCAGCAGCGATGCGGCGCGTTTCGCCGGCTATCGCAGCGCCGGGGTCAACCGGCTGTCGCTGGGGGTGCAGGCGCTTAACGATACCGATCTCAAGGCGCTGGGACGGCAGCATGACAGTGCCGAGGCGCGCGGCGCAATTGCCGCGGCACAGCGTGTCTTCGAGCGCATGAGCTTTGATCTGATCTATGCCCGCGAAAATCAGACGCCGGAGGACTGGCGCGCGGAGCTGACCGAGGCGCTGGCCTTGGGCACCGATCACCTGTCGCTGTATCAACTCACTATCGAACCGAATACCGATTTTGCCAACCGGCTGCGCCGCGGCGAGCTTGACGTGCCGGATGCCGATAGCGGCGCGGCGCTGTACGAGATCACGCAGGAGGTCATGGAGACGGCCGCCATGCCGGCCTATGAGGTCTCGAACCACGCCCGTATCGCCCAAGAAAGCCGGCATAACCTGACCTATTGGCGCTATGGCGATTATGTCGGCGTCGGCCCCGGCGCGCATGGCCGGCTGACGCTGGATGGCGAGAAATATGCCACCCGGACGCACCGGGCACCGGAAATCTGGCTGTCCCGCGCGCTTGCGGACGGCCATGCCGAGGGCGAACGCCAGCGCGTGCCGCCAGCCGAACGTCTGACCGAGATGCTGATGATGGGCCTGCGGCTCAGCGACGGGGTGCCCTTGGCGCGGATCGAACAGGAAACCGGCAAGCCCCTGTATGAGCAGCTTGATCCAGGCCGTCTCCAGGCCCTGTTCGACGCCGGGTATCTGCGGGAATGCGACCGGCGGCTGATGGCGACAGCGCAAGGCCGCCTGCGGCTCAACGCGCTGCTGGCCTATCTGCTCGATTAGGAAAGGGCAAAGACAATCGTTGTCGACAGGCCGGTCACGGCAACCGCGCCGACCTCATTGAAGACGATCGGCGCATAGCGCCAGCGCTCAAGCGCGCGGATCGCTTCGCGGTCGAAGACGGCGTCATCCGATGTCTCAACGACGACATTTTCGGGCGTCCCGTCGAGGGCGAGGTCAAATGACAGGGTGACCTCTCCCTCAATGCCGCGACTTTCGGCTCTGCTCGGGTAGACCGGCGCGATACGGACCAGCGGCTCGGGCTCTTCACGGCCCAGCGCCAGCAATTCCTGAAGCGTGATCACCCCATCGGCGCCGACCACGGTGATATCGACCTCACCGGATACCGGCGGCTCATCAACCGGCGTGCTGGTGCCGCCATCCTCGCCGATGCCGGCGCGATCATCTGGGTTCAGTAAGACTTGTTCGCGGGAGAAGCCCTCATCGACGCTTTCGCCGCCGATCAGGACGTCGAGCCCGCCCTCACGGCTGACGATTTCCGCCCGGGCGCTGCCGTCACTGAAGGCGAAGTCCACGGGGTTGTTGAGGCTGATGCTGGCTCTTGTGCCGTCATCGCGGCTCAGGATAACGCGATTGACCCCTTCGCGCTCGATCGAGAAATCTTCCAGCGCTGCATCGAATTCGACCCGGTCACCCTCATTGCCGACAAATTCGATCCGGCTGCCATTCAGTGCCCGGATCGTCTCCGCCGCCGCCGTACCGCGCACTTCGGCATCGAAATCGACCACGATCTGTTGCGGTTCACCCGACAGCAGCACGATATTGCCGCCCGGTCTTTCCGCCGATGCATTCGGGTCGCCGTCGCGTGGCACGAGGGTCACCTCGGAATTCATGAAATCGTCGTCGAGAACCGCGCCGCCGACTGCCAGTTGAACACCGCCCGAACCGGCTGAGATGGTCGCCTCGGCTTGACCGTCTGCAAATGCCAGGGTGATGGTGTCGTTCAGGCTGATCACCGCGCGCGTTGCGCTGGCCTCATCGGCGATCACGATGCTGTTCACGCCCTCGCGGGTCAGGGTGTATTCGGCCAGGGCGGCATCGAAAACGAAACGGTCGCCGCTATTGCCGCCGGCGACAACCTCCTGACCGGCGGCAATTTCGACGGTTTCCGCCGCAGCGGTGCCGCGGATTTCGGCGGCGAAGCCGAGCCTGAGGGATTGTCTTTCGCCGTTGAGCAGAACCGTGTTGCGCCGGGTTTCACCGTCGTTGAGTACAGCGGAGTCCTCGATCAGCGGCACAATACCGCCGACAAAGCCGTCGAAATCGTCCATTGCTTTTTCCCATGATGTCGGATGATCGGTTCGGTCAGAAACCGAGCTGCCGGAAACTGCGCGGGGGATTGTCGATCACCCGCGCCCGTCCTTGATTGATTTCCAGCACAGCCAGACCCCGCTCGACAAGCCCGTCGCGCCCGAAACGGAAAATACCGTCAAGGCCGATAAAGCCGCTGGGGTTGGTCAGCGTTTCATCGTCAAAGGCGGGACTGCCGCCGGGGCCGAAACGACCGAGCTTTGCTGCCAGCGCCGTCGCATCATAGGCCAGTGTCGCCAGCCGCGGCGGCGCGTCGCCATAGAGCGCCGCAAAACGGGCCTCAAAGTCGGCGCGCAGGCCAGGTGCGGCCGCCGCATACCAGCCGCCCTGCAACCCGGCCTCGCGCCAGGCTGAAGGTTCATCCCACAGCCCTGTGCCGAGCATGCGGACGCGGCGTGGGTCGATATCGAAAAACGGCAGCAACGGGGCGACCTTGCGCAAGGTCGGGCCGCCCGCCGCGAGAAATACCGAGTCATAAGGCAGACGCCCTTGCGTGTCGAAAGCCTCGAGGCGGTTGAGCGCGCGCTGGCTGGCCTCATCCTCGCCGCTCGCAAGCTGACGACGCAACTCCTGCAGTCTTTCCCGCCTTGCGTCGAATTCGGCGAATTCCCGCACCACCGGCGACAGGTCTTCCTGTGCGGGATCGAAGCGCGCGACACGGCTCAGCCGGATATTCCGGTTCCGCTCGACCGCCTGTTGCAACGCCGCCAGGACCGCGTCGCCATAGGCATCTTGCGGTACCAGCGCGCCGATTGTCGTCAGTCCCTGCACTCCGGCATAGCCGATAATGCGATTGACCTGCGCGAAAGGAAGGAAACCCATGACATAAACGCCGTCACCGGCGAGCGACCAGTCGGTAGAGAAAACGATTGACCGCATCGCATAACGCTGCAGCACGGGTTTCACCGCTGCCACGGAGGGCGCGAATACCGGTCCGAGCACCAGCTGTGCACCGTCCTGGCGCGCCTCGCTCATCGCCCGCCGCGCCCCTTCTGCGGTGCCCCTTGTGTCGCGCGGCAGCAATTCAAAGTTTTCTGCGCCGACATCGAAAACCGCCATTTGAGCGGCGTTCAGCATCGCCCGGCCGAGCGCGGCATTGGCGCCGGACAGCGGCAGCAGGATCGCGACCCGAACCGGGCCGCTGTAAGGCTCGACAAAAGTCCGTTCCGTTGCAGGCTGCGTCGTGCCGGACGGCGCCGCGCCGGAGACCGAGGGTTGTGACGGCATCCCGGTCTGCCGCTGCATCTCGGGCACCGCCTGGGGTTCGACCTGCGGTGCGGGGGCTTGCGTCCGCGCGGTCCGGGGTACAGGCTGGGGCGCACAGGCCGACAGGATAAGCGCACCGACAAGGAAAGCTGCGCCCGCAGCGACACCCTTTCGGAAAACAGCAAACGTCATCAACAACACCTCGATTTCATGGCCGCGGACAGTAAGGGCTCGCCGGACCGGATACAATCCATCGCCGATCAGCAGGCCATCGCCGATCAGCAGGCCATCGCCGATCAGCAGACCGCCCCCGATCAGCGGGATCATGGATTCGGCGGGGTCGGCCTTCCGGGGCTGACC
>CAZRBL010000066.1:0-8384 GCA_964598335.1 uncultured Rhodospirillales bacterium
TGCGCCGCGTTGCAGGTCGGGTGACGGGTCAGCAACGGCGTTTGGTGCCGGATGGTGTCGGCGACCTTTGTGTCGCGGCGCACGATTCCGGCCAGCGGCGGTTCGATTTTCAGGAAGTTCTGGCAGGCCTTGAGCAGGGTGGCGTAGGTGCGTTCACCCTCAGCCTTGCTGCTTGCCTGATTGACCAGGATTCGCAGTGACGCGCCCTGACCGGCGGCTTGAGCCAGCTTGATGAAGGCATAGGCATCGGTCAGCGCCGTCGGCTCATCCGTGGTGACGACAATCACCGTTCTGGCCGCTGATGCCAGCATCCGCACCGTGCGGTCTACCCCGGCGCCGAGGTCGAGCACGACATGGTCATAGCCGCCGGCGACGCCGATGATTTCCTCGCGCAGCAGAGAGAGGCGCTGGGCCGGCAGGGCCGACAGGCTGGCCGTGCCCGAGCGCCCGGCGAGAATGTCGAAACCTCCCGCCTCATAGTGGTTGACCGCCTGTTTCATGCTGACCTTACCGGCGATGACGGCGCCGATATCGCGGCCCGGCACCAGGCCGAGCTGGACGTCGACATTGGCGAGGCCGAGATCGCCGTCGAACAGCACGACCTTTTTCCCGGCCTTGGCGAGCGACTGGCAAAGGCTGATCGACATCACCGTCTTGCCGACACCGCCCTTTCCGCTGGCCATGGCGATGACGCGGTCAGAGGCGGCGACACCTTGCGGTGCGGCGTTGCCGGAGCCTGGCCCGCCGGCGGGCGTTTCTAAAGCAGCTTTTGCAGTCATGTTTTGGTATCCGAAACGGTAACGGAACTATGAGACGAAATGGTTTCCAGCTCGATAAAACGATTGGCGAGAAGCGTCGGCGATGGCGCCTTCAGCCCTTCGGCAATCGCGGCGGTGTCGGAAAAATCAGCGAGCGGCAGGCCGCTGCCCATCGCTGCGGTCAACAGGCTGCCCAGCCGCCTTGTCGTATCCATCCGGGTCGGCATCAGGCGTTTGCAGCCCATTGCCGCAAAAATCCGGGCAATCTCGGCGGCTTCATCAGCATCGCCGCCGGCGGGCAGAACCAGAACCGGCTCGATATCGGCACTGTCGCACAGCTTGCCCAGAGCGCGCATATCCTCTTTCGCCAACGGGTTGCGGCCGGCGCTGTCGATGATGATCTGATCTACCCCGGTAACGGTCTCTATGGCATCGGGCAGGGCGTCCGCATCTTCCACCGTGACCAGCCTGATATTCATCACCTTGGTCAGAGCCGCCAATTGTTCGGTGCCGCCGGCGCGGTCGACATCGGTGGTCAGGACCGCGGGCACGTGGCCCTTGAGTACGGCACGAGCCGCCAGCTTGGCGCAGGCGGTGGTCTTGCCGGCGCCCGGCGGCCCGGCGAGCAAGGCCGGGCGTTTCCAGCCGCCGCGTGCAAACCCCTTGAAGGCCAGTGTTCGGTCAAAGGTCGCGGTCAGTGCCTGGTTGGGCGTTGCGATTCCATCCTCGGTGACATCGGTGACCAACCGGTCGATGGCCCAGCCCGGTGTGCCGTGATGCATCAGAATGTCGATCAGCCGTTCATGCAGATCACCCGCATCATCGGGCTCGACATCGTCCGCGTCGCGGATGGCGAAGGGCTCGGCTCCGTCGCCATTGACATAGGGTGCATCCGGCTCGGTCTCGTCGACGGCGGCGGTTACGCGGACTCCCATACCCGATTTGTCCTCGCGCGTGGCGACGATGATCGCGTCATCGCCCAGGTTTTCGCGCACCTGGGTCATGGCGTCGGCCATGGTTTTGCCGTGGAAGGATCGAAGACGCATAGGGCGGGACGGTCAGTGAAAAATGGTATCTGTCTGAAAACCTATTGCATAAAGCAAATAGGTTAACGCGATTTTGGTTTAAGCTTTGGTCAGGCCGACGGCGTACCCGGTCAGATCTGGCCCAATGTCTTGATCCGCGCCTTCGGGTAGATTTCGTTTTGCGACATCACGGTCGTTTGCGGCCGGAAACGTTCTACGATGGAACGGACATAGGGGCGGATCGCCGGGGTGGTCAGCAGCACCGGCATTTCGCCGCGTGAGGCATGATCCTCGTAATTGCGGCGGATGGCGTTGATGAATTCCTGCAATTGCGTGGGCGGCATTGAGAGCTGTTTTTCCTCGCCGTCGCCGACCAGCGCTTCGTGGAAGGCCTGTTCCCATTCCTGTGACAGCGTCAGCAACGGCACGAAACCGCTGGCATTGAGGTGCTGATCGCAGAGCTGGCGGGCGAGACGCCCGCGAACATGTTCGGTGATCAGGGTGATATTGCGGGTATTCGCCGTGGCTTCCGAAATGCCTTCGAGAATCAAGGGCAGGTCGCGGACAGAGACCCGTTCCCGCAACAGGTTCTGCAGCACGCGCTGCAAGCCGCCGATGGTCATCTGCCCCGGAATGACGTCGTCGACCAGCTTTTGCTGTTCGCGCGGCAGCTCATCCAGCAATTTCTGTGTTTCCGCATAGGACAGCAGCTCTGCCATATTGTCGCGGATCAGTTCGGTCAGGTGGGTGGTGATCACCGTCGGCGCGTCGACCACGGTGTAATTCTTGAAATGCGCCTCCTCGCGGTGTTCAGGCGGAACCCACATCGCCGGCAGGCCGAAGGTCGGTTCAGTGGTCGATTCGCCGGGCAGGGCGATATCGGCCCCGGTCGGGTCCATGCAGAGCAGCTGTCCGGGGCGCAGCTCGCCGCGACCGGCCTCGATCTCCTTCATCCGGATCACATACGTGTTGGCCGGAAGCTGGACATTGTCCTGCAGGCGCACCGACGGCATGACAAAGCCCGCCTCCTGCGCCAGCTCGCGCCGCAGTGCTTTGATCTGATCGGTCAGAACCTTGCCTTCCTCGCCGCTGACCATGGCGATCAGCGCATAGCCCAGCTCAACCCGGATCTGATCGATGGCCAGCGCCGTCGAGATCGGCTCTTCGGGCAGCGGCACGGCGTCGGTTTCGGCTTGCGCCTTTGCCTGAATGTCGGCGGCCCGTTCCGCGCGTTTTCTCGGCAGGTACCAGGCCAGCCCGCCGACGATTCCGGCCAAAGTGAGGAAGGGCAGCATGGGTATGCCGGGCAGCAGCGCCATGGTGCCGAGCAGCGCTGCACTCATGCCCAGCGCACCGGGATAGCTGCTTAGCTGGCCGAAAAGCGCTTTATCGGCACGGCCGGCGACCCCCGCCTTCGATACCAGAATGCCGGCCGCAACCGAGACCAGCAGGGCCGGGATCTGGCTTACCAACCCGTCGCCGACGGTCAGCAATGTATAAGACTGCGCCGCCTCGCCCATGCTCAAGCCCATCTGCGCGGTGCCGATGATGATGCCGCCGATGACATTGATAAAGGTGATGATCAGGCCGGCTATGGCGTCGCCACGCACGAATTTCGCGGCGCCGTCCATGGCGCCGAAAAAGGCGCTTTCCTCTTCCAGCTCCTTGCGCCGCTCCTTGGCCGTCTGTTCATCGATCAACCCGGCCGACAGATCAGCATCGATCGCCATTTGCTTGCCTGGCATGCCGTCGAGGCTGAAGCGGGCGGCGACCTCGGCGATCCGGCCCGACCCTTTGGTGATGACGATAAAATTGACCAGCACCAGAATCGCGAAGACGATGATTCCGATGACGTAATTGCCGCCCATCATGAATTGGCCGAAGGCTTCAATCACCTTGCCGGCGGCATCCGGCCCGGTGTGACCTTCGCCCAATATCAGCCGGGTTGAGGCGACATTGAGCGCCAGCCTCATCATCGTTGCAATCAGCAGGATCGTTGGAAAGCTGTTGAATTCCAGCGGTTTGCTGATGAACAGCACATTCATGAGGATCAGCACCGAAAAGGTGATCGATGCAGCCAGCGCCATATCCAGCATCCAGCGGGGCAAGGGCACGATGAGCACCGCCAGAATCAGAATCACCCCGAGCGCGAGCGCCAGATCGCCGCGCTTGAGAATGCTCAGTGCACCGCTTAACGAACCGCCGCCCGCGCTGTTAACGCCGGCTGTTCCGCCGCTGGGTTCCGCCATCAACTAAATGCTTTCGCTATCGGAAAACTCAGCCCGCCGCTGCCAGCGGCTCGCCCGCCTTCGGCGCCGGAACCTCAACCCCGTCATCGGCATATTGGCGCAACTTGTTGCGCAAAGTGCGGATCGAAATGCCGAGGATGTTGGCGGCATGGGTGCGGTTGCCGAGGCAGTGGTTGAGGGTGTCGAGGATCAGATCGCGCTCGACCTCGGCCACGGTGCGGCCGACCAGCTTGCCGGAATTTTCACTGTCGCTGTGGCCTTCGGCCGATCGCTCATAGCCGATGGTCGTTGCTGCGCCGCCGGTGATCGACACCGGGGCGAGCGTTTCGCCGGACAGGATGATCGCTTCCGGTCCGATCTGATTGCCGGTCGAGACCAGAACCGCGCGATGCATGGTATTTTCCAGCTCGCGGACATTGCCCCGCCAATGATGCCGGTAGAGCTTGTCCTGCGCCTCTTGGGTCAGCGGCCGTAACGGCACCCCGTTCAGATCGGCATATTTGCGCACGAAGAACGCCGCCAACGGGCCGATGTCCGCCGGTCGCTCGCGCAGCGCCGGCAGCTCCAGATTGATGACATTCAGGCGGAAATAGAGGTCTTCGCGGAAATTGCCTTCGCGCACCGTCTGTTCGAGATCGCGATTGCTGGTGGCGATAATGCGGATGTCGACTTTGACCGGCGCGGTGCCGCCGACGCGGTCGATCTCTCTTTCCTGGATGGCGCGCAACAGCTTGGCCTGCAGCCTGAGATCCATTTCGCTGATTTCATCGAGCAGCAAGGTGCCGCCATTGGCTTCCTCGAACTTACCGATGCGGCGTGCGACAGCGCCGCTGAAGGCGCCTTTCTCGTGGCCGAAAAGCTCGCTTTCCAGGAGGTTTTCCGGGATCGCTGCGCAATTTAACGAGACGAAGGGCTTTTCGGCGCGCTTGCTCTGCCGGTGGACATAGCGAGCCATCACCTCCTTGCCGGTGCCGGAATCGCCGGTGATCAACACGGACGCATCAGAGGGGGCGACCTGATCGGCGAAAGCCAGCACACGCTTCATCGCCGGATCTTCGGCGATCAGCCGGTAATCCTCGTCGGCAACGGCCTTGAGAATGGCTGCAATCAATTCGGCATCGGGCGGCAGCGGAACATATTCCTTGGCGCCGGCCTTGATCGCGCGCACGGCTGCCTTGGCATCGGATTGGACGCCGCAGGCAACCAGCGCCGTCGCCATGCGCTCCTGTTCCATACTGGCGATCATGGTAGCGACATCGAGTTCGACATCAATCATGACCAGATCGATCCCCGCCCCCGAACGCAGGGCATGCAGCCCCTGGTCAACGGTTTCGGCATGGGAAACCTTGGCGCCCTGAGACAGGGCAATCTTTCCGGCCTCCTGCATATGACCGTTTAGGGTTCCGACAATCAGCAAACGCATGGCGTCCTCTTTGGCTTCTTTCGCTTTTCCAAGCGGTTATTTGAAATAAGCGATCTGTTTTTCGGGCGGCAGCACGCCGTTGATAAGGGTCTCGATCCGGCGCGGATGTTCCTGGCGCGCCATTGCCGCTGCGGCGACCATGATCAGTCGGTCGACCAGTGCATCATTATCGCCGCTTCGCTCCAGCTTGCTGGCCAGCGGCGCCAGGATGACGGTGCCGAGCACGGCACCATAAAAGGTGGTCAGAAGCGCGACCGCCATGGCCGGACCAATGCCGTTCGGATCATCGAGATCGGTCAACATCTGCACCAGGCCGACCAGGGTTCCGATAAGCCCCATGCCCGGCGCAATCTCCGAGGCGCGGCGGAGCACGGCGGTAGCCCGTTGCCGATACTGGATTCCGAGTTCGATGCGCTGACTCAGGGTGTCGGCGATAACCTTCTCGCGACCGCCCTCCGCAACCATGGTCAAGGCATCGCGCAGCGTAGAGTGCTGCGGCAGGGTTTCGGCCATTTCCTCGAGCCGTGCCGGCCCGCCGCGGCGGGCAAATTCGGCGGTCTGAAGCAGTTTGCGGGCCAGGACGCCGGGGTCGAAGCTGCGGCGGACCACAGCGCGGACAAGGCCGGTCAGGGCCGAGCGTAAATCAGCACCGCTGAAGGAAATGATCGTTACCGCAACGGTGCCGCCAAACACCACCAACAGCGCCGGCAGGCTGACGAAAGCCGTGAGGCCGCCGGACAGGATGACGGCGCCGACGATCAGCGCCAGCGCGCCGAGCAGGCCCAGAAGTGTCGCAGCGTCGATTCTGAGCTTGGCGCTCGGCAATCGAGGCATACGCATCGATGCCGGGTCGGGGGCGGCGGCTAATGTCGGCCGGCTGACGGCGGCGCTTGCGGATGAGGCTGCGGGCATGGCGCGGCGTTCCTGTATCGGCGTCACAAAGTCAGGCGCTGTTCTGGCGATCGGATTTGATGATCTCGGTCATCGTCACGCCGAGCTTGTCCTCGACGACAACGACCTCGCCGCGCGCGACCAGCCGGTTGTTGACATAGATGTCGATGGCTTCGCCGACGCGGCGGTCGAGCTCGACCACGGCGCCGCGCCCGAGCTTCAGGAGCTGGCTGACCTGCATATTCGAACGGCCGAGGACCGCTGAAATCTGCACCGGAATATCGTAGATCGCTTCGAGGTCGCGCGCCTGCGGTGCGCTGCCGCCATTGCGATCCGGATCGACCGGCATGTTTTGTTGTTGCTGCTGCTCATCAACATTGTCGATGTCGTCAAGCTCGAGGGCTTCTGTATCGTTTTCAGCCACGGCGCGGCTCCTGGGTTATTAGAGATCTTGGTTGAGGGGTGAGGTTTCAGTTGTTTCGGTCGTTTCGGTCGGCGGTGTCGTTCCCGGCGCCTGATAAGCATCGGCGGGATTGACCGGCTGTGTCGGCTTCTTTTCGGCCTCGTCATCGACAACCACCGCTGATGCCGGTGGGGCGGCTTCAGCCACGGCGCTGCCGACTTCGCTCCACTGGGTCTCCGCGCGGCGCTCAATGCCGCCGTCGGCCCATTCAATCAGACAATCCTCAGGGCCGAGCGCGTTGTCGGCGAGGAAAATCAGCCGTCCTTCAAAGCCGTGATCGCGCGCCATCGGTTCGACACGTTCACGCAGGCGATCGAGCAGCAGGTCGTTGGTGCGGATGGCGATACGCTGTTCCTCAAGGCGGTCTGCAATCGCCTTTTGGGCCAGCGCGGTGATTTCATTGAGGCCTTCGCGCTCGGCATAGGCAGGCAGGATCTTGCGGGCGACGGATTCCGCTATGGCGGCGGCGTCCGCCTCGGCGGCGGCCAGCCGCCGGTCTTCCGACGCCAAAAGTGTTTCGAGCAGACCGCCCGCATGATGCAGCACGGCCAGCATCCTGGTCTCGCGACTTTCTGTCAGCTCTCGCTCAGCCGCCTCGCGTCCGTCGGACAGTCCGGATTCGTATCCCTCCCTGCGGGCCTGTTCCAGGTCAGCTTCGGTGATCGCCGGCTCGGCCGGTTCGGGCTCCGGTTCCGGCGCCTCAGCCGCCGACGCCGGTGCCGGATCGTCGAGCTTCTGTTGCTCGATGACGAGGGTTTCGTCGTCGATATCAAAATCCGCGAACTCAAAGCGGCGGCTGGTCTTGGTGCTCATCAGACGATGCCTCCTAATAGACCAGCTCGTCTTCGGCGCGGCCGTCGCTGAGGACGATTTCGCCCCGATCCGAG
The DNA here is from genome assembly GCA_964598335.1 of uncultured Rhodospirillales bacterium. Classification (GTDB taxonomy): domain Bacteria; phylum Pseudomonadota; class Alphaproteobacteria; order CAZRBL01; family CAZRBL01; genus CAZRBL01. Next base: position 7,697 of record CAZRBL010000066.1, read on the forward strand.
AGATCCTTGGCCGTCATCACCATCAGCTGTTGCGCTTCGTCGACATCGCGCAGACGCACCGGACCCATCGCCGCCATGTCCTCTTTGAGGATTTTCGACGCGCGCTCGGACATATTCGTGAAGAACAGATCGCGCAGGGTTTCGCTGGCACCCTTGAGCGCGATCGGCAGCTTCTCCTTGTCGACCGCACGGATCAGGGTCTGGATACCCGACGGGTCAAGCTTGCTGAGGTCATCGAAGGTGAACATCAGCTGCTTGATCTTTTCAGCGCTCTCGCGGTTGCGCTCTTCAAGCGCGACGATGAAGCGGTTCTCGACCTGACGATCGAGATTATTGAAGATGTCCGCCATCATTTCATGCGCATCTCGGCGATTGGTGCGCGCCAGATTGGACATGAACTCGGTGCGCAGCGTGCGCTCGACATCCTCCAGGACTTCGCGCTGCACCGATTCCATGCGCAGCATGCGCATGACGACTTCCATGGCGAAGCCTTCGGGCAGCATCGCCAGCACCTTGGCGGCGTGGTCCGGCTTCACCTTGGACAGGACTACCGCCACGGTCTGCGGATATTCATTCTTCAGATAATTGGCGAGGACCTCCTCATTCACATTGCCCAGCTTGTCCCAGAGCGTGCGACCGGCTGGACCGCGAATGTCCTCCATGATGGTGCTGACCTTGCTGGGGTCCA
>CAZRBL010000066.1:8394-12768 GCA_964598335.1 uncultured Rhodospirillales bacterium
AGCACCTTCATCAGCAGGCGTTCGGTACTTTCATAGGAACCGACCAGCGAGCCGGTAGAACTCATCTGCTCGGCGAATTCGACGAACAGGCGCTCGACAACTGTGGCGCTGACCGTGCCGAGCGTCGACATGACCTGAGATATTTCCCGGATCTCATCATCATCCATATGCTCGAAAAGCGAGGCGGCGTGTTCCTCGCCGAGCGAGAGCATCAGGATCGCGGCCTTCTCGGGGCCGGTCAGAGAGCGGTAATCCTCGCGGATACGGACAGCCATGACCTAGCCCTCCTGTGCGTACATCCAGCCGCGCAGGATGGCGACCGATTCCTGTGGGTGCTTATCAACGAGCTCGCCGATCTTGCGCAGCGACGATTCTTTCACCTTGCCGTCGATGTGCTGGATATCGATCATCCGCTCCATCTCGGCGGACTCGCCTTGGACCAGCGCCTCGACATCGTCCGGGCTCGGCAGGGCAGGGAGTTCCTCGGCCTGTTCTGCCAGAATGCGCTCCTGCTCGAGCTGCGCCTCGCGCGCAGCGGCCGCGTCGTTCAAGACCCGCATCATCAGTGGCCGCACCACCATCAGCACCACCAGGACGCCGACCACGGCCATCACCAATGTTTCCAGCGTGCGCAGAAGATCGTCGCGCGGGAAGCCGAACAGCAGGTTCTCATCGACCTGATCCATGTCGAATTCGGCTTCGGCGAATTGCATGGAGCTGATTGCGATCTGATCGCCGCGCTCATCATCGAAACCGACCGCGGTGCGGACCAGCTGTTCGATCTGATCCAGCTCGGCTTCACTGCGCGGAACAAAGTTACGATTGCCGTCTTCGTCGACCGTATAGGTGCCGTTGATCAGCACCGCGACAGACAGGCGTTCGACCGTACCGGTGGCGCGCACCGCATTGGTCACGGTCCGGCCGATCTCGAAATTCGTCGTTTCTGTCGAACTGGTCTCGGTATCGGACGTCATGGCGCCGCCGACGGTTTCCTCGGCACCGGGCAGGTTATTGGCGACGGTTACCGCTTCGGCGGCTTCGCTGTCGCGACTTTCCCGGCTGGCCTCCTGCACGACCTGCGAGACCGCAATCTGTTGATCCGGATCGAAGCTGGTGGTTTGGGTGGTGACGCGATCGAAATCGAGCTCGGCCGAGACATTGGCGATGATGTTTTCGAAGCCGACCGTGCGCGCCAGCATCTGCACGATTGCCGTCTCAAGGCGCCGCTCATAGGTGCGGCTGGCTTCCTCGGCCTGGCGGTTCATGAACAATTCGCTATCGGCGTCCATGCCGCTGGCAAGCAGGTTGCCGCGCTCATCGGTGATCGAGACCTGGCTTGGCTCAAGCTTCGGTACCGCGGCGCCGACGATATTCTGAATTGCGACGACTTGTTCCTGGGTCAGGGTTGTACCCGGCCGCAATTGCAGCAGCACGCTGGCACTCGCCGGCTGTTCTTCGCGGCTGAACAGCTCGCGCTTGGGCAGAACCAGATGGATCCGTGCCTGACGGATCGGTTCAAGTGTCGTCACGGTGCGCGACAGCTCACCTTCCAGCGCGCGCAGCCGGTTGATGTTTTGCATGAACTGGGTGGTGCCGAAGCCCTGGCTTTCGTCGAACAGCTCATAGCCGCCGACCGAGCCGGTGCTGGGCAGGCCTTCCTCGGCCAGCTTCATCCGCAGCTCGCCCACCCGCGTGCGCGGCGCCATGATCGTGGTCCGATCCGGGGTGGTCTGATAATTTGCCCCGATGGCATCGAGGCCCTGGGTCACCGCGCCCATATCGGCGGGCGACAGATCACTGTAGAGCACCACCATTTCGGTGCTGCTCATGCGTGTCATGATGAAGAAGAAGAAGCCCAGAAGGGCGAGCGCGGCACCGCCCATTGTGGCGAGCCGCACCGGTCCCAGACCCTTTATCGATTTGACGAACTCTTCCACGCGCTGACCCTGTGGCAAACTTGCAAGGGGGCGGCGGCGAATTCATTCCGCGCCGCCCTCGATCGTGAAGGGCCAAATTCAGGGGTCGCGGTAAATAACCGATTAATCTAGGAAATTTTTGCCTAGCGGGGCATGCTGAATGGCAGCTTCGCCAGGCGGGCCGTGGTTTAGGGGGCCGAAGCGTGTCCGGTTTCCCGGCTGCGATATTGCTGCAAACGGGTGGTTCGCAGGCCGCGAACGCCGTGCCGCTCGATCAAACGCTGCCAGGACTGAAATTCTTCCGTCGACAGGTTATAGCGATCGCAGGCCTGTTCGAGTGTGATCAGACCGGCGCGAACGCCGGCAACCACGATCGCCTTGCGCCGCATCACCCAGCGCTTGGTATTCGCAGGCGGCAGGTCTTCCATCCGAACCGGACGGCCGTCGGGGCCGATTGCGGCACGGCGCTGGGCGGCTTTCCCTGCATTCAAGGGCGTTTTGCCCAGGGGCGTTTCGTCACCCTCCGAGCGCGCCAGTGAACCGACTGACGATGCGCTCATCGGCGTCGGATCGGAATCGTTGCCTGAAAGGGGTCTGTGCATGTCTTCCATACCTCATCGCATTTCGCGCTGACGATTCCTTTCTACCGGTCGCCGCTTAAAGGTTCCCTAATCACCAGCGTCGCCCAACAAGTAAAAGCGATGTTGAGTTTTTCTTTATATTCAAAGAAGAGAGAATTTTAACAAAAGCTATTTGTGGCCCACGGCAAATTTTGCCGGGTTGTCCATCTTCGGATCGCGGGCCTTGCTCTCCACCTTCCTGATCGGCGACAGTTCGACGGAGACAGATAGGAGTTCGAATCATGGCTCTTAAAATGCGCCTGCGCAGCGGCGAGCGTCTGGCGATTAACGGCGCGGTGGTCCGCAATCCCGGTGCAAAGGCGATCGAAATAGAGGTGCTGAATGAGGCAACCTTGCTGCATGAGCGCGATATCATGATGCCGGAACAGGCCGATATCCCGCTCAAGCAGCTCTATTTCCTCATTCAGTCGATGCATATTGAAAATGACGGCTATGCGGCCAATCACCCGACTTTCGTCAGGCTCAGCTCAGAGCTGTTCGCGCAGGCCTATGCGGCGGGTGACCAAGCTGTTTGCGACCGTATCAATGAGCTGGTCGTCCTGATAGGCGACCGGGATTTCGTCAAGGCGCTGAAAAAATTGCAGGGCGATTTCGGCCGTCCGGGGGATGAAAGACAGGGCGCCGGTCAAGACCGCCAAGGATAGCTCGAATTTTATTCAAATTTTTGGGCGGTAGTATTTACCGACCCGGCAAATCTTTCCCGGTCGTCTTTACCCGGCATTAAGTTCCCCCCGGCAATCTTTGCCACGCAGCGACATCTCGCTGTCCGGTTCCAATGAGCCGGTGTACACCCAAAAATGGGAGCTTAGTAATGTCCTTCTCCATCAACACCAACAATGGCGCGATGGCCGCCATTCAGCTTCTGGGCCAGACCAACAAGTCGTTGGACATGGTTCAAGAGCGCATCAACTCGGGTTTTCGTGTTAACGGCGCCCGTGACAACGCCTCGACCTTCGCGATTGCCGAGGGCATGCGGGCCGACATCTCCGGTTTCAACGCGGTTTCCGATCAGCTTTCAATGGCTGAATCGGTGACCAATGTTGCGATCAGCGCCGGTCAGCAGATCCTGGGCAAGCTTGAAGAGCTTGAAACCGAAGTCCTGAAGGCGACGGACCCGACCGCTAACACCACCTTCATTCAAGAAACCGTCAACAGCCTCATCAACGATATTGATGCGATCGCTGCGTCGGCTCAGTTCAACGGTGTTAACCTGGTCGATGGTTCGGACCCCAACCAGACCTTCACCTCCTCGCTGAACCGGACCGATCCGAACACGGTTACGCTCAGCACCATCACCATCAACGCGAACAACCTGACCACGACCGGCACCGGCATCAACGGTACCGATGTGGTAAGCACGCCGACGACCGTCGAATTCGACGACAGCTTTGCGACACAGGTCACCAGCGCGGACAACGGCTTCATCGAATTCGGTGTTGACGAAGACGGTGATGGCACAGCCGACACGACCTATACGTTCGAATTCGTCGACGACCTGGCGGGTGACACGCTGACCAACGCTGACCATATCGGCGTTGAATTCACCGCCGGTGACAGTCAGGGCGTCACGGTTGCCAACCTGATGACGGCGATGCGCGATCAGGGCTTCACGGTCGACTATAACGCCCAGGGCCAGTTGTCGGTGACCCATAGCGATGGTGCGGTCACGGCGTCGGGTGCGGGCGGTACGCTGACCGCGGGTACCAACGTCACCATCACCAACGGTGCCGCTGCCGATCTGACAACTCAGCTGGATAACATCCGGACCGCTCGGACGACGATCACCAACGCTCTCTCGCAGCTTGGCACGTCAGCCA
>CAZRBL010000067.1:0-12090 GCA_964598335.1 uncultured Rhodospirillales bacterium
CCGCGAGGCGCTGGGCACCGACTGGATCAAGCTGGAGGTCATCGGCGATCGGGAAACGCTGTATCCGGACGGCGCCGAATTGCTGGCTGCGGCCGAGCAGCTCGTCGCCGACGGATTTACCGTGCTGCCCTACACCACTGAGGATCCGGTGCTGGCGCGGCGGCTGGAAGATGCCGGCTGTGCAGCCGTGATGCCGCTGGGTTCGCCGATCGGGTCCGGGCTCGGCATTCTCAACCCTTGGGCGATCGAAACGATTTGCCGGGATGCCGGTGTGCCGGTGATCCTCGACGCCGGCATAGGCACGGCCAGCGATGCGGTCCGCGCCATCGAGCTTGGCTGCGACGGCGTGCTGCTCAACACGGCTGTGGCCAAGGCCAATGATCCGGTGCTGATGGCGGCGGCGATGCGCGATGCGGTCGCTGCGGGCCGGGCCGCACGAGCCGCCGGGCGCATTCCGGAAAAACGCTACGCGGAGGCGTCGAGTCCGCAATTCGGCCTGATCGGTGGCTGATCGCTTGTGTCCCAAGCGCTGCCCGATCCGCCGCTGCTGCTGATACTGGACGGCTTCCGCCCGGGGACTCTGGGCCTTCTCAATGCTGCGCTGACCGGCGGTTGCCGCTGGATCAGCCTGCGCGCGCCGGATCTGAAGACGGCGCAGCGATCAGAGGCTATCGGCCTGCTCAAGACCGTCTGCGCGCCGTTCGACGCCATGCTCTCGGTGCATGCGGATATTGGGGCCGCTGTCGCGGCTGAGCTTGCCGCGCTTCATTTGCCGCGGGAGGGCAATGCCGCAGCCGCCCGAGAAATGCTGGGTGAAGCGGCGCTGATCGGGGTCTCGGCGCATGATCGCAGCGAGCTTTTGGCGGCTGAAGCGGGCGGCGCGGATTACGCAACCCTGAGCCCCGTTTTCGCGACCGAGAGCAAGCCCGGCTACGGTCCCGCGCTGGGCGTGAACGGCTTGCTGGAATTGGCCCGGACGGTTTCGCTGCCGGTTCTGGCGCTGGGCGGTATCGATGATGCGGCGAAAGCTGCGGCGGCAATGCGCGCCGGTGCGGCCGGGCTGGCGGTTATGGGCGGCCTGGCGAGACAGGCGGACCCCGTCGCCGGAACCGAAAGCCTCCTTGCCGCGATTGCGCAGGCTCGCGGTTCTCCTTGACAAGCGTCAGCTTGGTCAGCTTGGTCAGCTTGTCGCCCTCAAACCATTGCCAGACGCGGCTGCGCTGGCGACCGTCGGGGCTGAGATGGATCAGCTCGGTGATGCAGTGATCAGGCTTGGCCTGATAGGAAAAGCGCAGGTAAAGGGAAAAGTCATCGACCTCGATCAGGCGGCCGCGAATTCGCTCATCCTCAAAGCTCAGCGCACCGTCCATGAAAAAGCCTTCATACACGAAGTGCTGATTGCGACCGTCTTCCCAGGTATACTCGCTGGTCTGCCGATATTGCGGGACGCCGTCTTCAGGTATTTCGACGCTGATCCGGAAATTATGTTCGTCCAGCACCGTGCGATCCGGCGTGATATGCGTATAGGTGCCAACCCACACGCCCGCATTGCGTGCCAATAACGGCATTTGCTCGATGATGGGGTTGGCCGACGGCATGACAGCGGCCTAGCATAGCTGGACAGAATTGCAAAAGTCCGGAGATATCATGACCGACTATCAGGCCTTTTTCGACAGCTATTCAGCCGCCTGGCGCGCCAATGACGCCAAGGCGATCGAGGCCCACTGGTTCAAGGACGGGCCGGCGCCGCTTTACAAGCCCGAGGAGATTTTTCACTTTATTGCCGATTGGGATGCCTTGCGCGCTTACTGGCAGCACAATGAACAGTTCCACAGCGCTGTCGAACTGCGGCTTCACGATCCCATCATTCGGCCGGTATCCGACGACCTCGATATTGTCGTCGCGCGGATGCGGTGGGACATCCTTTTCGCGCCGGACGCGAAAATGCCCGATGGCGCTCCCTTCATCCACCGCGGAACAGCGATGGGCGGCCACAACCACGTCCTGATGATGTTCAAGAAAACGCCTGACGGCCCGAGGCTGACGATGTGGAGTGAAACGCCCGATGCTCCGGTGAGCTATGTCGCCGAGCTGTACAAGAAGGACGTCAGCGAGGGCTTCCCGAAAACGGCCTGATTTTTCCGCGCCGCAGCCCCGCTCCATCGCGCCTCGCCCCCTTGGGTGACCGCATCTTTGATCGGGACGTCGGTTCAGGGGAGAACCGGCATAATCACTAACCGTTCGCCCAGAGCCAGGGCATTTTTTCCCGCTGCTGCGTCTCATACGCCGAAATCGCCGCTTCCTGCTGCAGCGTCAGGCCGATATCGTCGAGCCCGTTGAGCAGGCAATGACGCCTGAACGGTTCAACCTCGAAAGCGATGGTTTCGCCGTTGCTTCGGGTGATCAACTGGTTTTCGAGGTCGACCGCCATTTCCGCCGTAGCCGGATTTTCGGCATCGCTGATCAGGTCATCGACAAGGGGCTGATCGAGCGGGATCGGCAAAATGCCGTTCTTGAAACAGTTATTGAAGAAGATATCCGCGAAGCTGGGCGCGATGACGCTGCGAATGCCGAAATCGAGCAACGCCCAAGGTGCGTGTTCGCGACTCGATCCGGTACCGAAATTGGCCCCGCCGATCAGGATCCTGGCATCGCGATAGGGCGGCTTGTTGAGAATGAAATCCGGAATTTCGCTGCCATCCGGATTGTGCCGCATTTCGTCGAGCAGAATGCTGCCCAGGCCGGTCCTCTTGATCGTTTTCAGATACTGCTTCGGTACCAGCATGTCGGTGTCGACATTGACGATCGGCAGCGGCGCGGCGATGCCCCTGATCTTGACGAATGGCTCCATAGCGGACTTTCCTGCGACGGGTTGTGAAAGGGATTAGGTAGGCAGTCACCGCGATGATGGCCAGTCTCGCAGGATGCCGGCATCGCCGTTCGGCTCTGTGGCCGGCGGCAGGTCGGCATTGGCCCCGCGCGCGCGATACTCGTTCAGGGCCCAGAGCGCGCTGGGGAAGGCCATATCGGGCCAGGGGATATCGTCCCAGGCGAAAAGGTCGACTTCCTGGCTTTCCGGCCCAGCAGCAATCTCCGGCACGGTCAGCCTTGCGGCATACATGAATTGGACCTGGCTGATACGCGGCAACTGATAGATCGCCAGCAGCGCCAGGGTTTCGATTTCGGCGCATGCCTCCTCGCGGGCCTCGCGCGCAGCACCTTCGGCGGTGGTTTCATTCAGTTCGAGATAGCCCGCCGGGATCGTCCAATAGCCGCGGCGCGGTTCAATGGCGCGGCGACAGAGCAGGATGCGCCCCTCATGCTCGATGACGGCGCCGGCAATGATTTTGGGGTTCTCATAGGCGACGTAACGACATTCAGGACAAACCAGCCGCTCGCGATCGTCGCCGGTGGGGATTTCGCGCCGTCTCGGCCCGCGTTTTTCGATGATCGCCATGGGAACGACATGGCGATGTTCACAAGCGGCGGCAATCGCTTGCGGTCAGATCACCAGGTTCAGATAGGAGCCGCGAGGGGCATTGCTGCGCGGGTCGATGCTGTCTGCTGCCGTGGCGCTGTCGGAGACGGTCGAGGCGCGCGCGCTGCCCGCCTTTTCGGCGCCCGAGCCCTGTGAGACCGACTGGCTGGTCTGGGTCTCGACGGGCGCGGCACGGTTGACCTGACGGTCGGCATCGGGGCGCAGCGCCGTAGAGGCCGCTGTTGCTGCGGTCGGCTGCGTGCCCAGGGTCTGAATTAGGGAGTTGCTTGGCGTGATATTCACGGAACTGGCTCGGTTTTCACAGAGAGACCACGACAGGTAGCTATCATTAAAATCTTAGCAATCGGTTATGACCAAAGGTTAACGCGTCTCCGATCATTTCCCGCCAAAACCGTTGAGATTAACCATAATCGCGCGAACCGCTTCACATCTCGGCACGGGTCGGAGGGATATGCTCTTCCATCGATGTTCGAGAGACTGACTTGAGAGGCCGGGTAATTGATCCGATGAATTGCCCCCAAGAACAAATTGTTAACCCTGCTTGTTTAAGATTTCGAAACAGGTATGTTGGCGTCCCATTGGCGACTGCGGCGCTCCGCGTCGTCGCCAAGCATCCCGCGAGTATTAAAGCTAAATTGATACTTTCATGGTGCGATGAGGCAGTCAGGCAGTCCATGTTCGATGATTCATCAGTTTCGCCCATATCTCGTGCTTCCGCCAAAGGCCCGCGGGTCGTTGCGAGAGGGCGGTTAGTACGATGAATCAGGAAGGTCATCTCGCAGAACTCGTCGGACTGGCGCATGATCGCAGCGCTTCGGGCCGAGCCCGTCTGGCAAGCCAGGTCAGTGACTTTTTCGATCAGGATCTTTGCCCCGCCGAAGCGGACATCGCCGCCGCGATCATCACCAAGCTTCTCGATCAGCTCGAAGTGACCGCGCGCCGGGTGCTTGCCGAAAAGCTGGCACCGAACCCGCGGCTGGATCGGCGTGTGGCGCTGGTGCTGGCACAGGATGAGATTTCCGTGGCCGAGCCGATCCTGATTCAGAGCGACGCCCTGACCGAAGCAGATTTGATTGCACTGCTGGCCGATGCGAGCGCGTTGCGCGGACGCTATATTGCCCGCCGGTCTTCAATCAGCACGCTGCTGGCCGACGCGCTGGTCGATACCCACGATTCAGAGACTATTCTGGCCCTGGTTATGAATGACGGTGCCGACCTGTCCAACAGCGCGATGGCCCGCCTGATCGCGATCGCCGAGCGCGAGGAGAGGCTGCACGAGCCGCTTTTGCAGCGGCAAGAGATGACCGCCGCCTTCGCCTGTCGGCTTTATCTCTGGGTCAGTGAAGAATTGCGCGATAGAATCGGTCGTGATTATCACTTGTCGGCGCGACAGCTCGACGAGGCGGTCGACCGATCGATCAACGAATTCGTTCAAAGCAATCTGACCTCGGCGCAGGTCACCCCCGCCATGCAGCGCTGGGCGGATCGTCTGTTTGACAGCGGCCGTTTGACTGCGGCGCTGATGACGCAGGTTTTGCGGCAGAGCCAATACGCGCTGTTCATTGCCATGTGGTCACGGTTGACCGGCGTCGATACCTATACGGCGCGGCAGATGCTTGAGCCCGAAGGCGCGCGCCATCTGTCCGTCGCCGCCCGTGCGGTCGGGATTTCCAAGCCTGAATTCGCCTCGATATTCCTGCTCAGCCGCGGTATTCGCCGAGATGATCAAGCGGTCGATCCGAATGAGCTGCGCCGCACGCTTGAGACCTTTGAGCGGCTTTCTCCGCTCGATGCGCAGCGGCTGCTGACGGGGTGGCAAATTCACGACGGGTCGGCGAAGCAGAGGCAGGCCGTTAGAGCCTAAAGGGATTACCTAGACTGCGACGGCTTCGTGGCTGGGTTGCAGCGCAGCGACCGCCGGCAAGGTCTTTCCTTCAAGCCATTCGAGAAACGCCCCCCCGGCTGTCGACGCATAGCTGAAATCGGTCTCCGTCCCGCGGACCACCCCGGCCTTGGCAAGCGCGGCGAGTGTGTCACCGCCGCCGCCGACGCTGAACAGCTTGCCGGCCTTGGTCCGCTCGGCGGCGTAGCGGGCAATCGCTCTGGTGCCGCTGTCAAAGGGCGTGATTTCAAAGGCGCCGAGCGGGCCGTTCCAGACCAGTGTGCGTGACTTCTCAATCCGCTCCTTGATCGCCTGCACGCTGGCCGGCCCGATATCCAGCAGCATTGCGTCCGCCGGCACGTCGCGTACCGGTACGACGGCGTAGGGCGCATTTGCCTCAAAAACGCGCGCCGCGAGGCCATCCACCGGCAGCAGGATTTCGCAGCCATGATCGCGGGCGATACGTTGGATATCACGAGCCTGCTCGGCCATGTCGGGCTCGTGCAGGGATTTGCCCATGCCGATGCCGCCGGCGGCGAGGAAGGTGTTGGCCATGCCGCCGCCCAGGATCAGACAATCCATCTTGGTAACCAGATTGGCCAGCAGGTCCAGCTTGGTCGATATTTTCGCGCCGCCGACAAGCGCGGCAACCGGCCGGTCCGGCGATTCAAGCCCCTCATCCAGAGCCGTCAACTCGGCCTGCATCAGGCGGCCGGCCGCCGCCGGCAGAAGTTGCGCGAGGGCTGTCGTCGATGCATGCTTTCGGTGCGCGGTCGAAAATCCGTCATTGACGTAAAAATCGCCAAGCTTCGCCAGGGCCTGTGCGAACTCGGCATCATTGGCGGCTTCTCCGGGATAGAATCGGACATTCTCGAGCAGAGCCACCTCGCCGGGGTTGAGCGCGGCAACCCTGTCTTCCGCCTCGGCGCCGATGCAATCCTCTATGAACATGACAGGCCGACCAAGACAGCGAATCAGCGCCGGCACGATCGGTTTCAGTGAACAGGCCGGGTCGCGCTTCCCTTTCGGTCGCCCGAAATGTGACATCAGGACGACCTTGCCGCCCTGATCAAGGATCGTATCGACGGTCGGCTTCAACCGGTCGATGCGGGTCGAATCCATGACTTTCCCGTCCTGCAGCGGGACATTGAGATCACCGCGCACAAGAACTGTCTTACCGGCGCAATCAAGATCGTCGAGCGTCAGGAAATTCGGCATTGAACGGGAGGAGCAATTCGGTTTCTGGGCCCCCGGATATAGGAGCACGGTCAATCCGCTTCCAATAGTTTGAAGCGTTCCGTGGCCGCCAAAAGCGCCGAGCGGATACCCGGTTCCATCGCCGAATGACCGGCATCGGGCACGATGACATAATCCGCTTCCGGCCAGGCTCGATGCAGCTCATCGGCATTACGGATCGGGCAGACAATATCGTAGCGTCCCTGCACGATGACCGCCGGGATTTCGCGGATCCGATCAATCCGGCGCAGCAACAGATCTTCGGGCTCGAACCGGTTATACTGGAAATAATGTGCCTCGATCCGTGACAGGCCGAGCGCGTGGTGATCGTCCGCCGCGGTGGTCAGCAGATCGCGATTGGGGCGCAGCGTGGAGCAGGCGCCCTCATAGACGCTCCAGCTCCGCGCGGCGGCCAGCCGGGTGGCGCGGTCCGGGCTGTTGAGACGTTCGAGATAGGCTTTCAGCAAATCATCGCGCTCATCGGCGGGAATGTCCGCAACGAAATCGGCCCAGGCCTCGGGAAAGATCGCCCGCATTTGGTACAGAAACCAGTCGATCTCGGCCTTGCGCATCAGAAAGATGCCGCGCAGGATCAGGCTCAGGCAGCGCTCGGGAAAGCTCTGCGCATAGGCCAGCGCCAGCGTGCTGCCCCAGGAGCCGCCGAAGACATGCCAGCGGCGTATGTTCAGGGCTTCGCGCAGGGCTTCGATATCGGCTATCAGATCCTCGGTCGTATTCTCCCGCGTCTCGCCGAGCGGGGTCGAGCGTCCGGCGCCGCGCTGATCGAAGATGATGGTGCGATAATGATCGGGATCGAAAAAACGGCGATGCGCGGGGGACGCGCCGGCGCCGGGACCGCCATGCAGAAAAACCACCGGCGTACCCTCCGGATCGCCCGATTGTTCCCAATAGATCTGATGCCGTTCGCTGACGCGCAGCATGCCTTTGCCGAACGGCGCGATCGGCGGATAAAGATCGAGATGCGGATGCAATCGGTCCATCTCTGCCTGTTCAAATCGCTCGCTGTTATCGTGATGGTCGGCTGTCGCTTGCTTAACTCACTGCGAGGCCGCTTTTCATTAAGTGGGGCGCCGCGGGCCGCTAACTACCTTCGGTTAGGCGGCGGAACCGTTTTGGCGGCGAGTGCTTTTCGGTCCGGGCTTGCCGCAGCGGCGGTGGCTGTGCTGCCGGTCGATGCCGATTTAAGCGCCGACCTGCAGCGCTATACCGTGGCCGAGGTGGTCGACGGGGACACGCTGGTCCTGGGATCGGGGCAGCAGGTCCGGCTGACGGGTATCCAGGCACCGAAATTGCCGCTGGGCCGCCCGGATTTCGAGGCCTGGCCGCATGCCGAACAAGCCAGGCGCGGCCTGTCCGAGCTGGCACCGCCGGGCACCGTCCTCAGCCTGTATTACGGAGGCAACAGACAGGATCGCTATGGTCGCCTTCTTGCTCACATCGAGCGCGAAGACGGAGTTTGGCTCCAGGGCGAGATGCTGCGCCGCGGTTTGGCGCGGGTCTATACTTTTCCCGATAACCGGCTGCTTGCCCGTGAGATGCTGGCGCTGGAGCAGGCGGCACGGGCGGCGCGACGCGGTCTGTGGCGGCTGGTGCATTACCGGATCGTTCGGGCGGATGATGTCGAGCGTTTCGATTTTTACGAGCTGATCGAGGGACGGGTTTTGCGCGCCGAGCGTGTCGGTCGATGGATCTATCTCAATTTCGGGCCGGATTACCGGACGGATTTCACCCTGAGCCTGCCGGCAAGCCGCCGCCAGGACTTTGTCGCTGCCGGCAAGGATCCGATGGCGCTGGCGGAACGCAATATCCGGGTCAGGGGTTGGGTCTATTGGCGCAACGGGCCGATGATTGATCTGACCCACCCCGAACAGATCGAGATCATCGATCAGGGAAGTGAGGACATGGAATGAGCAACATGATCATGCGCTGCGGCGCGCTGTTGTCGGCGCTGGCATTGCTGGGCGGCTGTTCGATCAATCCGGCAACCGGAGAGCGGCAATTCACCGCTTTCATGAGCCCGGCACAGGAACAGCAGATCGGCGATCAGCAGCACGAGCAAATCATTGCCGAGTTCGGCAGCGTCTACGATGACCCGCGCCTCGCCGCTTACATCGATCGTATCGGACAGGAGCTGGCTTCCTATGGCGAGCTGCCCGAGCTGACATATACCTTCACCGTGCTCGATACCGATATCGTGAACGCCTTCGCTCTGCCGGGAGGCTATGTTTACGTCACGCGCGGCCTGCTTACGATCGGTTATGACGAGGCTGAAATAGCCGGAGTGATCGCCCATGAAATCGGCCATATCACCGCACGTCACTCCGCCGCCCGGTATAGCCGGACGGTCCTGGCGCAGCTCGGCGGCGCTGTGCTCGGCATTGCCGTCGACAACGATCTCGCGAATTCATTATACGGCGCCGGCGCCATGGCGCTGGTGCAGTCCTATTCACGCAGCCAGGAATACGAAGCCGACAGCCTCGGTGTCCGCTATCTCGCCCGTGCCGGCTATGATCCGCTCGCCATGGCCGACTTTCTCGGCACATTGGAAGCCTATACCGAACTTCAGGCGGCGCTTTCCGGCAATCCTGAGGCGGCACAGCAATTCAGCATCTATGCGACGCATCCGCGGACCGCACGCCGGGTCGTCGAGGCGATCGAACGGGCTGAGGCCGAATCCGGTGATTCGATGGTCGGCGGCGCGCGGAATCGCGATGCCTATCTCGCTGCCGTCGACGGCATGAGCTATGGCGGCAGCCGCGAACAAGGCTTCGTCAAAGAGCGCGTCTTCATCCATCCCGAGCTCGCTTTCCGCTTTGACGCACCGACCGGCTTCGAGTTGAACAACGGGGCATCGCAGGTGATCGGATTGGGGCCGGACGAGACGGTTATGGCCTTCGACATGGCGCCGCGGGAGAATGCCGGCGACATGCGCAGTTACATCCGCAGCGTTTGGGCGCGAGAGCTGTCACCCCGATCAGTTCAGGCGGGCAGCATAGACGGGTTGCCGGCAGCGACGGCGATGATCAGGCTTTCCGGTCAGGACGTTCTGCTGGTCGCCATAGACAGCGGTCGTGACGGGCTGGTCTATCGCTTCCAATATCGCGCGCCGCCTTCTGTGATGAGCCGGCGCAATTCCGATTTTCTCGCTTCGGCCGGTTCATTTCGCCGCTTGAGTGCGTCGGAGGCGCGTAACGCGCAGCCATGGCGTATTGATATCCGCACAGTGCGAGAGGGCGACAGCGTTGCATCGCTTGCACGCGACCTGCCCTTTGACGCGTTTCAGGAGGCGCATTTCCGGGTGCTCAATGGGATGAGTAATGGTGAAGACCTTACCCCAGGCATGAAGATCAAGATGATCCGATAATAAAAAAGGGCGGCTCACAGGCCGCCCTTTCTCATTGTGTTTGTTTCAGCCGTTACGCTTCAAGGAACAGATCGTTGCGTTGATCGATCTGTTTTTCCAGCGCGGCGCGCAGCTTGCTCATGGCCCGTTGCTCGAGCTGACGAACGCGCTCCTTGCTGACGCCGAGTTCGGTGCCGAGATACTCCAGCGTAACGCCGTTGTCCTGCAATCTGCGCTCCCGGATGATCCGTTGCTCACGATCCGAAAGCTGCGCCAGCGCACCTTCAAGCCAGCTTGACCGGGTTTCCGCATCGCGAATGCCGATCACCACGTCTTCGGGTGACGGGCGTTCATCGGACAGAAAATCCTGCCACTCATCTTCGCTGGCCTCGCGCAAGGGCGAGTTGAGCGACTGATCGCCGCCGGACAGGCGCATTTCCATATCGCGCACGTCCTTCAAATTGACGTTCAGCTCATCGGCAATCTGCTTGCGGCCGACTTCCCCGAGAGTCTCGGTCTCAGAGATGTTCTGAATCTTGGCCCGCAGGCGACGCAGATTGAAGAACAGCGATTTTTGCGCGGCGGTTGTACCGGTCCGGACGATCGACCAGTTGCGCAGGATGTAGTCCTGCATGGCCGACCGGATCCACCAGGCGGCGTAAGTCGAAAAACGCACTTCCCGCTCCGGCTCGAACCGGGCCGCAGCCTGCATCAGGCCGACATTGCCTTCCTGAATCAGATCACCCATCGGGAGGCCGTAATTGCGAAAGCGTGAGGCTGTCGCAATGACCAACCGCGTATAGGACCGGACGAGCTCGTGCAGCGCGGCTTCGTCGCCGTTATCGCGCCAGCGTTTCGCCAGTTCAAATTCTTCATCGCGCTCCAAAAGGCGCTCTTTCATCGACGTCTTGATGAAGTCGAGATTGGCCTTTTGCGTCGCTGGATCGTCTATGTACGCCATGGCCGTTTTCCTTTCGTTCCGAGTATTTTCATCACACAATACGTAAAACGCTTACCTCCGGATTAAGCTCCATCAACTGACACAGGCAAAATGAATGACATCCGGAATTCGCCTTTTTGCGTTGGCATAAGAACCTTATTACCATGTTGACGTTTACGGAAGGTATCGAAAGGATGTGTCCTCGCTATGGCAAGTCCAGCCCGCCGTCCTTCTCGCCTGATCCGACATGAAAAAGGCCGGGAAATCCCGGCCTTTCACTCGCTATGATCTGACGCGGATCAGGCGGCAGCCTTGATCATGACCTCTTCGAGCCGGTCTGCGGCTTTCTGTTCATCAATGCGTTCAACGGCGGCAAGCTCCCGCGCCAGCCTTTCCAGCGCCGCCTGATAAATTTGCCGCTCACTATAGGATTGTTCAGCCTGTTCCGTGTTGCGCTTCAGGTCGCGCAGCACTTCGGCAATTGACACAGGGTCGCCCGAATTGATCTTGGCTTCATACTCCTGGGCCCTGCGTGACCACATGGTGCGGCGGATGCGCGCGCGGCCCTGCAGGGTTTCCATCGCCGCTTTCAGCCGTTCCTTTGAACTCAATCGTCGCAGCCCCGATTCCTCCGCCTTCTCGACCGGCACCTTTAGCTTCATCCGGTCTTTCTCGAAGGAAATAGCGTAAAGTCTTACCGCCTGATCGCCGATCGTCAGCTCTTCAATCCCGTCAACGCGGCCCACACCGTGGGCGGGGTAGACGACAAGATCGCCCTCGGCGAATTCGATTTTTTGTGACATTTTCGTCCTGTGCATGTCTCGTTTCGGGACGAACGGCCGATGCCCCTGCTGACCCGTCTTGCCTCAGCCTGCGCCGGTCAGGCAATTTGACCAGCCGGTTTGCTCAAGCGAAGGTAAGGGGTGCCCCAAACCGTTCCGACGCGGGAAAGCCCGGTCACGACCGATTTGAGCAAGTGCCGAACTATCCCTTAAACATCAAAGGATAACAGAATCCGGGCAGTCGCGAAAGGGAAATCGACTGCCGACGGCCAATTCTAGGTGCCGGCGCCGGCTTCGGTGCTCAGCAATTCGCGCTTGCCGGTTTTGTCCTTGTAATCATCGGCGTCCGGCAGCGGGTCCTTCTTGCGCGAGATGTTCGGCCAGATT
>CAZRBL010000068.1:0-11895 GCA_964598335.1 uncultured Rhodospirillales bacterium
ATGCCGTCGAGGCGGAAGCCGGTGCTGCCGTTCAGGCTGCCCAGATCGATGCTGGAGGGAAACGGGCTGGCTGCCGCCGGGGGCTGGGCCGCGATCAGGGCAAGGCAGGCAAAGACACATACTCGCGTTAATGCCTGGCGCAACAAGCTAGTGGCGATCATGAATGGACCTCTCCCACGTCGTCGATACCTACGGGAGAGGGCTACTAGCACCCCGACACCAAGTCAATCTTGTGAGCGCCAAACCCAGCCCCAATCGTCATTGCGAGGAGGCGAAGCCGACGCGGCAATCCAGAGATGCTGCCGCGTGGCCAGATTCCTGGACTGCCGCGCCGACTGCGTCGGCTCGCAATGACGGGTGGGTGAACGCTGGCCACGCTCTCTATTCCCGTCACCCCGGACTTGATCCGGGGTCCACGGCTCCAAAGGCAGCCAGCGGCATAGACCCCGGATCACGTCCGGGGTGACGATTATGAGTGCGGGGGCGGGCGGCTAGCCTGTGTCTCGCCGCCCGCGCTGACGGAAAAAGGGAACGCCTCGCGCGCGTGCGGGCCAGGGGGACAGCGCGTCCGTAGCGCGGCTCAAGATCGAGAACGCCTCCCGCGCGTGCGGGCTAGGGGCGGGTGAAGCCTTTTTGTTCCAGCTCGACGAGCTCGTAATAGGTTTGCATATAGCCGCCGACGCTGGCCTTGAGCATGATATAATTGCCGTCGGTGCTGACCCAGGCGTGATAGGGCGGGTGTTTGCCGGTGCCGTGTTCCTCGACCATGGTGTCGGCGTCTTCATTGTCGGTATATTTGAAGTGCCAGGCTTTGAAAGTGCCGGCGCCGACGGTGATTTCTTCCTCGCCCAGAAAGTGGATCGGGATGCTGGAGCGGAACAGGCCGACGGCATCGCAGCCGCGGTGGTGGCGTGAGCTCATGGCGATTTTGTCCAGCACCATGCGGCCGGGGCCTTGCTCGATCGGATAGCGCGCCAGATGCCAGGCATCGCCCTGGATCGGGTGGGTGCCGAGCACATCGACCCAGCCATCGAATTCCATGCGGATGCTTTGGCGGCCCTCGGCCTCGGTCCAGCTCTCGCATTCGACATAGCCGTCGCCGCAGCGATACCAGCCATGGCCGACCTGTTTGTCATCCATGCGGACCTTCAGCAGGCAATCGGTGACGCGGTAATCGCTGTTCACCGTCTGGATGCATTGGCGCAGCACCTTGGGCGTGTCCTCGGCGATCTCGCTGAGGGTCTGCATGGTGCGGCTGCCGTCCGTGTGTTTGGTGATGATCAGTTGCTCACCGCCGCGGATCTGGTTCTGCTTTTCCGGCTTGGTGCTTTTATAGGCGAGCCGTCCGATCAGCGTTTCGTGCTGCATTTCCATGGCGGGAGTCCTTCTCGGGTTATGACTATTTTGTAATGTGAGCAGGCCCGCAGACGCGGGCGATAGGCATCATTTACGAACTGGCCATCGATTTCGCCAGCGTGAGCAGCACGAGATCGCCGCGCCTGGCAGCTTAAGGATCAGTTAACGGAGTATGTTTGATGGCCCAGCATAGCTTTCTTCGCCGCCTTGGCGATTTTCTGATCCCGCCGGCAATCCTGCTGACAGTCATGGCGCTAAGCGCGCCCGCCTTTGCGCAGGATGGTGGCGCCGCACAGATCTCTGAACCGGTCGCGGCCGGCCTCGCCCTTGCCGGCGCCGGCCTGCTGATCTGGCGCGGCAGCCGCAGCAAGAAGTTTTAAGTTCGGTTCAACGCATCTTAACGGGCATCGCGCCGCAATCCGGAAACGCTATCGCTTGGCCCTGGATCGCCGCGTCGCTCCGCTCCTCGCGATGACGAAATCACGTCAAATGACGTTCCCGATCTGATGGCCGTGTTGGGTGGCGCCGATCAGGTAGCGGGGGGAATAGGCGTCGCCGATCAGGTGCACTTCCAGTCCCGCCTGTTTTAACGGCGCATAGAGCGTATCATTGGGGACGCGGTTGGTCGCATAGGTGAACAGGGCGACTTCATCGATCCATTTTTTCTGGCCGCTGAAGATATTGCGCAGCGACAGCCTGCCCTCGATCAGCTCTTCCAGATCATCGGGCTCGACCAGCAGCTCGATGTCGATGCCCAGCTGGTGCATGCGGCGATAGATCTGCTGCTGGGTGACCAGCGGCTCGTCCTTGGCGATCATCTCGCGCGGGGTGGCGATGATCACCCGGTCGAAAATGCCTTTTGCCAGCTCGGCCGTGGCATAGGTGCCGTGGGTATGGTCGTGGTCATAAATCACGGCGACGCCGGGCTGCGGCGGATAGCCCTGCAGCAGCATGGCGGCGGTTTCGCGCAGATCGGGGATGATGCCCTCATCCTTGAACTCGGCCGGGATGCTTTCCGGCCAGCGCATGGTGGCGCCGGTTGCCAGGATCACCGTGTCGACATCGAGCTTGAGGATATCCTCGGCGGTCATGGTGACGCCCAGCTCGACCTTGCCGCCATGGCGTTCCAGGGCGACGATCTGATAATCGAACACGCTGCTGACCTGTTCTGACAGCGGCAGCTTGGAATAAAGCTGGGTCTTGCCGCCATATTCGCTGCCGCTGGTATAGACGGTCACCTGATGGCCGCGGGCGGCGGCAACCCAGGCGGCCTCCATGCCGGCGGGACCGCCGCCGATCACGGCGATCTTTTTCGTCTCGGCGGCGGGTTCGGGGCGCCAGCTTGCCTCGCCGGGGGTGCCGCAGCGCGGGTTGTTATCGCAGGCCAGCGGCGTCTTTTCGGTAATCGCGCCCCAGCAATTATTGCAGGACACGCACCAGCGCGCCTCATGCTCCAGCCCGGCCTGCGCCTTGAGGCCCCAGCCGGCCTCGGTGACCAGCGTGCGGCCCAGCCCGACCAGCTCGCCGACGCCTTCGGCCAGCGCATCCTCGGCCTGGCTCGGTTCGATGATCTTGCCCAGCATCATCACCGGGATGTCGCCGGCCTGTTGTTTCAGGCTCTTGGTCAGCTCGTTATAGGGCATGCGATCCCAGGTCATGTCCGGGATGTGATCGACCAGCGACCAGCCATGCCAGCCCTTGGCAAAACAGAAATAATCGAAATCCCGGGCGTGATCGGCGGTGAATTTGGCGGTGATCTCGGCCGCCTCGGCCGGGCCGATGCTGCCCGGTTGGCCATCATCGCTGGGCAGTTTCAGCCCGATGATGAAATCGGCGCCGCAGGCATCGCGGATGGCGGCGATCAGCTCGGTGATAAAACGCAGGCGGTTTTCCAGGCTGCCGCCGAATTCGTCATCGCGAATATTGGCGATCGGCGACATGAACTGGTGAAACAGATGGCCGTGCCCGCAGGAAATCTCCGCGCCGTGCCAGCCCAGCTTCTGCAGCTTTCGGCAACTCTCGGCAAAGCCCCGGATCATCTCGCGGATTTCCTCGGCGTTCATCGCATGGCCCACCGACCAGCTCAGGTCGTCCGGCAGGGCCGAGGCGCTGACCGCGTTCGGGCGGCGGCCCTTGTGATGCATGCCGCGACCGGGATCCTGCACCTGGGCCAGCATCAGGCAGCCATGCGCGGCGATGCCTTCGGCGACTTCGGCCAGGCGGTCATTATTGCGGTCATCCCAGACGGTGACCTTTTGCGGCGCGTTCTGCCGCGGCGTCATATTGAACGGCTCGCACACGATCATCCCGCAACCGCCGGCGGCCCGCTCGACGAAATAATCGCGCCAGCGGTCGGTGATCATGCTGCCGACGCTGTAGCGCGTCGTCATCGAGGCGTGGCAGATCCGGTTGCGGACCATCTGCGTGCCGACCTTGAGCGGCGAGAAAAGCAGGGGATAACGTTCCGAGCCCGAGAGGCTGGAGGGCTTTTCCCGAAGGCGAAGGATGGCAGAGCTGTCGTCCGGCATGTCTCGATTTTATCCTCGATTGCACGACGCTATGTCGCTCTGCTTGCGAGATTTGACAAGCGGCCTAATCGTCGCCGCAGCACGATGATGCTGCCATGAACCCTCAAATTCCGACTAAACGCAGCTCTGATGTCGGTTCCTCTGCAATAGCTCGGCAACCGCGTTCAAAAGATCTCTCGAATTGAAGGGTTTGGGCAGCGTCGATGTCGCGCCCATGACACCGGCGATGCGAAGAAAATCGTCTGTCATATTCGGTGAGCCGCCCGATACCATCAATATCGGCGTCGGCTTCGCCTCGAGCTTGCGGGTTTGCTGCAAAACTTCGAGGCCATCCGCTTCGGGCATGAACACATCACAAATGACGAGATCAAATCTCGCCTTCTTGAGCGACCGTATTCCTTCCGCGCCGTCACGTGCCGTGGTTACCTGATACCCTGCCTTGGTCAGGCATTTGTTGAGAAATTCACGAAGCATCGCGTCATCATCAATGACAAGGATCTTGCCGTTATCACTCTCGGTATCGTCAGATACCGTTTCCGCTGGCACTTGATCATTGTCGAACATTTCCGTTTCTTTCATGGCTGGTAACAGATGAGGTGAGGAAAGCCGCTAGAGTATTTTCGGATGGTTCCGGGGTGGACCGGATCGAAAGCAAACGAAAATGCTCTTGGCGCGTTGAAAAACCTTTGTGTCATGTTGCGGGCGCGTAACGTTCCACGGAGAGGTGCTGGAGCACATCGTTCAATGTGTCATCGGCGCTGATGCATGGCTTGAGGACGATCAGTTCCAGCGACGGCGCTACTTCTCGAAGCGCGCTGATCGAGCCTGTGATGTGCGTTGCTTGTGCGCATGGCACGTAGAAGAGGCGCCGGGCCCGGTGGTGATGGCTTTCGAGGCCGTCAACGGCTTCCTGCACGGAGCCGAAAACCGATGCGACGATACCGTGTCGGGCTAATTGTTGAGCGCTGATTTTTTTGGTGTTGTGGACGCAGCTTACAACGATAACTTCAGAGCCGAGGACCGGGTCTCCCTGTTTTTGAGCTGTTACATGATCCACGGGCAAGTATAGCGCGATGGTTGTTCCTTGCCCGACTGCTGAGCGTAAGGAGATTGCCCCGCCATGGTCTGCGACAATTCCATGGACCGCCGGCAGCCCCAAGCCGGTGCCGGTGCCGATCGCCTTCGTGGTGAAGAATGGGTCGAACACTTTACCGATGACATCCGGTTTGATCCCGCTGCCGCTGTCGGTGACGGAAATCCTGATCCATCGATCATGTCCATGACTGGTTTCATGAAACGGTGCGGCGATCCAAAGGCGTGTCTCGTTCTCGCCATCCGTCTCGATCACCGGAGTTGACGGCTTGTCCGGGTCGCCCGCCAGGCGATCCGGGAGCGATGCCTGGGTCGCGGCAAGTCGGATCGTCCCCTTGTCATTACCTATGGCGTCGCGCGCATTGATGCACAAATTCATCAATACTTGCGAAAGCCTCGTATTGTCGGCTTTCAGAACTGCGTTTCGTGTCGCATTGCTGATGGACAAGTCAATATTCGGCGGTATCGATACCCGCAACATGCCTTCGATTTCCGAGAGCGCTTCAGCAATGTAAACATTTTCAAAAGTGAATTCGTGAGTGCGCGAATAGTCGAGGATCTGTCGAACAAGATTGGAGGCACGTTTGCCGGCAACCGCGACCATTTCAGCGTATTCGAATTGATCGCTGCCCGGCGCCAGATCCTCTATCAGCATCCCGTTATAGCCGAGCATGGTCGACAGGATATTGTTGAAATCGTGCGCGATGCCGCCAGCGAAGCGACCCATCGCTTCCATTTTTTGTGCCTGGTAAAGCTGATCTTTGAGTTTCTCGGTTTCGCGCTGGTAACGTTGACGCTCGGTGACGTCTCGCGAAACACACAATATCCGGTCGGCACCGATGACACTGAAGGCAAATTCGTAAAATGACGGTTCTTTGTCCGCATCTCCGCTGACGATGACGGTGCACGGCGTCGGGTCTCTGTTCTCAAGCCGTGCAAGGGCGGATTCCACTGAATCCCTATCAGCCTTGCAGATCATTTTATCGAGCGTACGGCCCTCAATATCGGCTTGGCTTGTGCCGCACATAAAGGGCGAGGCCATGAAGGACGCGTTGGCATATTCCGCGCGCCCGTCCCGGTCGAAGATGGCCATACCTTCGCCTGCCGCATTCACCGCTTCGGACCAGACTGCGATTTCCGATTCCTGTTCTGCGACCGTTTTGGTGATGTCCCAGATGACACCAAAGGTGAATTTCGCGCTCCCGTCCGGGCGGGCTTCCTTTTTTGTCCTGCGGGTTGCCAACCACCTGACCTCGCCGTCAACCGGGCGGATGATACGAAATTTCCGTTCCGTCGTGGCGGATGCAATTTCCTCCTTGAACAGGGTGAGGTCATCGGGGTGGATCAGCCTGCGGACATATTCCTGTGTCAGAGGAATGCCCTCAGGCACACCGCAAATCTCATATGCCTTTGGAGACCATAGGATTTCGCGGGTATCGTAATTCGCGCGGTAAAAACCGATTTCAGAAAGGGAAAGGGCGGAAGAGAGCGTCGCCAGATGATCCTCCAGATATTCATCACGGTCGTCGGCATCGCTGACCTCTCGCTGATAGGCGCAATAGGTCGGGTTGCCGACATCATCATGGGACGGGTGAATGGACCACCGCATACAAAACGGCGCGCCGTCTTTGCGGTAGTTTATCGTCTGGCCCGACCAGATTCCGTCAGCCTCAAGTGTTTGCTTCAGATTGGCAAAGATCGACCGATCCGTTTCCGGTCCCTGGAGGAAATGGGGCGAACGGCCGATCACCTCGTCTTTGCAATAGCCCGTCAATTGCTCGAACGCCTTGTTTACCGCGACGATACGCGGTCCCCCGGCCTCAAAGTTGCGGTCTGTGACGCACATCGAGATGCCCGCCTCGTCGAGAGCTTCCGCAAGAATGTTGTTTCGCTGGGGCATCGTTTGGCGAGGTGCGCTTCAACCGGCTTATAATTGTTAGACCATAACATAATCTGATCGCGCATCAGTGCATACGAATGTATAGGGCGCAAGGAAATTTTGTATAATAATCATTTAGCCGCTGAACCATAGCGGCCGAGGGGAGGCCGCGCCGGTCATCCGGCGATAAATCGGGCTCAGGCGGAGTGCGGGTCGTCCTGCAGAAGCTTGCTTACAGCGTCCAGCAATTCATCCGGGCCGAAGGGCTTGGACAGCGTCGTGTCGGCGCCAAGCGCGGAGGCGAATTGCAGGAAATCCTGCGGCATGTCCGGACTGCCGCCGGAGATGACCAGAATCGGCACCGCATGCGCCTTTCGATGAATGTCGCGCAGCACCTCGAGACCATCCCGATCAGGCATGAAAAGATCGGTTATGATGAGATCGAAGGGTTCAATGTCGAAAATATACAGCCCTTCCGCGCCGTCCCTGGCGAGGGTGACCTCATAGCCCGCCCGCGTCAGGCATTTCTCCATGAACGACCGCATCTGCGGATCGTCATCGATGACAAGGACCCGGGTCTCTTCATGCCCGGACCCGATCACGGCGTCTGATGGCTGTGAGACTGTCATGGTGATACTCGTGCTACATTACTGGTTTTTTGTTCCGTCGAGCCGACTAGGGGTTGGATCGCGTGAACCATCGCGTCGACGGGTAAGTCGCGGGGCAGTCGGATGACGCCGGTTTGCAGGCTGGGCGGTGAAATCGCCGGCTCGGAACTCGTTCTCGGCGGCGCGCTCAGAAAGATCGCGCGCAGATAGGGATGAGATCGCCGCAACTCTCCGAGTGTCTCTGAAGCGCATGAGCCGGTGCCGGGCTCGGCAATGACAGCCACCCGCAAATGGCTCGCGGCATCCTCGACAATCCGCCGTGCCTCCATCGGCGTATCGGCAAGGATCGTCCTGATGCCCTCGGCTTCAAGCGCGTCGGCGAGCGCGGCGATGCGCTGTTCTTCGGTGTTCACAAGGATCACCTGGGGGCGCCTGGCCGCTTCATGGCCCGCGCCGGAGACAGTGTGTGCCGGCGCCTCAAGCAATGGAAGGTAGAGCGCAACCGACGTTCCCACGCCAATCTTGGTGACCAATTCGACGCCGCCGCCATGGCCGCCAATGATACCCTGGACAGCCGAAAGACCGAGGCCGGTGCCTTTGCCGACCCCTTTGGTGGTGAAGAACGGATCGAAAATCTTGCTCAATGTCGCCGGTTCAATGCCGGTGCCGCTATCGGACAGGCGGATCCGCATGAATTCCTCGCGCGGCAGCGCCGCAGCATTTGATCCTGACAGTGTCGGGCCGATCATCAGCTGAGCCGTGCCGTCATAACTCACCTTGATGCTCGGGGCCTGGTTCCCGCTGTTGTCAGACAGCGGCATGTCGGCGGGCAGGCGCGCAAAATCCGCCTCCAGCGTCATCGTCCCGCGCCCTTCGGGCAGCGCGTCGCGCGCATTGACCGCGAGGTTCATCAGCACCTGGATAAGCTGCGTCCGGTCGCCCATGATTTTCGCCTCGGGCGGTGCCGGCATGATTGTGATGTCGACAGATTTCGATACCGCAGTGCGTAACATGCCGCCGACTTCGTCGAAAAGTTCGACGACGCTGAGCGGTTCCTTGGCGTCATTGCCGCGCCGGCTATAGGCGAGAATTTGCTTGACCAGATGCGTTGCACGCTTGCTGCCGATATCGATCTGCCGCGCAAATTCATGCTGTTCGGAGCCCTTGTCGAGATCGTCCAGCAGCAGCGCCGTATAGCCCAGAATACTCGAAAGAATATTATTGAAATCATGGGCGATACCGCCGGCAAGGCGTCCGATCGCCTCCATCTTTTGCGCCTGATAGAACTGGCTGCGGAGGAGATCGGCTTCTGCCGTCATGCGGTGACGCTCCGAAACATCGCGCGCCACACACAGGATCGAGCTGTCCTCCATCTGGGTCAGCGCGACTTCGTAAACACGTTTTGCACCATCATCCCCGTTACGCCGCACCTCGTGCTGCCATGTGCCTTCGGCAGCTATGCGCTCGCGGATCGTCCGGATTGACGCGTTTTCGTCACCGCTCAACAGGGCGGCGACATCCTTGCCGATGAGATCGACCGGCTGTTCGCCGTCCTCTGCAAACATTGCCGAAAAGGCGGGGTTGGCAAATCTCAGGCCGCCGTCCGGGTCGACAATGGCGAGCCCTTCGCCGGCGGTTTCGACCGCCTTGAGCCAGAGCGCGATTTCCGCCTCTTTTGCCGAGAGGATTTCGCGGGCCCGGACTTCGTCGGTGACGTCCTGATGGGTGCCGAAAAGATAGTGGTGTCGGCCGGATTCATCGAAGCGCGGCACCATACGCGACTGGATGTAGACGGTTTTGCCGTCAAGCGGTCGGATAATCCGGTAGCGATGCTGGCTGCGACCTGATCGGAAGGCTTTCCGGGCTGTTTCGCGATCTTCCGGGTGGATAAGCGAGTTGACATAGGCGCGGGTGAGATCCGCGGTGCGCGGCACACCCAAAAGCTCATACACTTTCGGCGACCAGCGCATCTTGTCGCCTTCATAATCGATTTCCCAATACCCGGTCTTGGCAAGGTCGAGAGCAAGCGAAAGCTTGGTGCGGGTCTGTTCGCCGTCGCTGTCCCGACCGGTATTCGGCATGCCTTCGCGGGTCAGCGCGATTAGGTATCGCGTGCCGTTCGCATCGGCCATACGGCGTGCCGACCAGCTTAACCAGAACGGCGAACCGTCGCGACGGTGATTGATCGTATCTGAGGACCAGATTTCATCGCGCTCCATCTTCTCGCGAAAGGCGCGAAAAATGCTTTCGTCGACATGCCCGCCTTCCAGAATGCGCGGCGATAACCCCTCGATTTCCTCAAGCTTGTATCCCGTGCAGCGTTCAAATGTCTGATTGACATGCCGGATGAACGGACCGCCATTGGCAAAGTCCGTGTCGGTAATGCAAACACCGATCCCGACATCGTCTAGCAGCGCCATCAGGTCTTCGGCGTTGACCGCGACCGGCATGCGGGGGATGGTAACAGGCACGGGCTGCTGAATTCTCTCTTCTGGCAAGGGCGAGGCGTTCCCCGCAATCTTGCGAGCATCGGTTAAGAAATACTGGCTTGCAAGCCATGCTAGCCTAATGCTCTGCTAGGCCACATCGATGGAGACCGGCATATGACTTTCGTATCATGACAGCTTTTGTCCTTGTGCATGGCGCCTGGCATGGCGGCTGGTGCTGGCGGATGGTCCGGCAGCGCCTGAGGGCCGCGGGGCAGACCGTCTACACCCCCACCCTGACCGGGCTGGGGGAGCGGCGTCATCTGGCCGAACCCGGCGTTGATCTCAGCACCCATATCCAGGACATCGCCAATGTCATCGAGTGGGAAGAGCTGAACGATGTGATCCTGGTGGGCCATTCCTATGCCGGTTGGGTGATTGCCGGTGTCGCCGACCGGCTCAAGGAGCGGCTTGCCCATGTCGTCTATCTCGATGCTGCAATCCCGGTCGATGGTCGCGCGTTCAATCACGGCATCCCGGCCGAGGCGCAGGCGGCGGCGGAGGCGAGCGCGATTGACGGCTTTCTGCTCGCTCCGCAAAGCACCGAATGGCTCGGCATTCCGCCTGAAAATGAGGAAATGACGGCCTGGGTCGCGAAGCATTTGACGCCGCATCCGATGGCGACGTTGTCCGAGCCGATTTCGCTGCCCAATGGCGGCAGTGAGGGCTTACCGAACAGCTTTGTGCTGTGTACCGCCGGTGCGTCGGCAGCGAATTTTGCCCGCCATGCCGAGGCGGCGCGGGCAAGGGGCTGGCCGATTACCGAACTCGATACCGGCCATGACGCGATGGTGACAGCGCCGGATCAGGTTACAGAGTTCTTGCTGACGCTGGTTTGATCCGGCGACGCATGCGCGTCTATCGGCGGCCAGCGCATCAGGGCGAAGCGCCAGACCATTGCCGGCACCAGGATCAGCATGGTGAAAACGCTGAGCCGCAGATCGAGAATGGGTAACAGGATCGCCAGGGTCGGCGCCAGCGCCCACATTGGATTGACGCCGGCGCGACCGAGCACAATGCCGGCCAGCACCATGCCGTAGAGCAGCACGACGGCGAACACCAACCAGAACAGCCATTCCGGCATGCCGAGGATTTCCACGCTCAGCCTCCCTTGATCACCGATTGCACCGTCGCACGGATGTCGCGCTTGCCGCGGCGCGCGGGCGTCGGCGGTTTCGGCGGCGCTGCGGGCCACGGGCGATGGGCCAGAAGCATCAGCGCAAGCAGCAGGCCGAACCAGGGCACCAGAACCGCAAGGCCCCAATAGGGCGCGAAGCCGGCGCGCCTGAAGATCCGGCAGGCGGGCCAGAGCATCAGCAGGCCCGGCAGCACCGGCCCGATGATATAGCCCCAATTGACGCTTTCGGTGGCGACGATGGTTTCGTCCATCTCAGGCCGCCGCGCGCTTCTTGCGGGCGCGCTCGCTGGCGCTCTTGAGCTGCCCGCAGGCGGCGAGAATATCCCGGCCGCGCGGGGTGCGTACCGGGCTCGAATATCCCGCCGCGGCGAGGATATCGCCGAAGCGGCGTATGCGGTTATTGCTCGAACATTCGAACGCGGCCCCGGGCCACGGGTTGAATGGAATCAGGTTGATCTTGGCTGGGATGTCGCGCAGCAGGTCGACCAGAGCGCGGGCATCGGCATCGCTGTCGTTGACGCCTTTCAGCATGACATATTCAAAGGTAATCCGTCGGGCATTGCTCAGCCCCGGATACGCGCGACATGCCGCGAGCAGATCAGCGATCGGATATTTTCGGTTGATCGGCATAATGTCATCGCGAAGCTCGTCGGTAACCGCGTGCAGCGAAATTGCCAGATTGACCCCCAATTCTCGGCCGCAGCGTTCGATCAGCGGCACCACGCCAGAGGTCGACAGGGTTATCCGTCGTTTGGAGATCGCGATACCCTCGCCATCCATCGCTATGCGCATCGCCTTGGCGACATTG
>CAZRBL010000069.1:0-11688 GCA_964598335.1 uncultured Rhodospirillales bacterium
AGCCGACCCTGATTGCGCTTGCGGCGGGCGCTGCGCCCTTCAATGGCCCCGCGCGACTCCTCGGCGATCAGTTTGTCGAGCTTTGCGCGCTCGATCTCCTCCTGTTCGATGATCTTGTCGGCCCATTCCTCGAAACCGGCGAAGCTGCCCTCCATGCGCTTCAGCACGCCGCGATCCAGCCACAGCACGGCGCGCGATACCGCATCGAGAAAGCGGCGGTCATGGCTGATCGTCACCACCGCACCGCGCAGGCGCGCCAGCCTTTGTTCCAGCCAGGCGATGGTCGGAAGGTCGAGATGGTTTGTCGGCTCATCGAGAAGCAGCAGGTCCGGATCGCGCAGGAACGCGCGCGCCAGCGCCGCCCGCCGCGCCTCCCCGCCCGACAGCCCGGCACAGGCCAGCCCGCCGTCAATGTCGATATCGGCCATCGCCTGTTCGGCGCGATAATCCTCGTGATCAGCGTCCAGCCCGCCGCGCACATAATCGGCAACGGTCTCAAAAGTCGACAGGTCCGGATCCTGCGGCAGATAGGCGATATCGAGGCCCGGCTCGACATAGACCTCGCCGCTATCTGGCTCGATCAGCCCGGCGATGATCTTCATCAGGGTCGATTTTCCCGATCCGTTCCGCCCGACCAGCGCCAGCCGGTCCCCGGCATTGATATGAACCGTGATGTCTTCAAACACCGGCCGCCCGCCGAAGGTCAGCGCGACCGAGCGCAGGGAATAGATCGGCGGGTCGTTTTGTCGGGTCGCAGCGGGCATGGCAGAAAGATTGGCCCGATAGGAGCCCGTCACCAGAGCTGGATCAACGGCAACCGCAGATATAGCCATGATATTTTTTAGTTTTCAATATTGATAAGGTTAAAGAAATACAGAAGTTTTCGGGCGCCCAGATTAGGAGGAAAAGAAATGGGACACCTCAAAAATACTGTATTCACCATCACAGCCGCCGCGCTATTTTTAGCGTCACCGGCCGGCGCCGTGAGCTATGATTTGATCGTGAGCCGCGATGTGGCGTTTCCGGCATCTGACCCCTTCGCTGCCGGTCAACAGTTCTGGCAGGTGGCAGGCGGCCCAAGGCTCAATAACAATGGCGATGTTGCAGCAAGGTTGAGCTTTACGGGCTTTGGAACGACCGTAAGGATCGACCGCAATCAGGCACCTGTGACCCTCATCGATCAATCGTTCGGGGACCCAATTATCGACAAAAATGGCGACGTCACGGTGCTGCTGAGTAACGGAACAAATTACTTCCGGAAGAGCGGCGCGTCTCAAGTCATCTTTGAAAACGACGAGGCCAATGCTCTTTTTGGCAGCAACACGCTGGATGGAGTGAACAGAATTCGCACCGCTCAAGACGGTACGCGGATAGGTTCTGTCGGGGTAAAGACGAACTCCGGGCCTGTGTCGGCGTCAAATCCTGTGATTTCGCACATCATCAGTTTTCAGCCAGATGCCACCGGCATCACAAGCCTTGTCTCGGAAGGCGCAACGTCGCCCGTCAGCAATCGCTCATATGTCGGATTGCGCGGGGCGAACATTAATGATGACGGTGACTTTGCGTTCGAAGCTGACATCGACAGCAGCACATGCTCGCTCATTAACGGCAGCACACCATCGGGATGTCGCGGTGCGGTTCTTGTAAATCGCGGCAGTGGCGTCGAAGCCCTTGCTGTAACCGACGAAAACACACCGCTCTCAGGCTTCAACTATAGTACATTGATTTCACTTCGCGGCCTGACCGACAGCGGCGCCGTCGCCATCCAGGCAAATATCGACAATGGCGCTGGCGACAACCGGCAGCTCTTTGCGATCAATGACGGCAATGGAACCCGCGCAGTCGTCGACTCCGGCCAGGATCTCGGGCTTCTAACCGGCGATAGCATGTTTGACGGGCTTACGCTCGGCTTCGGTAATGAATACGGCATTTTCGAAGACGATGACGGCAATGGCCTTGCGCTCATTGGTGGTCGTTTGCTGGATAACGGGAGCAGTGTCGGCAGCGCCCTTTTCCGTGAAACAGCACCCGGCGGTCCGCTCGAAGCGATTATTTATTCGGGCATGGAAATCACCCTCGCCGACGGCACGCAGCGCGTTCTGGAGAACTTCGCTATCGACAATGGCGGCGATTCGATCAGCAATGATGGGCGTTTCCTTGCCTTCAGCGTCGGCTTTGAAGGCGATGATTGTGTCAACCAATGCTCAGGCATCATTCTCGCGGATTTTGACGGCAGCACCACGGTGCCGGGGGCCAGCCCGGACGACGAAATCCCTGTGCCGGGGGCGCTTTGGCTGGCGCTCGCTCCGGTCGTGGCAATCTTGCGGAATGCACGCCGCTAAATATCCACCACCACTCATCTGAAAACGCGCCGGGCGAAGTCCGGCGCGTTTTTTCTTGCCGTTGGGGCCCGTAATCGCGATCTACTTTATATGCGTCTCAACCTAGTCGCCTGGCAATTTGTGCGCGTCATGACCTGGCTGGAAAATGCCGGCAACCGCCGCAATGCGGCTGCCGCCGCGCTGTTCGATGCCTGGAGCGAGCGCTGGGGCGAGATCGATGCAACGCTGGACGAGCTGGGCGCGGAGGATCCAGACGCGTTTTCCGAGATGATGATGCATTATCTCGTGACGCTCGAGCTGCCGCCGCCGGTGCAGGAGGGCCGCACGACCATGATCGCGGCGGTCAATGGCGTCATCGCGGAGCTGGAGGCTGCGCTGCGGGAAGAGCCCGAGGACGAGGTTCTGGCCCAAGGTCTTGCCTATGAACGCGATGCGATGAAGGCGCTGGCCAAAAGGCTGTCGGCGATGAGCGAGGCGCCGGCGCGCAGCCGCAACCAGGGTCGCAGAGGCCGGAGCAGACGATGAAGGCCGATGCCGACAAGCCGCGCGCCGCGCCGCGCTTCCCTTCGCCGCGACGGGCGCGACGCCGGGCCGTGCGCGGCACCGCAATTCCCGGCGGCGGCGAAATACTGGCGCTGGGTGCCGGGCGCACCTTGCTTGGCGGCGATGTCCGGCGGCTTCCCGGCTTGCAGCGCAGCGCCGGCCCGGTCAGCTTTGCCGACTGGCCGCATCTTCCGCCGCATGCCGATGGCCGCTTTGACCGGATCGTTATTCTTGACCCGGCACTGTGGACCCACAACCCGGTCGACCTGTTCGCGGGCCTGGCGCCGCTGGCAACCGCAACGGCCAGGCTCGGCCTGGTTGCCATCGCACCCGGAAGCCTCGGATCACTTGTCGAGGCCTATGCGGGCCTGAGCGACAGGCGGCTGAGACCCTTCGGCCCTGACCAGATTCTCACCTTCGGCATGGCGGCAGGCTGGCAGCTGCTCGAATACCGGCAATGCTTCCCCGGCTATGCCAGCGCCCTGCTGACCCGGATGCCCAAGGACAACGAGGCCGGTTCAGGCTAGGCCGGTTTTTCGCATCCCGGTGACGCCGGCGAGGAACAGCAGCCCCGCCGCTGCTGCCGGCACGCTATCGGGCTCGGGCGGCTGCGGCACGAATTCGCCGGTAAAGCCGAAAGTGACGGCATCGACATAGATGCCGCAGCCATTGATGGGTCCGTTTGTGCAGGTAACCGGCGTAATGGCGCCGGTTGTGTCCTCGATCCGCAAAACTGCCCGGTCATCGGGAGAGGCCACGAAAAAACGATAAAGCTGCCAATTCGGCACCGACGGCGATCCATCAATGGCGGAGGCCAGAGCCACCGTAGCCGAAACATCCAGATCGACATCGGAGAGCGCATCGCCCGAAACGCCGGCGAAAGAGGCAAGACCGGTCGCGATCCCGGCATTTGTCGGGTCCTTGGCTATGGCCACCGTCACCTCATAGATTGCGTAAGGGACGACATCGATGGTTTGCGAGACCGCGCCGCGCCGGCCGTCAGCACCCTCGGACAATTCGATGAGATAGGCCCCATCCCGGGCACCGTAATCGGTGACGCCGCCGGGGCCGTCGCTGGTCAACAGGATCGCACCGCCGTCAACCGTCCAATCCGTCAAGGAATAAGCATTGCGCCATGTCGGGAAACCGCCAAGCGGCGCCGGATCGGTAAAACTCTCGAATGAGCCGTTGAGCAATGGCGTGGCAAGCACCGTTACGGGCGTGCCCGCAACCATAAGTGCGGCGCACACAACTCGCATGAATGACATGATCGCATAACCCCTGATCGGAAGACCCGCATTTGTAATAGGCTTACAGCTGTGCCGGTGCTGCAGCAAGCTAGAAAAGCTTGCCCTGGTCAGGCTCATCAGACACTCGCCTGCGATCGGTCAACGGTTTCACGCCGCCGTCGAGAATGGCCTGACGCTCGCCATCGGCGAATTCCAGCCTCACGGAAGCGCCATGTTCGAGGTCGGCCGAGCGCATCGCAGCGTCGCCTTCCCGCTTGCGGACCAGCACGAAACCGCGCTCCAGGGTCTTGCGATAGGAGACCGTATCAAGAAGACGACTGAGCGTCTCGAGCCGCGTTTGCCCCTCGGCGAGGCGGCGCGTGGCGGCCTGTTCGGCACGGCCGACGCGGTCGTTCAGGCGTTCCCGGGCCATCTCCGCCTGGTGAACCAGCGCGCGGATACTCAGCCGTCCGGTCAGCCCGGCCAAGCGTTCGCCATCGCGCAAACGGCGCTGCATCATCGCGCGCCCGAGCCGCTCGGCACGGTCATCAAAGGCTTGCCAGGCGCTCTCGATCCGCCGTTCCGGGGTCCCGAGGCCGCGTGCCAGCCCGGACACGGCCATCCGGTCGCGGTCGACCCGGCGCGCCATGGCGCCGGTCAGGCGCCGGGCGATTTCGCCGACCGTATCAAGCAGCTCATAGCGCACCGGCACCGCCATTTCCGCCGCTGCGGTCGGCGTCGGCGCCCGCCGGTCGGCGGCAAAATCGATCAGCGTGGTATCGGTTTCATGGCCGACCGCGCTGATCAGCGGAATGTTGCTCTCCGCCGCGGCGCGGACGACGACCTCCTCATTAAACGGCATCAAATCCTCAAGGCCGCCGCCGCCGCGGGCGACGATCAGCACCTCGGGCGGATCGGGCAGCGCATTCATGCCGGCGATCGCCGCTGCGATTTTCTCGGCGGCGCCTTCGCCCTGAACCGGCACCGGCCAGATCAGCACCGGCGTGGGAAACCGATCGTCGAGCCGATGCAGGATATCCCGGATCACGGCCCCGGTCGGGGAAGTGATGACGCCGATGCGCCGTGGCAGATAAGGCAGCCTATGTTTGCGCTCCGGGTCGAACAGCCCTTCCGCCGCCAGCCGCTTCTTGCGCTCTTCGAGCAGCTTGAGCAGCGCGCCCTCGCCGGCCAGTTCAAGCTGGTCGATGACGATCTGGTATTTCGACTGACCGGCAAAGGAGGAGATGCGGCCGGTGGCGATCACCTCCATGCCGTCTTCGGGGCGGATCGTCAGCCGCCCGACGGTGCCGCGCCAGCAAACCGCCGCCAGCCCCGCCTTTTCGTCTTTCAGCGTCGCATAGAGATGGCCCGAGCTGTGGCGCTTGACCTGGCTCAGCTCGCCGCGCACGCGAACATGGCCGAAATCGCTTTCCAGCGTGCGCTTGATGGCGCCGCTGATCTCGGTAACGGTGAATTCGGGGACGTTCTGGCCGATCGGTGCCGCTTGATTCATGGGATTTCTTTCCGGCGGGCCGCGGGTGCGCGAGGCGCGGCCCCTTACGCTTTAAACAGGTGAGGCGAGCGCTTCCTATATACATCGCATGATCGACAGTCCCATGACCATCCTTCTGATCGGCGGCGGCGGGCGCGAGCATGCGCTGGCCTGGGCCATCGCGAAATCGCCGCATTGTGCCAAGCTCTATTGTTCGCCGGGCAATGCCGGGATTGCCGAAATCGCTGAATGCGTATCCGCGGCGGATATGCCCGATGCGGTCGACTGGGCCCGGCGCCACGCCGTCGATTTTGTCGTGGTCGGCCCCGAAGCACCTTTGGTCGACGGTCTCGCCGACCGGATGCGGGCGGCCGATATTCCGGTGTTCGGCCCCGGCGCGGACGGCGCTCGGCTTGAAGGGTCAAAGGGCTTCATGAAGGACCTGTGCGCCTCGGCCGGCATCCCGACCGCCGCCTATGCCCGGTTTGACGATGCGGCGGCCGCGAAAGCCTATATCCGCGCGCAAGGCGCCCCGATCGTGGTCAAGGCCGATGGTCTGGCGGCGGGCAAGGGCGTCGTGATCGCGAAAACCATTGCCGAAGCCGACGCGGCGGTCGACGCGGCGATGCAGGACCGCCGGTTCGGCGAGGCGGGCGCCGAGTTGGTCATCGAGGGCTTTCTCGACGGCGAGGAATGCAGCCTGTTCGCCCTGGTGTCCGGACGACAGGTGCTGGCCTTCGGCTCGGCGCAGGATCACAAGGCCGCCTTTGACGGCGATACCGGGCCGAATACCGGCGGGATGGGCGCCTACGCCCCCGCGCCGGTACTGACCCCGGCGCTTGAGCAGGCGGCGATGGCCCGGATCATCAAGCCGACGGTCGATGCGCTGGCCGATGCCGGGATCGATTATCGCGGTGTTCTGTTTGCCGGGCTGATGATCATCGACGGACCGAACGGCAAGGAGCCGATGCTGCTGGAGCATAATGTCCGTTTCGGCGATCCGGAATGTCAGGTGCTGATGCGGCGGCTGGAAGATGATCTCGTCGCCTTGCTGCATGCCGTGGCCACCGGCACCCTCACGGACACGCCGGTCCGCTTCGCTGATGCGGCGGCGCTGTGCGTGGTCATGGCCGCCAGGGGCTATCCCGGCAGCTACGCCAAAGGCACCGTCATTGACGGTCTCGACACAGCGGGCGGCGAAGAGGGCGTGACGATTTTTCATGCCGGCACCGCCCGCGACGAGACCGGACGGCTGATCGCCACCGGCGGCCGTGTGCTCGGCATCACCGCCGCCGCCGCGACCGTCGCCGATGCCCAGAGCAAAGCCTACCGGGCCGTCGACAGGATCGACTGGCCCGACGGCTTTTGCCGCCGCGACATCGGCTGGCGGGCGGTCACGGCGAAAGACTGAATGAAAAATCCAACGCAGATGGTGGAGCCAGACGGGATCGAACCGACGACCTCCTGAATGCAAAACACGGGGCCCGGAGATTGACCAGGATTGATAATCAGCATTAAGCACTGTTTTCATTGATAAAATGGCTTGCGCCTAAGGTTTCATAATTATCGTAAATTGACCTAAACCGCCCTTTTGTGTAGCACCAGCGTAGCACCACAGAGGGTTTCATGACCGATAACCGCTTCGCCTTCACCAAGGCATCGCTTGCTGCATTGCCGCTGCCGAAGGGCGGAAAGCGTGCAAGCTACTACGATACCCGCGAACCGGGACTCATGCTGTCAGTTACGGCGAAGGGGGCGCGGAGCTTTTATCTTTACAAGCGGATCGATGGCCGACCCGAGCGCGTATTTTTGGGACGGTTCCCCGATCTCAGTGTCGAGAATGCGCGCAAGGCTTGCGCCGAGGCCAAAGGCAAGATCGCAGTTGGGCGGAACCCCCAGCGCGAGCGAAGCAAGCTGAGGCAGGAAATCACGCTCGGCGAGCTGGTCGATAAATACCTTGTCGATTATGCAATCCCGCGAAAAAAGACCTGGGCACAAGATAGAGACGACTTCAATCGGGTGCTGTCGCATTGGTTCGGGCGCAGATTGTCCAGCTTTGACCGGTCCGAATTCGCCGCACTGCATACCCGGCTCGGCCGCGAGAGCGGGCGGTATCAGGCGAACCGGATGCTGTCTCGGATAAGCGCCTTGTTCAACAAGGCTATCGAATGGGGGTGGGAGGGCAGCAACCCGGCAAAGGGCACCAAACCCTTTCCGGAAAAGGCCCGTGACCGTTTTTTGCTGCCCGATGAGATCCCCCGCTTTTTCGAAGCCCTTGCAGCAGAGCCGAGTGAGATCGCACGCGATTTCTTCATGATGGCGCTGCTGACCGGTCAGCGGCGCAGCAATGTCATGGCCATGCGCTGGGATGAGCTGGACTCAGAGCGCGGGCTGTGGCGCATCGCTGACACCAAGAACAATGAGCCGATGACGGTCCCCCTATCCGCCCAGGCGCTGGAGATACTGGCGCGGCGGCGAGATGGTGCCGATGGCAGTGAGTGGGTATTTCCGGGAAGCGGCAAGACCGGCCATCTGGTCGAGCCCAAAAAGGCGTGGCGGCGGATTCTCGACCGCGCCGGGCTAGAAAACCTGCGGATCCATGACCTTCGGCGGACACTCGGCAGCTGGCAGGCCGCAGCAGGCGCCAACAGCTATATCATCGGCAAGAGCCTGGGCCATAAGAGCCCCCAAGCGACCGCCATCTATGCCCGGCTGCATATCGATCCGGTGCGCGACAGTGTGAACCGGGCGACCGATGCCATGTTTGCAACGCTCAATCCGGCGCCCGATGAGCAGGGGTAAGCCGCCTTACGGATTCTCGAGCTCGGTTTCGGATTGGGATCTGCACCCATCCTCCGACACCATTGAACGGCTGAGTGGTGAATTCGAGCGGCTGACGGGAATCGCTGCGAGCGGCCCGTTTCGGGATATCGTGCTGTTCCGGCTGATCTTCATTATGCGCAAAGCCCTGTTCCGCGAAATGGTTCTGCCGCGCGGAAAGGATTATCGTGCCGAAGCGGCAGATATTCGCAGACGGCTGGAAGCGCTCGCAGAGCCGTTTGGCGACAGCTCCAAAGCAATTAGCGGGATGTTGCACTACGATCTGGTTACGGCCCTGCATACGCAGGGCGACGTAACCGCCTTGAGCCGCTTCAAGGAATCGCTGCCATCGGTTCTTGCGGCCATCAGAGTCATTGATGAAGGGTGGTCAGAGCGCGCCACCAGCACAAAGAGCTTTATCGTAAGCACACGGGCAATGTGCTTCCGCGAGCTGGCTCGAGGCTGGCATGAGCAGCTCGGCATGGCGCCTACCAAATACGCGGATGGTCCGTTTGCCAGCTTTCTGGCCGCCTTCATATCGGCCATACCGATCACGGTTGACCGCCAGAGGCTGTCAATCAGCATGCCGACCAACAGCTTTCGAGAAATTGCGGCGGCCATTGACAGCTATCCCGTCGAGCCGCGCCATCCATTGCTGAGCGCGGATATCATCTGGCCCGAGGTGACCGGTCAATCGCCAGGGACTGACTAAGGACCCCAGCCACCCATAGCTACAGAAGCGGTACATCGATCTGCACATCTTTGTAGCTATTCCCCCGATGCGACTTCGTCAGATTGACGGTCATGGAACACAAAAGGCCATGACCCATGAAAGTCGATCAAGTTCTTCCCAAACTGCTCAAACCGGCCGAAGTTGCCGATATCCTCGGCGTCGATGTCGAGACATTGAATGTGTGGCGCTGCACGCGCCGCTATGACCTGCCCTACGTGAAGACCGGGCGGCTTGTCCGCTATCGCCCCGCCGACGTTGCGGCCTTTATCGAGGCGCGTTTGCAGCGCTAGAGACAATGCTGTTTGCGAGCCGAGTCCATAACGCGGAGTTCCAGGTAAACGCGGATCAGGGCGCGCGCGACAGCGCGTGCAACGGGACAAGCCCGGGCGCCTCTCGCTTGCTCTTGCTCCACGTAAAATGAAGGATACAGCGAAAAAGGCGCCCTACGGCTTTGTCACGCTTCTGCATGGCCTGCGAGACGTTGCTAGCGATCCCCGAATCAGCGACCGCGCCGTCAGGGTTTATGCAGTACTTTTATCCTACTCGGATTCCACTGGTCGGTGTCACCCATCGGTGACCACTATCGGGAATCTACTGGGCGTCTCGCGCCAGGCCATCCGCCATCATATCAAGGCTCTCGAAGCCGCCGGCCATACCAAATCCACGCCCCAGCGCGCCGGGCGCCGCCAAAGAAGCAATCAATATCAACTCCGCCGGGCCAAAACACCGAATGGCGACATCGATTCTGATGCAGAATTGATATCACGCCCCCCGCCAGCTCCGGGGCTGTCACCCCTGCCAGCCTCAGAGCTGTCACCCCCAGACAGCCCCAAAGCTGTCACAGAAGAAACCAAACAAGAAAACAAAGAAGATAGATCGCGTCGCCGTCGCTTAGTCGTTCAGCCAGGATTGGCTCGCGCCAACGGGATCGAGAGCCTTGGCGACATTTCAGCGAGACTCTTGGCTGGCATCCCTCTCATATCAGACAGCAGCAAAGTTTAGGTTTGTCCTCAGATGTCTCTCGCGAGCCGTTGGACGCCGAAATCACATCGGCTAAGCTGGTGGGGGCGCTGTCGATGGGCACGAATTAGTTGCCGTTGGAC
Organism: uncultured Rhodospirillales bacterium; assembly: GCA_964598335.1. Lineage (GTDB taxonomy): Bacteria > Pseudomonadota > Alphaproteobacteria > CAZRBL01 > CAZRBL01 > CAZRBL01. The sequence continues at coordinate 10,263 of CAZRBL010000069.1, forward strand.
GCCGAAATCACATCGGCTAAGCTTTTCAGCCAGAAGATGGCGGCGGTATCCGAGTTGCCGTTGGACGCCGAAATCACATCGGCTAAGCTACGATGAGCTATTCGTCGCTAGACTTCATAGTTGCCGTTGGACGCCGAAATCACATCGGCTAAGCTGCCTGTTCTAGGGGCCGCCGGATGACCGCAGTTGCCGTTGGACGCCGAAATCACATCGGCTAAGCTGCACCCGTACGGCCAGCCAGCGACGTCTTGGTTGCCGTTGGACGCCGAAATCACATCGGCTAAGCTTGATTGCCTTCGCGGTGATTTTCGGCCTGAGTTGCCGTTGGACGCCGAAATCACATCGGCTAAGCTACGGCGGTGCGGCGCATCCGTGGCACAAGCGTTGCCGTTGGACGCCGAAATCACATCGGCTAAGCTATGACGGCGACAGCGCCGCCGCGATCGACCGTTGCCGTTGGACGCCGAAATCACATCGGCTAAGCTTCAGGTGATCGACTATCTGCACACAAGGCCGTTGCCGTTGGACGCCGAAATCACATCGGCTAAGCTGCCCTAACGTAAAGGACCACCGCGCAGCAAGTTGCCGTTGGACGCCGAAATCACATCGGCTAAGCTCTAACATGCAAACGGCTTATAACCGCGAAAGTTGCCGTTGGACGCCGAAATCACATCGGCTAAGCTACCCACTTATTGACCCAAAACATCCGACATGTTGCCGTTGGACGCCGAAATCACATCGGCTAAGCTTAGGCGCGTGGCGATAATCCTCTGAGCTTCGTTGCCGTTGGACGCCGAAATCACATCGGCTAAGCTTGCCATCGACGCCTATGCCGCCAATCCTGAGTTGCCGTTGGACGCCGAAATCACATCGGCTAAGCTCGCAGTTTGTGCCGGTCGGGCTGAGGCTGAGTTGCCGTTGGACGCCGAAATCACATCGGCTAAGCTAAGGGCTGGCCGTAGACGCGGGTCGCAATAGTTGCCGTTGGACGCCGAAATCACATCGGCTAAGCTACCGGCGGCAAAAAACAGCGGGGGCCTGTAGTTGCCGTTGGACGCCGAAATCACATCGGCTAAGCTTGCCGATCTGATCGCTCATCCGCCGGGGCCGTTGCCGTTGGACGCCGAAATCACATCGGCTAAGCTTATCTCAGCACACCGTTTCCGACGGCCTGGGTTGCCGTTGGACGCCGAAATCACATCGGCTAAGCTGATCCTCATCATTCAATGTTTCCAAATCACGTTGCCGTTGGACGCCGAAATCACATCGGCTAAGCTTCGAGGGCAATCTCACCGCGCGGCCCGACGGTTGCCGTTGGACGCCGAAATCACATCGGCTAAGCTATTGCGCAAGAGCGGGATCGGTGATCGTCTGTTGCCGTTGGACGCCGAAATCACATCGGCTAAGCTCCCCCCCTATATCCCCC
>CAZRBL010000070.1:0-11655 GCA_964598335.1 uncultured Rhodospirillales bacterium
AGCCGAAACCAAGCGCCATGCCGCCGACCACACGGATGAAAAGCCCCCCTGCGCGGCTGACGCCGAAGCCGGCAATGGCGGCAAGAAGCGGCATGAATATGCTGGCGATGGGGCCGCTGACCCGGCTCATCGCGGCGGTTTCTAGGGCATCGCCGCTGATCCCGGCGCGACGCAGCTCGGCGGCGCGCTGCCATAACTCGCCCCAGCCGGTCTCCTCGGGTTTGGTGGCAAGGGCAAAGATCTCCTCGGGGCCCAGCGCCACCGCCCAGGGGGTGGAGGCGCTTTCCGTGACTGTTCCCGTATCGACATCCAGGCTGCGGGCTTCAATCAGGGTCCAGGTGCTGCCGTCATAAACCGCGCGGCTTGCCCGGTCGGTTGCGATAATGGCGCTTTGCTCGTCAAGCCGATAGGCCGTCACATCAACCAGTTCGAATACAGCGCCGCGCCAGCGTGCCTGGCTCGCCTTGACCAGGATCTGGCGCTCGGCGCTTTCATCGGTGCGGATCCAGACATCGTTCCGGGTCAGTCCGGGCGGGGTTTCGCGTTGCTCGAAATCGCTGCTTTCCCAGTGATTCAGCGCCGCGGTACCCGGTACCACCACCGTTTCGGTGAAGGCGATGTGCGCCAGCGCGATCGCCGCCCCGGCGGTCATCATCGGCAACAGCAGCACCGGTGCTGACAGACCGGCGGCGCGCATCATCGTGATTTCGCTGCGCTGACGGAACGTGGTCAAGGTGAAAAGGCTGGCCAGCAGCACGGCGAAGGGGATGAATTGATCGGCAAGCTGAGGCGCCCGCAGCAGCACATAGCGCAAAAGCGCCCCGCGATCATTGCCGGCCGGGGCAAGGATATCATCGGCGCGGGTGACCAGATCGAGCGTCTGCAGCACGCCGACCAGGATCAGCAGTATCATCGTGAACAGCGCGAGGAAATTTCGCGCCACGTACAGTCCGATGGTGGGGGTCGGCAGCCAGGCGAGTGCCCCGGCCATGGCGGCCATGGTGCGGGCGCCGGCGCTCGCGCGGTTATCTGCGCCCATCCGCGCCTCAGCCGCGTTGCTGTAAGGCAGCGGTACCGGAATCGCCATAGGCTTCACCGGTCTCGGCGGTTGCGGTTTCCGTCACCGGTATCGTTATCGCGCCGGTTTCGGCTTCCTGCTTCTTGCGCATCAGGTTCCGGATCGGCCTGGTCAGCCCGTAGAGCGTATCGCCCAGCCAGCTGTGGCCGCGGGCAAAGCTGCCCTGCTCGGCGCGGCGACGATAGATGATGAAGCAGAACCCCAGGAACAGAAAAAACAGCGGCCACATGGTCAGCCAGGGGCTGTCTCCGACCATGGCGGTTTGCCGACGACCTGCTTCGGTAAGCTCATTATAGACGACGAGGCAGACGATGGCGGCGATCGGCGCAAGTCCGGTATCCTTGCGCTTGTTGGCGATGCCCATCGGCAGGGCCAGCAGCGGCAGCGCCAGAAAGCTTAGCGTGTGCAGAATGCGCCAATGCATATTGGCACGGAAGGCGTGATAGTCCTCGAAGCTCTCCGGCGTTTCGGTGGCGACGATCTGCATCAGCTCGGGCAGGGTGACCTCTTCCTGATCAGCGCCGCGCTCGCGGAAGGGCTGCAGATCGGGCAGGTCGACTGTGATCTCCTGCTGGGCAAAGGTGATTGCCCCCGGCACGAAACGGCCGAGCGGACCATCCTCTCCATTCGGTCGCTGCATCGCAATCTGGCGACCGTTGAACAGGGTCAGTTTGAGGCCATTCTCCTCGGTCGGCTGAAGCAGCCCCGAGGCGGCGCTGACCGTCGCGCAATCGCCGGCTTCAGTGCAGGTCTCGAGAAAGACATCGCCGAACCGGCCCTCGGCGTCGGGCGCCTCGCCGATGCGCAGCACCGTATTGTCGCCTATGGTCACGAACTCGCCGATGCGGATGCTGAAACCCAGCGCGCCGGTGCGCACCTCATGTTTCAGCTTGGCATATTGATAATGGCTGATCGGCTGGACAAAGCCGACGATCGCAAGGTTGAGCACCATCATCGCCCCGGCCAGCCCGAACAGGGTCAGCAGAAGGCGGCGCAGCGAGACCCCGCTCGAAAGGATCGCATCAAGCTCGCTTCCCGTTGAGAGCTTGCGAAAGGCGAACATGATGCCGATCAGCAAGCCGAGCGGCAGCGCCAGACCGAAATATTGCGGAACGAGAAAAGCCAGCATGCGCCAGACGACGGCAACCGGCCCGTCGCTGCTCAGCACGAAATCGAACAGGCGCAGCATTTGTTCGAGCACCAGCAGCAGCACCGCCACACCCAGGGTCGCGAGAAGCGGGGTCAGGGTCAGTCTGAGCAGATATCGATCGAGCTTGCCGAACATCGAGTCGTGAAGGAATAAGGAGGAGACAGTTCGATAAAAGCGCGCGATTGCTTTCGAAAGGCGGGAGAAACCTGCTACGCCGACCGGGCGCTTTTCTGCCCACAGATGCCTACAGTTACCCTTTATTTACCGGGCCGCAAGTTAGCCGTCCACATAACCTCGCTGCCATGACCTCTGCGCAAGGCGACTGGTCGGTCGTCATACCCTATTACAATGAGGCGGAATATCTGCCGGCAACGCTGCGCAGCCTGCTCGCGCAAACACATCGCGGCGCCACGCTGATCCTGGTCGACAACGGGTCGACGGACGGCTCCGGCGGGCTGGCGCGTGAGCTGACCGCGACGGCGACCGACATCTCCGTAAAGCATCTCAATGAGCCCGAGCCGGGCCAGGTCCACGCGCTGGCCAAGGGGATTGCCGCGGTGGAGAGCGATTTCGTTGCCATTTGCGATGCCGATACCTTTTACCCGCCTGACTATCTGGCGACCGCCGATGCCGCCTTTCGTGCCGCGCCGGAAACGGTGGTTGCGGTGATGGCTACCGGGATAAACGGCGCGCCCGACCGTTTCAGCGCTTCCTTGAAGCGGCTCAAGGTGCAGGCGGTGTCGCGCCTATGGCCGCGCCAGTTGCACAGCGGCGGCCATGCCCATTGCTTCCGCACTGCCGCTTTGCGCGCGGTCGGCGGTTATGACAAGGCGCTGTGGCCCTATGTGCTGAAAGACCACGAGCTGATGCATCGGATTTTCAAGCGTGGCCGTGCCGTTTACCCGCCGGCGCTCTGGTGCCGGCCGTCCGATCGACGGTCCGATCGTAGCGGCGTTCGCTGGTCGCTGGCCGAAAGGCTGCTCTATCATTTTACGCCCTTCGCCGCGAAAGACTGGTTCTTCTACAGATTTCTCGCCGGTCGTTTTACCGAACGGCGCCTGGACGAGATCAAGCTGCGTCAGCAGAGTTGGGACGAGAAGGCGTGAGCAGCCTTCGATAATGCGCGAAAAGCTCGGAAAAATGGTCTTCATGCGACCGGACGCGATGCGCGGCCGCCTCTATTGCGGCCTGTTTCAATGCTGCCTGATCACGGTTCAACAATCGCAGCATCGCTGCCGCGCAGGCTTCCGCTTTCCCGGTTGCATAGCTCTCAGAATAGGCGGGATCGGCGATTTCGGCAGCGCCGCCGCGATCGGGAACGATCAGCGGCAGGCCCGCGCAAAGCGCTTCGCTGAGAACCAGCCCGAAGGTTTCCGCCGCGCCGGCATGCGCGAAAGCGTCGGCGCTGGCAATCTTCCGCGCCAGCTGCTCGCGATTGCGGATCGGTCCTGCAACATGAACCTGCGGCACTTTTGCGCCCGCCTTGTTGATGCGGCCGCGGATCGGCCCGTCGCCGACCAGATACAGCCCTATCGGACGCTCGGCATTGGCCCGAGCGACCGCGTCGATCAGCACCGGCAGGCGCTTTTCGGGATGATGGCGGCTGACCGCTACGAGCAGGGCCGCATCCTCGCCCAAACCGATCTCTGCAAGCATCGACCGACGCAATTCGGGGTCGGCCAGACCGGGCGAAAAGCCGCTTTTGTCGATGCCGAAGTCAACCGGCACTGCCTGCGCGATGCCGAAACGGCGCATCCGATCCGCAAGTCGGGCGCCGGCGGTGATTGCAGTGTCGAAATGCGCTGACAGCTTTTGCAGATAGCGCCAGAACCAGCCGAAGAGAGCGTCGATACGATCGAGGGAAAGACGGTTGTCGAGCAAGGTGTGCGGATAAACGGCAACCGGGTCCTGATGGATAATCAGGGATTTGATGCAGAGATGCCCGGCAGGTGGGCGCCATTTGGCGGCCAGCCAGGCGCCGCGCCAGAACGATGAGGCTTCAAGGATATCGGGCGGTTCGCTGTCCAGGATTTCCGCTACGCCGCGGCCCGAGAAGAATTGATGATAGCGCCGGTCGACCGGCAATGAGGGCGCCCTGACCCAGATGATGCGGCCGTCCTTGCGCGTCTCGACCCGATCTTCTGCAGCCGGGGCGATGATCGTGACATCGAGTCCCTGTCGATGCGCCGCAGACAGCTTTTGTTCGATATAGGTGCGAACGCCGCCGCCCTGCGGGCTGTAGAACTCAGCGATATCGACAATTTTCATCGGCGCCGCGGCAAAGCAGCCCTAAGCCGCAAGGCGCTGCGCGCCCATGCGCCCGGTGAGGTCGAGATAATGCGACAGCATCTGCTGCATGATGCCGTCCCAATCCCGCTGCACGGCGGTATCGCGCGCCGTCCGGGCCATGCGCTCGCGCAATGTCTCGTCGTCGATCAGGCTCAAAAGCCGCTCGGCATACTCCCAGCCGTCATCGCGGATCAGGAAACCGTTCTTGCCGTGGTCGATGAGGTCGCGGCTTCCGGTCGCGTCGGCACAAACGCCGGGCAGGCCGGAGGCCATGGCTTCGAGCGTGACATTGCCGAAGGTCTCGCTCCGGCTCGGATTAAAGAAGATATCGGCGGACGCATAGGCCCGCGCCAAAGCCTTGCCGGTCAGGAATCCGGTGAAGATGCCGGTCGGCAGCGCGCTTTCCATGCGTTTGCGCTCCGGCCCGTCGCCGACGATCACAGCCCTGACCTTATTGCCCCGCCGATCGGTCAGCCGCTGCAGCGTCTCGATATAGGGGTCGAGTCCCTTTTCGCGGACCAGGCGGCCGGTGAACAGGATTGCGATATCCTTGTCGCCGAGGCCGATCGAGCGGCGCCATTCCGGGCTGCGCAGCGCCGGGCTGAAGGCATCGCTATCGACGCCGCGGCCCCAGACCCCGATCTGCGGCGCGATCCCCTCCGAGGTCAGCAGCTCGGCCATGGATGCGCTCGGCGCCAGCACGCGGTCGCAGGCGCCGTAGAAACTACGCGCATAGCGTTGCCAGGAGCCGTGCAGAAAGCCGAGCCCGTAATGGCTGAAATAGCTGTCAAAGCGCGTGTGATAGGTCGCCAGTACCGGCAGGCCCCAGGCCTGAGCTTGCCGCCGGGCGCCGAGGCAGAGCAGATCCGGCGCCGTGATATGCACCAGATGCGGCCTGAAGGCGGCCAGACGGTCTCGGATCGTGCCCGGCAGACCCAGCGAAAACCGATATTCGGCGCGGCCCGGCAGGGGAAAGGACGGCGCCGACAACAGCTCGCCGGCAGGCTCGAAGGCAGGCTTTGCGGCGGTCGGCGAGCCGACCAGCACGTCGACGCCTCTGGCCTCGAGGAATCGCACCAGACGATTCAAAGTCCGATTAACCCCGTCGGCCGTGTAGTTGTAATTGCCCGAGAACAAGGCGATGCGCAGCCCGGCTTCGGGCGCGCTGACCGGTGATCGGGCGGATGAGGAGGCGGACATGACGGCTGGCGTTGCTCTCGAAGTCAGCGCGATACCTAAGCGATTCTGCCGCATTAGCAAGCGTGCAGGCGGCATAGACTCAGCCCTGGCGCTGAGCTAGCGTCGGTGCGAATACTCGCTTTCGAGGGTAAACGTCATGTCCGTTCGACTTCCGGGTCTGCTTTGTTTAGCTCTGCTGATCGTGCCGTTTTTGGCCGCGCCGACCCTTGCCGAAGATCCAACCTTGCTGCGGATCCAGTCGCGGCTGATCCAATGCGGCTACGATCCCGGCGCTGTCGACGGTATCCTTTCGACCCGTTCGCGCGCCGCGATCATGCTTTATCAAGAAGATTTCGGCCTTGAACCGAACGGAAATCCCAGCGAATGGCTGGCCGGGCATATGCGCAATCATTGCGGCCCCAATGCCCCGGGTCGCGCCCTAGCCCCCACCGCAGCCCCGACCACGGCACCACCCACCGCAGCCGCACCCCCGCTGCACACGCCGCCGGTATATGGCCGGCAGCCTGCCTATCAGCCGCAAACCGATGCATATGGCAATCCGCTTGAAGCGGCGGATGAGGCGCTCAATACGACCGATCAGACGCTCGACCGGATCGACCGCAGCGCTGATACGATGGATAGGGTGCTGGACGTGTTCGACCGGTTTGGGCGATAGCAGCTCAGCAATAGCAGTGCCGCCGACATCATCGTGATCGTTGCGGGGGTCGAGACAACAGTGCCGTCGTCGAAAATATCGCCGACATATGCCAGACTGTTCGGTGACGGGAACGGCGTCAGCGGTCCGTACTGAGTAACAACGCCGGTGGCCGGATCGACCGTGCTGAGCTGATCGTCAAGCGAGACGGCGCCGAACAGCGTCCCATCCGGACCGAAAGCAAGGCCGAAAAGCGCCCGATTGGTTAAAACCTGCTGCGTTGCGGCCCCGGTCGACACGTCAATGGTGAGCAACGCGTTTGTCGTAGCGCCGCGCAGCCCAGCGCTGGCAGCGTAAAGGGTACCGTCGGCAGCAAAGGTCATAGCCGTAATGCCGCCTCTGGTCGCTCCAATATCGGTTGCCGCGCCGGTGGTCTTGTCGAGCCGGTAAAGGCGGTCAGTTGATAGTGCGACGGTAAACAGGTTGCCGTTCGCATCCGCAGCGAGAGATTCGCTGCCGGTTATGCCGGCGCCGAAGCTGCCGATGATTGTCCCCTGACCGGTCGCCGGGTCGATGGACAGAAGGCTGTCGAATGATGTCGCGAACAAGGTGCCGGTGACAGGATCATAGGCAAGGCCCTGTATGCCGCCGCTGCCCGTCGTACCGATCAGGCTGGTGGCGCCGCTGCCGGTATCCCACTCATAGAAACCCTGTGATGACGCATCGGCTGTAAACAGCGTCGTCGCAGCAGCTATCGCCGGAAAACCGGCGACGAGGGTTACAGCTATGGCATAAATGACCCAGCGCATCAGAACCGCCTCTCCTCAAATCGACAGCGCACGTGACTACATTTCTCGCTCGGCATTGTCAATCTGACGGAGCGGCATTCGGCCCAGGAGGGACGCGTCGAGGGTTGTCGTCGATCCCCTCAGTCCTTCACCATCGGCGTCATCAGGCTGTCAGCTGAACCAGACGCCGTCATCGATAAAGCCCGCAGTCCGGGCGATATTCTCATCGCTGTCGGCAAAGCGCAGCAAGACGTCGATGCGGTTGAGTGGGCCGTTATCAATGCGACCGGTCCAGAATGCCAGCCCCTCGGCATCGGCCCCGCGCCCGAACACGTTGGGGTAAAGGGAGGCGACGAATTCCTCGGTGGTAAGGCCGGTGCCGACGCGATCCTCAAACTCTTGTGAAGCGACGAATTGGCCGCCGATCGATTCCAGGTCACGGGCGCCGCTTTCAATTCGGCCGAGCCAGAAGCCGAGCCCGCCCTCATCGGCCTCGCGCCCGAAGGCGGCCTGGTAGAGCCGCGCGACGGTGGCGGCATTATCGTCGAAGGCGAGCGTGCGGTCGGTGAATTGCAGCCGCTCGACCCCGGTAAGCGTGTCGATCCCATCCGGGCCGTTCACGGTGACGATTTCCGACTGATAGCTGATCGAGACCAGAGCCGCATCATCATCGAAAACGGCGGTATCGAGCCCGGCGCCGCCATCGATTGCGTCATTGCCGAAATCCATGTGGATCAGGTCATCGCCCGGCCCGGCGAAGATCTGGTCGTTACCGGCGCCGCCGCGGATGATGTCGTCGCCCGCAAGCCCGTAAATCAGCGCATCGGGCACATTGCTTTCGATGATATCGTCATCTTCGCTGCCGGTGATCTCGACCGCAGCGGGCGGCGAGGCCGAGTTATCTGCTTCGAGCCGCTCATCGAGTGTGTCATAGGCAACGCGAACATTCTCGTCGTCGATGACGATCTGCGTGCTGACGATGGCATCGATGCCGGGGCCGGCCAGCCTTACCGTATAGGTGCCGGGCGGCAGCGTCATCGAATAACCGCCGGCGTCATAGCTTTCGGCGAAAAAGGTCCCGGCAGGGCCGGCGGCGGATATCGTAACGCCGCCGACGCCTTCGCCGATCGAGTAGAAATTGTCGCCGTCCTGATCATCATAGATCACGCCGGTAAGCAGTGCTTCGGTGCCGGTCCGGGCGAAATTCTGGGTCGCCATCGAAGCATTGAAATCGCTGCCCCGCGAGGTGAACACGCCGGTTTCGATGCCGATACCCACCTCGCGAAAATCGCCCTGCAGAATGTTTTCGCGGTGTCCGGGGCTCAGAAACAGGCTTTGATGCTGTTCGGCGATGATGCCGTCGGCATCGAGCCTGCCCGTCGTGCCGTTCCAGCTCAGATTCTCACCAGAGCGCCAGGAGCCGGTAAATTCGAAACCGGCGAAAACCATGCGTTCATGCGATGAGGTACCGTCGACGCCGGTATGTGAGAAGACGTCGTTTTCCAGCATCCACAGGCTGTGCGAACGGGCGGAATCGATCAGGAGAGAATCCATTGCCAGGGGCTGCTTCGGGCTCGCATCGATAGTGCCAGACGGCAGACCCTGATTGATGTCGATTCCGAAGCGCGCAGCTTCGGCCTCCGGATCCATGCGGGCCCGGTTGACCAATTCGAGCATGTATTGCTCTCGCGCTGTCGGCTCGGTCGTCATTCGCTGTTCTTTCGCCCGGTCATTACCTGAATCTACAGCCGTGTTCTGGTGGTATGGAAGTTACTGAACACCGTCTAGCGTAACTCCCATTGTCCATCAAGGTAGCCGCGACTTGCTGGCAGTCCATACGCGGATTAGGCTACAGACGGTTTAACGTGAAAAACATCGGCGATCTGTAATGCAAGCCACGGAAAACAAGACATTCGTTCTGGTCCACGGGACCTGGCATGGCGGCTGGATGTGGCAGAAGCTCAGTCCGCTTTTGCGCGCGGCGGGGCACAGGGTGTTCACGCCGACCTGCACAGGTCTGGGAGAGCGCTCGCATTTGATGGCGCCCGATGTCGATCTGGACACGCATATTCAGGACATCGTCAACGTCATCGAATTTGAAGAGCTCGACCGTGTCGTCCTGATCGGTCACTCCTTTTCCGGGATTACCATTACCGGTGTTGCCGACCGTTTGCGGGACCGCATGGATCATCTGGTGTATTTCGATGCTCTGGTGCCGCATGCCGAGCGCCCTGCGGCGATCATGCCCGACCCCGAAACGGGTGAGCTGCCGGAATGGTGGCAGGCGCGCACGGAAAAATTCATCGACGGGTACCAAATGGATTTTTGGCAGGATTATACCCTCGACATGATCCTGCCGCCCGATGATTTGGAAAACCGCGCCTGGGCGCGCCGGAGGATTACGCCGCATCCGGCGGGCCAGTGGACCCAGCCTCTGGTGCTGGAAAACGGCGGCTATGAGGGATTGCCGAAGACCTATATCCGCTGCTCGGGTCAGTTGCACCGGCCCTCAAGCGACCGGATGCCGGGTCCGGCGCTGAATAATCCCGACTGGCGGTTCATCGAATTTCCCTATCACCGCAATGTCATGATGACGCATCCGCAGGAAACTGCAGAATTGTTACTGGGGCTGATTTAGGGGTTAATCGGCTCCCAGTTGCGGCCATCGTCGGGATCGCCTTCGCCGCTATAGGCGGCTTCCAGCGGCCAGGGAAAATGCGGCCGGGTGAACCGGGTTTCGCCGTCACGGATATGCGCCCCGATCAGGCTGTCGGGGGCCTCGCCGTCCTCGACCCAGGCGACCAGGGCGGAGAGATAGTCGATGCTGTCGGCGCCGGCCCCGCCGCGGCAGTGATTAACGCCCGGCAGCATGAACAGGCGGAAGAAATCGCGGGTGGCCTCGGCTGAGCCGATGATTTTCTCCACCTGCCGATAATAATCGATGGTACCCTCCGGCACCACGGACTGATCGCGCCAGCCGTGATAGCTGATGATCTTGCCGCCCCTCGCGGCAAAGGCGCGTAAATCCGGATTAGTCGCATTGACCATGCCTGCCGCAAACCCGGCGCGCGCCGGGTCACGATCCCAATCAATGTCTTCCAGCCTGAAATCCGGGCCCGGATCGGCCGCGAACAGCAGATACCGGAACATGTCGCCGATGAAGCCGCGATAAAGCGGCGGATTGCCGTCATGCCGCAGATAATTGCCCAGCCAGTTCAGCTCTGAACCAGGCAGGGCCCGGCCGGGATGAAGCGCGACACCGGCGCTGTCCGTGGGTCCGGCATAGATACGCTGTACAGCGGCCAGGGCGGCGGGGTCGAGGCAGGCTTCCGGCGCGTCGGCGGCGCCGCAGGCGAGATCGGCCGGATCGGCGTCACAGCGCAGCGGATTCGGCACCAAACCGTCCTCATGCCCGTCCATCGAATCGCAGCGCGCAATGAAGGCATTATGGACCGCCCGCAGCTGGGCCTCGGTTACAACCGGCGCTTCACCCTCATAAAGTGCCAGCGTTGACCAGGCCAGTTGGAAAGCCGCCTGGGTCCAGTGAATCACCGGTGCGCCGGCAATGATGCCGTCATAGTCGCCGGGGAAAAGCTGCGCGGCCATCAGCCCCTGGCGCCCGCCGGTCGAGCAGCCCTCGAAATAGGCGCGATCGGCCGCGCGGCCGTAATGCGCCGCCGTAATCGCCTTGCCCGCCTGCGTCACCGCACGGGTCGCGCGGTAGCCGAAATCGATCAGCGCCTGGTCATCATGATACCCCCATTTGCCGTCGATCGGGGTTGAGACATGGCCCATATCACTGACGATGCAGGCGAAACCCTGCTTTACCGCTGCATCGCAGACGCCCTGATACAGCACCCCGCAAAAGCCGCCGCAGCCGCGCTTGAGGAAACGGCCGTTCCAGTCGTCGGGCAGAAACAGCTCGAAACGCGTCGAGGGCGCGACATAGCCATTGACTTTGCAATGTGGCGGCAAGGCGTTGTCCGACGCGTCTGCCGTGATCGCTTCGGCTTTGGTGACCTGTGTCACCGCGTCCGGCACCGTGCTGAAATCATGCCCGCGAAGCCTGTCGCAGGTGACTTCCGCTCTTGCGGCCCCGGCAATCAGCAGCAAGAACGCGCATGCCAGATAAGAACGAGTACGCATTGCTCGCCTCCGCTTGTTCACCCTGGAGACTTGCCGATCTGCCACCTCGCTGTCTACAGTGATCTATGCGCGGGTGTAGCTCAATGGTAGAGCCCTAGCCTTCCAAGCTAGTTGTGCGGGTTCGATCCCCGTCACCCGCTCAAGTCTTGGTTCGCGTTTCCCGCGGCAATGACAAGGCCGGTTAACGGAGCGCGGGCTTGCTACCCATAGACACAGCCCTGTCGATTCCTATATCAGACGCGCTTTCCGCTCCACGCCGTCGATCTATGCGGCGGCCTCTCCTTCCAACCGGCGATCATCAGGGCCAGCAAGAGTATGTCTAAGGAAAAGTTTGAACGCACGAAGCCGCATGCGAATATCGGGACGATCG
>CAZRBL010000071.1:0-11654 GCA_964598335.1 uncultured Rhodospirillales bacterium
CCAAATCGCCGCAGCCATGCTATGGATGCGCTGAATGTCGATTCAGCCTAGCGGTTTGTGTCGTCGATGCTACTGCCGAGCTCTTCGACAAAGCGTTCCGACTCATCGGCCGTGTACTCGCCGCCTTCGCGCCGGATGACGCGGAAGACGCGCTGCAAATAGGCCTCGCGTTCCGCCTTGCGTTCCGCTTCGGCGTCCGGATCGGCCTCAAAGGCCTCCAGCTCGGCGCGGGTCATCGTGCCTTTGCTGTCGAGAATCCGCTCCACCGCGTCATGGCGGTCCCGCAAGACCGAAACCTCTTGCGCCAACGCCGTGACAATGCCGAGCAGCTTATCGACCGCCGGATCGTCGAAAAATTGCGGGCGCTTGCCGCGAATATGGCGGCGGAGCTTGCTGGTCTCACTCATGGCGCGGTCCCTCAGGCCCAGGCGCCGAAGCAATACCAGGAAATGCCGCCCTCCAGCTTGCCGGTGTCGCGGTCCAGCGCGCCGCCGGCGCGGGCCGCCTGCAGCACCGCGTCTTCGCCCTGATTGGCCAGGCTGGGCACGACATGTTCCTCATAGCGCTCGGGGTCGAAGCCGGCCTCGGCGCATAACGCGCGGGCATCCTGATCGCGGAAGATTTTGTAATACGGCTCGTAATTATACCAGCTGTCCCAGTCCAAATAGAAACCGTCATAGACGCTGGTCGCCTGGTTGGGCGGCAATTCCATGTGCAGCATCAGCCCGCCGGGCCGCAGCACCCGTCGCGCTTCCTTCAGCGCCGCCTTGATGCCTTTCAGCGGCACCTCATGCAGAAACATGGACGACCAGACGAGGTCGAAATGATCGTCGGGAAAGTCGAGCGCGGTCGCGTCCATCTGATGGAAGTGAACTTCGCCGCCCAGCGCCTGCTGGCGCGCCATGGCAAAGCGCAGCACCGGCGCGGCGACGTCAATCGCATGCACCTCGGCCTGCGGATAGGTCCGGGCCCAGGGCAGCGTGTTGTTGCCGAGCGTGCAGCCGAGATCGAGGATTCGCTGCGGCTGGAAATCCGGGTAGCGGGCGGCGATATAGCGCGCAATCGAGCTGGCGATATCGTCCTTGTTCCGGCCCGTCAGCCCCATGCTGAACACCGATCCGCCGCTATCCATGATCGCCCCCTGGGCGGCGTCGTCGGGTCCGTATTCGGTGTCGTAATTGCCGGGCATCAGATGCACGTCGATCGCGCTGACCGAGCGCGGGACCTCCATTTCCGGATCGAGGCTCAGCGTACCCTTGCCATGCGCCATTGCCTCGCGGACCTTTGCGTTGATGTCGTCCAGATGGCGCGATACCGGTTCATGGACGCTGTCCCAGACCATCTCTTGCGCGTTGACACGCATCGCGCTGTAGAACTTGAAGGTCTCGTGGTCGCGGAAGGCGTTATGCACCTCGCTCGGCGTTTTCGGGTCAGCGCCGGTCTCGGCGCGAATAGCGGGCGCGATATCGGCTTCATAGGCCGCCCGCAGATCGGCTGCCATATCGCGCAATACGAGCCCGCGCAGCACCGAGACGAAATCCTGACGTGCCGCCTCGTCGAGCGTCGGGGTCGCGTGCAATCCATGTTCCGGTGCGGAAACAGGCATCAACGCCTCCATTGGCTAAGTGTCTTATGCTCCACAGAAGAGTAGAGGGACTCCGCCCATTTGCCAAGCGACAGCGTTGCCGGGGCCGATACCGAGCACGCAACGCCGCGCATCGGGCGCGACTTTTCAGGCTCGTGCCCCTTTTTCGATCTCAACCGGTTCAACACTCAGTCGGACACGATTTCCTCACGCTGCCGGCACCCGATTTGCCTGCCCGTCAATCACAGGAGAATCGGGGATTCCTGCGCTCAGACAGCTGTTTCGCTGTCGCCGATTTGGATGACGCGACCGCCGGCGGCGTCGGCATCTTCCGGATCGTGGGTCACCACCAGCGTCGGCAAGCCGCTCTCCCTGATGCGGCGGAAAACAAAGCTCCGTAGCCTTGCGCGCAAGGGCCGGTCGAGCGCCGAGAACGGTTCATCGAGGAGCAGCGCGCGCGGCTCGGACAGCAGCGCCCGCATCAGCGCGACCCGTGTCTGCTGCCCACCGGAAAGCGTTGAGGGCATGCGTTTTCCCATATCCGGCAATTCAGCCTGCAGCAGCGCTTCCTGCACCGCTGCCTTGCGCTGCTCCCGGCTGCGTCCGCGGGGAATGCCGAAAGCGAGGTTCTCGGCAACGGTCATATGAGGAAACAGCAGCGATTCTTGAAAAAGCATTGCGGTGCGGCGCTTTTCCGGCGGCAAGCGCGTCAAATCCGTGTCGCCGAGCAGCACGCGTCCTGTGGCGTCAAAGGCGTCGGGCAAAAAACCGGCGATATAATTGAGCAGGCTGGATTTGCCGCTGCCGCTCGGTCCCATCACGGTGACGATTTCGCCCGGCGCGACGGTCATGGACAGCGTGCTGATCAGCCTGGTGCCGTCGAGCGACAGGGTAATGTCTTCCAGAACAAGGGCGGGCGTTGTCATGATGCCATCGGGATAGCGCAGCAAATCATGTCCCGCTAGGCTGTGCCATGCCCTTCCCCTCCGCAATGGCACATGTGCCGGTTCTCAAGCGTCTGCTGCCCGGCCTGATGCGGCGCTATTACCGTCGGCGCGGGATTGAAACGGTAACCCGGCGCCATGACGGGCTGATCCTTGAGTTGCGGACCGATCAATTGATCGACCGCCGCTTGCTCTGCTGGGGCGTCTACGAGGCTGAACAGATCGCAACACTCCGATCACTGATGGCCGCGTTCCGACCGCGCGTCATGCTCGATATCGGTGCCTGCTGGGGCTATTACGCGCTGCGGCTCGGCAAGCAAAGTGAGTTTTCCGAAATCCACTGTTTCGAGCCCGATCAGGCAAATCTCGATCGTCTTCGCCGTCACCTGGCGTTGAATGACATGCAGCACAGCGTTGCGGTGCATCCGGTCGCGCTGTCCGACCGCAGCGGCTACGCGCCCATGAGCGCGCCGAACCCGGGCAATTCAGGCCATAAATATGTCGTCGACTCCGGCGAGGGACCAAGGATTCCGCTTAAACGGCTCGACGAGTGTCTTGCCTTTGACGGCGCAACTCTGCTTATCAAGCTCGATGTTGAGGGGCATGAGATCGCCGCCTTGTCAGGCATGGAGGAATTGTTGCGACGCAATAACGGCATCGTTCAAGTCGAAGCCTTCGCCGAGACGCGCTCTACCGTCGCCGCGCTGATGCAGAATGCAGGCTATCGGTATCATCGCAGCATAGGCGCCGATCATATCTTTCTGCGCGATCCGCCCGGAGGCAACTGATGCCCCAATTCGAGAAACTGGCTTTGCCCGAGGTGGTTCTAGTGACCCCCGAACAGCATGGCGACCATCGCGGGCGTTTTTCCGAAGTCTATAACAAGCGGGATTTTGGCGCCGGCGGCATCGCGGTCGATTTCGTCCAGGACAATCACTCGGTGTCGGCGGCGAAAGGCACCTTGCGCGGGCTGCATTATCAGTTGCCGCCCTTTCCGCAGGCAAAGCTGGTCCGGGTCGCCCGGGGCCGCATTTTCGATGTCGCCGTCGATATCCGGCGCAGCTCGCCGCGTTTCGGGCGCCATGTCGCGGTCGAGCTGGATGCGGAAAGCGGGCGTCAGCTCTTCGTGCCGGCCGGATTCGCGCATGGCTTCGTGACGCTCGAACCCGATTGTCACGTTTTGTATAAGGTAGACGCCTATTATGATCGTCAGTCCGACCGTGCCCTCATTTGGAACGACAGGGATCTCGCCATTGACTGGCCGCTCGAGGACGTGCCGGTGCTTTCCGACAAAGATCGCGCCGCGCCCCCGCTGGCCGCTGCCGACCTGTTCGACTGAGAAAAGGGCTGGCCGATGACCATTTTGATCACCGGGGGCTGCGGCTTCATCGGATCGGCTGTGTGTCGGTTGCTGGTTGGCGAAGAGCGCGAAACCGTCGTCAACCTTGATGCGCTGACCTATGCAGCGATGCCCGAAGCGGTCGCCGAGCTCAATGCTTCCGGCCGCTATGATTTCGTCCAGGGTTCGGTGTGCGACGGCGAGGCGGTTTCGGCCCTGTTTGCTCGATATCGCCCGCGCGCGGTGGTCCATCTCGCTGCCGAAACCCATGTCGACCGCTCAATCGACGGGCCGGCGCCGTTTATCGACACCAATGTCGTCGGTACCGCGACATTACTCGATTGCGCCAACCGCTATTGGCGCGAGCTGCCGCCGGATCAGGCCGAAAGTTTCCGCTTTCTCCATGTCTCGACGGATGAGGTCTATGGCGATCTGAGCCGGGATGCGCCGGCCTTTACCGAAAATCATCCATACCACCCCAATTCGCCTTATGCGGCCAGCAAGGCGAGCAGCGATCACCTCGTCCGGGCCTGGCATCGCACCTATGGCTTGCCGGTGCTGATCACCAATTGCAGCAACAATTACGGTCCCTGGCAGTTTCCCGAAAAGCTGATTCCACTGATGCTGGCCAATGCGATGGATGGAAAGAAGCTGCCGGTCTATGGCCGGGGCGAGAATATTCGCGACTGGCTCTATGTCGAAGACCATGCGCGGGCCCTGTCGCTGGTGCTGCGCAAGGGGCGCGTGGGGCAAACCTATAACGTCGGCGGCAATGCCGAGCGGCGGAATATCGATCTCGTCGAGACGCTTTGCGCCCTGCTCGATGATCGGCTGACCGGGTCGCCGCACCGGCCGCATGCGGCGCTGATCGACTTCGTCACCGACCGGCCGGGCCATGATTTCCGCTATGCCATTGACGCCGGCAAAATCGAAAGCGAGCTCGGATGGCGGCCGCGGGAGAGTTTCGACAGCGGGCTGGCGAGAACGGTCGACTGGTATCTCGATAACCGGGACTGGTGGCAGGCGATCCGCGCGGGACGTTATGGCGGTGAGCGGTTGGGGAAAACAGCATGAAAATTGCGGTGATCGGGCGCAACGGGCAATTGGCGCGCGCCCTTGATCGCCTGCTCGGCGCCGACGTCGTCGATTATCGGCTTTTCTCGCGGCCGGAGCTTGATCTGTGCAAGCCTGAAACGGTGCAGGCGGCGCTCCTCGCCTATCGTCCGGCAGCGGTCATTAACGCCGCCGCCTATACCGCCGTGGATGCTGCCGAGGACGATAGGGATCAGGCCTTTGCCGTCAATCGCGACGGCCCTGCGGCGCTGGCGGAAAGCTGCGCAACATTGCGGGCAAGCTTGATCCATGTGTCGACCGACTATGTCTTCGACGGCAGCAAGACCGGCGCCTATCTCGAGACCGATCCCGTTGCGCCGCTCGGTAATTACGGCGCCAGCAAGCTGGCCGGGGAGCGCGCGGTACTGCACAGGCTTGACAGCGCCGTGATTTTGCGGACCGCCTGGGTCTTCAGCGCCGACGGCAGGAATTTTGTCAAATCGATCATCCGTGCGGCGCGCGACAAGGGCGCTTTAAGGGTGGTGCAGGATCAGATCGGCTGCCCGACCCCGGCGGCTGATCTTGCCCGGGCCTGCCTGCAGGCGGCGCGTGCCCGGAAGGCTAAGGGCGGTGTCTATCATTATGCCGGAGACCCGCCGGTCTCATGGTTCGGCTTCGCGCAGGAAATCGTCCGGCAGGCCGGCGATCTGATCGGCCGCAAGGTCGAGGTCTCGCCGATCGGCACAGCGGACTATCCGACCAGGGCCGCACGCCCGGCGAATTCCTGCCTCGACAGTAGCGCCTTTCATCGCGATTTCGGCGTTGCGCCGGCAGATTGGCGGGCCGGCTTGCGCGAGGTGATTGGTCGGCTGGCTGCAGCCGCAGAGAAAGAGGCGAGGGCATCATGAAGGGCATTATTCTCGCGGGCGGTTCGGGTACCCGGCTCTATCCCTTGACGGTCGGCGTCTCGAAACAGGCTTTGCCGGTGTTCGACAAGCCGATGATCTATTACCCGCTATCGGTGCTGATGCTGTCCGGGATCCGCGATATCCTCGTCATCACCACGCCCGAGGATCTGGCGGTGTTTCAGCGCATGCTGGGCGATGGCGCCCAATGGGGGATTGCGATCAGCTTCGCCGTCCAGCCAAAGCCCGAGGGTATCGCCCAGGCGTTTCTGATCGGTCGAGATTTCCTCGACGGGCAGGGCTGCGCGCTGGTTCTGGGCGATAACATCTTCTATGGGCCGCAGCTCTCTGACAGGCTTCAAAGCGCAGCGCAGCGTCGCCAGGGCGCCACCGTCTTCGGCTATCGGGTCGCCGATCCCGAACGCTATGGCGTGGTCGAATTCGATGCTGACGGACGCGCATTGAGCATCGAGGAGAAGCCGCCGTCACCGAAATCGAATTATGCCGTCACCGGGCTCTATTTTTACGATTCAACGGTTGTCGACATCGCCGCGGGCTTGCAGCCCTCCGGTCGCGGTGAGTTGGAGATTACCGATGTGAACAAGCACTATCTGCGCCAAGGGGCGCTTTCGGTCGAAATGCTGGGCCGTGGTTATGCCTGGCTCGACACGGGCACTCACCGGTCGATGATTGAGGCGGCGCATTTTGTGCAGACGGTACAGGAGCGCCAGGGCCTGAAGATCGCCTGTCCCGAAGAAATCGGCTATCGTATGGGGTATATCGACGGCGCCCGTCTGGAGGCGCTGGCGAAGCCGCTGCGCAAGAGCGGTTATGGCGATTATCTGCTGTCCATCCTCAACGAGACCTAGAGCATTTTCCGATCATTCCGGTCCACCCCTGCACCCCCGCCCCGCCTCCCCTGCAAGTATCCTGTCTGGGGAGGCGGGGCGGGGGTGCAGGGGTGGACCGGATCAAAAACAAACGAAAACGCGCAAGACTTTCCGCGCCCGAGCAACGCGCCGATCAGACCGCCGGGCAGGGTCTCGAACACGACGTTGCGGTCGGTGATGCCGGCGCTGCGCGCAAGCCCGGCTTCGGGTGCCGAGAGATCCGGACCGCGTAAGCCCCAGAGCCGAACCAGTTGCGCGCCGATGCGGAGTGTCTGGCCGTCGATGGCGATGGTCTGTTCTACTGCCGCAGCCGAGGGCGCGGTGCCCTGAGCGGCGGGCTCCGAACTCAGGGACAAGGCCGTAAAAAGCGGGGGACGGCGATCAAAGACATTCTCATCACGTCAGGCCCCCCTTTCCCCTTAAATCGGCCAGCTTTCGAGACGATAGGCGCTATCCCAGAACATCCATTCATATTGGCTGCAGCGGGTGAAAGCTTGCAGCATTTCGGTGCGCTCGCTCTCGCCCGTTGCCGCGGCAGCGACATCGGTCAGGGTGCGCGCCTGCACGGTTGCGGCTTCGAAATCGGCGTCAGTGTAAGTGTCGATCCACGCTTGATAGGGGTTATCCCTCGCGGCCGACATGGCGATACGGTCGCCGACATCCTTGTAGATCCAGAAGCATGGCAGGATCGCCGCCAGAAGCACCGGATAACTTTTGGTCTGTGCGGTAGCCAGCAGGAAGCTGGTATAGGCAAGGCATGTCGGTGACGGCTCGGTCTTCGCCGCCTCGTTTTCGGCAATGCCGAATTGAGCAAAAAACGACCGGTGCAGAGCCTGTTCCACGACCAGCGCGGTTTCCGCTGATTGAGCGAAGAACAGGGTCGCGTCATGGGTCGGCGCGCTCGCCGCGGCCAAGGCCAGAGCGCGGCTGTATTCAGCGAGATAAAGCGCGTCCTGGACCATGTAGAACTGAAAGCTCTCGCGCCGCAGCGTGCCGGCAGCCAGTTCACGCAGAAAGGCCATTTCCTCAATGGCGTTGCGGATCGGCGCGATATGCTGCCAGGCTTGCTGTGAGAAGGACATTGCGCTGTCTTGATTGTCGGAAAATGCTTGTTCGCGGCGGCTGATGCCCCAATTGACCGAAGATGTGGAACAGCATCAAGAGCTTCTTTTTCGACAGTGAAGGCGTCGCCGCGGCGGGTGAGGACGCGCCGCATGACAAGGCGGAATTGCGCATGGCCGCAGCCGGCCTGCTGGCAACCGCGGCAATCAGCGACGGCGGCAACGCGCCGGAGGAAGAGGCGACCATCAAGCGGCTGCTTGTCGACCGCTTCGAGATAACGGAAGACGAGGCTGACGGTCTTTTTGTCGCGGCGCATGAAAAGGCCGAGCAAGCGCTGGATATCTTCCAGTTTACCCGCGTGCTGGCTGACCATTTCACGCCGGAGGAGCGCATTGAGGTGATCGAGATGCTCTGGGAGGTTGTCTATGCCGACGGTCGCCTCGACGATTTCGAGGCGCATCTGATGCGGCGCTGTGCCGGCCTGCTATTCGTCTCCGATCGGGACAGCGGACTTGCACGGCAAAGAGTGCGTGAGCGGCTCGGCGTCTAAAAGCATTTTCGTTTGCTTTCGGTCCGATGCGTCCCCGCATCTCCATCCCGACTCGCCCGACAGGATACTTGCAGGGGCGGGGGGAGCGGACCGGAGTGATCCGAAAACGCTCTGCAAGGCGCGCTCAGCCGGTTGCCAGGATACCGAGGCTGATAATCTCGGTTGCGTCGAACAGGTGCTCCGCCGCTTCGGGTCGTTCCGGCGAAAAGCTGTAAACCGCACTCTCGAACTGCGATTTGCGCGCCGCGTAGATCAGCGCCGTTTCATCGGGGGCCCAGGCCATGGCAACGACCGCGCCTGCGGCGTCATGAAAAACCGTTCCGCCCGCGCTTCGGATCGTGATCCGGTTGGCACTGGCGAAGGCCAGCGCGCCGCTGAGCGGCGCCACGGTGGGCAGGAAAGCGTCGGCGATCGGCTGATGCGATCGTGACGGCGCGTCAATATCCAGGCGGCGGACGGTTTCGTCGGCGGCGTTGACGAACAGGGTCTGCGAATCGATGCCCCAATCGAAAGGCGCATTCAGCACAGCCGCAGAGAGCGACAGCGGCACCCAGCCATTGGCCGCGCGCTCGATAATGTGAAGCATCGCGTTGCCGCCGCTGTGGGGCGGATAATCCTGTTCCGGGGTTTCGAGAAAGCAGAGTCGATTTCCATCCGGGGCGAGACGCGGCCAGTACAGCGCGCTTTCGCCTTCCTGGGTGAAAACCGAACGGGCCGAACCGCCCGCGTCGATAAAAACGATGTTGCGGCTGTCGGCGCCGATACCGATCGCGACAGCGCAGCTGCCGTCACGCGCGGCGCTGACGAATCCGATCAGGCCGTTGGTATCTGTCTGTTGCAGAAAGGGGCTATGGCTGCCGCCGGCAGGATCGAAGCTGAAAAGCTGGGTGTCGGGCGGCCCGTGTCCGGCGCCGTGATAAATCACCCGCATTTCGGCGAGCCGCTTTAAGGGCTAGAAACGGTCGTCCGGCAAAGCTGCCGTGTTGGCGGCAAGCTGGGTTTCGCCCGCATTCTTGTCGTCCGTCAGCATCGCCCAGCTTTCTTCGCGCTCGGCGACCATTTGCAGGAAATCGCGCAGATCGCGGCCCGACAGATTGCGCTCAACCGGAAGGTTGAGGCTGTTCGGATTGACCTGACGGCCGTTACGGATGACCTCATAATGCAAATGCGGTCCCGTCGAGCGCCCGGTCGAGCCGACATAGCCGATCAACTGCCGCTGGCTGACTCTGTCGCCCTTGCGCAGGCCTTTGGCATAGCGGCTCAAATGCGCATAGGCGGTTGAAAACTCGTCATTATGGCGGATGCGGATATACTTGCCATAGGCGCCCCAGCGACCGATCCGGTCGACCACGCCGTCACCGGCAGCATAGATCGGCGTACCGGTCGGCGCCGCAAAGTCCACACCCTTGTGCATTTTGGAATAGCCGAGGATCGGGTGGCGACGCATGCCGTAACCCGATGACATGCGGGCGCCGTCAACCGGCGTCCGCAGCAGGGCTTTCCGAATGCTGCTTCCGTCCGGCCGGTAATAGCCGGCATGGCCTTGGCGGTCGACAAAACGATAAAGCGGACGTGCTTCGCCGCGCACCATCATGTTCGCATAATGGATCACGCCGTGGCGGACCACCTCGCCTTCTTCGGATACCGCCGTGTCGAAAAGAATCTCGAATCGGTCGCCGCGACGAATATCGCGCTGGAAGTCGATGTCCCAGGCATAGGTCCGCAGCATTTCCGACAGCACCGCCATCGGCACCCCGGCGCGCGCGCCCGATTCAAAAAGCGAAGACTCGATGGTCCCCGAGGCGGCAACCATCTTCGTCCGCACCGGCCGTTCAATCCGGCTCGCAATATAGGTGCCTTGATCATTGAGGTTGACCGTCACCGAGTCGCTGACGCTGAGGTCGATGGTCATGCCGACCAGTTCGCGATTGCCGGCGCTGTCCTGAAAACGGAGATTGATTTCCTGCCCGGCGCGGAGATGGCGAGGATTGAATTCGTTGCGCAGTGCATCGATGGCGGCATAGGCCTGAGGCTGATCGACATGGGCCTGTGTCAGCAGCCCCATCAGCGTGTCGCCGCGACGGATCGAATAGGTACGCAACAGCGCTTCGCCATAGACCAGCCGCTCGGGAAGCGGTTCGGCGCGGACAGAAGCCCTTTGCAGCAGATGCGGCAGGACCGGAATCTCATCTTCGAGATCCGCATAGGCCGCCGCCGATGACGGCTTCGGCGCCGCCTCGGCGACGGGCTGGATCGCTGTGGCGGTCGCGGCGGTGTCTATGGCGTCGGCCGGGGCGAGCCCCAGATGTTCGCCGAGCGAAGTCAAGGCGAGCATCAATGCTGCTAGCGTCGACGGTGCGAAAACGAAAAGTCTCAAGCTGTGAGCCCTGCGCTGTCCTGTTCTCGTTGTTATCGCCCGATCATGGGCGTCGGCGTTTATATACAGACTAATGAACATCACGCCGCGCCACCTGTCCCGAATTACATCCCAGCCATTGGGGCGCAGTAACACGGGAAAATGGACGCCGATTTGGCGCCGGAATGTGCGTTAACGATTCGTCACTGTCAAGCAACGCCCCGTAATCGTCTTCCGGCTGGGAATCTAATCGGATAACAGCGTTAAAAATTGCTTGACCGACGCGGCTGCGATTTGCCATACGCACATCGGACTAGGTACTAGAGCTACGGCTTAGCAGTGTTTTTGCTGTTCGGACCTTGGTGTTCCGGAAGAAAATCCGGTTGCGCAAAATTTTGTTTTTTGCGCTTGACGCCGCGGGGTCAGAGTCGTATGTTCTGGTTTCGCTGGCGCTGAGGCGCGGCACCGTTTCCAGGAAGCTGGCAGGTTGTCATTCGGGTTTAGCCCGGGCGGGCGGCTTTTGCCATTTTTATGGGGAGCGGCGGTTCTTGAACATTGTGGTTTTTAGAAGGGATACGCGGTTGGCGGGACTCGCCGGCAGCGGGGTCATAAGCATGGTTCGTTTCGGCGTTCCGGTGGTTGGCTGACTGCTGTTTCTGCGGGTTCTGGGCGGATTTGGTCACGCGCATATCTGCTTGCTCTCACGGGCAGGCGGGGCGCCTAGTCTACCGTACCAACTCCAATGCGTATCCTAGTTTACACGTTTGTGTGAGCTTGTGATCCGTGTGGATGTGCGGTTTCGGGTATTATACCCGGCCGGCGCAGACATGCGGTGGCTCTTGTTCTGTCGTCCGTTCCTTTGACGACGGCATCTTCCCGGATGCTGTTGTTTTGGGCGACAGATTTTCAAACTTTAGAGTTTGATCCTGGCTCAGAACGAACGCTGGCGGCAGGCCTAACACATGCAAGT
>CAZRBL010000072.1:0-11537 GCA_964598335.1 uncultured Rhodospirillales bacterium
GAGCAACGCATTCGTAATGCGTGGGTCGGGGGTTCAAGTCCCTCCTGCGGCACCACGGCCTCCGACCGGCCTTTTTCGCGCCAGCAGCACCGAGGCAAAATCGCAGCCCGGGTCTTCCGGCACGAAGTCGATCACTGTCATATCGAGCGGCGTCAGAATCTCTTGATAGCCCTCCAGCGACAAGCTGGCGTGATAGACCGGATCGCCGCAGACATTGCCGACAACCTCACTCTCACGCGGCCCAACGGTCAGCAGCATGACGCCGCCATCGGAAAGATGAGCGGCAAAACCCCTGAGTGCCTCTCGCTGCTCGCTTTTGGTGAGATGGAAAAAGCTGTGCCACGCGATCAAACCGTCAAAACGGCATCCAAGACCCAGCTTGCGCATATCGGCGACGATCCAGCGCTGATCGGGAAAGCGACGGCGCGCGATGTCGATCACCGGCGGCGGGAAATCGATGCCGGTGAGCGCATATCCCTGTGCAATGAAGTAAGCGGCAATCGGCTCACCGGCGCCGCAGCCGACGTCGAGGATCGTTCCGCCGGCCGGAATCCGGTCCAGAAAGCGGTCGAGCCAGATTTTCTCGAACAGGCCTTTGTGACGGTCTCGGTCAACCGTGACGCCGTGCCGGATATAGATGGCCCGCGTTTCGGCAGCGAGCGCTGTCATGCCGCTATCGGTCACCGAAATGCGCCCGCCGGGTCTGTGCGACATCGCCATATCGGATGGTGCCTTGAGCCGGGTCGAAAGGCGGTTCGGGGGTGACGATATCGAGGACCACCACCTTGCCCTCATCTTGGACGCGATGCAGCGCAACACTCAATCGGGACTCCAATAGAACGGGGTCGTCCACTCTCTCGCCCTCGGCGCCGAAGCCCCGGGCAACAAGATCGTAGCGGACGGCGCGGCCGAAACCGGCATTGACCGTGCGTCCGATGGCGGGCGGCTGCATCGCCAGCTCATTACCCCAGCCGCCATTATTGGCGATGACCACCAGCAGCGGCAGACCGGCCTGCACGGCGCTGTCGACCTCGGCGGCATAAAAGCCGAAGGAGCCGTCGCCGGTGATGAGCACGATCGGCGAGGGCGGATCCGGAGCTGCGGCGGCACCCAAGGCCAGCGGGGTGCCCATGCCCATCGAGCCGAGCGGATGCGTGTCGATATAGCGATAGGGCCGCTCTCGGCGCAGCACGGCAAACATCCGCGCGAGGATGAAGGCACCGTCTTGGACGATCAGCGCGTCTGGCAGCAACAGCCGGTTCAGCGCTTCCCCCAGCGCATAGGGGTGGATGCTACCCTCGGGCGCCCTATCGGCGGCGATGGCGGCCAGTTTTTCCTCAAGCGCAGCGCCGACCCAGCGCGGATCGCGTCGTTTGGCTCCGGCCGTTTGCAGCGCGTCATGCCGGGCGATCAGTGCCCGCCCGGCATCGGCCTGAATGGCGACCTGCACCGGACGATTGCGGCCCAGCTCACTGGGCTCGACATCGATCTGGATCATCGCCGCATCGGCGGCAAAGCGCGGTTCGAGGCCGTAGAGAAAGCGCTTGCCCATGCGGCAGCCCGCCCAGAGGATGCAATCGGCGTGCTTCGCCGCATCCTGAGCCAGCCCCCAGGACCAGCCGAGTCGGTCCGGCCCTGCGGTTTCCGCAACGACACCGCGGCCCATGGCGTGGCTGAACACCGGGATGCCGAACTCATTGGCGAGATGTCGCAGGGGTTCTGCCGCCTGCGCCCAATAGGTGCCGCTGCCGGCGATGATCAGCGGCCGTTCAGCGGCGGCAATCAAGCCGGCGGCTTTCTCGATAGCTGCCGGATCGGGCACAGGCGGCGAGGGGATTGACGGAGGGCCGTCGAGGTCTGCGGCGGGGTCGATTTCGGCGGCGAGGAAATCCTTGGGATAGGCAAGCGCGACCGGCCCGGGACGACCGCTGAGGGCATGGCGGCAAGCCGCATCGACATATTCGCCGAGCCGGTCGGCGCTGCGTACCGTGCGCGCCCATTTGGTGATCGGCCTGACCAGCGCCAGAGCATCGTGATCGACCGGCAATTCAGGTTCGGTCCAGTCGTCGGGTTCACGGCCGATCAGGATCAGCACCGGGCTGCCCGCTTCAAAGGCCGACTGAATGCCGCTGACGGCGTTGGGCATGCCCTGATCGACATTGATGCAGGCGACGCCGATGCGGCGCGCGACGCGGGCATAGCCGTCTGCGGCGCCCACCGTCGCCGTTTCATGCCGTGAGGGCAGAATGAAGAGGCCGTTATCCTCGCACTCCGCAAGCAATCGGCTTTGCGATGCACCGGCGAGTGCGAAAACCGCCGTTACCCCGTATTTCTGCAATACCCGCCTGATGACCGCCGCGCCGGTCAGGCGATTGGAGTCATGACCCGTCAACAAGCCTGATCCGCTCATAGGCGATCATGCCGAGATGTTCGTCGAAATCCACAACATGCGCAGCAACGCCGTGCATATAGACCAGCTCATGCAGCCAAATCGACGGCACCGCATCGCGATAGGCTTTCATGATCGCCTGGGTCTTGGCGCGGCGCTCCTCGATATCCCAAGTCGCGCGGGCGTCCAGCACTTGCTGATACAGCGCTTCATCGCAGAACCAGGCATTGTGCCATTCACAGGAATGCAGGGTCGCGATGCGCAAGGCGTCCAGCGTCCGATCCGGATTGTAATTCATGCCGAATCCTTCGCCCTGCCATTCGGTGGCGCCGATTACCCGGCGCAACAGCTCGGGGAAGGTGATTGACCGCACCGTCGCATCGATGCCGATGGCGCGCAGGTCGGCAGCGACCTGCTGGTAGACGGGAGCATCCTGGCCGCTGATTCCGACCACCGCCTCAATCGTTAACGGGAAGCCGTCGGGATAGCCCGCTTCGGTGAGCAGGCTGCGCGCAAGATCGGGATCATAGGCGAAGCTCTCCAGCGAGGGATCGTAGCCGAAAGCCGCCGGCGCCACCGGCTGCGTCGACGGGTTGGTGATACCGGCGAGTATGGTGGCGATATATTCTTCCCGGTTGATCGCGTGATTGAGCGCCCGGCGCACCCGGATATCGCTGAGCGGGTGGTCTTCAGCCAAATCGGTCAGCGTAAAGCTTACCGCCAATGTCGAAACAGTCGGCGCCAGCGCTATCCGGCCGCCTGCCGCTTCGATCGAGGCGCCGGCATCAGCGTCGAGATTGATCGCGATGTCGATTGCCCCGGCCTGAAAGGCCTGCACCCGTGCCGAGGTCAGCGGCAGGTCCAGCAGCTCGACACGATCGATCTGCGGCGGACGCCAGGACTCGCGATGCGCAACCAGGGTTGCAGAGCCGCTCTCACGCGATTCGAGCCGAAAGGGACCGGTGCCGATCGGATCGGCGGCATAGGCGGCGCGTCCGATTTCATCCCAGACAGCGCCGTCGACAATCGGCATCACCGACAGCGTCGCGGGCAGCAACGGCGCCGGATAGCGGGTCTTGATCTCGACCGTCAGCGGGTCGATCGCGGTCGCCGATTCAAGCGCTTCAACCTCCTTGGCGATGGATGCATTCGCAGCATCCATATCCGTCATGTAATTGACGGTCCAAACGACATCCGCGGCGGTCAACTGCTTGCCGTTATGGAAGATCACATCATCGCGCAAAGTGAAGCGCCACGTGTTTTCGTCCAGAGCGGTCCAGGAGGTGGCCAGCGCCGGCTCGATTTCGCCGTCACGGGTCACATGCGTCAGGCTGTCGAAAAGCGCCGACCAGGTGAACCCGTTGGGCTGACCAAAGGCGCTGAAGGGATTACCGAATTCGCGGGGAAAGCCCGGCACACCGACGCGCAGCACCGTTTCCCGCGTCACAGCCGCCGTTTCAGCGCTGTCGTCGGTTTGGCCGCAGGCGCTTAGCAAAGCGCCGATCAGGACCAGCAATAGAGCCGCGATGACGCGGTTGGCTCGCATAGGCATGGTTGCTATATCTGCCTGCCCGGACCCGGCTCCGCAACAGGAAAGCGCCGATGCTCCCACGCCTTTTCGTCGCCTTGATCCTATCGCTGTCATTTATCGCATCGCCGGGCAGTGCGATGGCCCAAGACGGCGCCGCCTATGGCCGCGGCATGGATCATTATCTTCAGGGTCGACACACACAGGCAGCCGCCATCTGGCGCATGGCCGCCGTCGCCGGTGACGCACGCGCAGCCATCGGCTTGGGCGTGATGGCGGAAAACGGCATCGGCGGGCCGCGCAACACTTCGGAAGCGCTGCGCTGGTTCGAATACGCTTCGGCGCTGGGCTCGCCCGATGCCGCCGCGGCGCTTGATCGCCTCTATGCGTTACCCGACGACGCCCTCAGCAGCGATGCGCCGCCGGTGAATATCGATCTGTCGATCCTCGACGAGCTCTATGACCCGGTTAATCAGGAACCGGCGAGTCGCATGAACAGTGGACCGATCCCGCTGCTCCGATAGGCAAAGTCAGCGCCCGCCCCTCTGCACTTTGTGTTGTTCGGCAAAGACGTCACGGGCAGGTCGCGCGCCTCGTGGCGGCTGCGCCGCATCATCCATGCTCAGCACTCCCTTGGTCGAGTCCGTGTTATCGGCATTTTCGTTGATCATCGCCCATTGGATGATGAATCCGAGCGCGACGATACCGAGCAGAAACCAGAGAGAGAAAAACTGAGTGAGCATGCTTTGCGTGACAGCTGACGTTTAATAAACCATCCTGTAGCCATATTAGGCTTGGATTGGCAAACGAACCGTCAACCCTGCCCCGCCCGGACGTTGCCGTCGCACCGCCCGGCACCGACCGCGTTTGAGAGGCTTCGGGCCCGGATCATGGACCTGAGAACGCTGATGCTGATGATGGCCGTCATGGCCATCCTGCCGCTGTCGCTGGCGTTCCCTTATGTCGGGGTCCTCGCCTGGGGCTGGATTTCATTTCTTAATCCACATCGCGAGGTCTGGGGCTTCGGCGCCTATTTCCAGTGGAATTTCATCATCGCCGCCATCACCATCGGCGGCTGGCTGATTTCGCGCGAGCCCAAGCGGATACCGATCTGCCTGCCGATGATTTTTTTGGGGCTGTTCACCGTGTGGACAACCATCGCGACATTTCAGGCCGCGGATTTCAACACTGCCTATGTCATGTGGGACCGGCACATCAAGGTGACAGCGCTGGTCGTGATGGTCGCCGCGCTCTGTTACAAGAAAACACGGCTGCTCGGCTTCGTCGGGGTTATCGTCCTCTCGATCGGCTATTGGGGCATCAAGGGCGGGCTGACCCTCATCGGCGGTGGCTCCGAATTCACAGGGCCTGCTCGGACGGCGATCGGCGATCGCAATCACCTTGCGCTGGCCGTCGCCCTGTCGATACCGCTGATCAATTTTTTCCGTATCCATCTGACGGACAAATGGCTGAGCCTGGGCATGCAGGGGGCGATGCTGTTGTCGGCCATGGCGGTCGTCGTCAGCCAATCGCGCGGCGGTTTCGTGGCGCTGGCGGTCGCCGCCATCGGGCTGTGGTACGTCAGTAAACGCAAGGCCGCCGGTGCGGTGATCGGCGCGCTGGGCCTTGGACTGATCGTCATTCTTTCGCCGGAAGGCTGGCTTGAGCGCATTCAGACGATTCAGGATGTCGAGGAAGACGGCTCTTTCCAGGGCCGTCTCGATGCCTGGCGCATCGCCATCAATATCGCCAATGAGCGTGTTTTCGGATTGGGGCCGCAGAACATTCAGAATCCAGCGGTCGTCGCTCCCTATATCCCGCCGGATGTTGACAGATCTCGAGCGGCGCACAGCATCTATTTTGAAGTGCTTGGCGACAGCGGCTGGATCGGGCTGCTGTTATTCGTAGGCTACTATATCGCCTGCGTCCTCGAAGGGGAGCGAGCCAAACGCATTGCCAAACGCTATGTCGAGATGGCCTGGATCTTCAATCTGGCGCGAATGATCCAGATTTCGCTGGCGGTCTATGCCGTCGGCGGCGGGCTGCTCAGCCTCGCCTATTGGGGCATCCCGCTATCGCTCGGCATAATGCTGTATCTGCTGAGAAAGATTGCGGAGCGGAGCGAGCGCGAGTTGATGGAGGCAACACAAAAGGAGGCCGAGGCGCAGCTGCAGACGCTCGAAACAGGGCAAGCGGCAAATGACGCAGAACCGCCCGATTCCAGGGCTGTCGCCCGCGCACCAAGGGAACGCCGACGGCAGCCCGCGCTGCCGGCGCGGCGTTTGGCCCGGCGCTGATACGCGACAACCGGAAAATGCCGGGCTTCAGTAAACCCGCGCCTTTGGCGGGAAACTCTGCACCTCATTGGTCATCGTATTGAGGTGAACCGGACGCTCACCAAGACTGACCTTACCGTCCTCCCCGAGCCAGGCCAGCGAATGCCGCAACCAGTTTTCGTCATCGCGGTCGGGGAAATCCTCCCGTGCGTGAGCGCCGCGGCTTTCGGTCCTTGCGGCCGCCGAAATCATCGTCGCCTGCGCCTGATAAATCAGATTATCGAATTCAAGCGTCTCCACGAGGTCCGAATTCCAGATCATCGAACGGTCGGTCACCTTTACGTCGGCGCGCTTCTGCCAGACGTTCTGCATCAGATCGACGCCCTCATCCAGCGACTCGCCAGTCCGGAAAACCGCGCAATTGTTCTGCATTACGCGTTGCATGTCGTCGCGCACAGCCGCAGTCGGCAGGTCGCCGTCGGCGTGACGGAAACGGTCGAATCGCTCCAACACCTTATCCGTCGCCGATTGCGGCAACGGTTTATGCGCCGCCCCTGCCTCGACGGTCTCAGCCGCGCGAAGGCCGGCCGCCCGGCCGAATACGACGAGGTCGAGCAGGCTGTTCGATCCCAGCCGGTTGGCGCCGTGCACCGATACGCAGGCAGCCTCGCCGATCGCCATCAACCCCGGAACGACGCGCTCGGGATCGTCCGCAGTCGGGCTCAACACCTCGGTATGATAATTGGTCGGGATGCCGCCCATATTGTAATGCACCGTCGGCAGCACGGGGATCGGCTCTTTCGTGACATCGACGCCGGCGAAAATTCGCGCGGTTTCGGCGATGCCCGGGAGCCGCTCATGGATGACATCGGCCGGAAGGTGCTGGAGGTTGAGATGGATGTGGTCCTTTTGCGGCCCGACACCGCGCCCTTCGCGAATTTCAATCGTCATTGACCGGCTGACCACATCGCGGCTGGCGAGATCCTTTGCATTGGGAGCATAGCGCTCCATGAAACGCTCGCCCTCGGCGTTGGTCAGATAGCCGCCCTCACCGCGCACACCCTCGGTAATCAGGCAGCCGGCGCCGTAAACCCCGGTCGGATGAAACTGGATGAATTCGAGGTCCTGAAGCGGAAGACCTGCGCGCAGCACCATGCCGTTGCCGTCGCCCGTACTCGTATGGGCGCTGGTGCACGAGAAAAAGGCGCGGCCGTAGCCGCCGGTCGCCAGTACCGTCTGATGGGCCCGGAAGCGATGCAGCTTGCCGTCGTCAAGATTCCAGGCCAACACGCCGCGGCAGGCACCTTCATCATCATCCATCAGCAGATCGATGGCAAAATACTCGATGAAGAATTCAGTGTGGTTTTTCAGGTTCTCGCTATACAGCGTGTGCAGGATCGCATGCCCGGTGCGGTCGGCCGCGGCACAGGTCCGGAACGCCTGGCCTTCGCCATAGCGCGTCGTCATGCCGCCGAAGGCACGCTGATAGATCTTCCCCGCCTCGGTACGGCTGAACGGGACGCCGTAATGCTCGAGTTCGATGATCGCCGGGATCGCCTCCCGGCACATATATTCGATGGCGTCCTGATCGCCGAGCCAATCCGAGCCCTTGACGGTGTCATACATGTGATACCGCCAATCATCCTCGCCCATATTGCCGAGTGCCGCAGAAATCCCGCCCTGTGCCGCCACGGTATGGCTGCGGGTCGGGAAGACTTTGGAAATGCAGGCCGTCTTGAGGCCTCGTTCGCTCATGCCCAGCGCGGCGCGCAGTCCCGCCCCCCCGGCGCCGACGATGACGACATCATATTCGTGGTCGACCAGGGGATAAGACTTCCCGCCGATATTGTGTGTCGCGCCGTTGCTCTGATCTGCCATGGTGACAATCCTTATTGCGAAACCGTCAGACTGCGCTGAAGGCGATCTTGGCGACGGCAAAAACGCCGGCAGTCGCCAGCACGAAAAGTCCGAGTTGAACCGCAAGCAGCGCCCCGATGCGCCAGCCTTCGGCAGCTATGTAGTCCTCGATGATGACCTGGCAGCCGAGCGCCGCGTGGTAGAAAGTCGCAAGCAGCAGCAAAATCGTCAGCACCGCCACCCAGGGCTTCGCGAGCCATGCGGTGACCGAGGCGTAGTCGCCGGTGCTGAGACTCACGACCGAAAAGGCGAACCATAAAACCAGCGGCACCAGAGCAATCGAGGACACGCGCTGCGCCCACCAATGCCCGGTGCCGTCCTTGGCCGAGCCGAGCCCCCGGGCCCGGCTGAGCGGGCTGCGAAATGAATTTTCTTTGCTGTGCATCACGTTGTCCTTGGCCGGAGCGGTCGCTTAGACCAATAGGGCAATCAGCCACATGGCGACGGTGAGAATGAGCGCGGCGGCCAGCGTCAGCCAGCCCGAGTGATAGGCCTCGGCCAATTCGAGCCCGCGCCCGGCATCCCACCATAAATGCCTGATACCGTTGAACAAATGATAAAACAATGCGAGCGACCATAAGAACAGGATGATCTGGCCGACAATGCTTGAGAGCAGGCCGCCGATCCATGCGAAGGCGTCAGGACCGGTCGCGGCGGCGAACAGCCAGGCAACGAGCAAGAGGCTGCCGGCGACAAGCGCAACACCGGTAATACGATGGCTGATCGACATCAGCGCCGGGATCGGCAGGCGGTAAACCTGCAGATGCGGCGACAGCGGTCGCGGGCGCGGGCGCGGTTGGTCAGAGGAGGGAGGCGCGGAGGGGGGCGTGGGGGGTGCCATGAAGCAAAAGCTCAGCGATCATTTTCTCAAATCTATCTCGGCCGCGGTATGCCATTACCATCGCCGCAGGGCCAGACCCTCAAATCCGGCCGTGAATGCCCAATTATCGGGGAACCAGATCAGCGATGCGAAGACTGACGGACCGGCATGACACATAGCGCAGATCAGAACTCCCAGAAGGGGCAGCCGGAATCAGCCCCCACCGGCGGCGTTACCGGAATGCTCCGGCGTTTTGTCGAGCATGATCTGTTTCAGCGCTTCATCATGACCGTGATCGTGATCAACGCCGTCACCCTCGGCATGGAGACCTCAGCGACAATCATGGCGCGCTGGGGTGCCCTGCTGCTGGCAATCGACAAGGTCTGCCTCGCCATTTTCGTCGGCGAAATCCTGCTGAAGCTGTTCGCCTATCGGCTGCGCTTTTTCACCAGCGGCTGGAATGTTTTCGACTTCGTCATCGTCGGGATTGCCTTGATGCCCTCCAGCGGCGCGTTTTCCGTGCTCCGCGCCCTTCGGATCCTCAGGGTTTTGCGCCTTTTATCTGTGGTCAGCTCGTTTCGTTCGGTCGTCGAAGCCCTTTTTCGGGCCTTGCCGGGCATGGGCGCGATTGTCGGTGTGCTGCTGCTGCTGTTCTATGTCGCCGCTGTCATCAGCACAAAGCTGTTTGCCGGCAGTTTCCCCGACTGGTTCGGCACTATCGGCAAATCGATGTACACGCTGTTCCAGATCATGACGCTCGAATCCTGGTCCATGGGCATCGTGCGGCCGGTGATGGAACGCTATCCCGAAGCGTGGATCTTTTTCGTACCCTTTGTGATCATCACCAGCTTTGCCGTGCTCAACCTGTTCATCGGGATCATCGTCAATTCCCTGCACGAAATCCACGAACAGGAAAAAGCCGAGGAGCTGGCCGCGATCGAAAAAATCACCAAGGAGGAAGGCGAATTGATCCTCGACGAAGTCAGAACCTTACGCGAGGAACTCGGCAGCCTCCGCAAACGGCTTGAGGACGGTCGCTACAGCTAAAGCCGTGTGGCTTTTACCTTGGTCCGGCGCAGAACCGTTCTTTACACCGGCGCAGGCCCGTCGCTTTTCGGCAGCCTTGAACCGCTCAAAGACGGCGGCCGATCCTTGGGATCGCTGCGCTCACGATCGGGTTCGGGCACGGCCGGCAGACCGGCGCGCTCGCGCACGCGGCGGCAAACATCGCGAACGATTTCGGGGTCAACCTCCCGGGTGCCGTCGATATGCTCGAGCAGCGCGACCGGCTCGAGCAGTAGGCTCGGATTGTCGTCGATGACCTTCCGGTCACGCTTGTTCAAGCGCTTGGCAACGATACGGAAATCATCGCCGTCCTTTATCTTCAGAAACAGGAAGACCCCGGCATCG
The DNA here is from genome assembly GCA_964598335.1 of uncultured Rhodospirillales bacterium. Lineage (GTDB taxonomy): Bacteria > Pseudomonadota > Alphaproteobacteria > CAZRBL01 > CAZRBL01 > CAZRBL01. The sequence continues at coordinate 10,341 of CAZRBL010000072.1, forward strand.
ATGGCCGCGACATCCGCCTTGCCGTCGAGCGTGTCGACCAGCTTGGAGACCATTTCGACGACCTTGAGGTCGGCTTCGGTGTCGTCGGCGCCGCCGCCGAGCAGATCGATCACCCGGTCGGTCGCCCAATTGCTGAACCTATCGCTGCCGAACAACCTGCCGACAAACTGACCGATCGCAACCATCCAGCCCGCTGGCAGGAAGTCCTGGCCCGCCACGTGGCCGGCGGCATGGGCGCGGGTCATCGGCTGGATCGGCCCCTTTTTCTGCATCTCCATGCCGGCGGCTTCGAGCATGTCGCGGGTCCGATCGAGCAATTCGGCTTTCAGATCAGCGCCGCGACCGACGACACGGACATTGAACGGCTCGTCTGCAGCCGGCATCCATGGCTGCTGCGATGCGGAGTGCAAGGAAGATTTCACTGAGGTCCTGACTTAACTAAGGGTGGCGATTCTGCTTATTGTCACGCAAGCGTAACAAAAACCACCTAAACAAGCAAGGAGGCCGCGAGCTTTCTGGTCTCAAGCCTTTGGCTTGCGGTATTGGACGGTGCCGAACCATCGCTTGGCCCCGAACCGGTCGAACATCTTGCCGACCTCGGGATCAATAAAATTTCCGGTTCTGGGGGCGTAATTGAGCTTCATGTACAAAAGCCCGCCGGGTGCCAGCAAATTGTCGCTGACATCGTTCAGAAAATATTCCCAGTCTTCAGGCCGCCACATGCCCTTACCCGGCACCAGATCAAATCCGATCTGATAGGCGGTGATGAAGTCGAATTTGTAATCATATCGCGGCAGGGGCTCGCCCGGCTGGATCGTGAAATTCCGTTTCGGCACTGACAAAACCTCGCAGGCCTCGTCATAAATCCGGTGCCCGTGACGATCGAGCCCCTCGGCCCGCACACCGAAATACTTGCAGATATAGGGGAAGTAGCCGAAGCCGGTGCCGATATCGAGCAGTCGGCGCCCCTTATGTTTCATCAGGTCCAATTCGAAAAAACGGTACAGATTCTGCTCGATCCAGAAATCCAGATCGAAATATTTCAAGTCCATGATGGCGAGCGATCTCTCCGCCGCGCCTTTTCTCAGCGCAAACAGGCTTTCCGTATCGATCGTTGCAATCGCCATACGCCGGTGTCGCCGGGCTAGGTCCAATCGACATTCAGGATTCATATTTGGTGTGATGTGTGATTCATGG
>CAZRBL010000073.1:0-11194 GCA_964598335.1 uncultured Rhodospirillales bacterium
CGCTCCAAGACTTTGTTTAAACATATCTACTCTCTTTTTTCCCTCTAAGCGTTTTTGAAACTCCCGAACCATTCGGAAGCACCGCATTACGTCTCGCTACGCCTCTCTGCAACCTCTGTGCCAAAACAAAAAATTCGTGTTAAATCAACGAAATGCCAGAAGTGTTGCCGAGCCCTCAGCTCCGACTGTCAAGATATCTGACATACTCCCTGATGCTTGGCAACAATTAAACGCAAAAGCTTGCCATTTCGTTTCTCCGGCGTCGTCGAGCGGCTGTCAAATTTTCTGACTCGCTTTTGCGACCCTTGGCCTTGGGGCGGAATGCCTTTATGCGGATCAGCATTCATAGTGTGAAGGACCTTATCATGCGCAGCTTCATCGTCGCCGGCCTTGTCATCGGCGTGCTCGCGATCGGCGGGCTGACCGTCTTCTTCGGCCTGCAATCCGAAGCCGAGGAGCCTGACAGCCTGCTGGCCACGGCAAACGGCACCGAAATCCGGCAGAGCGATCTCACCGCCGCGCTGGACGAGTTACCGCCGCCCTATAACAGCCTGCCGGCAGAGCAGGTGGCGCCGCTGGTGCTGCAACAGCTGATCCTCGATCAATTGCTGCTCGACGCCGCGCGGGCGGCGGAAACCGATCAGAGCGACCGTTTCCAGGCGCTGCTGGAGCGCGAGCGCGAGCGGCTGCTGCGCGACGTCTATCTCGAACAGCAGATCAATGCCGAGCTGACCGAAGACCGCTTGCAGGCCGCCTATGATCTCTATGTTCAGGCAAATCCGCCCGAGCGCGAAATCCGCGCCCGGCACATTCTGGTGGAAGAGCGCGAGACGGCCGAGAGCCTGATCGCCGAACTGCAGGATGGCGCCGATTTCGCCGAATTGGCGCGCGAGAACTCGACCGGCCCGACCGGCCCCGGCGGCGGCGATCTCGGCTGGTTCACCGACGGCATGATGGTGCCGGCCTTTTCCGAGGCCGCTTTCGGGCTGGATGTCGGCAGCTTTCCCGAGACGCCGGTCGAAACCCAATTCGGCTGGCATGTGATCACCGTGACCGATCAACGGGAGACTGAAACCCCGTCCTTTGAGAGTGTCGAGCCGCAGCTTCGCGATGAGCTGTCGCGAACCGTGGCGCAGGAATTGCTCGACAGCCTGCGCGGCGATGCCGAGGTCGCGCTCACCGATGAAGCGCCGCGCCTGCCCGAGGCGCCGGGGCAGCCGGAGCCGACGGAGGCGCCGTGACCGCAGCCCTGCCGCGCAGCCCGCTGGCGCCTGCGGCTTTCCCGGATCTGGCGCCGGTCGCCGGGGTCAGATCGGCGACCGGCAATAGCGGCACACGCTACAAGAACCGCGACGATCTGCTGCTGGTCGAAATGCCGCCCGGCACCGCGTCGGCCGGCGTCTTCACACGGTCGGCGACCGCGGCGGCGCCGGTTCACTGGTGCCGCGAGGTCCTGGCGAAGCAGGACGGGCGCGCTTTGCTGGTCAATGCGGGCAACGCCAATGCCTTTACCGGCGCGGCCGGAATGGTCACCGTCGAGCAGTCCGCCACCGCGGTGGCGCAAAGCGCGGATTGTAGCCCCAGGGACGTCTATATCGCCTCGACCGGGGTGATCGGGGAGGTGCTCGACGGCAGCGCGATCGCGGCCGAGGTCAAGGCTCTGCATGACCGCCTGTCGCCGGGCGGCTGGCAGGCAGCGGCGGACGCGATCCGCACCACCGACACCTTCGCCAAAGGCAGCGGCGCAACGATCGAGATCGACGGCCATAGGGTGACCCTGGCCGGGATTGCCAAAGGTTCGGGCATGATCGCACCGGATATGGCGACCATGCTGAGCTTTCTGTTCACCGACGCGGCGATCGCACCGCCGGTGCTGCAAAAGCTGCTCAACGCGGCGACCAGGCGCAGCTTCAACGCAATCACGGTCGACAGCGACACCTCGACCAGCGACACGGCGCTGCTCTTTGCCACCGGTGAAGCCGGTCATGCGCCGATCACGGAGGCCTCGGACAGGCGCCTGGCGCCCTTCAGAAAAGCACTCGACCGCGTCTGTCTCGATCTGGCCCATCAGATCGTCCGCGACGGCGAGGGCGCGCAGAAATTCATCGAGATCGCCGTCACCGGCGCGACCTCGGCGTCGGCTGCCCGCAAAATCGCGATGGCGATTGCCAATTCGCCTCTGGTCAAAACCGCGATTGCCGGCGAGGACGCGAATTGGGGCCGGATCGTCATGGCGGTCGGCAAGAGTGGCGCCCGGGCCGACCGCGACCGGCTGCGCATCACCATCGGCGGCGTCACGGTCACGGAAAAGGGCGCTGCCGTCTCGGGTTATGACGAAGCACCGGTCGCCGACCATCTGCGCGGCAGAGAGATCGCCATCGGGGTGGATATCGGCCTCGGCAAGGGCCGCGCGACGGTTTGGACCTGCGATCTGACGCATGGCTATATCGACATCAATGCCGATTACCGAAGTTGATCTGGTTTTGGTCGCCGCGGCGGCGCTGGTCGATCGGCACGGCCGGGTCCTGCTTGCGCAACGGCCGCCGGGCAAAAAAATGGCGGGTCTGTGGGAGTTTCCCGGCGGCAAGATCGAAACCGGCGAAAGTCCGGAGGACGCGCTGATCAGGGAATTGCGCGAAGAGCTGGGCATTGAGATCGCCGCCGCGGCGCTCGATCCGGTCACCTTCGCCTCGCATGGCTATGAGAGCTCCCATTTACTGATGCCGCTGTTCGGCTGCCGGCATTGGCGCGGCGAGCCGGCATCGCATGAAGGGCAGGAGCTGGCCTGGGTGCCGCCCGACGCGCTGGCCGCCTACGCCATGCCGCCGGCCGACCTGCCGCTGCTGCCGGCAATAAAGGCCTATTGCAAATCTCCCTAGCGCGTTTTCGTTTGTTTTTGATCCGGTCCACCTGGCCGAGGCTGACTTGTTGAACCATGAAGGGGCGGGCGCGTATAAAGAAGCGCGATGTATAATGATGTCGTTGATCTCCGTGCCTTTTATGCCAGCAGCCTCGGCCAGGTGGCCCGGCGGCTGATACGCACGCGGCTGCGGCAGGTCTGGCCGAATGTTTCCGGCATGGACCTGCTGGGCATCGGCTTTACCGCGCCCTTCATGCGGCCCTTTCTCGGCGAGGCAGCGCATATCGTGAACCTGATGCCCGCGGCGCAGGGCGTCAGTTTCTGGCCGCCGGAAGGTCCGGGCACGGTCGGTCTCTCCGATGAATGCGAACTGCCGCTGGAAGCCGAAAGCGTCGACCGCGTGCTCATCGTTCACGGCGTCGAATGTACCGAGCGACTGAAACCGATGATGCGCGAAATCTGGCGCGTGCTGCGCGGCGAGGGCCGGCTGATCGTCGCGGTCCCGAATCGCATGGGGCTGTGGGCGCGGACCGAACGCACGCCCTTCGGCCACGGCTATCCGTTCAGCACCAGCCAGCTCAACCGGATGCTCAAGGAAAGCCTGTTCGTGCCTGAACGCCATGTCGGCGCGCTTTACATGCCGCCGCTGCGCTCGCGGCTGTTCCTGTCCGGGGCCGGGGCATGGGAAAAAATCGGCAGTCGATGGCTTCCCGGTGTCTCCGGCATCACGCTGGTTGAGGCGGCCAAGCAGCTCTACGCCGTCAGCGGCGAGGGCGAACGGGCTGCACGGCGTCGCCCCTTCCTGGTGCCGGCGCCGCAGGCAAGCGCGGCACGGTTCGGCAACCAGCTTACTCCCAGGCCGGAACCCTAATCCTGATGAATTCGCTATTGTCCGGCAGTTCGGGATCGCGACCGCGCGAAAACGGATAATTGTTGTCATTGACCAGGACGAAGCCGCCCGCGCCATCCGCTTCGACAGCCTCAATCGTCACGAAGGGAAAGCGGAAGCGGCCATTCTGGCTGCCGCTTTGCGCGACGGCGCGGGGATCGGCAATGTCCACCAGATCGACATAGTCGAGCTTCTCGACAACGCCCGGCGACTCAGGGAGTCTGATGCGGTAAAGGCGCTTGAAGACCGCCGCCGCACCTTCTTCCCAATCCCGCTCGATGACCAGCGCAAAATCCTCATCGAGCATGGTCACAGCTCCGATGGCATGACCGGCATCCTCCGGCACATAGCGCCAGACACGCCCGGTCCAACCGCCCGCCGCGGGATCGAATTCCAGCATCAGGGTTTCGGCCGCTTCGGCGCCGACGAGGGGCGCTTCGAGCATCGCCAGCAGCCGCCCGTCACGAAACGCCGTCAGCCCCTCAAAGCCACGGGACCGCGCAATCTGCGGATCGCCGCCGCCGGGATAATCCGGGCTGATCCGGTTATCGAGCGGGTGGACCGCCCGCAAGGTGCCGTTCGGCTCGAATTCCGCCAGCGCCGGATAGAATTCCTCACCGATCCACAGCGCCTGCTCGGTCACGACAAGGCTTTCAATGTCGAAATCAGCGCCGGTCAGGAAACGCGACGCGCTGGTTTCGCTGACAATCGGATAGGCGATGCGGTGATTGCGATCATTCAGGAAAACGGTTTCCTCGCGGCTGACGCTATTCTGTTCCCAGTCGATCCGCATGCGGTGCAGCATCAGCAGCGCATCGGCGGAATTGCCTTTGGCACCGAAGCCGTTATCCCCAAGCACCCAATAGCCGCCGTCGGCGGCACGGCGCAGCTCCGAGAAGCCCTGCACCGGCTGGCCCTCGAATTCGGGAGTCCCGCGGCGGCCTTCGAGCCATCGACCGCTGAGCAGAAAATAGGCCGGCGCGTTGTCGGTCGGCTCGACGAAGCTGTCGGCCGGCCAGACTGCATGGCCGGTCAAGATCGCCTCGACCGGCTCGGCCGCCAGTGCGGCGGCGCTCCATAACAGGCAGGCAAGGACCATCAGCGCGCGCATGTCATCCTCTCTTGCGGCGGATCAGCAGATAAAAGGCGCCGGCGCCGCCGTCCCTGGGCTGCGCCGGTTGGACCGAGAGCACATAGTGCCGGATTTCCGGCTCGTTGATCCAGCCCGGCAATGCCTGCTTGATAACGCCGCCGCCGAATTTTCCCTGCCCCGTGATCACCAGCACACAACGATGCCCGGCGGCATGGGCCCGCACCACAAAACCCGACAGCGCGTGAAAAGCGTTCAACCGGCTCATCCCGTGCAGATCGAGCACGGCATCGATGGCGAGTCGGCCTCGTTGCAGCTTGCGGTCCGTCGCAGCGTCCACGCCGGGCGCCGGATGCCCGGGACGGAGCGCCGCGGGTTTCGCGGACGGCGCAGCGGCGGACGGTTTTGCATCATTCGAGGAAGCCTTGAGCGGCGATACAGGCTTGAGGCCACGCTCCGAGGGCATCGGTGAGGGATCGCGACGATCCTCGCCGAGCGGCAGGACCGTTTTCGTCACATGCCGCCACAAATCGCGATCTTCATGGCTCAGGGGCGGCGGCTTGGGCATGGCTCAGATGCGCTCAGCGCTGTGCGACATCGGCCGCGCGGCGCGGCAACAGCAGCCAGTAACGGCCGGCGCTGCGCATCGCTCCGGCGGCCGCCTCCGCCGCAGCGCCATCGCCCCAGAACAAGTCGCCGCGCACGACACCGCGGATCGCACCGCCGATATCCTGCGCCATGACAATACGGCGCAGCCGGTCATTCGGGCCGCGCGGATCCTCAACATCGAGCCATAGCGGCAGGCCCAGCGGCCAGAAGCGGCGGTCAACGGCAAGGCTGCGGCCGGGCGTCAGGGCCGTGCCTTCGGCGCCGAGCGGTCCGGGACCTGTGCGCGGGGCGAAAAACACGAAAGACGGGTTGGCCTCCATGACGGCCTCGGCCTGATCCGGATTGGCGCGCAGCCAGGCGGCGATGCTCTGCATGGACACGGTTTCACGGGTCAGGGCGCCGCGCTCGATCAGCACGCGGCCGATCGGCACATAGCGATGGCCGTTCTGGCCGTCATAGCCGACCCGCAGCCTTTCTCCGTCCGGCAACGCGACAATGCCGCTGCCCTGGATCTGCAGGAAAAAGGCGGCGATGGGATCGTCCGCATAGACCAGTTCGAGCCCGCGCCCATCGAGCGCGCCGCCATTGATCGCCGCGCGGTCGGCATAGGGAAGCAGACGGCCGTTTTCGACCCGGCCCGCAAGGCGTTCACCGCGCCAATCGGGCCGGAACAGGCCGAGATCGGCTGACACCAAATCCGGCGGGCGACGGTATAGCGGCACCTGATCGGGCGAAACCCGGCGACGCGTGCCGCTCAATAGCGGCTCGAAATAGCCGGTGAACAACCCGTCGGCATCATCGCCATCGGTGACGGCAAAGGGTGTGAAATGTGTTTCGATATAGCGCCGCATGGCGTCAGGCGTCGCCGTCTCCGCCGGCAAAGCGCGGCAGGCTGCGTGCATATCGGCAACGCTGCGCCCTGGGCCGTTGGCGAGAGCGAGAGCGCGTGCCGGAGGCCGCTTGAGCCACAAATCACAGGACCGCGCCAGCGCCGGGCGCAAGGCGCTGTGATCATCCTGCCGCCATTGCGGCAGGGCAGAAAAGTCAACCGGGCTGAGGCGAGGTGTCGGTTCAGGCTCCGCTTGCCTTTGTGCGGTACAGCCGGTCAGCAGCAGCGCACCGAGCAGGAAACTCAGCGCCGCCGAGTTCCTCGAAATCACCCCTCGGTCCGGGTCTCGGCCAGCTCCCAATTCGGATCGGGCGAGCCGGCTACCCGTGAGAAAGTCCAGACATCGACAAGTTCTTCGGGCCCGTCACTTGTTTCCTCGGGAACCGGATTGTCGTCGGCGTCGAGCACCTGACGCTCCTGATCGCTGACAAAGCGCACGGTCACGTGGATCGCTGTGCCGTTGAGCTGTGCTTCGATGATATCGGCGTTATGAATCTGTTTGATCGTGGTCTTATGGGTAAAGCCGGTCTCCTCGCGCCGTCCGATTTCCTTTTCGAACACCTCATAGAGGTCGGGCGCAAGCAGCGGTTTCAGGGTGTCGCGGTCACCATCGGCAAAGGCTTCGACGATCATCGCAAAGGCCGATTTCGCGCCCTCGACGAAACCTTTCGGATCAAAACTCGGCTCCGCAATTTTGATTTGCGTCAGCGCCGCGGAAAGGCCGATCTCGCGCGAATCGCTGTTGCTTGCGGTCGGCTGCGGAGCTCCGGCCTCCGCCGCACCGCGCCCGCCATCGCCCCGTTCGGGCAGATGCACGACATTATCCTCGCCGGTCTCACTCCGCGATCCGCTTGCGAACGGGTTCGAACGCTGCTGTTCTTCGCCGTGCCGGCGGCCCAGAACCGACCATAGACGGTGTATGAGGAACGCCGCCACGGCGCCCAAAATCAGCAATTCGAAGAAAAATCCGCTTTCGCCCATCGGCTTATCAATCCAGCTTGGCTATCCTGTTCCGGCGCGCCGGTCCGGCGACGCCACAATCGGGCCGTCTATTACGCCATTATGCCGCGTAATCGACAAAGAAGCGTAAGTTTTTCGACCTTCCTTCCCGCCGGCACCATGTCGACAACATAAGCCGCACCCCTTAAAGCGACAACCGGGCGACGGCGATAGCGACAATTTAGAACCATGCCGATCCTTCTCATTCTGATCTTCGTGCCGCTGGTCGAGCTTTACGTGCTGATCGCGGTCGGCACGCAAATCGGGGGCTTGGCGACCGTCTTGCTTACTCTGGCGACGGCCGCTGTCGGCATTCTGCTGGTGCGCCATCAGGGGCTGGATGTGCTGAGGCGCGCCCAGGCCGATATCGCCGCTTCACAGGCATCGGGCGAGCCGGTCTCACCCCCGGTCGAGGCGGTTTTCGAGGGGCTGTGTCTGCTGATCGCCGGCATCTGCCTGCTGATCCCGGGCTTTGTGACCGACAGTTTCGGCTTCTTGTTGCTGATCCCCGGGCTGCGCCGCTCTGTCGGCAGCTTTCTATGGAGCGGCATGGCGAGTCACGGCAGGGTATTTGTCCGGACAGGGCCCCGCCCCCGGCAAGGGGACGGGCGATCCGCCGATGATGTGCCGCCCGTGATCGACGGCGATTTCCGCCGTCTCGACGACAAGCCTGACGATAAACCTGACGACAAATCTGACGATAAATCGGATGACCGCTGAACCGCGGACGCTTGTTCCCGGCTGCGCTGCATGGTAGCGCAGCGCCGCAGTCAATGACTTCATTCTCAGCAACGGACAAATCCATGAGCGACGACGATAAACAGATCGAGGGCAGTGAAATCCCGGCAACCGGCGGCCCCGCACCGGGGGAGGCAACCGGCATGCATATCGTTACCCAGTTCGTGAAGGATCTGTCCTTCGAGAACCCGAACATGCTGCAGCAGCTTTCCAAGCTGCAACAGGCCGCAAAAGACGGCACCCAGGTCGAACAGCCCAAGCTGAACTTCAATCTCGCGGTCAATGTCCAGCAGGTCGGCCCGGAAAGCTATGATGTCACCCTGTCGATGAAGCTGGAGGGCAAGCGCGGCGAGGACACCGCCTTCATCCTCGAATTGGCCTATGCCGGCCTGGTGGCCGCCCGCGCCGAGAATCGCGACGCGCTGAGCGAACTTCTGTATATCGACGTGCCGCGCCTGCTCTTCCCCTTCGCCCGCGCGATGGTCGCCGACGTCACCCGCGATGGCGGGTTACAGCCGATCGTGCTCAACCCGATCGATTTCGCCGCGCTGTACAAGCAGGAACGCGACAAGACCGGCGCTCCGGGCCCGATTGCCGGGAGCGACGGCGAGGTTGCCGGAAACGCGTAACATGTTGTTTCCGGGCCGGTCGCGGACCGGCCCCAACGCGCAAGCCACTTGAACCGTCCCCCTGACCTCGAACGTTTTGCCGCCATTGCCGAAAGGGTGCTGGCGGATTTGCCCGCCCCTTTCAAACCGCATCTGATCGGCCTGGCGCTGCGGATCGATGATTGGCCGGATGAGGAGACTCTGGCGGCGTTCGAGATCGACAGCCCTTACGGCCTGCTGGGCCTGTATCGCGGCGTCAATTTATTCGAAAAAGCCGATGGCGGCGGCAGCGCGGAAGATGTCGATATGATACATCTTTATCGCATGCCCCTGCTCGATGCCTGGATTCACGGCGAGGACAGCCTGGAAGACTTGATCCGCAACACCCTGATCCACGAAATCGGTCACCATTTCGGCTTTTCCGACGATGACATGGAGGTTCTGGAAGATAATGCGTAACCCATATGCCTTTTTGCTCGGCCTGTTCGCCATGGCTGTGGCGGCTCCGCTCTCGTCTCAGGAAGCGGCAATCGACGATCCGATATTCGGCGAGCCGATCCGCCGGGTGGTGACCACGGGTACCGCCGACGATCCGGCCGTGGTGATGGCCGACGGAACCCCGCCGGTCGCCTTCACCATGCGCGGCGTCCGTGTGACCCGGCTATGGGAGGCGGAGACGGTGCCCAGCGCTGTTCCATTCGAGACGGATGCCACGGAAACAGCCGGCAGCGCCTTTCGCGAGGGATTTGAAGGGACCAGCTTTTACGTCGCCGACATTCCGCCAGGGATCGGCCGGGCGGAGATCCCGCTGCATGCCGCAAACAGCGTCGATTACATGGCCGTGCTGGCCGGCGAACTGGTCTATATCCTGCCCGACCGCGAAATAGTGCTCCGCGCCGGCGATGTTCTGGTCCAGGGCGGCACATTGCATACCTGGGAAAACCGGGGCGATGTCCCGGCCCGGCTCATGACCGTCGTCAACACGGCGAAATAGCCGAAACGCGCGCCAAAGCGAGCGGTCAAAGACCGCGCGGCAGACGCTGTCGGGCGCCCCGCCGCCAGCGTCGCCTCACGATGACGAAAAGACCGGCGTGCAGGGCTGGGCCGGACCACAAGCAAACGAAAATACCCTAGAGATACACCTCATCTGGCGGGGCGATGCCGTTAAAGCCCTGGCTGGCATAGCTGGTGGTATAGGCGCCCGCGGCCATGAACAGGACCCGGTCGCCGATCTCAAGATCGAGCGGCAATTCATAGCCCGCCTTTTCATACAGCACATCGGCGCTGTCGCAGGTCGGCCCGGCCAGCGCAACCGGGCCGGTCGGGCCGCCGTCCTTGGCCGTCACCAGACGGTATTTGATCGCCTCACCCTCGGTTTCCGCCAACCCGCCGAAGCGGCCGATATCGAGATAAATCCAGCGCCGCCCCTGGCGCTCGGCGATCAGCACGATCTCTGCCGCCAACACCCCGGCATCGCCGCAAAGATAACGCCCCGGCTCCGCGATGATCTCCGGCCAATCGCCCTCGGGGCCGAAATGCCGCTTCAGGCAGTCCCGGATGGTCGCGCCATAGGCGGCGATTTCCGGCGCCCCGGCACGGTAGAGCGACGGAAAACCGCCGCCGATATTGAGCATTTGCGGCCGCAGCCCGATCCTTGTCAGCGCGTCAAAGACAAAGGCGGCATCGGCAAAGGCCCGATCCCACTGGCCGAGATCGGTCTGCTGACTGCCGACATGGAAGGATACGCCATGGGGCTTGAGGCCGAGACGATGCGCCTCGACAAGCAGATCACGCGCCGCCGCAGGGCTGCAGCCGAATTTGCGCGACAACGGCCAATCGGCATTGGCATTATCCGCAAACAGGCGCACGAAAACGCGACTGCCGGGCGCCGCTTCGGCGATCTTCAGCAGCTCGGCGCGGCTGTCACAGGCGAACAGGTCGACGCCCTCGGCGAAAGCCCAGGCGATATCCCGCGTCTTCTTGATCGTATTGCCATAGGACAGCATCGCTGCCGGTATGCCGAGATCGAGGCATTGCCGGATTTCGTTCACGCCGGCGACATCAAAGGCGGCGCCCAATCCCTTGAGCCGCTGCAGAACAGGCTCGGCCGGATTGGCCTTCATCGCATAATAGATCGCCGCGAAAGGCAGTGCCGCCGACATCTCGCGATAAAGCTTCTCGACAAGATCGAGATCGACGACCAGGCACGGCGTCGGCACTGCCGTGGCGTCCAGATAGGCAGCGATCCGTGGCGGCACGGAGGGCGTTTCGGTGTCAGCGTTCAGGGCGGCGGCGATGCGGGTCACGAAAGAACTCTCAATTCTGGGGGGGTGATGCCGTGGAGATGGGGCGTGTACCGGCCGCGGCGAGTCCGGCGCAAGGATAATCCGGCGCTGCTTGAAAACCCGGGGTCGCCGCTTTACCTTCCCGGCTCACGCCGCAGTAGCTCAGACGGTAGAGCAACGCATTCGTAATGCGTGGGTCGGGGGTTCAAGTCCCTCCTGCGGCACCA
>CAZRBL010000074.1:0-10850 GCA_964598335.1 uncultured Rhodospirillales bacterium
GGTGCAGCGCCAGAGCGACCGTCATGAGGTCGAGCGCGGCATCATCAATAACCAGATCGCCGAAATGGAAACCGCCGATCCCTACGACACGGCCGTCCGCCTGAACACGCTGACGGCGCAGCTTGAGGCGACTTTCGCCACCACGGCGCGGCTGTCCGGTCTCAGCTTGCTGAATTACCTGCGCTAGGCCCCGATCAAACGCTTATTGATGGACCTTGCTGCCGCCGCCGCCTAAATCAGGAGGATGTGCAGATTTCTGATAGCTTTCCTCCTGATAAGCGCCGCCACCGGCGCGCCCGCTGCCGCTGACAACACCGTGCGCTGGGCCTCTCAGGGGGATGCGTTGACGCTGGACCCCAACGGGCAGAATGAGGGGCCGACGCTGACCCTGATCCGGCAGATCTATGAGAGCCTGGTCAAGCGCGATCCGGACCTCAAGCTGATCCCCGGCCTCGCCACCGAATGGCGTTTGGTCGAGCCGACGGTCTGGGAGTTCGATCTGCGACGGGGTGTGAGCTTTCATGACGGTCAGGCTTTCACGGCCGATGACGTCGTTTTCAGCATTGAGCGCGCCAAATCGCCGACCTCGGATTTCGGCGCCTATGTCGCAACCGTCGACCGGGTCGAAAAAGTCGACGACTTCACGATCCGGCTACACACGCGCGGGCCGAACCCGATCCTGCCGGACGAGCTGACCGAGATTTACATGATGTCTCGCGCCTGGGCCGAAGAGCACGGCGTCGAGGTGCCGGTCGATCCGGCCTCGGGCGAGGAAAGTTTTGCGACGCGCAATGCCAACGGCACCGGCCCCTTCGTGGTCGAGCTCCGCGAGCCGGATATCCGAACGGTGCTGCGCCGAAATACGGCGTGGTGGGGTCTGGCCGAGCCCGAAGCCCACAATATCGACCGCATTGAGTATACGCCGATCGCCAATGCGCCGACCCGGGTTTCGGCGCTTCGGTCCGGGCGGCTCGATCTGATGCTGGACGTGCCGGTGCAGGACATCCCGCAGCTCGAGCGCGCGCCCGATATCGACATTCTGCAGACCGCGAATGTCCGGACGATCTTTCTCGGCCTCAATGTCGATCGTGAACCGTTCAATGATCCGCGGGTGCGGGAGGCGCTATACCGCGCGATCAATATCGAGGCGATCCGCCGGATCATCATGCGCGGTCAGGCGCAACCCGCCGGTATTATCACGGCGCCTCAGGTGCGCGGCTATACAGCCGAGCTCGATGAAAGGCTGTCCTATGATCCGGACGCGGCCCGCGATCTGCTTGCCGACGCCGGTTACGCCGACGGTTTCCGGGTGACGCTCGACTGCCCCAATAACCGCTATGTCAATGATGAGGCGATCTGTCAGTCACTGGTGCCGATGTTCGCTCGGATCGGCGTCGAGATCGACCTGCAAAGCGTGCCCAAATCGCAGCATTTTCCGAAGATCGAGCAACGCGAAACCGATTTCTATCTGCTCGGCTGGGGGGTTGCGTCGCTCGACAGCCATTACGTCTTTCGCTTCCTCGCGGTGACCGGCGGGCCGTGGAATGCGACCAATTGGTCGGACCCGGAATTCGACGCGCTGGTCGAGGCTGCCGGTGTCGAGATCGACGGCGAGAAGCGGACCGCCATGCTGCAACAGGCCTGGGCGATCCTGAAACAGTCAAACGCCTATCTCCCGCTGCATCATCAGGTGTTGAGCTGGGCCGTCAGCGACCGTTTCTCCATTCCCATTCAGGGCGATAACCAGGTGCAGTTTCGCTATGGGCGGGTGCTGGACTGATCCGAAAGTGCTTCAGCGCGTTTTCGTTTGTTTTTGATCCGGTCCACACCTGCACCCCCGCCCCGCCTCCCCAGACAGGATACTTGCAGGGGCGGACCGGAATGATCGGAAAATGCTCTAGCTGCGCTGGATCAGATAAACGCCGGCGATGAGCAGGGCGATGCCGATGACGCGCTCCAGGCCGATAGGGCGCTCGGCCAGCCCCAGCGCGCCGAAATGATCGAGCGCTGTTGCGGTGACCAGCTGGGCGGTGACAATAATGGCGATGGTGAAGGCGGCGCCGAGCTTGGGCGCCGCGAAGGCGGAGCTGAACACCAGCGTCACGCCCATGAAGCCGCCGAGATACATCCACCATTGCGTCTGGCCGAATTGCGCTGCAGTCGGCAGTGGAATCCGCATCGCCAGGGCAAGGCAGAGCGCCAGCGTCAGCCCGACCGTAAAATTGACGACGACACCGGCGATGGTGCCGCCGAAAACGCCGCCGAGGCGCGCATTGAGCAGTGCCTGAATCGGCACAACCAGGCCTGCGATCGACGCCAAGGCAATGGCCAAGGCATTGCCGTTCATGATGGCGGCGGGCGGACCGGGTACAACACGGGAACGCTACCCCAGGAACACAGTCGTCTTGAAATGCACCATGGTGCGGTCGAGCGCCAGTGAGGCCGCCGCCGCGTCGTAATGCTTGCCGCCCTTGCGGGCAAATGCGTGGTCCTTGCCGGGATAGCTGTGGATCGTGACTTTGGGCGAGCGGCCAAGGGTGTCCTTGACCGTCTGCTGCGCCTCCTTGGGCACAAAGCCGTCTTCTTCGGCAATGTGCAGCATCAGCGGCGCGCGGACCTCATCGGCCCGGTCGGCGAAATCGTCGAGACCGACGCCGTAATAGCCGACCGAGGCATCGACATCCGTATCCAGTGCCATGCGCGCGGCCATGCGGCCGCCGAGGCAGAAGCCGACAGCGCCGATTTTTGTACGCGTACGCTCATCCGCCCGGAGAGCGGTGACCGCCGCCTGTAAATCCTCGACGCCCTTTTCCTGATCGAAGCGCTGGAAATAGTCGAAGGCCTGCTGCCATTCCTCCTCGGTCTGATCCGTGATCTGAATATTGGGTTCGAGGCGCCAGAAGATGTCGGGACAGAAGGCGACAAAGCCCTGCGAGGCAAAGTCGTCGGTGATCTGGCGCATGACGCCGTTCACGCCGAAGATTTCCTGAATCACGATCAGGCCCGGTCCGGTCCCCGAGGTCGGCAAGGACAGATAACCGCCGAAACTGCCGCTGCCGTCGCTCGCCTCGACGGTAAGACTGTCACTGCTCATTTATCCATTCTCCGATTGAATTTGTCGTTTATCCGGTTCAGATGCACCGGGATCGGCCTCGGACGCAAGCGCATCGACGGATTCAGGGCCACGCGGATCAAGGTCATTGGCGATCGGCGAGGTGCGGGAGGCGACGACAAATGGTTCCTTATGGCTCGGCTTGTCGCTGATGATCAGTCGCAAGAGCGTGTAGCCGATCAGCAAACCCAGGGCGATGGTGATATGACCGACAAAGCCCGCCGGCCCATAGACGCCCAGCGCCTGCGCGGCAATTGTCGGACCGACAACCGATCCCGCCCCGAACAGCAGCAATAGCCCGGTCGAGGTGTTGACGAAATCACCCGGCTCAGCGTGGTCATTGGCATGCGCGACCAGCAGGGAATACATCGGCAGCATGAAACCGCCGAAACCAACCGCGATGGTCTGAAAAAGCCAGATTGGCCAGGCCGATTGCTGCGCGGTCACCAGAAGAATACTGAAGGCAATCGACGCGGCCGAGATGCCACAGAGCACCATCCGCCGGTCTATCACGTCCGACAGGCGGCCGATGGGATATTGCGCAAGCGCGCCGCCAAGAATGCTCAGCGCCATGAATTGGGCGATCTGCGGGGTCGAGAAGCCGAGATCGGCGACGAAGATCGGGCTGATCGTCCAGAACGCACCATGCGAAATGCCGGAAAGCACACTGCCGACCACGGAAACCGGGGAATTGCGCCAAAGCGGCGCGAGTCGAAAGCGGGGGTTTTGCAGCGGGGAGGGGGTGACCGCACTGGTCATCGAGACCGGGATCAGCGACAGCGTGATCAGCATCGTGCCGATGACAAATGGCACGAAGGCCGCCGGGTCGATCAGCGAAACAGCGATCTGACCAAGGCTCAGCGCGACAAAATTGACAATCATGTAAATGCCGAACACCGTGGCGCGCGTTTCACCGTCGCTGCGTTCGTTCAGCCAGCTTTCGATGACCATGTAGAGCGTGGCCATTGCTGCGCCTGTGGCGGTTCGTGCCAACACCCAGAGCACCGGGTGATCGCCCAGCGTCAGGGCAAGGCTGGTGGTCGAGCCGATTGCCGCCGCCACGGCGAAACTGCGAATATGGCCGACCCGCCCGATGATCCTGGGCGCGATGAAGCCGGCAATGAGATAGCCGGCAAAATAGCCGCTACCGAGCAGGCCGAGCACAAGCGGATCGAGCGGAATCGTTTGCGCCCGCAGGGGCACCAGCAGGTTGAGAAGGCCATGGCCGGCGATCAGTATGCCGGCGCTCAGCAGGACTGCGGCCAGGGGCGCGAGATAGGCCCGCAGCGCGCGGTTGCCGGCCATGCCCTCCAGAACGGTCATGAGGGCCGCAGTGCCTTTTCCTCATAGGCGCAGGTGGCATCGATGATGCTGCGATATACCGTTCGCACAAAGTCGGCATCGGCGCCCATTGACGCGCCGGAGGCGGCCGCGCGCTCAACCACCTGTTCAATGCGTTCGGGCAGGATGACAGGAATGTCATGCTCGCTTTTGACCGCGATGACCCTTTCCACGACGGCAAGCCGTTTTGCGAGTAAGGCCACGATTTCGCCATCGAGCGCATCGATTTCCTGCCGCAGCGGGGCCAGTTCCTGCATCGCTGTCTCCTTCGATGATCGCATGCCCTTCATCTAGACAGACCGGTCATGAAAGGAAATGCAGCGGCTGCTGTTAAAGCGTGCAGGGGACCACTTGGCGAGCGCAGGTGATGAGCCACCTTGTAAGCGATCAGCGAGCGAAGGACGATCATGATGGACTTGATTTTGGGGATGACGCAACGGATGCAATCTGGTCCCCTTACGGCTTTGATCGTTGCCCTTGCGGCGATGATCTCGATTACGGCACAGGCAAGCGAGGCAGACGGCGTGTTTTATCCTCAGACCTTTACCCTCGATAACGGCATGGAGATTGTGGTCGTCGTTAACGACCGCGCGCCGGTGGTCAGCCATATGGTCTGGTACAAGGTCGGATCGGCCGATGACCCGCCGGGCAAATCCGGCCTGGCGCATTTTACCGAACACCTGATGTTCAAGGGCACAAAGGACGTCGCGCCGCAGGAATTCTCCAAGATCGTCGCGCGCAATGGCGGCCGGGATAACGCTTTTACCAGCTATGATTACACCGCCTATTTCCAGAACATCGCCGCCGACAGGCTCGGCCTGATGATGGAAATGGAAGCTGACCGGATGGCCAATTTGACATTTGATGAGGAGATTGTCGCAACGGAGCGCAATGTCGTCATCGAAGAGCGCAAGCAAGTTGTCGAATCCGTCCCGTCACGGCGTTTCGGTGAAATTCTCAACGCGTCGCAATTCGTGCATCACCCATACGGTACGCCGATTATCGGCTGGCTGCATGAGCAGGAGAGCTACACGCTCGATGATGCAAGGCGATTCTATGAGACCTGGTATGCACCCAATAATGCCATTCTTGTCGTCGTCGGTGCCGTCGATCCCGAGCATGTCCGTGAGCTGGCCGAGCAGACCTATGGCAAGATACCGGCGCGTGATGTGCCGGTAAGGGCGCGTCTGGCAGAGCCGCCGGCGCTGGCCGACAAGCAGATTACATTCCGCCATGATGACGTGCAGCAGCCCTCGATCCAGCGGGTCTGGACGCTGCCCGGCTGGAATCAGGAAGAAGGCCGGCCGCATTATCACGCCATGCAGGTGTTGAGCGAAATCATGGGCGGCGGCAAGACCAGCCGGCTTTATCGCAGCCTGGTGGTCGAGCAGGAAATCGCAACCTCGGCGGGGCTTTATTATGACGGCGACTCTCTCGATCTCGGCGGGGTCACCGCCTTTGCGTCGCCGGCGCCGGGCGTCGATGTGGAGGCTGTTGAAACGGCGCTGTCCGATGCCTTTGCCGATTTGCTGAAGGACGGCGTCACCGAGGAAGAGGTCGCCGATGCGCGGCAGAGATTGACCGATAGCGCGGTTTTTGCCCGTGACAGTCTTTTCGGTCCGGCCAGCGTGATCGGCCGGGCGCTGAGCACCGGCGGTACCGTCGACGACATCGAGACCTGGCCGGCGAGGATCAATGAGGTCACGGTCGAGCAGGTGCAGGCGGCGGCCGTCTTTGCCTTCAAGGACCGGCCCTCCGTGACCGGTTATCTGTTGCCGCAGGAGGCCGCGCTGTCGCAATGATCACAAACGCCGCCAAGAGCCTGCTTGCCGCCCTGACGATTTGCCTGTTGATTGTTCTGATGCCCGATACCGCTTTGACCCAGCAGCCCGACACGGCTGACGATAAGGTGCTCGACATTGTTGAAGTCATCAGCCCGGGCGGGATCCGCGCCTGGCTGGTTCAGGATGATAGCCTGCCCCTGATCGCCATGGCGTTCAGCTTTGACGGCGGCGCGGCGCTCGATCCGGAAGGCAAGGCCGGTACCGCCTCACTGGCCGCGCAACTGCTGACCGAAGGCGCCGGTGATCTCGATGCGCAGGCTTTCCAGAAACGGCTGGAAGACCGTTCGATCAAGCTTGGCTTCAGCGCAGGCAGCGACACCCTGGCCGGCAGCTTGAAGACCCTCACCCGGCATTTTGATGAGGCGATCGATCTGACACGGCTGGCGCTGATGGAACCGCGCCTTGACGCAGATGCCGTGGAACGCCGCCGCCGGGCGATGCTCAGCGGACTCAAGCGGCGCATGTCCAGCCCGCGCTACCATGCCGACCGCGCCTTGGAGGAGCTGATTTTCGCCGGTCACCCTTACGCGCAATCGCCCTCGGGCTCTCTCGACAGCGTGGCGGCGCTCGCCCGTGAAGACGTTGCGACCTATCTCGACACCAGGCTGGCCAAAGATCGTTTGCTGGTGGCTGTTTCCGGCGATATCTCGCCCAAGGCGCTGGGCGAGGCGCTGGATCGGCTTTTCGGGGAGCTGCCGGATAGCGCAGCGGTCGGCGCCGTGCCCGATACGGAACTGCAGGGCATCGGCGAGATCGTCCACGTGCCCTTTGCCGGGCCGCAGAGTACCATCCGCATGGTGCATCCCGGCATCGACCGGCTCGACCCGGATTTTTACGCCGCGCAGATTGTCAATTATGTGCTCGGCGGCGGCGGTTTTGCCTCGCGGCTGATGGAAGAGTTGCGGGAGAAGCGCGGCCTGACCTACGGCGTTTACAGCTATTTGGCCGATCTCGACCATGCCAGTTTCGTCGGGGCCGGTGCCTCGACCAGCAATGAGAGTGCGGGTGAGGCGCTGGACCTGCTCAAGGCCGAGTGGCGCAAACTGGCCGAAGACGGGCTGACCGAAGAGGAGCTGGAGGGGGCCAAGACCTATCTCACCGGCGCCTTCCCCCTGCGTCTGACGACGACCGATCAGATTGCGCGCGTGCTGCTGCAGATCCAGCGCGACAAGCTTGGCATCGACTATCCACAGAACCGCGATGAGCTGTTCAACAGCGTGACCCTGGAAGACGCCAACCGGGTCGCTGCCGAGCTATTCAACCCCGACCGGCTGGCGGTCGTGGTCGTCGGCCAGCCGCAGGGCATAACACCGACCCGAACCCGGCAGATCGACGACGGTGAAGGCTGATCCGGCGGTGAGCCGGCTGAGCCAATCATCGTCATGGCGGGCGCTGGCCGCTCATGCCAAGGCGATATCCTCCGTCCATCTTGGTGATTTGTTCGCCGAGGATGAGGGAGATCGCCTCGACCGCATGGCGCTCGATCTCGGGCCGCTTTACGCCGATTTCAGCAAACAGCGTATTACTGGTGAAACGCTGCGCCTGCTGACCGATCTTGCCGAGGAAGCGGGGGTGCCGGTCTGGCGGGACAAGCTGTTCGGCGGTGCGCCGATCAATGAGACCGAGGGCAGGGCGGTGCTGCATACCGCGTTGCGGCAGCAAGCGGATGACCCGCTGGAACCCGGCGGCGAGGATATCATCCCCGATATCCGCCGGGTGCAGGCGCGTCTGGCGGATTTTGTCGAAGCCGTCCGCAGCGGCGTCGTCACCGGCGTTCACGGCGGGCGTTTCACGGATATTGTCAATATCGGCATCGGCGGCTCCGACCTCGGCCCGCGCATGGCGGCAGAGGCGCTGACCCCATTCCGCCGGCGTGATCTGAAGGTGCACTTCGTCTCCAATGTCGACGGCACGGCAATTGCCGAGGTTCTGAGGCAGGTGCAACCGGAAACCACGCTGTTCATCGTCGCGTCGAAGAGTTTCACGACGCAGGAGACATTGGCGAATGCCCGTACGGCGCGGCAATGGTTTCTTGATCAGGGCTTGCGCGAAAGCGCTGTTGCCGAGCACTTCGTCGCGCTCTCGACCAATCTCGATGCGGTCAAGGCCTTCGGTATCAGATCCGACCGGGTCTTCGGGTTCTGGGATTGGGTCGGCGGGCGGTATTCGCTGTGGTCGAGTATCGGGCTGTCGCTGGCGCTCGGCATCGGCTGGGACAATTTCCGGCGGCTGCTGTCCGGGGCGGCACGAATGGATGCGCATTTCATCAACGCGCCGCTTGACCGGAACATCCCGGTGCTGATGGCGCTGATCGGCATCTGGAACAGGAATTTCCTGAATTGCCCTGCGCTCGCCGTGCTGCCCTATGACGAATATCTCCGATACTTTCCCGCCTATCTGCAGCAATTGGAGATGGAATCGAACGGCAAGCGCGTAACCCGCGACGGTGCACCCGTCGATTATGCAACCGCACCGGTGCTGTTCGGCGTCCCCGGCACCGACGGGCAGCATGCCTTTTATCAGCAATTGCATCAGGGGCCGGATGTCATTCCCGCCGACTTTATCGGCTTCGCGCACTCACATAACGACATCGGCGATCATCATCGGCTGCTGTTGGCCAATCTGATTGCGCAGTCTCAGGCTCTCGCCTTTGGCCGCGATGAGGATGCCGCGCGGCTGCTGCTCGATGAGCACGGCCTGTCAGACAGTGAGGTCGAGCGCCTCGCGCCGCATACCACCTTCCCCGGCAACCGCCCCAGCACAACGCTGCTGTTCCGCCGTCTCGATCCTGAGACGCTGGGCATGCTCATCGCGCTCTATGAGCACAAGGTCTTCACCCAGGGCGTGATCTGGCAGATCAACAGCTTCGACCAGTTCGGCGTCGAGTTGGGCAAGACTCTGGCCAAGGGGGTGCTGAAAGATCTCCAGGCCGGCTCTGCAAACCCGGATCAGGATGCCTCAACCGCTGCCCTGATCCGCCGGGTGATGCCGTAGGGTGCCTTGCCTCTTGCGTCCACGTCGCCGCTGCCGCAATAAATCACGGCTAAACCCCATTAATCAGGATTGAGAATGCCGGACCTTCGTTTCGCCAAGCTACCGACCTTGTTGGCTGTTTCCGTGTTGATCCTTGCCGGTTGTGCGTCGACGACCCAGACAGCATCAGTGGCCGATGATCCGGTCCAATCGAGCTTTGAGCGCGACCGCGCGGCAATCCTCGCGATGGCGGGAGATTTCCGCGTTACCTTCGATTTCATCGAGACCGTCGCCTTTGGCGAGGGTTATGAGCTTAAGGAGCAAAAGGAGAGCGGCGCGCGGGAAAGTGTGCGGGTGATCGAGGATACGGGGACCACCATTCGCTTGCAGCATATCCTGCTGATCCAGCCGCCCGGCGCCGACGCCCCCTTTGCCCTGAAGCATTGGCGGCAGGACTGGCATTATGAACCGGCGAAGGTGCTGACCTATCTCGGCGACAATGCCTGGGTGGAGAAAGACGTGCCCGAAGATCAGCGCCGCGGCGCCTGGTCGCAAATCGTCTATCAGGTCGATGATGCGCCGCGCTACGGTGCCGTCGGCCGCTGGGATTACAGCCTCGGCGCGCCGCAATGGACCGGCGCCCCATCGCTGCGCCCGCTGCCGCGCCGCGATGCCACCACCCGCGATGATTATAACGTCATTCACGCCGTCAACCGCCATGCCTTGACCCCGACCGGTTGGGTGCATGAGCAGGACAATTCCAAGCTGGTGGTCGGCGAGACGACCGAGATGCTGGTGCGCGAAGTCGCGGTCAACACCTATAACCGCTCCGATGAGGTCGATGGCACCGTCGCCGAGGCCTATTGGGAGAAGACCGGCGCGTTCTGGCAGCAAATCGCTGAACGCTGGGAAAGCCTTGTGGCGCGTGAGGGCGGCCTGGCCCTGACCGTCGAGGGTGAGCCGGAAGCCGTCTATATGCCGATCCTCGGCGCCGCCAATGATTTGGCCGAAGGCACCATCAGCCTGGAAACCGCCCTAAGCGATGCCCTCGCCGTGATCGACGCCCACAGCGTAACCGCCGACGCGCAAATCGCGGCGCGCGATTGAGCGGTTGGGCCAGGGCGTTTTACCGCCTTGTTGTGCGCTTCAGTGGTAGACGCGCGACCCCATCGGACTCAGCATTAAGGACCCTGAAGCCCATCACCTCGCGCTGGCGACAGACCGCGCCACTGGGCAAAGCATGCCTCAAGGCGTGACGGATGCGCTGCGTGAACGCCATCTGACGGAGGGATGAAAGACGTCAAGAAGCCCCGGCGCGGACCAGTCCATCAGATCTTCGGATTTGCCAGAGCAGACGACGTCACTCTCGAAAAGCTAAGCTTTTCAGATGCTACCATCTGCGATCTGATCCGTTTTTCGCAATTGCGGTAGATAACCGAACCCTCCAAGGAGTGTTCGTTTTCGCGATGGTGAGGAAGTCGTTCAGGCGCCCTTTTTGCCTGCCGCTTTTGCCGCCGGTTCTTCTTTTTCGCCATAGATGGTGAGCGGGTCTGCCCGGCCTTCTGCGGCTTCTTCATTGA
>CAZRBL010000075.1:0-4870 GCA_964598335.1 uncultured Rhodospirillales bacterium
GTTGAAGAAGGCCAGGATCAGGAACAGCACCGAGTGCACCGGATTGCGCGCGGTGATGACCATGAACCCGCTGATCAGCGTAATCCCGGCAAAAAGATAGAAGGCGAAGCTGGCAATCATGATCAGGGCGTCTCAGAGGCCCGTTTGAAGCTGCGAAAAGACCCGGTGGAATCCCGCCGGGCCGCAATGACGTTCGGAATGTCCGCCGTGCTTAGCGGTAGGGCGCGTCGGCTGCAAGATTGGCGGCGATCTGCGCTTCCCAGCGATCACCGTTAGCGAGCAGTTTTTCCTTATTATAATACAGCTCTTCGCGGGTCTCGGTGGCGAATTCAAAGTTCGGCCCTTCGACAATCGCATCAACCGGGCAGGCTTCCTCGCATAGCCCGCAATAAATGCATTTCGTCATATCGATGTCGTACCGAGTCGTCCTGCGGCTGCCGTCTTCCCGCGGTTCGGCCTCGATGGTGATGGCCAGCGCCGGGCATACCGCTTCGCAGAGCTTGCAGGCGATGCAGCGCTCTTCGCCGTTAGGGTATCGGCGCAAAGCGTGTTCGCCACGGAAGCGCGGGCTGATCGGACCCTTCTCGAATGGATAATTCACCGTAACGCGCGGCCTGAACATGTAGCTGAAGGTCAGCGACATGCCCTTGACCAGTTCACTCAGAAAGATGCCTCGAACGGTTCTGTCGAAAAACGACATGGTCGGTCTCTTATCGGTTTATCGTTTTCTACCGCAGTGCAACACGGTTAGGAAGTCGGCAATTGATCGGTGGCCAGCAGCACCCCCGCGACGATCACCACCCAGGCCAGTGAAAACGGCAGAAATACCTTCCAGCCGAGCCGCATCAGCTGATCATAGCGATAGCGCGGCAGGGTGGCACGGACCCAGAGGAAAAAGAACAATACAGCAGCAATCTTAAGCGCAAACCAAACCGGGCCGGGTATCCAGGTAAAGGGCGCGAATTCCAGCCCGAACGGCACCAGCCAGCCGCCCAGGAACAGGATGACGGTCATCGCGCTCATCAGGATCATGTTGGCGTATTCGCCGAGGAAAAAAAGCGCGAAGCCGAAAGCTGAATACTCGACATTATAACCGCCGGCGAGCTCTGATTCCCCTTCCGGCAGATCAAAGGGCGCGCGATTGGTTTCGGCCAGAGTCGAGATGAAAAACACCACCAGCATCGGAAACAGCAGCACCTGCATCAGCAGCGAGCGTTCCGCGGTCACGATCTCCGACAGGTTCAGCGATCCCACCGTCAACAGAACGGTGACAATGACAAAGCCGATGGACACCTCGTAGGAGACCATTTGTGCCGCCGAGCGCAGCCCGCCGAGAAAAGCGTATTTTGAATTGGACGCCCAACCGGCCATCAGAATCCCGTAGACGCCGAGCGAGGAGATCGCGAAGAGATAGAGGATTCCGACATTGATATCAGCGAGGACCAGCCCCGCGTCAAAGGGGATCACCGCCCATGCCACCAAAGCGAGGATGAAGGTCAGCATCGGCGCGATGACGAAAATCGTCCGGTTCGAGCCGGACGGAATGATCGTCTCCTTCATCAGCAGCTTCAGCCCGTCGGCAACGGGTTGCAGCAGGCCGAAAGGGCCGACGGTATTGGGCCCCTGTCGCATCTGCATCGCGCCCATAACCTTGCGTTCGGCATAGGTCAAATAGGCGACGCCGACCAGAACCGGCACGATTACCGCAAAGATCTGAAGGACGATCCAAAGCGTCGGCCAGGCGAAACCGTCCCAGAAATCAGCCATCGGTGCCGGTTCCCGCCTGCGCCTCGCCGCGCAGGATTTCGCGTGTGCACTGCGCCATCGTAACCGAGCAGCGCGAGATCGGATCGGTCATGTAATAGTTCTCGACAGCCGGCTCAAACGGAACATCAGCAACAGGCCCCAAACTGCTGATTTCATTTGAAAACGACTCATCAGGCAGGGCGTCGACGTCGGCGAAATGCGGGTACTGCTCGCGGATCGCACTGCGTAGTTGGACCAGGCTGTCAAAGGGCAGCTTATGCCCTAGAACCTCGGAGAGGGCCCGGATGATCGTCCAGTCTTCCCGCGCATCGCCGGGCGGGAAGGTCGCCTTGCGGGCAATCTGCACCCTGCCCTCAGTGTTGAGAAAGGTGCCGGTCTTCTCCGTATAGGCCGCCGCGGGCAGGATCACGTCGGCCATGGCCGCGCCGCGATCGCCATGATGGCCCTGATAGATCACAAAGGCGTCGCCGAAGGGTCGATCGCCGCCACCGAACTCATCCGCGCCCAGCAGGTAAACCAGCTTCACCGAACCGTCCTGCGCTGCCGATAGCAGATCGGGCATGGCCATGGTTTCGTCCCTGGGCACAAAACCCAGATCAAGCGCGGCAACACGGGCCGCCGCCGTATGCAGCATAGCGAAGCGGCCATTGACGGCGTCGGAAATCTTGCGCGCCGCAGCATGCACCGACATGCCGTCTTCCCGCCTTAATGCGCCCATGCCGACAATGATCAGCGGGTTTTCCGCCTTCTGCAGGGTTTCAGAAAAAGCATGCTTGCCGTCGGCGAGATCAGCAAGCGTCGCCCCGCCGGCGCCGAGATAGGTATAGTCATAGGACAGATCGACCTGCGGACCGATCACGCCGATCCTGCAACCGTAATTGAACCAGCGTTTACGGATACGGGCATTTACCATCGCCGCCTCGCGCCGCGGGTCGGCCCCGATCAACAAGATGGCATCGGCGTCTTCGATGGCCGCGATACCGCCATTGAACAGATAACCGGCGCGTTGATCGAGCGGAAAGCGGGCACCGTCCTGACGGCACTCCAGCCGCTCGGCTCCGAGCGCCGTCATCAGCGATTTCAGCGCGAACATCGCTTCGGCGTCGCACTGATCGCCGGCCACTGCGGCCATTTCGGCACCCTTCAGACCTTCCGTCGCCGTCGCAATGGCGGAAAATGCTTCCGGCCAGCTTGCCGGCCGCAAAGCGCCGTTTTCGCGGACATAGGGCCTGTCGAGCCGTTGGCGCTTCAGCCCATCATAGGCAAAGCGGGTTTTGTCGCCGATCCACTCCTCATTGATGTCCTCATGCAAACGGGGCAGGATCCGCAGCACTTCTGAACCGCGGCTGTCGACGCGGATATTGCTGCCGACTGCATCGAGCGCATCAATGGTTTCGGTCTTGCGCAGCTCCCAGGGGCGCGCATTGAAAGCATAGGGCTTGGAGGTCAGCGCGCCGACCGGGCAGATATCGATCATATTGCCGGACAACTCCGAATGCACCGCCTGTTCGATATAGGTGCCGATCTCGGCGTGCTCGCCGCGGCCCAGCATGCCGAGTTCCGGCACACCGGCGATTTCCTCGGCAAAGCGGACACAGCGCGTGCAGTGGATGCAGCGGGTCATGATCGTCTTGATCAGCGGGCCCATATATTTTTCCTGCACCGCCCGCTTGTTCTCGACATAACGGCCCCGGTCGGAGCCATAGGCCATCGCCTGATCCTGCAGATCGCATTCGCCGCCCTGATCGCAGATCGGGCAATCCAGCGGGTGGTTGATCAGCAGGAATTCCATCACGCCGTTGCGCGCCTTTTTGGTCATCTCGCTGTCGGTCAGGATTTCCATGCCGTCGGCGGCCTGCATGGCACAGCTGGCGATCGGTTTCGGCACCCCCTTCTGTTCCACCAGGCACATCCGGCAATTGGCCGGCACCGTCAGTCGATCATGGTAGCAAAAACGCGGGATTTCGATGCCGAGCTGCTCGCACGCCTGCAGCACACTGGTGCCGGCTTCGACCTCGATCTCGGTATCGTTGATTTTGAGTGTCGGCATGGATTCTACGCCGCCTGTTTCGCCAGCTTGCGGTAGTCGAGGATGCGCCGCTCCAGCTCGGGCCGGAAGTGGCGGATCAGGCCCTGAATCGGCCAGGCCGAGGCGTCGCCATGGGCGCAGATCGTGTGGCCTTCGATCTCCTTGCTGACTTCATAAAGCAGATCGATTTCCTCAATGCTCGCCCTGCCCTTCACCATGCGTTTCATCACCCGGTACATCCAGCCGGTGCCCTCGCGGCAGGGCGTACACTGGCCGCAGCTTTCATGCATATAGAAATGCGCCAGCCGCGCGATGGCGTAAACCACGTCGGTGGTCTTATCCATGACGATAACCCCGGCCGTGCCGAGCCCCGACTGCACCTCTTTCAGGCTGTCGAAATCCATCAGCACATCATCGCAGATGTCCTTCGGCAGCAAAGGCGTCGACGATCCGCCGGGAATCACCGCCAGCAAATTGTCCCAACCGCCGCGAACGCCGCCGGCGTGCTTTTCAATCAGCTCCTTCATCGGAATGCCGAGCTCTTCCTCGACATTGCAACGCTGGTTCACATGGCCCGAAATGCAGAACAGTTTCGTGCCGCTGTTTCGCGGACGGCCGAGGCCGGCAAACCAGTCGCCGCCGCGCCGCAGGATGGTTGGAACCGCCGCAATGGTCTCAACATTGTTGACCGTCGTCGGGCAGGAATACAGACCGGCCATTGCCGGGAATGGCGGTTTGTTGCGCGGCTGGCCCTTCTTGCCCTCAAGGCTTTCGAGCAGCGCGGTTTCCTCGCCGCAGATATAGGCGCCCATGCCGCGATGAAGGTAAACATCGCAATCCCAGCCGGTGCCCGCCGCGTTCTTGCCGAGCAACCCGGCCTCATAAGCCTGATCCAGCGCGATCTGGATGTTCGACGCTTCGTTATAAAACTCGCCGCGAATGTAGATGTAGACCGTCTTCGCCTGCATCGCATAGGCGCCGATCAGACAGCCCTCGAGCAGCATATGCGGGTCGAACCGCAGGATATCGCGGTCCTTGCAGGTGCCGGGCTCGGATTCATCGGCGTTGACGACG
>CAZRBL010000075.1:4880-10740 GCA_964598335.1 uncultured Rhodospirillales bacterium
GGCCGGTCCTTGACCTCTTTCGGCATGAACGACCATTTGACGCCGGTCGGAAAACCGGCGCCGCCGCGGCCGCGCAAACCCGAGGTTTTCACCTCCTCGATGATCGCCTCGCGGCCCTTCTCGATCAGCGCTTTGGTATTGTCCCAGATACCGCGCTTGCGGGCGCCTTCGAGGCCCCAATCTTCCCAACCATACAGGTTGAGGAACATGCGATCCTGATCTTTCAGCATACTCAGCTCTCAGCGCTATCTATACCGGCCGCCTTGGCTCGTTCGGCAAGGCTGGTCGGTCCGTTCTGGGCCATGGAGCCTTTGCGGCCGGTTTGCGAGCCGATCGGCGGCGTGTCGCCGCGGTCCAAAGCATCCAGCACCTGCTCGAACAGTTCCGGCGTCAGATCTTCGTAATAATCATCATTGATCTGCACCATCGGCGCATTCACGCAGGCACCCAGGCATTCGACTTCGAACCAGGTGAATTTGCCGTCCTCGGTAATCGCCTTCGGCTTTTTGCCAAATCGTTTCTTGCACAGCGCGACAAGGTCATCCGACCCCGCCAACCAACAGGGCGTTGTGGTGCAGACCTGCACCAGATGCTTCCCGACCGGCTGAAGATTGAACATGGAGTAGAAAGTCGCGACCTCATAGACCCGGATTTTCGGCATATCCAGCATCGCCGCAACGGTATCCATCGCCGCCCGGGGCAGCCAGTTATCATGCTGCACCTGCGCCATCTGCAGCAGCGGCAGAACCGCACTCTGCTGTCGGCCTTCGGGATATTTGGCGATCACCTGTTCCGCCTTGGCGAGATTTTCCTCGCTGAAGGCGAAACTCTCGGGCTGATTGGCACTGTTGAGAATGCCGATACTCATCGGTCAATCTCCCCGAAAACGATGTCGAGCGAGCCGATATTGGCGACCGCATCGGCCAGCATGTGCCCTTCGGACATCATGTTCAGCGCGGCGAGATGGACATAGGCAGGCGACCGGATATGACAGCGATAGGGCCGGTTGCTGCCGTCGGAGACGAGAAAGACTGCAAATTCACCCTTCGGCGCCTCGGTCGCACAATACACCTCACCCTCCGGCACATGATAGCCCTCGGTGTAGAGTTTGAAGTGGTGGATCAGCGCTTCCATCGAACGCTTCATCTCGGCACGGGGCGGGGGCGCGACCTTGCGGTCATGCACCCTGACCGGGCCATCAGGCATCTTTTCAAGGCATTGCCGCATGATCTTCACAGATTGCCTCATCTCTTCCAGCCGGATGAGATAGCGCGCATAGCAATCGCCGGTGAGACCGACCGGAATATCGAAATCGAGCTCGTCATAGACATCGTATGGCTGCGCCTTGCGAAGGTCCCAGGCGACCCCGCTGGCCCGCAGCATCGGGCCGCTAAAGCCCCAATCGATGGCCTGCTCCTTGCTGACCTGACCGATATCGACGGTGCGTTGCTTGAAGATACGGTTCTCGGTCAGCAATGTTTCCAGATCGACGAGAAAAGTCTCGAGATGATCGCAATAGGCCATCATGTCGTCGGCCAGCCCGGCAGGCATATCGCGATTGACCCCGCCGGCGCGGAAATAATTGGCATGCATGCGCGCGCCTGAAACGCGATCGTAAAACTCCATCATGCGCTCACGCTCCTCAAAGCCCCACAGGCTGGGCGTGATGGCGCCGACATCGAGCGCGAAAGTGGTGATATTCAGCAAATGGTTCATCACCCGCGTCAACTCGCAGAACAACACCCGAATATATTGCGCGCGGCGCGGCGGCGTGATCTTGAGAAGCTTTTCGATGGCGAGAACGAAAGCGTGTTCCTGGTTCAGCGGACTGACATAGTCGAGCCGATCAAAATAGGGCAGAGCCTGCAGATAGGTCTTGTATTCGATCAGCTTTTCCGTGCCGCGATGAAGCAAGCCGATATGCGGATCGCACCGCGTCACCGTCTCGCCGTCCATCTCCATCACCAGGCGCAGAACGCCGTGCGCGGCCGGGTGCTGCGGACCGAGATTAATGGTGAACGGCCTGATCTCCTGTTCCAACCCTTCCAGACCCGAGTCACTCATCGTTTATCCGCCCCGTCATCCGGCATGTTCTGCGGCTTGACGGCCTTCTCGTCGCCCGGGAGCATAATCTCGGTCATGCCCTCCCACGGGCTGGTGAAGTCGAAACTCCGGAAATCCTGTGTCAACCGAACCGGCTCGTAGACAACCCGCTTTTCCTCGATGTCGTAGCGCAGCTCGGTATAACCCGTGAGCGGGAAATCCTTGCGCAGCGGATGACCCTCAAAGCCGTAATCCGTGAGAATACGGCGCAGGTCGGGATGACCGCTGAAGAATATGCCGAACAAATCCCATATTTCGCGCTCGAACCAATGGGCCGAATTGAACACCCCGGTAACCGTCGGCACCGGCGTTTCTTCACCGGTGCGGACCTTCACCATGACGCGCTGGTTATTGGACAATGACAGAAGATTATAGACGATCTCAAAGCGCGGCTCACGATCAGGATAGTCGACGCCCGCAATATCAACCAACTGGCTGAAAAGGCAGCGCGGATCGTCACGCAGGAATTCAAGGGTATCGACCAGTCGCGAGGACGGCAGCACCAGACAAAGCCGGCCGAACCGCACCTCATGGGTGATAAGGTCGTCGCCGATCTTGCCGGTCAGATAATCGGTCAGCGCGCCGACGGATTCGGCGTCGGTATCGGTGTTCTCCGCCATGTCTGATTACCGCGCGATGACCTTGCGGTCGCGCAGGATCTTCTTCTGCAATTGCAGGATGCCGTAGACCAGTGCCTCGGCCGTGGGCGGACATCCCGGGACATAAATATCCACCGGCACAATGCGGTCGCAGCCGCGAACGACCGAATAGGAATAATGGTAATAACCGCCGCCATTGGCGCAGGAGCCCATCGAGATCACCCAGCGAGGCTCCGGCATCTGATCGTAAACCTTGCGCAGCGCGGGCGCCATTTTGTTGCACAGCGTGCCGGCGACAATCATGACGTCCGACTGACGCGGGCTGGGCCGCGGGATCATGCCGAAGCGATCAAGGTCGTAGCGGCTCATATAGGCGTGGATCATCTCCACCCCGCAGCAGGCCAGACCGAACGTCATCGGCCACATTGACCCGGTACGCGCCCAATCGACCAGCTTGTCGAAATTGGCGGTGACAAAGCCCTTTTCCTGCAACGCCTTGCCGGCCTGTTCGGGTAGCGGCGTACCCGGCTTGGCAACGCTTGCAGGGGCTTTTTCGGCGCTTACTCCCATTCCAGCGCTCCCTTTCGCCACTCATAGATGAAGCCGATGGTCAGCACGCCGAGGAATACCATCATCGACCAGAAACCGAACATGCCGATATCTCCAAGCGAGATCGCCCAAGGAAACAGGAAGGCAACTTCCAGATCAAAGATGATGAAAAGGATGGCGACGAGGTAAAACCGCACATCGAAGCGGCTGCGCGCATCGTCGAAGGCCTCGAAACCGCATTCATAGGGCGAGACCTTCTCAGGATCGGGATTCTGTTTCGCCAGCACGAAAGAGGCCCCCATCATCAGGCAAGCCATGACGGTCGCCACGGCGAGAAAAATCAGGATCGGCAGATATTCGGCCAGCAAGGCGTCGGACGCCATCGCCTATAGTCTCCTATCGGCCCCGCCTCGCCATCCGAAGCACGGGCCCTTTTTGTTTTTCGGCTGTCTACACGGGTGCAGCGCACAATCAAAGAGTTAGGCGGACGAAAAAACCTGCCAAGGCGTTAATATTCCTTTGCGTCAGAGAACCGCAGCATTGGGAAAACTCTGGCGTCAGCGGGCAAGAACGCATAGCTAGGTCTGGTTTAGGTCTAAGACAAAGTGAGCAGCAAGCATGAGTGAACACGCGCCGGATCTGATCGACACCCTGACCCGAATCGCCGGCGAGCCGGCCGTGCGCACCGATGAGGATAGCCTCGCCCTCGCCGGTAGCGATGTTTACGGTCGCGGAGAAACCCCGGCGGCAATGATCCGGCCCGAAACGGCCGACGCGCTCGCGGCCTGCATCAGGGCGGCGACGGAGCGGGGCTATGCCATCGCGCCCCGGGGCGGCGGACTCAGCTATACCTCAGGCTACATCCCGGTTTCGGAAAAAACCGTCAGCATTGATCTCTCGGGTTTGAACCGCATCATCGACATCGCCGAAGAGGACATGACGATTACGGTCGAGGCGGGTGTCACCTGGAAAAAAATCTATGAAACCCTGAAGCCGATGGGCCTGCGTTTACCCTTTTTCGGGACTTTTTCCGGTATGGGCGCGACCGTCGGCGGCGGTCTGAGCCAGGGCGCGCTGTTTTTCGGCTCGGCGCGCTATGGCTCAGCGGCCGAGACGGTGCTCGGCCTTGATGTCGCCTGCGCCGACGGCTCCATCCTGCGGACCGGACAGGGCGCGCTAAAGGCGGGGAGCAAGCCGTTTTCGCGGACTTACGGGCCTGATTTGACGGGGCTGTTCGTGCATGATTGCGGCGTCCTCGGTGTCAAGACCCAGGCGACGCTGAAAATGATCCAGACTCCCGCCGTCGAGGAATATGCGAGCTTTGCCTTCGAGAGGTTTTCCGATGCCTCGCTGGCGCTGTCCAAGATCACCCGCGAGGACCTTGCCGAGGAAGTCTACGTCCTTGATCCCTACTCCACCGACAATATGGCGATGGACACCAAGACCATGATGGAGTCGGCGGCGGGCGCGGCGAGGGCCGCTGGCGGGGCGATCAAGGCCGCCAAGACGCTGGCGGGCATGGCCGCGGCGGGCAAGGATTTTGTACCCAAGGGTCATTTCTCCCTGCATCTGACCGCGGCGGGCCGCAATGAGGCAGCCGTGGCAGCCGATCTGGAACGCGCGGCGAAAATTGCTGCAGAGTTCGGCGGCAAGCCTATCGCGGACACCATCCCGCGGGTCTCCCGGGCAACCATCTTCTCGACGCTGAACGGTATCTTGGGAGATGGCGGCATGCGCTGGGCGGCGCTTAACGCCAAGGTGGCGCATTCCGATGCCCTCGAGCTCGTGGCGCAATTCGATGCGATGATGGCGCCCTATCAGGCGGAGATGGAACGCTTGGGGGTGGTCCAGACGCGCCTCGCCTCAGCGCTGACCATCAACAGCTACAGCTTCGAGCCGGTTTTCCGCTGGCATGACGAATGGCTGCCGATGCACAAGACCGTCGCTGAACCCGACCATCTGCGCAAATTCAACGAGCCGCCGGCCGCGCCGGAAAGCAAAGCGCTGGTCGACTCGTTGCGCCGCGAAACCGTGATGCTGTTCAAACGCTTCGGCGCTTCGTCAAACCAGATCGGGCGCGCCTACCCCTATTTCTCGGCCCTTGCCGATGAGCCGGCAGCCCTGCTCATGAGCATAAAGCGGCATCTGGACCCCGATGGGCTCATGAACCCCGGCGTTCTGGAGATGCCGTCGCCGGCCATCGGCGAGGTCGCCGGGTCGGCCTGATGTGATTTTCGGCTTCCTGGTGGCCTGTTGGCACCCTGAGGAATCAGGCCATGCTGAAGCCGAACAGAATCGTCGAAGACGAACTCTGGCTCGCTCGAGAAGAGTCGGAGCCATCGAGTCGTTCCTTGTCGGGCCGGGTGACGCAATCGCCGATCACAGGCAGATTTATGACGCTTGCCACCTCAATGAGCCGTCGCGGCCCTTGCTCGGATTGACGGGCGGCAAAGCTGAAAAAGTCATGCCCGGCGCCGGCTCGCCCCGTCGGTTGACCACGCTCAACGGTGATCGTCTGACGCTCGCCCGCTAGACGATTGCGAGGCGCGAGCGTTCCGGGCCGTTATCCGTTCCATGGTCGGAAAAATGGCGCGAGTGACGGGACTTGA
>CAZRBL010000076.1:0-10182 GCA_964598335.1 uncultured Rhodospirillales bacterium
GGCTATATGGGCACTCCGGCCTTGTTCCCCTTCTTCAATTCCTGTGCCTCACCCGATGTCCTGCTGATCCAGATCAACCCGCTGGAGCGCAAGGAAACGCCGAAGACGGCCCGTGAAATTCTCAACCGGGTCAATGAGATCACCTTCAACGCCTCGCTGCTCAATGAGTTTCGGGCGATAGACTTCGTCTCGCGGCTGATCGATGACGGCAAGCTGGACCCGCAGCACTACACCCAGGTGCTGTTGCACCGGATCGAAGATGAAACGGCGATGCGCGAGGCCTCTGTCAGTTCCAAGCTGAACGGCGAATGGGCCTTTCTGTGCCATCTGCGCGATCTCGGTCGCAGTGCCGCCGAAAAGTGGCTGGCGGAAGACTTTGATGCGGTCGGCGAGCGATCCTCGGTCGATATCCGCGCCCTTCTCGCCTAGAGCTTTTTCCGTTGTTTTTGATCCGGTCCACCCCTGCACCCCCGCCCCGCCTCCCCGGACAGGATACTTGCAGGGGAGGCGGGGGTGCAGGGGTGGACCGGAATGATCGGAAAATGCTCTAGGCTGAGGAAATCCGGAACGGAAAGGAAAAAACCATGCGGAAAACCCTTGTATTCTTTCTCGTATTCTTCTGCTTTGGCCTTCCCCTGAACGCCGAGGAACCGGCCATGAAGATCCAGCGCCTTGCCCCCGAAACACTGCCCGATAGCAGCCGCTGGGGCTATGCCCAGGTGGTGACCGTTAGCGGCGGCACCGCCATTTACATCGCCGGCCAGGTGGGCGTGACGCCGGACGGGCAGATTCCCGGCGATGGCGGCTTTGCCGCCCAGGCCGAACAACTTGCCAAGAATGTCCGCGCCGCGCTCGAGGCCGCCGGCGCCAAAGGCGAGCATCTCGTGCAGCAGCGCCTGTTCGTTGTCGATCTGCCCGATCAGGACCTCAGCCTGTACAGCCGCGCCGCTGCCGAACATCTTTATTTCGACACCCCGCGCGACGCTCGCCCCGCGGGCACCGTGGTCGGCGTCTCGGCCCTGGCCCGGCCCGAATATCTCATCGAATTGGAAGCGGTGGCGGTGCTGCCGGATTAAGCCGTCAACGGCTGGCGCCGCGGCCCGAACAGGCAGGCCAGGGCGAGAATCGCGCCCGCCACCGCGGCGATCATGCCGGCGGCGCTGACGGCATGTTCGAAGCCGAGCCAAAGCGGCCCGTAGCCGCCCAGGATATATCCACCGGCGCCGGATATCGCGGCAAACACAACGCTGAGCCAAATCTGCACGCTCAACCGGTCGGTCATCAGCCGGGCCGCAGCAGGCGGACAGATGAACATGGCGATGACGATGATCGCCCCGACCGCGTCGAAGGCGGCCACTGCGGCAATCGCGGCGGAGATGACCAAGCCGAGCCCGAGCGCCACCGTCGGGATACCGAGCGACCGGGCATAACCTTCGTCAAAGGTCGCAAGGCTGAGCGGCCGCCGGAATATCAGCAACAGCACAACCATCAGTGCACACACCCCGGCCATACGCAGCAATTCGGGCGGCAATTGCGCCAGCGCCGCCCGGTCGGTCAGTGAGGCGAGCCCCTCCGTTCCGGCAAACCAGATCAGTGTTTCGAGACTGCCCATCAGCGCATGCTGCACATCGAGATGCACGGCGCTGGTATCGGTCTGCTCAAGCAGCACGACGCCGCCGGCGAACATTGCGGTAAACACCACCCCCATCGCCGCACCGGTCTCGATACGGCCGAGCCGCCGGATCGTCTCGATCATCACAACGGCGAAAACCGCCGCCGCCGCCGCGCCGATCAGCATCGGCAAGGTTGCAACCGCGCCGGTGACGAGAAAGGCGACGACGACACCGGGCAGCACGACATGGCTGATCGCGTCGCCGATCAGGGCCTGGCGTCGCAGCACCAGGAAATTGCCGGGCAGCGCGCAGGCGATGCTGGCAAGCACAGCGATGAGCATCGGCGTCAGGCTGAGCTGAATAAAGTCATCCATCGCAGCTTGCCGATCAGGCCGGGGCCGGGCCGCCGATACGGCGATCGATATCGGCGATCTGATCCGCCGTCAGCACGGATTCGATCGGCGATAACCCATCATAATCGATACTGTATGCGCCCTCGCTATGCAGTCGGCGTGCGATCTCCCAACGCTTTTCATCGCGCGACGCCTTGGCCGCTTCGGCACGCCCACGTGCAGTAGGCACGCCATCGGCGCGGATAAAGCCGCTGCGTTGCAAGACTGTCAGCGTAAACCGGTCATGAATCAGTTCCTGGCGTGCAAGCGCGAGCAAGCCTTGCCTGCGGTGCACCTGCCATTGAAAGCGCCGGTGCCGCAGCATGGCCGCAAGCACGCCTCGATTCGGCGCGAACAGCAGCGAGACGGCGAACAACGCGGTACAAACCAGCACGATCACCGGACCGGTCGGCAATGCCGGCGCCGCCGCCGACAAGGCCGCGCCGACATAGCCGGACGCAGCGCCGAAACTTCCCGACAGCGCCAACAGCGCCCCGACCCGGTCGGTCCAGAATCGCGCCGATACCGGGGGGATGATCAGCAGGGCGAGGATCAATACGGCGCCGACAAGGTGCAGCCCGATAACCGTAACGGCCAGCACCACGCCCATGGTGGCAAGGTCGATCAGGCCGACCGGATAGCCCTGCGCCGATGCCTGGCCCGGATCGAAGGCGACCATCGTCATCGGACGGCGCAGCAGGAACACCAGAAGCAGAACCAGCGCGGCGCCGGTGGCGATCAGCCAAGCATCCGCGGCGATCATTCCGGCAGCAGAACCGAGCAGAAAGGTCTCCAGCCCGGCGGCGGAACCAGTGCCGAGCGACTGAACCACCGTCAACAGGACGATGCCGATGCCGAAGAACACGGCCAGGACCGAGGCGATCGCCGCATCCTCACCAAGCCGCGTATAACGGGCGACGGCCCCTACCGCCAACACCCCGAGCAGTGCGCTGAACGCCGCACCGATGAGCAGCAGGGGCAGACTTCGCCCGTCAGCACCGAGCAGGGTCGCCGCCATGAAGGCGAGCGCGATGCCGGGCAAGGTCGCATGCGCCAGCGCATCGCTGACCAGGGCCCTTTTGCGCAGGAATAAAAACGTCCCGGCGATCCCGCCCGCCAGACCGAGCAGGGTGGCTCCGAGAATGACGACGCCGATATTGTACCCGGCCTGAAAGCTGAGAGAGGCGATAAAGCTCGAGCCCATGGCGTCAGCCCGTGGCGGCGGGCAGTGTCTCGGGCCTGGCGACGCCGACCGACCGTCCGCCATAGGTTTCCCGCAACAGATCGGGGTCGAGCACCTCGGCGACCGGCCCGTCCGCCATCTTCCGTACATTGATCAGCAGCGCCCGGTCGAAATGGTTTCCGACCGTTGTCAGATCATGATGCACGGCGATGACGATCTTGCCTTCATCGCGCAGTGTGGTGAGCAGGTCGATGACGATCTGCTCGGTCGCCGCATCGACCCCGGCCAATGGCTCGTCAAGGAACAGGATGTCCGGACGCTGCGCCAGGGCGCGGGCGATGAAAACGCGCTGCTGCTGGCCGCCGGACAAACGACCGATTTGGCGATCAGCGAAATCGGCCATGCCGAGGCGATCCAGACACTCCATCGCATGTGCCCGCTCCGACCGGCCGAGCCGTCGCCAGAGCCCGACCCGGCGATAGGCGGCCATCAAAACGACATCCAGTACCGTCGCCGGAAAATCCCAGTCCACATCGTTACGCTGCGGCACATAGGCGGTGCGGTGGCGCTGTTTGGCCAGCGGCAGGCCGTCGATTTCGGCGGTCCCCGACAGGCAGGGCACAATGCCGAGAATGCCCTTGATCAGCGTCGACTTGCCGGCGCCGTTCGGACCGATCACGGCGGTCATGCTGCCGCGCGGAAAATCTGCATCGATGGAAAAGACAGCAACCCGGTCGCGATAGGATACGGTCATGCCGCGCACGATCAGTGCATGCGGCGCCGAGGGCGGCATCGGCGTGGCCCGGCCGTTTGCGGCGGCAAGACCGATGGTTCGGCGCAGCATCGATCAGCTTCCCGACAGACGCCCGAGCCGCCCGCCCGGCGGCGCGTCACCGCCGAGCGCCCGCGCAATCACGGTCGCGTTGTGATCGATCATGCCGAGATAGCTGCCTTCATAGCTGCCTTCGGCGCCCATTGAGTCGGAGAACAGGGCGCCGCCGATGACGACCTGATGACCGCGCGCGGCGGCTCCCTCAATCAATGCGCGGATATTGCGGTCGGAAACCGAGGTTTCGACAAACACCGCGCGGACATCGCGCGCGACGAGCATGTCCACAAGCGCGGCAATACGATTGAGTCCGGCTTCGCTTTCGGTCGAAATGCCCTGAATACCGATCACCTCATAGCCGTAAGCGCGCCCGAAATAATTGAAGGCGTCATGCGCCGTCACCAGAACCCGGCTTGCCTCGGGGACGCTTGCCAGAACCGTTTTCGCATAGGCTGCAAGCAGCTCGATCTCGGATCTATAGGCGGCCGCATTGGCCGCCAATTGGTCGCGCGCCGCCGGCAGTTTCGCGATCAGTGCCGTTTCGATCGCGTCGATTGCCTCGAGCCACAAGGCGGGATCCATCCAGATATGCGGATCGGCCTTGTCCGCATAGTCGTCATGCCTGATCAGCCGATCCTCGGGCAATTGTTCGGCGACGGCGATCACGTCCTGCCGCTGTGTCAGCTCGGCAAAAAAATCTTCCAATTGCGCTTCGAGATACAGTCCGTTCCACAAGACAAGGTCGGCGCCGGCCATGGCCGCAATATCGCTGCGTGTTGCACGATAGGCATGCGGGTCGATGCCCGCTTTCATCAAGGCCCTTGCCTCGACAAGCTCGCCGCCGATGGCACGCGCCGCATCGGCAATCATGGCGGTCGTCGCAATCACGCGCAGCGGTCGCTCCTGCGCGGTTGCCGGTCGCCCCGGTACAGCAAACCCCGCGATCAGAGCCAGAAGAATAACAATCGCAGCGCGTCGGCCGATCAATTCGATAAAACTCATGGCTGTTGCAGAATGCCCAATTTGCCCGCTGTCAGGCAACACTATGCTGCTGCCTCTAGCGAGCAAATTGGTATCGGCGCGGCGGCTGTCCACTGCGCCGAAGAAGGTCTGCGGCCGCTCAGCCGATATCGAAGAGCAGCATTTCGGCGTCCTCACCATTATCAATGGTCAGGGAATCGACCTCACTCAGCGCCAGACCATCCCCGGCATCCAGTCGGGTACCGGCCACCACGGCGCCGCCGCGCAGCATCTGGACCCAAGCGCGGCGACCGGGGTCCAGGCGGTGGAGCGCCGCTTCACCGGCATCGAAGCGCCCGGCATAGAGATCGACATCGCGGTGAATGGTAACCGAGCCGTCACGCCCGTCACGGGAGCCGACCAGACGCAGGCGACCGCGCTTTTCCGCCGGCTCGAAATGCCGCTGCTCATAGCTCGGCGCAATGCCGGCCTGCTCGGGCTCGATCCAGATCTGCAGGAAATGGACCGGGTCGGTGTCCGAGTGATTGAATTCCGAATGCCGGATGCCGGTGCCGGCCGACATGCGCTGAACATCGCCGGGGCGGATCACCGAACCGGTACCCAGCGAATCCCGATGCTCCAGCGCACCGTCAAGCACATAGGAGATGATCTCCATATCCGCATGCGGATGCATCGGAAAACCGGCACCGGGCGCCACCCGGTCCTCATTAATCACGCGCAACGGCCCAAAGCCCATAAAGTCCGGATCGTAATAGCGCCCGAAAGAAAAACTGTGGCGAGACTTAAGCCATCCGAAATCAGCGGGACCACGTTCTTCGGATTTACGAAGTGAAAGCATCATGACCTCCATCCTGTCAGTAGTGACTGTCGAGGAGGACAAATAAGCCTGCACCGACCCGCAACAATCATGACTGCAATCGTCACAGTGTTTCTGGATTGGCAACATTCATGAGGTTCACGGCAACCGCATTCCGACGAATGAACGCGCCACAGGAAACAACAAGCCGGATCGGAAAATCACACGGGGTGTGTGGTGGGCGGTACTGGGATTGAACCAGTGACCCCTTCGATGTCAACGAAGTGCTCTCCCGCTGAGCTAACCGCCCGGGAAGCAGGCGATATAGCGCCGTGACGCGATTCCAGCAAGGGTGTGTGCCTGATTGTCGAAATGACCTCTCTTCAGGCATCAAGCCGTGCCGCTTGCAGCACGCCGGCAATCCATGCTGAGACAGAGGGGATGAACCGCCCCGATCCCAGGCCGAGCCGCGATGATTTCGCCCCAGCATCAATGCGTTTTCGTTCACATCCCGAAATGCGGCGGGCAAAGTATCGAATATGCCTTTCTCAAATCGCTCGGCCTTGGCTGGCATGAGAGGGGGCGGTTGCTGCTGCGCAGCAAAGACAAGGGCGAGGCTGGGCCGCCTCGCCTCGCGCATCTGACGGCGCGCGACTATGTCGGGCACGGCTATATCAGCGAGGCCGATTTTAACGCCTATTTCAGCTGCGCCATTGTTCGCAATCCATGGGCAAGGGCCGTCTCCCTGTATCATTACCTGCGCTATTTCGTATCTTTTGAGCGCTTCATCGAACAAAAGCTCAGCAAGGAGCTTTGGCGGCATTCTTACTGGTTCGTCAGACCGCAAACGGACTTTGTCATCGACCGGGACGGCGGCATCTGCGTCGACTTCATCGGGAGACTGGAGACCATCGTGGAGGATTTCGCCGTCATCAGCGAAAAAGTCGGCGGCTTGCCGGCGCTGGAACGGCGCAATGTCCGGTCGAACGCGTCAGCCAATCCGTCCTGGCGGGAACGGTACAAGGCGCTGAAGGTCAATCTGGCGCTCAGGGATCCCAATGCCCTGTTTGCGCTGATCGGCAAGCAGGAGCATCACGGCCATTGGCGCGACTATTACAACGAGCGGACAAAAAGAACCGTCGCCGCGCTCTATGCCGAGGATATCGATCGTTTCGGCTATGAATTCGACGGTTAGAGCATTTTCGCCTGCTTCTGGTCCGCACCACCCCTGCCAGCATTGCATCGAGGGCGGCGGGGCGGGAGTACAGCGCTGGATCGGAAGGATCCGACAATGCGCTGGACAGCGTCGCCCGATCAGATCGCCCCGATCGCCGCGTCGACCTGATTGACAAGCTCTTTCAAATGGAAGGGCTTTGACAACAGGCCGCTATGGCGGGGCATTTCGGCATGGCGGCTCACCGCGATGGCGGCGAAGCCGGTGATGAACATGACCTGCAACTCGGGCTTGGCCGTCGTCGCGCGGCGCGCAAGGTCGATCCCGTCCAGGCCCGGCATGACGATATCGGCAAGCAGCAGATCGTAATCGATCGCCTGCAGCGCCTCGAGCGCCTCCAGCCCATCCTCGACCGGATCGACGTCATAGCCGGCCTTTTCCAGCGCCGCCGCCAGAAAGCGCCGCATCGAGTCATCATCTTCCGCCAGCAGAATGCGGCCTTTAGCCATCGCGTTGAATCCCTTGTGTCGACGCAGCGCCACTGTAGCGACGGTGCGTTAACCGCTTCTTATTGCATCGGCCGCGGCACAGATCATAGCTTAAGCCACATTCATCCGCCCCTCGCCCGGTCCACACCCTGCACCGCAAAGATCGGAAAAGCACTCGCCCATGGCTGCTTCCTCGACCGCCCTGCTCGCCGATATCGGCGGCACCAATATCCGGCTGGCTCTGGCCGGCGAACCGGGCGCCTTCGCCCATTACAAGGTGTCGGATTTCGACGGGCCGCAGGCCGCCATCGACACCTTTCTGCGCGCCCATGGCGCCACGCCGCCGCGCGCCGCCGCCCTGGCCGTGGCCGGACCGGTGACCGGCGACGAGATCGCCCTGACGAACCACCCATGGCGGTTTTCTCAATCCGGATTGCGGGCCCATCTCGGGGTCGAGCGTTTCCTGGCCGTCAATGACTTGGTCGCCGCAATCGCCGCGATACCGTTTCTCAATCAATCGGCGCAGAAGGTTCTGCATCCGGGCGAGACGACGCCCGGCGTGCCGCGCATCATGCTGGCCGCCGGCACCGGGCTGGGAGCGGCCCTGCTGGTGCCGACCGGCGAGGAGATGCCGGCCTTTCTGGCGCTGGCAGGTGAGGGCGGTCATGTCACCCTGGCGGCGCGCAATGATTTCGAGAGCGCGCTGCTCGACAGGGCGCGTGCGGACGACGATCATGTCTCGGCGGAAAAGCTGGTATCGGGCTTCGGCCTGCCCAGGCTATATCGGCTGATCGCCGCGCATACCGGGCACGCGGCTGAGGATCTGACCGCCGGGCAAATCGCCGATGCGGCCATGGCGGGAGATACGCTTGCCGAAGGCACGCTGGCGCAATTCGCGCTGTTTCTCGGCACCGTCGCCGGCAATCTGGTTTTGAGCACCGGCGCCTATGGCGGGGTCTATCTCGGCGGCGGGATCCTGCCGCGCTGGGGCCGCCATTTTCGCGCCGATCTGT
The DNA here is from genome assembly GCA_964598335.1 of uncultured Rhodospirillales bacterium. Classification (GTDB taxonomy): domain Bacteria; phylum Pseudomonadota; class Alphaproteobacteria; order CAZRBL01; family CAZRBL01; genus CAZRBL01. Next base: position 8,470 of record CAZRBL010000076.1, read on the forward strand.
TCCGTGAGGCGATGATCAGCAAGGGCCGCAAACGCGAGCTGCTGGAGCCTGTGCCGATCACCCTGGTGACCGAAGCCGTCCCGGCGCTGATCGGGCTGGAAGCGCTGATGCGCGGCACGGTAGCGTTACCCTCAAGGCCATAGTGCCTCGACCCTGTCGACCAGCTTACCCACGCCGGTCCTTACCGGGTCGACCGCCGGCAGGCTGAACCGGTCTTCCAGGCCCTTGAGATAGCCCTCGGCCTGGCCGTCATTCATGGTACTGGTGTTGATTGACAGGCCGATGGTCTGCGCGGCGGGGTTGACGATGCGGGCGGCCTGTTCATTCAGCGCCATGCAGCTATCGAGCGGCGGCAACGGTCGGCCGGGAAGGCCCCGCATATGCTCGCGTCCCGGCTCGTGACACAGCACCAGCGCATCGGGCTGCGCGCCATGCAGCAGCCCCATCGACACGCCGGCGAATGAAGGGTGGAACAGCGAGCCCTGACCTTCGACGATGTCCCAGTGATCGTCTTCATTCTCCGGACACAGCCATTCAACCGCGCCGGATATGAAATCGGCGATGACGGCATCGATGGACACACCGCTGCCGGCGATGAAAATCCCGGTTTGGCCGGTGGCACGAAAGGTCGCCTTGACCGAACGTCGATGCATTTCCGCCTCAATGGCGAGCGCGGTGTACATCTTGCCGATGGAACAGTCGGTGCCGACGGCCAAGAGGCGTTTTCCGGCCCGGTTTTCGCCCGTTGCGACAGAGAAATCGCGGTCGGGATGACGGACATCGACGATACGGCGACCGAGCGCGTCAGCCGCCTGGCGCAATTCGGGCCGATCGGCGACACGCTGATGCAGACCGCTGGCAACGTCCATGCCCAGCCGGATCGCCTTGAGGATGGAGTCTTCCCAGCTTTCGGGGATAGCGCCGCCGCGGGTGGCGACGCCGATGACCAGCGTCTTCGCGCCCTTGGCAACCGCCTGCTCGAGGCTGAAGTCGGCCAGGCCGACATCTGCCTTGCAATCGGCAAAACGCAGCTGCCCCATGCATTTATCGGGCCGCCAGCGCGCCACGCCGGCGGCGGTTTTGGCGGCGAGCTGATCCTGAGCATCGCCGAGAAACAGCAGATAGGGCGGTTCGATAGACATCTGGCACTCCGATAACGAGGGCGGTGCGAATCGGAGGCGCTCAAGGCCCGATTCGGTGCTTGCACAGACATGCTAAAGAACATCCGAAAGCGGTGCGAGCGCGTAGACGGACTCGCATGAGGCGAAGGGAACATAGAATGAACAGCGCCACAATTCCGCCTTCTGACGATGATCAACTGATCGACTTTTCGGCAGGACAAATTTAGCGCGAGAAAGCGGCTGGACAGCTTCACCAGATTTGGTATCGTCTGGATATCGCGACCACTAATCATAGTGGTTCAGCCCAATTTTTCCACACTCAGACCATCCACAAGCTGTGGATAAGCAAGGAGATGAGCAAGTGCTCGACGTCGTTCAGGTAGAGAAAGGCACACGTGTACGGGTCGATACCGAGCGCGACGGCCTGTTGACAGATTTTGGGAAAAACACGCTTGAGGACCGGTACCTGCTGCCCGAAGAGGATTTTCAGGACCTGTTTGCGCGCGTAGCCATGTATTACGGCGATGATAGCGCCCATGCCCAGCGCCTGTACGATTATATATCCAATCTGTGGTTTATGCCGGCGACACCC
>CAZRBL010000077.1:0-10014 GCA_964598335.1 uncultured Rhodospirillales bacterium
TGAAGAGGCGCGCCAGGCTGCCGAACGGCCGCTGCACGTCATCGAAGGCCCGCTGATGGACGGCATGAATGTGGTCGGCGACCTGTTCGGCGCCGGCAAGATGTTCCTGCCGCAGGTCGTCAAATCCGCCCGGGTGATGAAAAAGGCCACCGCGCATCTGTTCCCCTATATCGAGGAGGAGAAAGAGGCGGCGGAGAACAAGGAGCCGGCCGGCAAGATCGTGATGGCCACGGTCAAGGGCGATGTCCACGATATCGGCAAGAACATCGTCGGCGTCGTGCTGCAATGTAACAATTTCGAGGTCATCGACCTCGGCGTCATGGTTCCGGCGGACAAGATCCTCGACGCCGCTGAAGAGCAAGGTGCCAATATGATCGGCCTGTCCGGCCTGATCACACCCTCGCTCGATGAGATGGTCTTTGTCGCCAAGGAGATGACCCGGCGGGATTTCAGCTTGCCGCTGCTGATCGGCGGCGCGACGACGTCCAAAATGCACACGGCGGTTAAAATCGCGCCGCAATATCAGCACGGCGTGGTTCATGTCACCGATGCCAGCCGCGCCGTCGGCGTCGCGCAGAAACTCGTCGGCAGACAGAGCCGCGGCCCCTATCAGGATGAAATTGCCGCCGAATACACCGCGCTGCGCGAACGGCATGAAGGTCAGAGCGGCGAAAAAAAGCGCCAGAGCATCGCCGCCGCCCGCGCCAACAGGGCGAAGCCGGACTGGGCCGCCTATCAGCCGCCGCGCCCCAACAAGCCGGGGCTGACGGTGTTCGAGGATTACGATCTGGCCGAGCTGACCCAGCGCATCGACTGGGGACCGTTTTTCGTCAGCTGGGATCTGCATGGCCGCTTCCCCGATATCCTTGAGGACAAGGTCGTCGGCGAGGCGGCGGCGCCCCTGTTTAAGGACGCGCAAGCGATGCTGCAGCAGATCATCGGCGAGAAATGGTTCACGCCGAAAGCCGTGCTCGGCCTGTGGCCCGCCGTCAGCCGCGGCGATGACGTCGTCATCTTCGAGGACGAAAAGGGAAAATCACCGCTTGCGGTGTTTCACATGCTCCGTCAGCAGATGGTGCGGGATAAGGGCGGTCGGGCGAATTTCTGTCTGGCTGATTTCGTCGCGCCAGAGGATAGCGGCGTGGTTGACTGGTTCGGCGGTTTTGCCGTGACCGCGGGCGCCGAAGTCGAGGATATCGCCAAGGATTTCGAGGCGAAAAACGACGATTACAGCTCGATCATGGTCAAGGCGCTGGGCGACCGGCTGGCCGAGGCATTCGCCGAGCGCCTGCATGAGCGGGTGCGCAAGGAATTCTGGGGCTATGATGCCGATGAACAGCTCGATAACGAGTCGCTGATCCGGGAAAAATATCGCGGCATCCGACCTGCCCCCGGCTACCCCGCCTGCCCCGACCATACCGAAAAGCAAACCTTGTTCGATGTTCTTGATGCGACGAAGCACACCGGGCTGTCATTGACCGAAAGCTTCGCGATGTGGCCGTCAGCCGCCGTGTCGGGCTTTTATATCGGGCATCCGGAGGCCCGTTATTTCGGCGTCGGCCGCATCGAGCGGGACCAAGTCGTGGACTATGCCGCCCGCAAGGGCGTCAGCGTGGATTATGCCGAAAAATGGCTCGCCCCGAACCTGAATTACGACCCGGACGCGGTGCGGGCCAAGGACGCCGCCTAGGCGCCCAGCCAAACGGTCAGATCGCGGCCCAGCAGCTCTTCCAGCCGCCGCACATCATCCGCATAAATATCGGCCAGCCGATGCCTCACCTCCTTTGAGGCCGCCATCGGCGTTCCCAGAAGGCGATCATACACCTGCCAGACCGGGCCCAGTTGCGGCAGACGGCAGTGAGCGTCAAGCGCAAAGGCAGAGCGGACCGCGCGATTTCGGGCGCCCTCGGAAACCTGCGTAACAGCGTCCGGATCGACGCCGAGAAAGCCGAAGATATCCCGCAGCGTCCGGCGGGGGTGCTGACGGATATCTTCTTCAAAAATATAGATCCTGAGACGCTCACGCCCGAACAACTCAAAATGCCCGGCCAGCTGTCGGGCATATTTGCCCGGCGAGATCATGTCCCAGCCTTCGCCGATGGACACGCCGCCAAGGACCACATCTTCCAGTGTCGTCCCCGCCGGAAACCGCCGGTTCCAGCGGTGCAAAAAGAAGGCGGAGATAAAGCGGTCCACGGGATTACGCAAAGAAACCAATAGCTTTGCGTCCGGCAGATCGCGGGCAATACGCTGCGGCGCGGCTGCCAGGCTGTCATCAGCATGGAAATAGGTCCAATAGCTCGGTGACTTCTCACCGACCGCCTTGGCATCGCCGGCAGGTTCGAAGTGCTGCGCATAATGCTCAAGACCGCGCTCGTAATAGGAATCGACGGAGAAGAAATGCAGCTCCGGATCGACACAGTAAATCTCAGGATGCAGATCGACAGCCTTGCCAAGCCATGAGGTGCCGGCACGCGCCGCCCCCAAGATCAGGAAATTCGGCAGACGAAGGGACGAAGTGGACGACATGCGATCTCGCGGGGCAGGCTGGACTTGGGGGGCAGGGTGCAGGCAATCGCTCTAGCAGCGAGCGCAGCAGTTTGACAGTCCGTGCCGTCATCCCTATTTTCACGCGCTTGGAATCACTGGCCGGTCGTGAGGCGCAGCCCCGTCGGCCCGACCCGAGGACATTTCGATGAAACGTACTTTTCAGCCGAGCCGCCTGGTTCGCAAGCGCCGCCATGGCTTTCGTTCGCGCATGGCAACAAAAAACGGCCGCAAGGTTCTGGCCCGCCGTCGCCTGAAAGGCCGCAAGAAGCTCAGCGCGTAAGCCACGGTCGACCCCGGCGGCATGACCGTTCTACGAACCCTTCGGTCGCGAAGGCAGTTTCTCGGCGTGGCGGGTGAGCGCCGCCGCGTCGTCACCGCAGGTCTCCTTGTTCAGATCGGCCCGCAGAACGATGATGCGGACGGGGAAAACACTCTCGGCGTCGGCTATACCTCATCGAAACGCGTCGGCAATGCGGTCCAGCGTAACCGGGCCAAGCGGCGCATGCGCGCGCTCGCCCGTGAAATCCTGCCGGATTATGATTTCGGCGGTCGCAATGTCGTGCTGATCGCCCGCGCCGAAACCGTAGACCGGCCCTTCGCGCTCTTGCGCAAAGATCTGCATCGCGCGCTCAAGCGGCTGCATATCCAACGCCGGGCCTGAATCGATGCTGCGTCGCCCTGCCCTTGCCTTGATCGGCATTTATCGCCGCCTCATCTCGCCGTTTCTGCCGGCTTCCTGTCGTTTTTATCCCAGCTGTTCGTGCTATGCGCATCAGGCGATCGGTCGCTTCGGGCTGCTGCGCGGCGGCTGGTTGACGCTCTGGCGGCTGAGCCGTTGTCATCCGTTCAGCGAAATCGGCGCCGACCCGGTCCCCGAACGCTTTGCTCTTCGGCCCAAACGCAATACATAACCGCTAAGCGCCGAGGCCGGCCTATCGGGCCGGCCGCTCTCTCTATCCGTATCGCCGATGTCTTCCGACTCCCGCAATCTGATACTGGCCGTCGTTCTATCGATCGGCATCCTTCTGGCCTTCGATTTCTTTTTCACGCGACCGGCCATGGAGGCACAGCGTGAAGCGCAGCAACGCGCCCAGGAAGCGGCGCAAACCACCGGCGGCGGCGCTGAAAGTACCGTGCCGGGCGCGCCGGGGATCGAGGCCGCCGATCTGCCGCAGCCCTCGGCGCCGGGGATGGTTGCAGCGATCCGCGACCGAGCCACCGTCCTGGCCGACAGCCCACGTGTCCGTATCGAAACGCCGCGCCTGCACGGCTCGATAAAGGCGCGTGGCGGCCGTATCGACGATCTGACGCTGGCTGACTATTATGAGACGGTCGAGCGCGACGATGAGGTCGTCCTGCTCGCTCCGGCCGGTACAGCGCAGCCCTATTACGCCGAATTCGGCTGGATCGGTGCGGCGGGAGCGGGTTACCGGCTGCCGAACAATCAGACGCTATGGGACATCGAAGGCGATGAATTGACGCCCGGCCGTAGCATCGTGAAACGCTGGGACAACGGTGCCGGCCTGCGTTTCGAGCGGACCGTCACCATCGACGAAGATTATATGTTCACGGTCACCGAACGCGTGACCAATACCAGCGGTGAGCCGGTGCAGCTATACCCCTATGCGCTGGTCTCGCGGCATGGAAAGCCGCCGACGCTGGATTTCTTCATCCTGCATGAAGGCCCGATCGGGGTCCTGAACGAGACGCTGCGCGAGCATGACTATGACGACATCGCCGGTGACGGTCAGGCGACCTATCAAAGCCGCGGCGGCTGGCTCGGAATCACCGACAAATACTGGCTGGTCGGCATCATCCCGCCGCAGGCCGAAGAGGTGCAGGCGCGTTTCCTGCACACCCCGGCGACCGCCGGGCCGGGAATCGGACAGCGCGAACGCTTTCAGGCCGATTACCTCGGCGCGGTGAGAATCATCGAAAGCGGCCAAACCGCCGAAATCACCCACCGTCTTTTCGCCGGCGCCAAGGAAGTCGACCTGCTCGACCGCTATGGCGAGGATCTCGGCCTGCCGAATTTCAACCGCGCGGTCGATTTCGGCATGTTCTGGTTCATGACCATCCCGTTTTTCCACGCGCTGGACTATCTCGGCGGGCTGATCGGCAATTTCGGCCTCGCCATCATTGCCTTTACGATTCTGCTGCGGCTGCTGATGTTCCCGCTGGCCAATAAAAGCTTCAAGGAACTCGGCCGCATGAAAGATCTGCAGCCGCAGATGAAAGCGCTGCAGGAACGCCATGGCGACGATCGTGAGCGGCTGCAGAAAGAATTGATGGAGCTGTACAAAAAGGAAAAGGTGAACCCGGTCTCCGGCTGCGTACCGATCCTGTTGCAGATTCCGATCTTTTTCGCGCTGTACAAGGTGCTGTTCGTCACCATCGAAATGCGGCACGCGCCGTTTTTCGGCTGGATTGAAGATCTGTCAGCGCGCGACCCGACCAGCATCTTCAACCTGTTCGGGCTGCTTCCTTATGAGGTGCCCAGCTTCCTGGTAATCGGCATCTGGCCGCTGATCATGGGGCTGACCATGTGGGCACAGCAAAAGCTGAACCCGGCGCCGACCGACCCGATGCAGGCCAAGGTGCTGGCCTTCCTGCCGCCGGTCTTCACCGTGCTGCTGGCCAGCTTCCCGGCCGGGCTGGTGATCTATTGGGCGACCTCGAATGCATTATCGATCGGCCAGCAATGGATCATCATGCGAATGAGTCGCAAGGAAAAGGCCAGAAAGGCCTAGAAAGCGGAAAAATGGCGGCGAGCAGTGATGATGATAAAGGCGCCAAGGCGCGGGAAAGCGGCTCTGTCAGCCTGATTATCGAGTATCTGGAGCGCGGCACGCTGTTCACCGTCATCCTCTTGACGGTCGGCGCAATCGCGCTGGAAATCATCGCCGTTATCGAGCGGCAAACGGTGATTGCCGCCGATATTCTGCTGCTGCTTCTCTATACCGAGGTGCTGTCGATGGTGCGCAGCTATTACGTTAACCGGCAGATACCGGTGCTGTATCCGCTGATCATCTCGATCACCGCCATTGCGCGCCTGATCGTGCTTCAGGGCAAGGATATGGACCCGGTGAATATCCTGATCGAAGCGGCGGCGATCCTGGTTCTGGTCATTGCGATCCTGATGCTGAGCTCGGATCAGGTAAGGCGCAAAATTGACCGCACCATCGGTGGGGGCGAGGACCTGATCGACCCGGAGAAATCGTGATCCCCTAACGCTCTTTTCTCTATCCAGGGCCGACCGCCGGGATGGCGCATGATCGCAGACACCGCCAGAGCTCGGCAAAAATCCGGCCGGATCATCCTGAGCGCGTGACTCCGCATCGCAATATCTCTAACGCTTCTCGCGATGGTGACCTCAGACGACCAAGAGTTGGACCTTGAAGCCGGTCGCCTGCTGTTCAAGCTGCCGACCGTCTTCATGCTGGGCGTGGCGCAACTGGAACAATTACCGCCGGCCGACAGGCCCGAAATCGCTTTTGCCGGACGGTCGAATGTCGGCAAATCCTCGCTGATCAACGCGCTGACCGGCACCCGCAACCTGGCACGCACCTCGAATACGCCGGGCCGGACGCAGCAGCTCAATTTCTTCGATGTCGGCGAGGGGCGGCTGAACCTGGTCGACATGCCCGGCTATGGCTATGCGAAGGCGCCGCTGGAACTGGTGAAGCAGTGGCAGGCGGTCCTTGCCGCCTATCTGCGCGGCCGGCCCAATCTGCGCCGCGCGCTGGTCCTGATCGACAGCCGCCACGGCCTGAAATCCGCCGATATCGACATGCTCGATATGCTCGACGCGACCGCCGTGCCCTACCGCATCGTGCTGACCAAGGGCGACAAAATCAAAGCGCCCGGTCGCCGCCGCATGGTCGAAGAGCTGCGCGAGCAGATCAAATCCCGCCCCGCCGCCTTCCCCAACCCGCTGATGACCAGCAGCGAAAAAGGTGAAGGGATCGAGGAGCTGCGGGCGTTGATTGCGTTCGACGCCGACTGAGCAGGCCTGTTCGTCGGCGGCAAAATCTGCTACTGCCGGGCAATGGTTGAGGAAAAGATGCGTGTTCTTGCCTGCTTGCTGGTTGTTGCCGGGTTGACGGGGTCGACCGGGGCAATGGCTGCGACCATCACGCTCGACGGGCAGTATTTCAGCGGCGGCACAGCGAGCGGCCCGGCGACACTCAGTTTTGATACGGCTCACGCCGTAAATGCCGCCGATTATTCGCGCAATCCGGACGGCACGCCGCGCGGCGTGACCGCTTACCAGGGTGGGCTGTATCGCAGCGATTTCGAGGTCAACCGCATTGCCGCAAGCGCGCGCGATGATCTGCGCGATGCCAGCGTCGGCTGTCTGTTCTTCGACAGCTTCTGCAGCGCCGAAGGCCGCGGCATCCGCTATTGGTCCCTGACGCCCGACACCGCCGCCAATGGCGGCCAAGGCGACAGGCTGGACGGCTTGCTGCAAATCGGCTTCAGCGGCGGCATCGGCATCGCCAATCAGGCCGGGGACGATTTCGTCATCATGGAATGGGCCAGCGCTGAGGGCTTTGAAACCCGGCTCTTTGATGCCGTCACTGGAACCTGGAGCGGCTGGCTGCACAGCCCGGCGACCTTCATCACCGGCCAGACCGCCAATCCGGGCACGCCGCTGAACAGTGCCTCGCTGATCGATTTCTCCGATTTCGGCTTCGGCAACAATGCGATCGTCTCATGGATCGAATTGCGCGCCGCCTTGCCCGGCGATGGATATCTCAGCGAGTTCACGGGCCTCGCCTATCCGAACGGCGATTTCGACAGCGACATCTGGTATGCGGGCGGCCTCAGCGCGCCGGTGGCGGTAACCAACGGTTTCACGCCGAGCGGGTTGGACGACGCCCTGTTCACCGCGGAAGGCTTTGAGGGCTATCGCCAAGGCTTTCCCGACGGCGGCGAAGATGAAGCGGGCTCACTGACGCTGGCACCGTTCAACGCCGCGTCAGTGCCGGCACCGGCCGGCGCGCTTTGGCTCTCGCTCGCCGGTCTTGCTCTTGCCGGGCGGCCAATCCGCCGGCCCGCATAACGGATCAGTTACGCCCGGCAGTATATGGCCGGGCATGGCAGCGCCCGAAACAAGCATCGAGGCGCCCGACAGCGCGGAAATAAACCAGGCGCAGGCCCCCTTACGCAAACCGCCTCGACCGCCTATCCTATGCCCCCATGACAGAACCGATCGATTTGCTGGCGCGGCGGCTGGGCCAGGATGAACATCTGGCCAAGGCGCGCACCCTGTCCGAGGCGCTGCCGTTCATGCGGCGCTATGCGGGCGCAACCTTTGTCGTCAAATATGGCGGCCATGCGATGGGCGATGAGAGCGCATTGCGCCTTTTCGCGCGCGATATCGTGCTGCTCAAACAGGTCGGCATCAACCCGATCGTGGTGCATGGCGGCGGCCCCCAGATCAGCGCCATGCTGGACCGGCTGAACATCAAGACCAGATTCATCGCCGGCCAGCGCGTCACCGACAAGGCCTCGGTCGATATCGTCGAGATGGTGCTCAGCGGCTCCATCAACAAACAGCTTGTCGGCGCCATTCAGGACGCCGGCGGGTCCGCCGTCGGCATTTCGGGCAAGGATGGCGGGCTGATCCGCGCCCGCAAGCTGCGGCGCTCGCAGCGCGATCCCGGCTCCAATATCGAGAAAATACTGGATCTAGGCTTTGTCGGTGAGCCGGCGGAAATCGACCCCGACATTCTGATCGATCTGACCGAAGCCGATCTGATCCCGGTTGTCGCCCCGATCGGTGCGAGCGCCGGCGGCGAGACCTATAACATCAATGCCGACACGGCGGCCGGCGCCATCGCCGGTGCGCTGAGCGCGACACGCTTCTTCCTGCTGACCGACGTGCCCGGTGTGATGGACAAGACGGGCCGGCTGATCCCCAGCCTGTCGGTTCCCGAGGCCCGTCTCGCCTTGACCGACGGCACGATCACCGGCGGCATGATCCCCAAGGTCGAAACCTGCCTCAACGCCGTCGCTCAGGGCGTCGACGCCTCGGTCATCATGGATGGGCGGGTGCCGCATGCGCTGCTGCTGGAAATCTTTACCGCCGGCGGCGCCGGAACCCTGATCGGCGCCCCGACCGAGCCGGTCTGAATGACCGAGGGGCTGGGCTTGCTCTTTGTCGGCCTCGCGCTGGGCGTGTTGTTCGGCGCGCTGGCCGCGACGCTGTGGCTCAAAAGGCGGCCCGACCAGACAGCCGCGCTGCAGGCGCAGCTGGATGCCGAGCGCCGTATCGCCGCCGAACGCCAGGAAGCACAGGACAGAGCCCAGGCCGCCATGGCGGCACATTTTCAAGCCCTGGCCGATAAATCCCTGAAGGAAAACAATGAGGCTTTCTTCCGCCTCGCCCGTGAACGTTTCGCAGCGCTGCAGGAAGGCGCCAAGACCGATCTCGACGCACGCCAGCAATCGATCAACCAGCTGGTGCTGCCGCTCAAGGAAAAGCTGATCAGCATGGATCAGCATATCCGCGCGCTGGAGGAAAAGCGCGAAGGCGCCTATCAGGCGCTGCACAGCCAGATCGAGGGCATGGCGCAGCAGCATCAGCAATTGCGCGCCGAAACCGGCAATCTGGTCCGCGCCCTGCGCGCCCCGAAGGCCCGCGGCTCCTGGGGCGAGATGCAGCTGCGCCGCGTCGTCGAGCTGGCCGGCATGATCGAACATGTCGATTTCGCCACCGAACACAGCATCGAGACCGATGACGGGCGACGACGGCCCGATGTGCTGGTGCATCTGCCCGGCGGCAAGCTGATCGTGATCGACGCCAAGGCCCCACTCGACGCCTATCTCGATGCCGTCAACGCCGAATTGCCGATCGAGGAACGCGAGGCGGCAACGGTGCGCCATGCCGAGCATGTCCGCCGCCATCTCAAGCTGCTGGGCAGCAAGAGCTATGCCGGGCAATTCGATACCAGCCCCGATTTCACCGTCCTGTTTCTGCCCGATGAAGGCGCCTTCAGCGCGGCCCTGCAGGCCGATGCGACCCTGATCGAGGCCGGCATCGCCGATCAGGTGATCATCGCCACCCCGACGACGTTGATCGCGCTGCTCAAGGCCGTCGCCTATGGCTGGCGGCAGGAGGCGCTGGCCGAAGAAGCGCAGGAAATCGGCCGTCATGGCCGCGTGCTCTATGAAAGGCTGGGCGGCTTTCTCGGCTATCTCGACGGTGTCGGCAAGGCGCTGGGCAAGGCGACAGAGACCTATAACAAGGCCATCGGCTCGCTCGAGGCCAGGTTGCTGCCCGCCGCGCGCCAGTTTGAACGCTTCCAACCCACCGCCGGCGCGGTCGAAACACCAAGCCAGATAGAGGGCCAGCCGCGGGAGATTGCCGCGCCGGAACGCAGCGAAAAATCCGAGGACCGCCAGCCCGACAGCGACGCCGCCGAATAGCCGGGCGTCAATTGCGCTCAGGCAGGGTTT
>CAZRBL010000078.1:0-8986 GCA_964598335.1 uncultured Rhodospirillales bacterium
TCCGCGAAGGCGGCCGCACCGTCGGCGCCGGCGTCGTGGCTGAGATTAAAGAGTAGGCGCCAGAGCGCTTGCAGGCTAAAAAGGCGGCTTCGGCCGCCTTTTTATTTCAGGCCGACCCGCCCCTCGCCCCCCGGCTGGCCCATCCGAGGTACAACCCGATGAAAGTGATCAAGGATTTCTTGAGCGGCGCCGAGGTCGAAGCGATGCGCGCGCTGGCGGCCGAGGCGACGTTCGAGGACGGCAGCAGCACTGCAGGCGTCGCCATCCGCGAGGAAAAGCAGAACCGGCAGGCGGTGCTGAGCGAGCAGCAGCGGCGGCTCGTGGATGACACTTTGCGCGGCGCGGCGCGGCGCAGCAAGCTGTTCGGGCTCTACGCCCATCCCCGCAATATCGCGACGCCGATCCTCAGCCGGTACGAGGAGGGCGATTTCTATAACCGCCATCTCGATCAGGCGCTTATGGGGATCGACGACCCCTTCCGCGCCGATCTTTCGATGACAATTTTCCTAAGCGATCCAATGAGCTATACCGGGGGCGAATTGCGCGTGGAAATGGAAAGCGGCCATGCGACCCTGCGCCTGCAGCCCGGCACGGCGGCGATCTATCCGACCAGTTTCTGGCATCAGGTGACCCGGATTACCAAGGGCGAGCGCCTCGCTCTGGTGACCTGGGTGCAGAGCTATGTCGCCGATCCCGGCAAGCGCGCACTGCTCACCGAGCTCGGCGAGGCATTCGATATGATCATGCGCATGAACCCGGCCGACCCGCTGCACGGCCAGACCCGCGAAAAGGTCCAGCGCAGCTACACCAATCTGCTGCGGCTGTGGTCAGAGGTCTGACAGGCCTGATATTGAGGGAAAAACTGCCCAGGACGCCCCTGTTGAGCACGGGCCAGCCGGTGCCGAAAAATGCCTCAACCCCCTCAATGACGAGACGGATATCATCGGTTTAAGGCAGGGGCACCCTGTAATTTCGATTGATGGATCCGGCTGCCGTGATCGCGCCATAATTGGCTTTCTATCCAAGCCACATGACTCCCGACGAAATCAGGCGCTACGGGCATCATCGGCGCTATCGCGATATCGGCTCGGCGCTGGCTCAAACCCGCGAGCGGATGCAGGGCGCCGGGCAGTTTCATGCGGGGCAGCTCTTGGGCCGGCGGCGCCCGATCGGATGTATTGCGCTGGAGATCACGCAGCGCTGCAATCTCGACTGCACGCTCTGTTATCTCTCGGACATGTCGGAAGCGGTGCATGACTTGCCGCTGAAGGAGGTATTTCGTCGGATCGACGGCATCCACAAAATGTATGGGCCCGGCACCGATGTGCAGATCACCGGCGGCGACCCGACCCTGCGCAAGCGTGAGGAGCTGGTCGAAATCGTCCGTTATATCGCCGAGCTGGGAATGCGGCCCTCATTATTCACCAACGGCATCAAGGCGAGCCGCGATCTGTTGATCGAGCTGGCCGACGCCGGGCTGGTCGATGTTGCCTTTCATGTCGATCTGACGCAGGAGCGCGAGGGCTATGGCAGCGAAGCGGCGCTGAACGCGGTGCGTCAGGAATATATCGAACGCACCCGCGGCACCGGCCTGTTCGTGATTTTCAACACGACGCTGTTTGACGGCAATATCGCCGAGTTACCGGTGCTGGCGCGGTTTTTCCGGGATAATGCCGATATCGTCCGCTTTGCCTCCTTTCAGCTTCAGGCGGCGACGGGGCGCGGCACGGCGGGGGGGCGGCCTGATGCGTTGACCTCTGAGGGTGTCGCGCTGACGCTTGAGGAAAGCCTCGGTGCGCGGCTGTCCTTCGGGCCGCTGTCGATCGGCCATCGTGACTGTAATCGCTATGCGGTCTGTCTCGTCGCCGGGCGCCGCGTTTTTGATCTATATGACCAGCCGCGCCTGATCACCGATGCGATGCAGCGGCTCGGCGGCATCCGGCTTGATCGTCAGGCGCCGTGGCGGACAATGGGGCGCGTTGCGGGGGCACTGGCCAAGCAACCTCTGCTGGCAGCGCGCAGCCTGTTCTGGCTGGCGCGGCAGGCGATCCGGATCGGCCCGGCGGCGCTGGCGGGCCGCGGCCGCGTGCACAAGCTGTCTTTCTTTATCCATAACTTTATGGATGCGTGCAGCCTCGAAAAGGACCGTATCGATGCCTGTTCCTTCATGGTTGCGACCGGGCAGGGCGCGGTTTCGATGTGCCTGCATAACGCGCGGCGCGACCGCTATATTCTCGAACCGGTAAAACAGGAAGACGGCTGGTGGCAGCCGCTGTCCGGCACTGTGGGCGAGGGCAAGGACAGGGAAAACAGTCCGGATCCCGCCGCGCTGCCGCTGAAACGGCTGAAAGGGCGAGCGCGCCGGGCCAGACAACAGGAGAAAACCGCCTGATGAACAGCCTGAAGCGAAGCTGGGCCCGCGTCTTGACGGCGGCGGTGCTGCCCGTCCTCCTTGGCGCCTGCGGCACCACGCTGCAAGCCCCCTTTCCGACCGAGCCGGTGATGCCGACAGCCGAAGCCAGGGCGCAGGCTGAGGCCGCCTGGGCCGATGTCCTGCACCGTTTTGTCGACGATCAGGGGCGCGTCGACTTTCGCGGCATCGCGGCCGATCCTGAGGCGCTGAACCGTTATGTTGCCTTTGTCTGGGCGGTAGGGCCCGACACGCATCCGGCGCTGTTCCCGGATGCTGACAGCCGTCTGGCGCATTACATCAACAGCTATAATGCCCTGTCGATGTATACGGTGATCGAGAAAGGCATTCCCGAAGCGCTCGACAGTCTGACCAAACGCGCCGGTTTTTTTGTGCTCACCGGGATCACCGTCGGCGGCGAAGAGACCAATCTTTACGATTACGAGAGTGATGTCATTCGCGCGCTCGGCGAGCCGCGCATTCATTTCGCGCTGAACTGCATGGCGGTTTCCTGTCCGAGACTGCCGCAGCTTCCGTTCAGCGCCGAACGGCTGGACGCCGAGCTGGAGCGCGAAACGGTCCGTTTCTTCGCCGAGCAACGGAATCTGCGCGTCGATCCGGCCAGCCGCACCGTGTTCCTGAGCGAGATCGTCGAGGACTTCTTCCCCGAAGACTTTCTCGCTGTTGCGCCGTCGCTGATCGCCTATGTCAACCGCTATGTCGATCCGGATATTCCCGCAGATTTCGCGGTTGAGGGCATTCCCTATGACTGGACGATCAACGCACAGCCTGAAGCCGGCTCTTGAGATGCTGGACAATGGCGTCAGACTCCGCCATATAGCCTGCTTCCATGACAGTTTCGGTCCCCTCGGCAAGCGCGTCTCGCGCCGCGGGCGGCTGGGTCCGGTCATGACTTCGTAGGAGCATAGCTCAATTGGCAGAGCACCGGTCTCCAAAACCGGGGGTTGTGGGTTCGAGTCCCTCTGCTCCTGCCATCTCATCATTGGGACGGCGTTACATAAAAGCTTGAAGGCAATGTCAGAATTTAACCCCGCAAAATATATTCGGGAAGTGCGTCAGGAAACCTCCAAGGTCACCTGGCCGACCCGCAAGGAAACTTTGATTACCACCGTAATGGTGTTCATCATGGTCATTATCGTCGCGATTTTTCTTTTCGTCGTCGATCAGATCATCGGCTGGGGCGTGCAGTCCCTGCTCGGGATCGGAGGATAGGGCCATGGCAATGCGGTGGTATGTCGTCCACGCCTATTCGAATTTTGAAGGCAAGGTCGCCGAGGCGATTCGGGAGCGCGCGGCAAAGCAGGGTCTGGAAGACGCCTTTGAAGAGGTTCTGGTGCCGACCGAGGAAGTCGTCGAAGTACGCCGTGGTCAGAAGGTCAATGCCGAGCGCAAATTCTTTCCCGGCTATGTGCTGGTGAAGATGGATTTGACCGATCAGACTTGGCACCTGGTCAAGGATACGCCGAAGGTCACCGGCTTTCTCGGTGCCAAGGGCAAGCCGTTACCGATTACCGAGCGCGAGGCGCAGCAGATCCTCAACCAGGTTCAGGAAGGTGTCGAGCGGCCGCGGCCCAGCATCACCTTCGATGTCGGCGAGGAAGTTCGCGTTGCCGATGGACCCTTCGCCTCGTTCAACGGTCTGGTTGAAGAGGTTGATGAGGAGCGCAGCCGGCTCAAGGTGTCGGTCTCGATCTTCGGTCGCTCAACCCCGGTCGAGCTGGAATACACACAGGTCGAGAAGCTCTGAATCAGGGGCCTTCGGGCCATCGGTTTCGTTCAGACGGCTTGGCGGTTCGGACGCTTCGGTATAGAGTCGCAGGTCAGCATTCCTCGTCATAACGGCTGTTGCCCCGATGGTGCGCTTTCTCGCCTTTGCTGCTCTGATTACCGGTCTCTGTTGTCCCTTGGCCGGATTGGCAGAGGACTCGAGAGACTCGACGGTATTTCGCGATGAAGGCACCGGCGCGCTATTCCTGAGCGGCGGCGAGATCAGCTATGCCGGTGAGGTCGGGGAGGATGTTTTCGCGGCCGGATTTTCTCTCGATTTGACCGGCTTGCGGGCACAGGATGTTCTCGCTGCCGGGTTCACGCTGGTTCTCCGCGATATAACGGCCGATGATGTCATTGCAGCAGGCTTCAATCTCAGTATTGGCGGCGAGATTGCCGACGATGTGATTGCGGCCGGTAACAGCATCGTGCTTTCGGACACGGCACGGCTTGGCGGCGGCGCCATTCTCGCCGGCCAGGAGGTCACCGTACGCGGCAGCGCTCTCAGCGGAATGCGGATCGCTGCCGAGATGGCGGTGATCGATGCGGAAATCGCCGGCGATGTCGCGATCGAAGCGATGCGGATCGAGATCGGCCCGAATACGCGCATTGCCGGCGTTTTACGCCATTCAAGCTTTGATCTCAGCATCAGCCCCGACGCGGAAATCTCGGAGATTGTCGGCGGGCCGCCGCCCGAACGCGATGTCGACCTTGGCGAAACAGACGACGACGCGGGCACCGGGTTTGCTGCCCTTGCCTTGGCCGGATTCGCTTTCCTGATTGCCCAATTTGTGCTCGCGGCGTGCCTTTATCTCCTCTCCCCGCCGGTTTTTCACGCTGCGGCCGATAGGCTTCTTTCCGGCTTGTGGGCGCCGCTCGGTCTCGGCGCGGCGGTGCTGATCGCAACGCCGGTAATCGCCTTGATGGTTGCGGCAACGGTGATCGGCGGGCTGGTCGGCCTCTATGGCTTCGGCGCCTATCTCTTGCTGCTTGCACCGGGCGGGTGTGTCATCGCGCTGACCGCGGCGCAGTTCCTCAGGCGGCGGCTGGCGCCCGATGCGGCTTGGCCGCCGGGTCGGCTCGGCGGCTTGGGCATGATTCTGGGCGGCATGCTGGCCTTGTGGCTGATCAGCCTGATCCCCCTGATCGGCGGCCTTCTCGCCTTTGCCGCCGCGGCGGCCGGGGTGGGGGCGCTGTTGTTCGGGCTCAGGGATATCGCATCGCGGCCGGCACAATCGCCCGCTTAGGCCCTCGCTTTTTCCATCCGACTCGCCTATATCCCGCCGGTCCGTCATTTGACGGCATAGTGGGAGGTGCCCGCCGAACAGGTTCTTACGAGAGCCGACGCCATAGGCGGGGCCGCACCACGACCCTCATAATCCGGCGTCAACGCTTCCCGTTTCTGCACGGGCGGCACGCGGCGCGCTTTGCATCTGAGGAGACTATGGCAAAGAAAATCGTCGGCTATATCAAGCTGCAAGTCCCGGCCGGAAAGGCCAATCCCTCGCCGCCCATCGGCCCCGCTTTGGGCCAGCGCGGCGTCAACATCATGGAATTCTGCAAGGCGTTCAACGCCGAAACCCAGAACCTTGAACCCGGCATGCCGATCCCGACCGTGATCACCGTGTTCCAGGATAAATCCTTCACCTTCGCGACCAAGACCCCGCCCGCTTCCTATTACCTCAAGCGCGCGGCCAAGCTGAAAAAGGGCAGCGGCACCGCCGGCGCGGGCTATGTCGGCAGCGTCACCGAGGCCCAGCTGCGCGAGATTGCCGAAGCCAAAATGGCCGATCTCAACGCCTATGACATTGAAACAGCCATGACCATGATCGCCGGCTCCGCACGGTCCATGGGCATTGAAGTGAAGGGTTAATCCGATGGCAAAACCTGGAAAGCGTCTGCGCGCGGCGCAAAAGCAAATCGAGGCACAAAACGCGTATAACCTCGCTGAGGCTGTCAGCCTGGTGAAAAAGAATGCCACGGCGAAGTTCGATGAGACCATCGAAATTGCCATGAATCTCGGTGTCGATCCGCGCCATGCGGATCAGATGGTGCGCGGCATGATCACCCTGCCCAATGGCACGGGCAAGTCCGTTCGCGTCGCTGTCTTCGCCAAGGGAGACAAGGCCGATGCGGCGAAGGAGGCCGGCGCCGATATCGTCGGCGCCGATGATCTGGCCGAACAGATTCAGGGCGGCACGATCGATTTCGATCGCTGCATTGCCTCGCCGGATATGATGGCGGTGGTCGGCAAGCTCGGCAAAATCCTCGGCCCGCGCGGCCTGATGCCCAATCCGAAGCTGGGCACGGTGACGCCCGATGTCGCCAAGGCGGTGCAGGATGCCAAGGGCGGTTCGGTCGAATTCCGCGTCGACAAGGCCGGCATCATCCATGCCGGTGTCGGCAAGGCAAGTTTCGACGATGCCAAGCTGGTTGAAAATGTCGCCGCCTTCGTCGATGCGGTGCAGAAGGCCAAGCCGTCAGGGGCCAAGGGCACTTACATGAAAAAGGTGTCCCTTACCTCGACGATGGGGCCGGGTGTTCTGCTCGATGTCAATGCGCTGAACGCGGACGCCGCGCAAAGCGCTTGACGGCCGCGCGAGTCGTCTCTATCTGAGCGCCTTCGTTGTCCGAGACCGTCGGCGCGGGCCATCGGCCTGCTTAATCTCCGGCGCAGACAGTGAGAAGCGATTGATAACTTCGATGAACCGCGGTTCATCGCGCTTCTCGTTCTGCGTTTTCGGACAGTGTTGATTTTACTGCGGCGCCCGATTGTGCGCCGCGAATACTGGGAACTGAGAACATGGATAAAGCCACCAAGGCCGATACCATAGAAAAGCTTCGCGGCGCGTTCGCCGAAGCGCCGGCTGTGCTGTTGACGCATTACATCGGCCTGAGCGTTGATGAGTTGACCGAGCTGCGCATCAAGCTGCGCGAGGCCGGCGCCAGCTACAGGGTTTCGAAAAACCGCCTCGCCCGGATCGCCATTGAAGGAACCGATTATGAGGGCTTGTCGGACATCCTGACGGGCCCGACCGGCATCGCGTTCAGCACCGATCCGGTTCAAGCGGCCAAGGCGGTTTGCGACTATGCCAAGGGTAATGAGAAGCTCGTCATTATCGGCGGCGGTCTCGGCGGTCAGATCATCGATGAAAAGGGTGTCGAGGCGCTGTCCAAAATGCCGTCCATCGACGAGCTGCGCGCCAAGTTTCTCGGTCTCATCAATCAGCCCCCGAACGGGTTTGTCCGCACGCTGGTTGCCGGGCCGAGCGATTTCCTCGGGCAATTGCAGGCACCGGCCAATTCCATGGTCGGCGTGCTGTCCGCCTATCAACAAAAACAAGCGGCCTGATCGTCGCTCCGCAAAACAGGATGTCCTAGTTTTCCGGTCCGCCCCTCACCCCCGCCCCGCCCGCCCAAGAGAGCATCCTTGCAGCGGGCGGGGCGGGGGTGAGGGGCGGACCGGACCGATCTGAAAAAACCCACAGAATACGCCAAACGAAAGGAACTTCATCATGGCCGATATCGAAAAACTTGCCGAAGACCTCAGCAGCCTGACGGTGCTGGAAGTCGCCGAGCTGACCAAAATGCTCGAAGAGAAATGGGGCGTTTCCGCCGCGGCCGCCGCGCCGATGGCGATGCCGATGATGCCGGGTGCCGGCGGCGCCGGCGGCGAAGCCGAAGCGGCTCCCGAGAAAGATGAATTCGACGTTGTCCTGGCCTCTGCCGGTGACAAGAAAATCAATGTCATCAAAGAGGTCCGCTCGATCACCGGTCTTGGCCTGAAAGAAGCCAAGGAGCTGGTTGAGAGCGCGCCGAAGCCGGTCAAGGAAGGCGTCAACAAGGAAGAGGCCGAAGAGCTCAAGAAGAAGCTCGAAGAGGCCGGCGCGAGCGTCGAGCTCAAATAAGCGCCTGATTCGTTAAGGCGTACAGGGTTCAGCCCTGAGACGGCCCCGTCAGCAATGGCGGGGCCGTTTTTCTCTCAGGGGCCGAGGCGACCGTTAAAATTCGTCCGGCGCCTCTTTCATTCCCTGCTCGGTTGATCTATGTATCATCGGTGCCGTCTGCGGAGAGGTCGCGTGGACGGCTGTTTCTGTTGCGATATTTGGCGATTAGCAGATCCTTCGAGCCCTGAGACAGCACCGATGGGGCCGGTCGGTTGTGCCGACGGTCCCAAGCGGCG
The DNA here is from genome assembly GCA_964598335.1 of uncultured Rhodospirillales bacterium. GTDB lineage: Bacteria > Pseudomonadota > Alphaproteobacteria > CAZRBL01 > CAZRBL01 > CAZRBL01. The sequence continues at coordinate 8,382 of CAZRBL010000078.1, forward strand.
GAATGGCTTGTGCTCACATTGTGAGCAATCGCTGCGGCTTGCGCCGCGTTTCGCGCTTCTTCCGACCTCAAAGGCTGCCGGCAGCGCTGCGTCTGACGACCTCGGCGCCGCATGCTGCAGGCGGCAATTGGATTAATGACCGGCGCGGTGCCGTTTGGCCCGGCGTGCGCCGGCTCCGCTGCGGCGGAGGAAATGGCGTGTTGCTCTAGGAGTTCTTATGGCCCCGGATATCCGTGTTCCCGACAGCGTTCCTACCAGTTCCAGCTCTCCGGCGGCGCGCAAGCGTGTCCGCAAGAGCTTTGGGCGGATTCCTGAAGTCACCGAAATGCCGAACCTGATCGAGGTTCAGCGGCAATCCTATGACACCTTTTTGCATACCGACCCCGGAGTCGAAGGCGGCCTGGGCGAGGTTTTCCGCTCGGTCTTCCCGATCAAGGATTTTTCCGAACGCGCCGAGCTCGACTTCGTCCGCTATGAGTTTGAAGAGCCGAAATACGATGTCGAGGAATGCCAGCAGCGCGGCATTACCTATGCTGCGCCGCTGAAGGTGACGCTGCGTCTGTCGGTGTTCGACATCGACGAGGACACCGGCCTCCGGTCGATCA
>CAZRBL010000079.1:0-8838 GCA_964598335.1 uncultured Rhodospirillales bacterium
CCGTGCGCACCATCGCGATGGACTCGACCGAAGGCCTCGTGCGCGGGCAGGAAGTGATCAATACCGGCGCGCAGATCAGCGTGCCCGTCGGCCCCAAGACGCTCGGCCGGATCATGAATGTCGTCGGCGAAGCGATCGACGAGCGCGGCCCCATCGGCGCCGAAACCACCGCGCCGATCCACGCCGAGGCCCCGGCCTTTGTCGACCAGTCGACCGAAGCCAGCATCCTTGTCACCGGCATCAAGGTCATCGACCTCCTCGCTCCTTACGCCAAGGGCGGCAAGATCGGCCTGTTCGGCGGCGCCGGCGTCGGCAAGACCGTGACCATTCAGGAGCTGATCAACAATATCGCCAAGGAGCATGGCGGGGTCTCGGTGTTTTCCGGCGTGGGTGAACGCACCCGCGAAGGCAACGATCTCTATCACGAGATGATCGAGAGCGGCGTCATCAAGCTGGGCGAGGATGGCTCGACCGAAGGCTCCAAGGTGGCGCTGGTCTACGGCCAGATGAACGAGCCGCCGGGCGCCCGCGCCCGCGTCGGCCTGACCGGGCTGACACTGGCCGAATATTTCCGCGATGTCGAAGGCCAGGACGTGCTGTTCTTCGTCGACAACATCTTCCGCTTCAGCCAGGCGGGCGCCGAAGTGTCGGCGACGCTGGGCCGGATCCCCTCGGCGGTGGGCTATCAGCCGACACTGGGCACCGATATGGGCATGCTGCAGGAGCGCATTACCTCGACCAAGAAGGGGTCGATCACCTCGGTCCAGGCGGTATACGTGCCCGCCGACGATTTGACCGATCCCGCCCCCGCGACAACCTTCGCCCACCTCGATGCAACCACGGTGCTGAGCCGGTCGATCGCCGAGCAGGGCATTTACCCCGCCGTCGACCCGCTCGATTCGACCAGCCGGATTCTGGAGCCGCGCGTTGTCGGCGACGAGCATTACAAGACCGCGCGCGATGTGCAGAAGGTGTTGCAGACCTATAAATCGCTGCAGGACATCATCGCCATTCTGGGCATGGACGAGCTGTCCGAGGAAGATAAGCTGACCGTGGCCCGGGCCCGGAAAATCCAGCGCTTCCTGTCGCAGCCCTTCCACGTTGCCGAGGTCTTCACCGGCACGCCGGGCGTGTTCGTCCAGCTCGAAGACACGATCAAGGCGTTCCGCGCCATCGTCGACGGCGAGTATGATCACCTGCCCGAAGCGGCCTTCTATATGTGCGGCACCATCGAGGATGCCGTTGCCAAGGCCAAACAGATGGCACAGGACGCGGCCTGATCGATAGTGAAAGATGGCGATGCTCTTTGAACTGGTCTCCCCCGAAGCGCTCTTGGCGAGCGAAGAGGCTGAACTGATCGTCGTTCCCGGCGAGTCCGGATATTTCGGTGTGCAGAAGGATCATGCGCCGCTGATGAGCTCACTGCAGCCGGGCGTGATTGAGGTTCACAAGGACGGCAAGCTGGACCGACGATTGTTCGTCGCCGGCGGTTTTGCCCAGGTCGACGGCGAACGCTGCACGATCCTGGCCGATGAAGCCATGCCGCTGGAAAAGCTGGCCGAGGAGCGGGAAACGCTGAACGCCTCGCTTGCCGAGCTGCGCGAAGACATTTCCGATCAGAACGACGCGCAGAAAAAGCAGCATCTTGAAGAGCGCCTGGCGCTTGCCGAAGCCAAATTGGAAGTGATTCGGCTGCACTGCTGAGCCGCTTGCTGAGCCGCGCTGGGGGCTACTTCACAAAAGACGCTCAGCCGCCACATTAACGGATGTGATGAGCAACTCGGCCCCCGCAACACGCAAAACCCCGCGGCACTGGACGCTTGATGACATCCCCTGGGATCGTTTTCAGGCCGATAAGGTCGATCCGGATGTGTTGCGCATCGTCAAGGCCGCAGCGCTGGTCGAGTTCAATGGCCGCGACTATGCGATCTATCTCTGCAATGTAATCCCGAACGACCCGGCCTTTGCCGAAGCGGCCGCAGCATGGGCCGAGGAAGAAGTGCAACATGGCGAAGCGCTCGGGCGCTGGGCGCAGCTTGCCGATCCGGATTGGGATTTCGATAAGGCGGTGCGGGATTTCCGCGCCGGATTCAAGGTCGATGTCGATGCCCCGGCCTCACGCCGAGGATCACGCTCGGGTGAGCTGATCTCCCGCTGCATCGTCGAAACCGGAACCAGCTCCTATTACACCGCCCTGGCCGATGCGACCGAAGAACCGGTCCTGGAAATCGTCTGCCGCAAGATCGCTGCCGATGAGTTGCGCCATTACAAGCTGTTTTACGATCACCTCAAGACCTATGCGCAACAGGAAAATCTCGGCCTGATCAGCCGGCTACGGATCGCGCTGGGGCGGATCGCCGAAACCGAAGACGACGAACTGTCCTACGCCTATTACGCGGCCCAGGGTGCCGAGGGCGACTATGACCGTCAGGCCAATGCCAACGCCTATATGCGCCGCGCCTTTCGCTATTACAAAGAACATCACGCCGAACGGGTCGTCAGCATGGTCTTCAAGGCCGTCGGCTTCAAACCGGCGAGCTGGGTTTTCAGGGCCGCGAGCTGGGCGGCATTCCGCATCATGCAACGCCAGACCCGCCTGCGCGAAACCCTCGCCGCCTGACACGGACCCTAGTCTTTTGGCTAGGCAAGCCTAGACCGAAAGCCACTGTCCGGGGAGCGATCCGGGGCAAGATATTGCCCGTAGACAAAAGCGTAACTCATTACGGCACAAAGGATATTGCTCATGCTTCCGGAGTTGAGGAATCACGAGGAACTCTCCCTCTCAGAGCTCGACGGCTACCCGATGCTGCGAGACGTGTTCAAGGTGTGGACAGAAGACTGCACCGCCTCGGGGCTGCCGCGGGCGATTGATATTCTGGACGTCCCGCCGCGCCTGCTTCCCTATGTCATGTTGCTTGACTGGGACGGTCAACGCGAGGTCACCATAAGGCTGGCGGGGACATATGTTTGCGACCGTCACGGTGGCGAGCTTCGCGGCAAGAGTCCGAGACAATTCTTTTCCGCTGTGGATGCGGAACAGGTTATCGATAGCATGATCACGATCGGGCGCACCGGACAGCCCAGCCTGGCGCGGCGATCCTATATCCACCTGCACGGCAATTACTGGTCTTATGTCCGCCTGATCCTGCCTCTATCGCGCGGCGGCGAGCGGATCGACGGCTTTTTCAAGGTTCTTGATCCGGATTCCCTTTCCGAATCCGCGCCTACCGACGAGCTGGAAGCAGCATTGAAGCGTTCGGCATAAGGCCCTGATCCGCCTTAACCTTGCGCGCTACCGACTGCATGGCATGAGCATTTTACATGCCACGGTTGCGCCATTGCCGGGCTGGTTTCACGTCAGGCCGCTGGATTATACCAGCCCATAATCTAATTGGCATTTTGCGCCGCAGCGGGCCGGGGGACGGCGATGAAGCTGCGCCCATTTACATCAATTTTTCAGAGTATTTGATGAGTTTCACGAGCATTCATTATGACTCATACCCTTTGGCGCAAATTGCAAAATTTCCGGACCTGAACGCGCTTTACTGCGTCTGGCAGGCCGGTGCCGAGCAGGGCAATCTGCCGGACGGCATCGACGTTCTCGACATTCCCAAAACACTGTTGCCCTATACCGCTCTGCTCGAAACCGACGCTCAATGCGGGCTTAGGTTCCGTGTCGCCGGCTCGGCGATATGCAATCGCGTCGGCCGTGAGCTGCGCGGCGTTTGCCTTTCCGATGCTTTCGGCATCGACGGCCTGGCGCAAATTCAGGGCTCTCTCCGGCATGTGATCGAGGACGGCGTTCCGGATTTTGCTTTTCGCAGCTTTCGTAACAGCAACAATCTGTTCTGGTCCTATGTCAGGCTCATCCTGCCGCTATCACGCCATGGCGCCGGCACGGACCGGTTGCTGGTCGCCATCGATCCGTCGACGCTGGTCGAAAAACATATTGCACTCAACGATGAGCAAACGCCGCGCCAAATCCATTCTGCTATGACCGCGGTTTTGGAAACCAGTCATCCGGTGCCAGTTCGAAACCGTCGAAACTGAAGGCCGGCGCCACCGTGCAGCCGACCAGGGTATATGCGCCCAGGCTTTCCGCAGTCTGCCAGGCTCCGGACGGCACCACGATTTGCGGGCGCTGACCGGCGGCCAGTTCGGGGCCGAGCCTGAAAGCGGATGCGTCATGGCCGTTTTCGGAGATGGTCAACGCCAGCGGCCCTCCGGCATACCAGTGCCAGATTTCCACCGCATCGACGCGGTGCCAATGCGAATGCTCCCCGGCCTGCAGCAGATAATAAATGGCGCTGACGGACTCCCTGACGCCCCCGGTTTCGGGGCCGCGATAGGTTTCAACATAATGCCCGCCCTCGGGATGCGGCTGCATGCCCAGCGCGGCGATGATTTCCGCCGGGCCGGTCAAAACACGTCCTTTTGCCGGCGTAATTCGCCGAACACCTCGGCATCGGCGCCGGTGATGTCGAGCGCCGCCCGCAATGTCGGGTCATCGGCGCGAAAAAACGGATTCGCCGCACGCTCGCGACCGATCGTCGAAGGAATGGTCGGCAAATTCGCGGCGCGGGCCGCCTCGATGCGGGCGGCCTGATCATCGAGGGCCGGGTTGTCCGGATCGACCGCGCGGACGAAAGCAAGATTGCCCAGCGTGTATTCATGGGCGCAATACACCGCCGTTTCAGGCGGCAAAGCGCGCAATTTGCACAATGAATGCCACATCTGCTCGGCGCTGCCCTCGAATGTCCGGCCGCAGCCGAGCACGAACAGCGTATCACCGCAGAACAGCGCCCGATCCCGCTCAAACCAGAAGGCGATATGGCCGCGCGTGTGACCGGGCACCTCGAAGGTCTTCGCCCGATGCGTGCCGATAGTCAGGATATCGCCCTCGCCATAAAGCCGGTCCATGCCGTCGATCCTTTCCGTCTCAGCAGCCGGGCCGTGCACGACGGCGCCGTAACGCTGCTTCAACGCGGCCATACCGCCGATATGGTCGGCATGGTGATGGGTCAGAACAATGTCTGTCAGCCGCAGCCCGCGCGCGTCCAGCCGCGCCTGAACCGGCGCCGCTTCACCGGGATCGACGACCGCCACGGCATCGCTGTCCGGATCGGTCAGCAGAAAGATGTAGTTATCGCTGAGCGCCGGAATGATCTCGACCTCGAGAGAAGCGTCGCTCATTCGGGTTTATCCTTTTTTTCGACGGGTATTTCGACAAAGGCGCCGCCGCCATGTTCTTCGCTTTCCAGCGCATCTGCAAGGCGCCGGGTCGCCGATCCGGGGCGCAGCGGCTGTTGCTGGTTCGCCGCCGGGGCCCAGCCGGTCAGGTAGAGACAATCAAAGCGCGCGAGGAGGCGACCTTGCCCGTCGCGCTCGCCATAGAGGCGCTCTGCCTCGGCGATCAGATCGCGCCGCAGCGGTCGCTGATCGCCGATATGAGCATTCGTCTCGCCCATACCACGCAGATCGCGCATCAACGCGAGGAGATCGCGATAGCTTACGGTAAGCTCGTCGCTGTCGAGCACCGGCAAAGCAAAACCGGCGCGCTGCAACAATCCGCCGAGGTCACGGACATCGGCAAAGGGCGATACGCGCGGCGCGGCGCCGCTGCTGACCGCAAGCTCCGCCGCCAACAGCGCCTCGCGCAGCGCGGCCAGGGTGCCGCCGCCGAGCATCGCCGCAATCAGCGCGCCGTCCGGGCGCAAAGCCCGCCGCATCTGGATCAGGGTGCCGGGCAGATCATTGACCCAATGCAGCGTGCCGCAGGACAGGATCAGATCGACGCTCTCGGGTGCCAGCGGAATCGCTTCCTCATCGGCGACAGCGCTGACGCTGCCGGCTTCGAGCGCGAAGTCGAGATGAAGACAGCGACGTTGGCCGAGCCATGGTGCGATTGTTGCCCGCAACACGCCGCCGCGATCGCCGATCACCGCGACGACCGGAAAGTCGCGCTTGATCACGGTCAAGCGCTCGGCAATGCTGGAGGCCATCTCGGCGAACAGGAAATCATGCTCGGGCAAGCGCCCGACCGCGCGCTGACGGCGCCGCTGCACCAGCCGTCGGTCGAAAACCCGATAGTCGGTCTGAGGTTGCCGTGACCCAGCCTGCATCCTGCCGAGGTGGCGCGGCGCAAGCGCAGTGACAAGTCTTCGGGCGCTTGGCACAGTGCCGTCATGTCCGAGAGCCCCCCCAATCTGCTGCGGCCGTTGCGCAGCGCCTCGACCCGGCTGCTCGACATTGTCCTGCCGCCGCGCTGCCTCGCCTGCGGCACCTTTGTCGAGCGGCAGGGCACGATCTGCGGCGATTGCTGGGGAAAGCTGGATTTTATCACATCACCGCTTTGCGAGCGCTGCGGCCTGCCTTTTGAGGTCGAGGCGCTGGCCGGGTCGATCTGCGGCGGCTGCAGCGCCGATACCCCGCCCTTTCGCCGGCACCGCTCGGTATGGCGCTATGGCGACGCCAGCAAGGCGCTGATTCTCGGCTTCAAACATGGCGATCAGGTCCATGCCGCCGGAGCGCTGGCCGATCACCTGGCGCGGACCGGCAGCGCATTGCTGGACGAAGCCGATTTTCTGATCCCGGTCCCGTTGCATAAATGGCGGCTGCTGCGGCGCCGTTTCAACCAGTCTGCGGTGCTGGCGCATGCCCTGGCCGGGCGCACCGGCATCACCGTATTGCCCGATGCCCTGAAGCGCATGAAGGCGACCAGGAGCATGGGTGGGCTGAGTAATGAGCAGCGCCGCCGCAATGTTGCCGGCGCCTTTGTCCTGAATGCGCGCTACCGGGCTCGCCTGCAGGGCGCGAGCCTGATCCTGATCGACGACGTCTACACGACCGGGGCGACGCTGAAGGCCTGCACGCGGGTCCTGACGAATGCCGGTGCCGGAGCCGTCGATGCGCTGAGCCTGGCGCGCGTCGTCTGAAGCGCGGCCCGGCTACGCAGCGGCGCTTCGCTTTTGCGGGCCGCGCACCAGCTTGGCATAAGCGTCGCGAAGATGCCGCGTGACCGGGCCGACGGCGAAGCGGCGATCATCGATTTCACCCACCGCCGTGACCTCGACGGCGGTGCCGGTAATGAAGATTTCGTCGGCGCGCTCGATTTCCTTCGGCTCCATTGCCCGCTCGATCACGTCGATACCGGCTTCGCGCGCCAAATCCATCACGGTCCGCCGGGTAATGCCGTCGAGAAAGCAATCCGGCGTCGGGGTATGCAGCGCCCCATCGATCACCAAAAACAGATTGGCCCCGGTGCATTCGGCGAGGCGCCCGCGCCAGTCGAGCATCAGCGCATCGTCATAGCCCGCCGCCTCCGCTTCATGCTTGGCAAGGGTGCAGATCATGTAAAGCCCTGCCGCCTTGCTTTGCGTCGGCGCCGTATCGGGCGCCGGCCGCCGCCAGCGGCTGCTGCGCACCCGGATACCGTTTTCCCAGGCTTCTTCGGAAAAATAGCGCGGCCATTCCCAGCAGGCGATGGCGACATTGATCCGGCTGTGCTGGGCGGAAACCCCCATCTGCTCGGAGCCGCGCCAGGCAATCGGACGGACATAGCCATCGACGATTTCGTTCGCCTCGACAACGGCGTGACAGGCCGCATCGATTTCAGCGACCGTGTAGGGCAGTGAAAAACCGAGAATTTCGGCCGAAGCCGCCAGACGCTCGGTATGCTCGGTGAGCTTGAAGATACGGCCGTCATAGACCCTCTCTCCCTCAAACACGGCGCTCGCATAATGCAGACCATGCGTCAGAACATGGAGCTGCGCATCACGCCATGGCGTGAGATCGCCGTTCATCCAGATCACGCCGTCGCGATCATCCATCGGTACCAGGGTCATCGGAATGTCGTCACCAACTGTGCAAAAGCTATCGCGATAGGCTGGTCATGGCGCGGGAAAATGTCAATTATGCACGCTGCATACCGCCTATCGCCCGACAGAACCGTTCCCGCCATGGTCGCCAAAACCCCGACGCTTAACCCGCTATTTCTGCGCGAGGACGAGATTCGTCGCGGCATCGAGCTGTTGTTCTTCGCCTATCGCGACTTCACCGCCGATGCCGATGCTGTGCTCAACCGCGTCGGCCTCGGGCGCGCCCATCACCGGGTGATCTACTTCGTCGGTCAACGCCCCGGCATCACCGTTTCCGAAGTCCTGGCGATTCTCGGCATCACCAAGCAAAGCCTGTCGCGGGTGCTCGGCCGGTTGGTGCAAGACGGCTATATCGAGCAAACCCCCGGCCGTCGTGACCGCCGCCAGCGGTGCCTCAAGCTGACCGAAAAGGGTACCGCGCTGGAACGCCAGTTGACCGATGTTCAGATAGAGCGCATCGGCAAGGCCTATCGCGCAGCCGGTGCCCAGGCGGTCGAGGGGTTCGCCACGGTGCTCGAAGCGCTGATGGAAAAAGAAACGCGCGCCCGTGTCACCCCGCGCAAAGAACTCTGAGGGATCGCTCGGCGATCTGCCGCATGTCCTGATCGTCGATGACGATGAGCGTCTGCGCAAATTGCTGTGCCGTTATCTGCGCGGCGCCGGCTTCGTCATCATTGCAGCCGAGAGCGCGGCAACGGCTTCGGCGCTGCTCGAACGCTTCGCCTTCGATGCCGTGGTGCTCGACATCATGATGCCGGGCGAAAGCGGCCTTGCCCTGACCAAGCGGCTGGTCGAAACCGGCGCCGCCCCGCCGGTTCTGCTGCTGACCGCGCGGGCATCGGCGACAGACCGGATCGAAGGTCTGGAAGCCGGCGCCGCAGATTACCTGACCAAGCCCTTCGAGCCGCGCGAGCTGGTTTTGCGGCTGCATAATCTGCTGGCGCGGAAAGCCGAGAAGACG
>CAZRBL010000080.1:0-7349 GCA_964598335.1 uncultured Rhodospirillales bacterium
GCCGGGGGCTCTCGAAAAAGAGACCGGGTTGTGAGGGGCGCTGGCGGATGGGGTGGGATTCGAACCCACGGTGGAGTTGCCCCCACGCCGGTTTTCAAGACCGGTGCATTCAACCGCTCTGCCACCCATCCGGGGTGCGGTCAGGCTCTAGCGGCGAGCGGGCCGCTTGTCAAAAGCCGAAAATCATGATTGCGACGCCGCAGCCGTAAAGCAGCAGGACGGTGACTCCTTCAAAGCCGATATTGGCCGGGCCGCGTCGTTCGCGGAGGAGCAAGCCGATCAGCAGCACCGCCGTCATCGCCAGTGTCAGGGAAATGAGGAATGCGTCGCGCGAGTCGAGCGCGTGGTAGATCGACCCCGGGCGGTAGGCAAGATCGGAAAAGGCGACAAACAGCACGTCAAAGGTATTGCCGCCGAAAATACCGCCGACGGCGAGCGTTACGGCACCGCGACGGACCGCCGCCAATGTCGTCACCAGTTCCGGCGTCGAGGTTACCGTGCTGGTAAGCAGGGCGCCGATCAGGCCGCTATCAAGACCGGTTCTGCCGGCCAGTTCCATACCGCTTGTGGAAATCGCATAGCCCGCGCCCGATACAATCACAGCGAGAACGCTCAGCCGAAGCAGCAGAGATCCGGTCGCTCCCTCCTTATCCGATGGTTCCTTGTCTTTTTCATGCTGGGTTTCGGCGGTATCCACCGCACGCCACATCGGTGTCTGTCTGCTCCGCCGTGTCAGGATCAGGCCGGAGATATAGACAAACAAAAGGATGGGCGTTGCCGGGTGGATCCACCCGAGAGCAAAATCCGGGCCGTAGCTAGCGAGCAATATGAGGCTGAGCAGCAGGGTCAAGAGGCAGCCGCTGACCAGATTCGGCAGCGATGCGGCGGCATGCTCCAGATTGCCGCGGCGATAGGCGAGATCGGCGAGGATCAGAAAGATCGTCTGCACTGCGATGCCGCCGATAGCATTGGAAATGGCAAAGGAGGCATCGCCTTGCTAGGCGCCGGTGACCGACGTGACGGTGCCCGAGAGCGAGGTCACCGCGCCGAGCAATACGGCGCCGACCAGCGCCTGCCCGAATCCGCTGTCGACGGCCAGCCGTTCCGCCAATGTCGTCAATCTCACGCCGGCAAGGATGATGACGATCCCCGCAGCGGTGAAAACGGCAATGACGACCGGCAAGGAGCTGCCGGCGAGAATCGACAAGAATGTCAGCCTTTCATCGCAGCCAGCATGGTGGAGCCGAGACTGGCGGGGCTGTCGGCGACGTGAATGCCGGCTGCTTTCATCGCGTCAACCTTGTAATCCGCCGTGTCCTGGCCGCCCGATATCACCGCGCCTGCATGACCCATTCGCTTGCCAGGCGGGGCGGTGCGACCGGCAATAAAGCCGACCACGGGCTTGGTGCCCTCTGCCTTGACATATTCCGCCCCCTGGACCTCGGCATCGCCGCCGATCTCACCAATCATGACGACGCCCTCGGTTTCCGGATCGGCCATGAACAGCTCAAGACAATCGACGAAATCGGTTCCGTTCACGGGATCGCCGCCGATCCCGACGCAGCTCGACTGTCCAAGGCCGCTGGCGGTTGTCTGCGCCACCGCCTCATAGGTCAGGGTGCCGCTGCGGCTGACGATGCCGATCTTTCCGCGGCTATGAATATGGCCGGGCATAATGCCGATCTTACAGGCGTCCGGCGTGATCACCCCTGGACAGTTGGGGCCGACCAGCCGTGAGCCGGAACCGTCCAGCGCGCGCTTGACCCGGACCATGTCCATCACCGGAATACCCTCGGTAATACAGACGATAAGCGGGATTTCCGCATCAATCGCTTCAAGAATCGCGTCGGCCGCAAAGGGCGGCGGGACATAAATTACCGAGGCATCGGCGCCGGTTTTCTCGACACAATCGGCGACGGTGTCGAAAACCGGCAGATCGAGATGGGTGGTGCCGCCTTTGCCCGGCGTGACGCCCCCGACCATCCGGGTGCCGTAGGCGATTGCCTGTTCGGAATGGAAGGTGCCTTGCGAGCCGGTGAAGCCCTGGCAAAGGACCTTGGTGTTCTGATCGACGAGAATAGCCACTGATCTCTCCAGGCGCTTACGCGTTCTTGACGGCGGTGACGATTTTTTCGGCGGCATCGCCGAGATTGTCGGCGGCGATGATCGGCAGGCCGCTCTCGTTCATGATGCTCTTGCCGAGATCGACATTGGTGCCCTCGAGCCGGACAACCAGCGGAACATGAAGACTGACATCGCGAGCCGCGGCAACGACGCCTTCCGCGATCACATCGCAGCGCATGATGCCGCCGAAGATGTTGACCAGAATGCCTTCGACACTGGCATCCGACAGGATCAGCTTGAAGGCGGTAGTGACGCGTTCCTTGGTGGCCCCGCCGCCCACATCGAGGAAATTCGCGGGCTCGCCGCCATAGAGCTTGATGATATCCATGGTCGCCATGGCGAGCCCGGCGCCGTTGACCATGCAGCCGATATTGCCGTCCAGTTTGACATAGCTGAGCTCGTGCTTGTTGGCCTCAAGCTCGGCTGAATCCTCTTCCGTCTCGTCTCGCAGTTCGGCGATTTCGGCCTGACGATAGAGCGCATTGGCGTCGAAAGTCATCTTGGCGTCGAGCGCGATCAGCGCGCCGTCGCCGGTCACCACCAGCGGGTTGATTTCGATCAGGGACGCATCCTTTTCCGTGAAGCAGCGATAGAGCGCTGCCAGCATCTTTGTCGCCGCTTTCACCTGAGCCCCCTGCAAGCCCAGGGCGAAGGCAATGCGGCGACCGTGAAACGCCTGAAATCCGGTTGCCGGATCGATTGCCACCTTGATGATCTTCTCCGGGCTCTCCGCAGCGACCTCCTCGATTTCCATCCCGCCCTCGGTCGAGGCGATGATGGTAACGCGCCCGGTGGAGCGGTCGAGCAGAAGGCTGAGATACAGCTCCCGATCGATGTCGCAGCCTTGCTCGATATAAACCCGGCCGACTTCCTTGCCCTGCGGGCCGGTCTGCTTGGTCACCAGGACCTTGTTCAGCATCGCCTCGGCGGCCCCGGCGACATCGTCGATCGATTTGACGATACGCACACCGCCCTTGCCCTCCGGATCGCCCTCGATTTTTCCTGCACCGCGGCCGCCGGCATGAATCTGCGCCTTTACCACCGTGACCGGGCCGCCTAGCTTTCGCGCTTCGATCAGGGCTTCGTCGGGGGTGTAGGCGACACCGCCTTCGGGCACCGAGACGCCGTAGCCGCGGAGCAATGTCTTGGCCTGATATTCGTGAATGTTCATGATCGGATCGCGTTTTCGGTCAAGCGGCGCCGAGCCGGGGAAGGGCACCGCACAATCGCCGTTTCACAGCATACCGGACGGGACAGGGCAAGGGGCTTGCCATCAGAAGCAGTTTCGGCCTTATCTTCTGCACATGCCGATGCCTCATTACCTGCCGCCGGGTCCGGCGGCCCCCGATCACAGTCAGCTTGACGCTTTTTTTGCTGCGGCCAAGGCTGCCAATCCCGATATCGATCTCGGCGATCGCTATGATATTCGCTGGATCGGAATGGACCATGACAGCACCGAAGCCATCCTTCATTTGATCAGGGAACGGAGCAAGATCGGGACGTTTACGCTACCGGCGATCGTCGAGCGCACCGATCAACCGACGCCCGGGCCGGGGCTGCCGATCATCCTGATCGATTTCGCCGGTCAGCCGGCGGTGCTCGTGCGCCTCACGACCGGGTTCGAGGAAGTCGCTTTCGGTGCGATACGCCAGCGCCATACCGATGTCGACGGACCGCCGGTGCGTCCGCTTGACATCTGGCGGCCGCTGCATGTCGACTACTGGACGAAACTTCTGGCGCCGTTCGGGCTGACGGTCAGCGACGATATGCCGGTCTGGATCGAACCTTTCGAGTTGCTGCATTCCGCCTAGTCGACTTGCGCATTAACCCAAAGCGCTTGACGCCGGGGCGCTCGACTCGTATATAGGGCGCTTGTTGCGAGATCGGCGTCACTTCCGCGCGTCTCGTTCCCTTAAGATAACCGTGTCCGAGGACACTTTGACGGTCCCTTGGCGCTTGCGCGGCGGGGATTACCGCAGGGTTCGGCCGGTGTTCGGGATCATCGGAGGTTGCAAGCTATAACCAGATAGCTTGCAATTTTTGTTGTTTACCCGATTCACGACATTTCGCGTCCGCGCTGCCGCTTTCGGCGGCCGCGGATTGGTTTGGATTAGTAAGTCAGGACGTTCGAGACGGATGCCGACGATCAATCAACTCGTGCGCAAGCCGCGCAAACCGAAAGTGGTGCGGAGCAAGGTGCCGCATTTGCAGCAATGCCCGCAGCGCCGCGGCGTGTGCACCCGTGTTTATACGACAACGCCGAAAAAGCCGAACTCGGCGCTGCGCAAGGTGGCCCGGATACGCCTGACCAATGGTTTTGAGGTCACCGGTTACATCCCCGGTGAGGGCCATAATCTGCAGGAGCACTCTGTGGTGATGATCCGCGGCGGCCGCGTGAAGGATCTGCCGGGCGTGCGCTATCATATCGTTCGCGGCACGCTGGATACTCAGGGCGTCAAGGACCGCAAGCAGGCGCGCTCGAAATACGGCGTCAAGAAGCCGAAATAAGGATACCGCGCCATGTCACGTCGTCACCGCGCAGAAAAGCGCGAAATTCTCCCGGACGCCAAATACGGCGATATCGTGCTGTCGAAGTTCATGAACATCCTCATGTATGACGGCAAGAAATCGGTTGCCGAGCGCATTGTGTATCAGGCGCTGGATGAGATCGGTCGCAAGCTGAAGGCCGAGCCGGTTCCGGTTTTTCATGATGCGCTGAACAATGTGAAACCGCATGTCGAGGTGCGTTCCCGCCGCGTCGGCGGCGCCACCTATCAGGTGCCGGTCAGTGTCCGGCCCGAGCGGGCGCAGGCGCTTGCCATTCGCTGGCTGATCGGCAGTGCGCGCGGTCGTTCGGAGCGCACCATGCGTGATCGGCTTTGCAATGAGCTGATCGACGCCGCCAATCAGCGCGGCAATGCGATCAAGAGGCGCGAAGACACGCACAAAATGGCAGAGGCCAACAAGGCCTTCTCGCATTATCGCTGGTAATCAGAACGGCTGCTTTGGGGTTAGGAACCGATCATGTCTGAGCAAGAACACGTCCCGCTCGAGCGCTACCGGAATTTCGGTATCATGGCGCATATCGATGCCGGCAAGACCACGACGACGGAGCGGATCCTCTACTATAGCGGCAAGTCGCATAAGATCGGTGAGGTCCATGACGGCGCCGCGACAATGGACTGGATGGAGCAGGAGCAGGAGCGCGGCATCACCATTACCTCGGCCGCCACGACGACATTCTGGAATGGCCCGGCCCACGGCGTCGCGCCTGATGAACGGTTTCGTCTGAACATCATCGATACGCCCGGCCACGTCGATTTCACCATTGAGGTCGAGCGTTCGCTGCGGGTGCTTGACGGCGCCATCGCCGTGTTCGACGCCAATGCGGGCGTTGAGCCGCAATCCGAGACCGTCTGGCGGCAGGCCGATAAATACAAGGTCCCGCGCATGTGCTTCGTCAATAAAATGGACAAGCTCGGCGCCGACTTCTTCAACACCGTCGACATGATCGTCGACCGCCTTGGCGCCACGCCTTTGGTCATCCAGCTGCCGATCGGCGCTGAAAGCGATTTCGGCGGAATCATTGATCTCGTGAAGATGAAGGCGATCATCTGGGACGGCGAGGCGCTCGGCGCGTCTTTCCATGAAGCCGATATTCCCGAAGATTTGGCCGACCAGGCCGCTGAATATCGCGAAAGGCTCGTCGAACTGGCGGTTGAGCAAGACGATACGGCGATGGAAGCCTATCTCGAGGGCAATGAGCCCGATATTGCGACGCTGAAGGCCTGTATTCGTAAGGGTACCATGAGCGGCGCATTCGTGCCGGTGATGTGCGGAACTGCCTTCAAGAACAAAGGCGTACAGCCGCTTCTTGATTCTGTTGTCGATTACCTTCCTTCGCCGCTCGATGTCGGCAATGTCATGGGCAAGAAGGTCAATAGCGATGAGGATGACAGCCGTCCGCCGTCGCATGATGCGCCCTTCTCGGCGCTCGCCTTCAAGATCATGAACGACCCCTATGTCGGCTCGCTGACCTTTGCGCGGATTTATTCCGGCACGCTGGAAAGCGGCTCTTATGTCGTGAACTCGATCAAGGATCGCCGCGAGCGCATAGGCCGCATGCTGCTGATGCATTCCAATTCGCGTGAAGAGATCAAATCCGCCGGCGCTGGCGATATCGTTGCCCTGGTCGGAATGAAGGAAACCACGACCGGAGACACGCTGTGCGATCCGGCACAGCCGATCGTTCTTGATCCCATGGACTTCCCGGCGCCGGTTATCGAGATCGCGGTGGAGCCGAAATCCAAGGCCGATCAGGAAAAAATGTCGACCGCGCTGCAGCGCCTGGCGGCGGAAGACCCGTCTTTCGGCGTCGCCGTCGATCACGAAAGCGGCCAGACGATCATTAAGGGGCAGGGCGAGCTGCACCTCGATATCATCGTCGATCGCATGAAGCGCGAATTCAAGGTTGAGGCCAATATCGGCGCGCCGCAGGTCGCCTATCGCGAGACCATCTCACGCGAAGCCGAGATCGATTATACGCACAAGAAACAGAGTGGCGGTTCGGGCCAGTTTGCGCGCGTCAAGATGATCTTCGCGCCGAGCGAACCGGGTGATGGCTATAGCTTCGAGAGCAAGATCGTGGGCGGCTCGATCCCGAAGGAATATATCCCGGGCGTCGAAAAGGGCCTGAATTCGGCTCAGGACAGCGGCGTCATCGCCGGCTTTCCGGTAATCGATTTCAACGTCACCCTGGTCGACGGTGCGTTCCACGAGGTCGACTCAAGCGTTCTGGCGTTCGAGATCGCTGCCCGTGCGGCCTTCAAGGAAGCCATTCAGAAGGCCGGGCCGGTGTTGCTGGAGCCCGTCATGAGGGTCGAGGTGCTGACGCCCGAAGAGTATATGGGCGACATCATCGGCGATCTGAACAGCCGGCGTGGGCAGGTTTCCTCAATGGGTGACCGCGGCACCGCCAAGGTCGTCGATGCGATGGTGCCGCTGGCCAATATGTTCGGTTATATCAACACCTTGCGCTCGATGAGCCAGGGCCGAGCGCAATACACGATGCAATTCGATCATTACGAACCGGTGCCGAAAGCCGTGGCCGATGAGGTCAAGGCCAAGCTCGCCGGTTAGTCGCTGAAATATAGAATGAAAGGCACGAGAGATGTCTAAGGAAAAGTTTGAACGCACGAAGCCGCATGCGAATATCGGGACGATCG
>CAZRBL010000081.1:0-7215 GCA_964598335.1 uncultured Rhodospirillales bacterium
GGCCTCGCCGATGCGCTCGATTCGGCGGGATCGCTTGCGGCGGCGGGCATCGGTGCGGTCATGATCGATACGGCCCCTCGCTCAAGCCCGCCCGCCCGTCAGATCGCCGAAACGATGGCAGCCCGCTATGTCAGCCTGCCGAGGCTGGATGCCGCAGCGCTCCGCGATGCGGTGCGGACCACATGATGCGCCATGCGGTGCGCTGCGAACATGCCGTCTGCGTGGAAATGGCCGAGACGAGGATCGAGTCGTAGATCATGAGCCTCGATTGGCACCGTCATCGCGAGGCCTGGCCTCTGGCCGCGCACAGCCGCTTCGTCGAGACCGGTCGGCGGCGCTGGCATGTTCAGGTGCTGGGGCAGGGGCCGGCGCTGCTGCTGATCCACGGCACCGGGGCCTCGGCCCATTCCTGGCGCGATTTGCTGCCGCGCCTGGCTGAAAACCATACCGTCATCGCGGTCGATTTGCTGGGCCACGGCTTTACACCGCAGCCGCGCGGCATGCCGCTGACCCTTCCGACCATGGCCAAGGGTATCGCCGCGGTTACCGATCAGCTTGGGCTGACGCCGCGGATCGTTGTCGGCCATTCAGCCGGCGCGGCGGTGGCTCTGCGGATGGTCCTTGACGGCGATATCGCTCCGGATGCGGTCATCGGGATCAATAGTGCGCTGACGCCGTTCCCCGGCTATGGCTTTTGGGGTTTTCGCCTGCTCACGCGCGCGATGTTCCTCAACCCCCTGGCGCCGAGCCTTTTTGTTCAGATGGCCGGGCGCCGGGCCAATGTTGAGCGCGTGCTGGAGAATACCGGCTCGCGGCTCGACGGTGCCGGGGTGTCGCTTTACCAGACCTTGTTCGCCAATCGGGCGCATATCACAGCGACGTTGAGCATGATGGCCAATTGGGATCTCGGCCCGTTGATCCGCGATCTGCCGGCCCTGGAATCGCCGCTTCACCTCATCACCGCCGACCGCGATCTTGCCGTGCCGCCGCATACTGCGCGCGAAATCCGGGAAATTTTGCCGTCTGCGGACATTATCCCGCTCAAAAATCTCGGTCATCTGGCGCATGAGGAAGCCCCGGCCGATCTCGCCGGTTTGATAGACAAGCTGGCCCAGGCCTAAGAGCGTTTCGGATCCTTCCGGTTCGACCCTGCCCTCCCGCCCCGCCTCCCCTGCAGCTATCCTGTTTGAGGAGGCGGAGCGGACCGGACCAAAAGCAGACGAAAATGCGCTGGAACGGCTGTTCCGGCAGAGCAGCACCGTAAACTGCTTGCGCTAATTGTCTTGACGGGTTTACATGTCAGGACATGTTGACGCGGGCCACTACATTTCCTGAGACCTTCCCGGCGGCATTGGCCGACAAAGCGGATCAGCAGTTCTGTGAGCAGACGATCCGAACCGGATCGCGCTCCTTTTTCACCGCATCCCTGGTGTTGCCTGCCGCTTTGCGCCGCGATGCCTATGCGCTCTACGCGTTTTGCCGCTTTTCCGACGATGTTGTCGATGAAAGCGGCGGCGCGGCGCCGGCGATCGATCGCTTACGCGAGCGTTTGGAGCGCTGCTTTGCCGGCGTACCCGATAATGACCCCATCGACCGAGCCTTCGCCGAGATGGTGGCGCGCACCGACATGCCGCGCGACCTACCGCTGGCCCTGATCGAAGGGCTCGACTGGGATGTTCAGGGCCGTCGCTATCACGATTTGGGCGGGGTGCTGGATTATGCTGCCCGCGTCGCCGGTGCCGTCGGCGCGATGATGGCGGTGTTGATGGGCGTCCGCGATGCCGAGAGATTGGCCCGCGCCTGCGATCTCGGTTGCGCGATGCAGCTGACCAATATTGCCCGCGATATCGGCGAGGATGCACGGAACGGACGGATTTATCTTCCGCTGGACTGGTTCGCTGAATGCGGCCTCGAGCCTGCGGACTGGCTTGAAGTGCCGCAAGCGACCAGCGAGATAAGGGCACTGACCGAACGCCTGTTGCTGGAGGCTGAGCGGCTGTATCAGCGTGCGGAGCCCGGTATTGCGGCGCTGCCGTTGGCCTATCGCCCGGGCATGCTGGCCGCGCGGCGGATCTATGCCGAAATCGGATCGGAAATCGCCGCCGCGGGTTTTGACAGCATTTCCGCCCGCGCCCGCGTCTCAGGCAGGCGCAAGGCTTTGTTGCTCAGCCGATCCCTTGCCGATGCGCCGTTTCTGCGTGCCGGGGCGGCTGGGCTGGCCGTGCCCGCGCTGCCTGAAAATGCCTATCTCGTTGCGGCTGCCCGAGATCCCCTGGCGGAACCGGTTGTGCAAGAGCGCAAGCGTACCGTCGACCAGATCCTCTGGGCCGCCGAGCTGTTCGCGGAGCTCGAGCAGCGTGACCGTCAGGGCATCCCCCGCGCTTAGGGCGTCTTTCCTCCGCCGCGGCGGGAGCCTATTTCTTCGGCATGGATATCGGAACCGTCAAGCTCATCGAGTTCGTGCTCCTTTTCGGACTGGCTCTCGGCTGGGGGTTCTGGGAGTTGCGCGCGATCAAGCGGATGCGGGCGGCGGATGCGGCTGAAAAAGCCTCACCAGAACAGCCCGCGGGGCATTCGGAAGGGGAGCAGCGCGCGGATTAGCGGCGAGGCGAAGCGGTCGAGATCGAGCGTTTCGTGAAACGCCGTCAACCGCTCACCGAACAGCGTCAGATCAAGCCGGGATCGGGTGTAAAACGGCGTATCCTCAAGGCTGTGCTGCAGGGTGATCGGATTGTCCCGGTCGCCATGTGCGTGACGGTCGACGCCCCAGATCCCCGCCTTCAGCGCTCGGCTCGGCGGCAAGACGCGTTCCTCGACCTGGCCGTCATCGCCGAGCCTCAGGCCCATGGCCTTGCGGCTGCCGTCTCGGGCGATGCTGTCATAGGCAATCAAGGCAGCGTCCTTGCCGTGGCCACGCGCCCAGCTCCATCGCCTGAATCCCGCCTCGAGAGGCTCGGACCCCCAATTGCAGTCGAAATAGCCGTCGCCCTCCCAGTGCAGATCGGGACGGTCAAAGCTGAGCGACAGCCGGCAATGCGGCGCCACCGGCTGCCAGCCATGGCGGCCATGCGGATCGAGCGCGACCTGAATGCGGGGCTGGATGACCGGAGTCACGCTGATTCTGCCGCTGACGGGCCGGGGGATGGGAGCAGAGCGCTCGGCAATCTCATAAAGCAGGCCGTCCTCCTGCCGGATCAATGATGACGGCCCGACGCGAAAGCTGTCGGCGCTGCGCGTGACCGCCGATTGCGCACGTTCGGTCATGCACCAGCGCCCTTTGCCGCTGCCGCAGAGATCATACAGCGCAACATTGATGGCGCAGTGATTGTCGGGCTGCTTGCGACCCGCCCAGGCGTAATAGGGCGAGAACACGCTGCCGACGAAGGCGATGACGGTCAGGCCGTAGCGGCCGTCATCGCTCTCTCCGTCAAGATACCACCAGAGATACCCGCCGGGCGGTACCGTCTGGTCGAAGGCCGGGCCACGGGCGGCCGATGCCGGATTGATCGTCATTCGAAAAGCATTGACGGATGAAGAAAACTATGTCCAGTCTACTGGACACTCATAAATGACAAGCTGGCTAGACAGTCATCAGAATCCATCAGCCGGCAATCAGGGAGCAGATCATGGCGGATGTCGCGACGCGTATCGAACAAATTCTGGAAGGCGCCGTCGCGCGCGCGAGCGGTGATGATGCGCCGCCGCAACTGGCTAATGCCCTGCATCATGCCGTCTTTCCCGGCGGTGCCAGGGTCCGCCCGCATCTCGTCCTTGCCGTCGCCCATGTCGCCGCGCGTGATACCGGCGTTGCCTGCCGCCCGCTAGCCGAGGCGGCGGCGGCGGCGGTCGAATTGCTGCACTGTGCCTCGCTGGTGCATGACGATATGCCTTGTTTCGACGATGCCGATCTGCGGCGCGGGCGCCCGTCGGTTCATGCGGTTTTCGGTGAATCGGTGGCGCTGCTTGCCGGTGATGCTCTGATCGTCATGGCTTTCGACGTTCTGGCGCGGGCCGGCGCGGCCATGCCGGAACGTTTGCCGGATGTGCTGCGGGCCGTGACTCGCGGCGTCGGCATGCCCGCCGGCATCGTCGCCGGTCAGGCCTGGGAAGATGAGCCGAATGCCACAGCGAAGACCTGTCGCTGTGCCAAGACCGGGGCGCTGTTTGTGGCAGCGACGACCGCAGGAGCACTATCCAGCGGTGCCGATCCGCTGCCTTGGCGCCGACTCGGGGAAAAGCTGGGCGAGGCCTATCAGGTTGCGGATGATCTGCTCGATGCACTTGCCGATGCCGAAGAGGCCGGTAAGCCCGTGGGACAGGATCAGGCGCATGAGCGCCCCTGCGCGGTAAAGGAATTGGGCGTCGACGGCGCCATCGCCCGACTCGAGGCGCTGGTTGATGAGGCCGTCGCCGCGGTGCCCGACGGTGCCGGCGCGGACGATCTGCGCAAGCTGGTCAAATTGCAGGCTGTGCGCCTTGCTCCGAAAAGCGTCACCGTTAAATCCGCTGCGGCTTGAATCTGCTCGATACCGTCAGAGACCGCCTCAACGGCTGGCAAAGCCGGCTTGTCCGAAAGCCGGAATTTCAACGTTGGGCTGCGCGCTTTCCGCTGACCCGTCCGGTTGCGCGGCGGCAGGCGGAAAGGCTTTTCGATGTCATCAACGGCTTCATCTATTCTCAGACCCTGGCCGCCTGCATCGAGCTCGAGGTGCTGGAACGGGCCGAACAGCAGCCCCTCGGCTTAAACGACTTCGAGACCGACGGCCTCACCGAGGATGCCGCCGCGCGGTTGCTGGGCGCCGCAGCGGCGCTGGAACTGCTGCATCGCACCGGAAACGGTCATTTTGCGCTTGGCCCGCTCGGCGCCGCTTTGCTCGGTAACCCGTCGCTGAAATCGATGATCACGCATCATGCCGTGCTGTATCGCGATCTGCTCGATCCGGTCGCCCTGCTGCGCAAGGGTGAAGGTGCGCTCAAGCAATTCTGGGGATACGCCAAATCCGACGATCCTGCATCGCTGAGCGCGGACAGGGCCGCCGAGTACAGCCGCCTGATGGCCGATACCCAGACCATGGTCGCCGAGACGGTGCTCAATGCTTATGGGATGGACGGCCGTCGCCACCTGCTCGATATCGGCGGCGGTGAGGGCATTTTCGCGCGCACGGCCGCCCGGCGTCATCCGGAACTCGAGATCACCGTGTTCGATCTGCCGGCGGTGGCGCAGCGCGCCCAGGCCGCCTTCGTTGCTGAAGGCCTCGCCGACCGCTGCCGCGCGGTCGGC
This sequence comes from uncultured Rhodospirillales bacterium, assembly GCA_964598335.1. Classification (GTDB taxonomy): domain Bacteria; phylum Pseudomonadota; class Alphaproteobacteria; order CAZRBL01; family CAZRBL01; genus CAZRBL01. Next base: position 5,282 of record CAZRBL010000081.1, read on the forward strand.
GGCGACATGTTCGCCGGCAAGCTGCCCTCAGGTGCCGATACGATCAGTCTCGTGCGGATTCTGCACGATCACGATGACGACTCGGTGATGGCGCTGCTCCGCGACCTCCATCCGCTGCTGCCCTTTGACGGCGTGCTGTTGATCGCCGAGCCGATGGCAGGGCCGGCACCCGGCGCGCGCACGGTCGGCGACGTCTATTTCGCCTTTTACCTTCTCTCGATGGGTCAGGGCAGGGCGCGAACCGTCGATGAGCTGTGCGCGATGGCCGAAAAGGCGGGCTTTAGCAGTGCCCGCAGCGTCGCGACCGATATGCCGCTGCTGACCCGTCTGATCGTCGCTCGGCGGTAACGTAGATGGCTGTATATTTCTCTTGACACTCATGACTGTCAGTTTAGGGTGACGGTCAGACAACGAATGAAAGCCTTTGGGCCTTAAGGAATGAACAGGACGGAGACGCTGAGCAGGTCGACGGAAAACGCCGCGACGATGGCTGTAGTACTGAACGAGCCGGAGGCTTTGACTCTCAGGCCGGTCAAGCTGCGGTCACTCGCCGATGATGATGTCATGGTGGAGATCGTCTGGAGCGGCATCAGTACCGGAACCGAGCGCCTGCTTTATACCGGCCGGATGCCGCCCTTCCCGGGCATGGGCTATCCGCTGGTGCCGGGCTACGAATCGGTCGGCAGGATCGTTGATGCCGGGTCGAAGGCGCGGGACCGGATCGGTGAGGCCGTTTTCGTTCCCGGCTCTACCGGATTCGTCGATGCGCGCGGCCTGTTCGGCGGCGCTGCGGCGCGGGCAATCCTGCCTTCCGCGCGGGCCATGGCATTGCCGCAAAGCCTGGCCGATCCGCTTGATGAAAGGGCTGTGCTGCTGGCGCTGGCGGCGACGGCTCAGCATTGTTTTCCGGGCGGCGAGATGCCGGACCTTATCGTCGGCCATGGCGTGCTGGGCAGATTGCTGGCCCGGCTGGCGGTCGCCCATAGCGCTGCGCCGCCGACGGTCTGGGAAATCAACCCGGCCCGCGCCGACGGCGCCGAGGGCTACACAGTGATGCATCCCGATGAGGATACGCGGCGCGACTACCGCTCGATCTATGACGTCAGCGGCGCGCCGGACTTGCTGGACACGCTGATCGGCCGCATGGGCCATGGCGGGGAGATCGTTCTCGCCGGATTCTACGACAATCCGCTCAGTTTCACCTTCCCGCCTGCCTTCATGAAGGAAGCGCGGATCCGGATCGCCGCCGAATGGCAGCCCGACGACCTCGCAGCGGTTTCCGCGCTGATCGAGTCCGGCGCGCTGTCGCTCGACGGTCTGATAACCCACCGGGCGCCGGCCGCGGATGCGGCTGATGCCTATCCCACCGCGTTTCACGACGCAGACTGCCTGAAAATGATCATGGACTGGAGAGGCCTACAATGACTGTGACCAATCTCGCCCATAAGCGGCTACAAGAAGAAGCAAAAATCGAGCCCGATCCGGTCCCGACCGGCGAGCCGGCCAAGGAAACGCAAATCATTGCGATCTATGGCAAGGGCGGTATCGGCAAGAGTTTCACGCTGTCCAATCTCAGCTATATGATGGCGCAGCAGGGCAAGCGCGTCTTGCTGATCGGCTGCGATCCCAAAAGCGATACCACCTCGCTGCTGTTCGGCGGCAAATCCTGCCCGACGATCATCGAAACCAGCTCGAAGAAGAAGCTGGCCGGTGAAGAGGTCAGCATCGAAGACGTCTGCTTCAAACGCGACGGCGTCTTTGCGATGGAGCTGGGCGGTCCCGAAGTCGGCCGCGGTTGCGGTGGCCGCGGCATCATTCATGGCTTCGAGCTGCTCGAAAAGCTCGGCTTCCATGAATGGGATTTTGATTACGTCCTGCTCGACTTCCTCGGCGATGTCGTCTGCGGCGGCTTCGGCCTGCCGATCGCGCGCGAC
>CAZRBL010000082.1:0-7121 GCA_964598335.1 uncultured Rhodospirillales bacterium
GGGCGGGCCGGACCAAAAGCAAACGACAATGCTCTAACTCCCCAGCGGCTCATCAAGCTCGAAAACCAGCTCGATTTCGCTGTCGCTCAGCACCGTTTCGGGCCCCCCTTCGGCGTGGACCCGGCCATGCCGGAACATGACGACGTGGTCGGCGCTGCGCCTGACCAGCGGCAAATCGTGCAGCACGGCGAGAATCCCCCACCCCTCATCGGCCAGCGAACGCAGCAGCCTGATCAGCCTGATCTGATATTTCAGATCGAGGGCCGCGGTCGGCTCGTCGAGCAGCAGCCAGCGTTCGCTGCCGTCCTCGGGCGGGTCCCAGATTTGCGCGATGGCCCGTGCCAGCTGTACCCGTTGGCGCTCTCCGCCGGACAGGGTGAGATAATTGCGCTCGGCAAAGGGTAGAATGTCGACCCGCGCCATAGCGGCAGCCGTGACATCGAGATCATATTGCGGTGTCGATCGGCCGTGATGCGGCGTACGCCCCATCGCCACGACTTCATGCACGCGAAAGGGGAAGGACAGGATTGGCGATTGCGGCAGCACGGCACGCCGTCGTGCCAGATCGAGCGGTCTTAGATCGGCAATATTCTTGCCGTCGAGGCTTGCCCGCCCGCGCTCGGGTTGCAGGGATCCGGCGAGGGCCGAGAGCGCCGTCGTCTTGCCGGCGCCGTTCGGGCCGCATAGCGCGGTGAACCTGCCTGCCTGCGCGCTGAAGGTCGCATCGGCGAGAATGGCCCGCCCGCCCCGGATCACCGTCGCTGCTTCCAGTTGCAGGGTCATGCTCGCTTAGCCGAGGGTGCCGCGGCTTTTGTCGCGGAGCAGCAGCCAGAAAAAGAAGGGCGCCCCGATAAAGGCGGTGACGACGCCAAGCGGCAATTCCGCGGGGGCGACGATGAGCCGGGCGATCAGATCGGCAAACAGAATCAGCGCCGCCCCCAACAGCGCTGAGCCGGGCAGCACAAAACGATGATCCGGGCCCGTCATCAGCCGCACCAGATGCGGCGTCACCAGGCCGATAAAGCCGATAATGCCGGTCAATGCGGTCGCCGCGCCGACCCCGAGCGCCGTCATCACCGCTGCAATCCGTTTGACCCGCTCGACATCGACGCCGAGATGGCGCGCATCGCTTTCGCCCAGCAGCAGGCAGTTCATCGGCTTCGCCAGGGTCATCAATACGACGATCGCAATCAGCATCAGCGCAGCCGGTTCCTTGACCACCGTCCAATTGGCGCCGCCCAGCGTGCCCAATGTCCAGAAAGTCAGAGACCGGAGCTGCTGATCGTCGGCGAGAAAGGTCATATAGCCGATCCCGGCGCTGGCCAGCGCATTGGCGGCGACCCCGGCGAGCAGCATCGTCGCGACGATCACCCGCCCGTCGAGTTGCGAAATCCGGTAAATCAGGGCGACCGTCAGCAGGCTGCCGCCGAAGGCTGCGAGCGGCAGCGCATAAGGCCCCCGGAAACCGGTCAATGGCGCCAGAAACCCGGCGCCGAGGACGATCACCGTGACCGCGGCCAGCGCCCCGCCGGCAGAAACGCCGATCAGCCCGGGATCGGCCAGCGGATTACGGAAAAAACCCTGCATCGTCGCGCCCGCTGCCCCGAGCGCGGCGCCGGTCATCAGACCGAGCAGCACGCGCGGCGCCCTGATCTGCTCGACCACCTGAACCTTGATCGCCGCGACATTGTCGGCCGTGTCGAGGCCGATGACGCCGCCCGCAATCGCCATCAGCTCGCTGAAGCTGATCGAAACGGGGCCAAGCGCCAGGCCCAGCATAGCGGCACAAAACGCGGCAAGGCCGGCGCCGATGACGATCAGCCTGCCATTGCGCTCGCGCGCATGATGCTGTGCCGCAACGGCGGGTGTCTCGCCGAAGGGCGCCTCGGTGACCGCCATGGATGCCGCCCGTGCTTGGTTACTGTGTCGGGGTGCCGGCGGCGCCGATGATGGCGTTGATGTCCTGAGCGAGCGCGGCCAAGGCTTCCGGTGTGCGCGGGCCGAACTGCATGACGCTGGCCCCGTCAACCGTGAGCAAGTGCCCGTTCTGTGCGGCCCGGGTCACGGAGAGCGCCGGGTTCTGCGCGACCTGTGCCAGCCCGCCCGGCCCGGTGTGATGCTCCATCACCAGGATGATGTCGGGATCGGCCAGCACCGCCGCCTCGAAGGAAAACGCTTTGACGCCCTGCCGGTCGCTGAAGACGTTCTCGCCGCCGATCAGCTCGATCACCGCGTCGGCAGCGGTTCCGGTGCCTGAGGCGCGCGGCGTGCCGTCGCCGACCGCGAGGAAGAACAGGACGCGCGGGTCGATCGGGGTGGCGGCGATGATGTCTTGCGCTTCGGCCCAGTCGGCGTCGATTTCTGCGATCACGGCTTCGCCCCGCTCTTCGGCGCCCAGCACCGATGAGACGATGCGAACTTTCTCGCGGATTGCCTCGATCGAATAGACTTCCGGGATTTGCACGATCCTGACGCCCGACGCGATCAGTTGCTCGACCGCGGTTTCCGGGCCTGCCGGGCCGCTGACAAGGATCAGATCGGGTTCCATCGACAGCACGCCTTCGGCGCTGAGCTGGCGAACATAGCCGACTTTCGGCGTTTGCAGCGCGGCAGGCGGGAATACGCTGGTGGTATCGGTGGCGACCAGCCGATCCTCTTCACCAAGGCGGTATATGATCTCGGTGAGATCGCCGCCGAGGGAGATGATCCGCTGATAATTCTCCGCGCTCGCGACGCTGCCGGTCATGACGATCAGCAGCACGCACAAAATGGATACAAGTCGGTCGGCAAGGGGCATCGTCCGATCCTCTTTCATCACTAAATGAAAATCATTCTCAGCATATAATGCGGCGCCGCCATGGCGCAATTGATCGCAGGGCCGCGATTCCGTCCGCATCGCCTGCAGGCTCCTTTTACGCTGCGGCGCATTATGCCGTTGTGCCGGCGCTGATGATATCAGGTCCGGGGCGATATGGCATCGCAACAACGGAAACCCGAACCGCTGGTCCCGCTGACGGTCCGCCCGGCACCCGCATTGACCCGCCGGTGACGCCGGACCGGGACGAGGTGACTTACCGGGCCGGCCGCCGGTCTGCGCTCAGCTCAATCACCTGACCCTTGCGGCGGTGTCCTTGGGCCATGGCTCGGGTCAGCCTTTCATAATGTTGGACGAAGCGGCGGACGAAGGATCGGCGGTGCTCGGGGAGTTCGGTCTTGCTGACGCCCCAGCTCGTCGCCTCCTGCTCCAGCCGCCAGTCGATGACGGTGTCGAAATCCGGCGCCGTCAGATGGATGAAGCGGTCAATCCGGTCGAACAGCGCCGCATAGGGGCCGCTAAGCTGTCCGGCCTGATAAGCGCGCCAGGCGGCGGCGCCCTTACTGCGTTCGGTGCTGTTCAGCGGCGCGCCGGTGGTGAAATCGGGCGGCACGGTCGCGCCGATCAGCCAGCCTTCGAGCAGCACAATGTCCGGGCGGGCGGTCACTGTTCGCCACCCATTGCGCGGCAGGCGGTCATCGGTTTTCTTATCGAAGCGCGGCAGGGTGATCGGCGGGCTCGTTACAGCGTCCAGCACCGACATCAGCAGGTCGATATCATGTGTGCCCGGCGGACCGCGCGTGTCGAACAGCGGCGAGATTTCCGCCGCCAGCCGCTCCCGATCCCGCTTCGGCAGATAGAAATCATCAAGGCTCAACGCCAGCAGCCGCTCCCCGAACGCGGCCTCAAGCTGCCGGATCAGCGTCGTCTTGCCCGCCCCCTGCGGCCCCGACAGGCCGATCACGGCTTGCTGTCCGGTGGCGTGACCGAGGTCATCGGCGATTAGTCGCGCCAGCGGGCTGAGCCCGGTTTCCTTTTCCTCGGTCATTCGGCTAGCGTCATCGGGTCACGTAACAGCAAGGGCGCCTTAGCATGGAACTCGGGATTTTTCTGCCCATCGCCAAGGGCGGCTTTATCGTCTCCAAACACGTGCCGCCGACCTGGCCGAGCTGGGAACTGAACCGCGATGTAACGCTGGAATGCGAGGCGCTGGGCTTCGACTTTGCGCTGTCCATGGTGAAATTCCGCGGCTTCGGCGGGGAGACCGAATATTGGGATCATGCGCTGGATTCCTTCACGTTGACCGCCTCGCTGGCGCCCATCACCTCGACCATCAAGCTGTTCCCCTCGGTCACCAATCTGGCGCTGCACCCGGCGGTGGCGGCGCGCATGGCGGCGACGATTGAGGCGGTGTGTCCGGGCCGCTTCGGCCTCAATATCGTCTCGGGCTGGTACAAGGCGGAGTTCGACCAGATCGGCCTGTGGCCCGGCGATGAGCATTTCGACACCCGCTATGATTACGCCACCGAATATGTCCGCGTCTTGCGCGATCTGTGGGAGGACGGGAAAAGCGATTTCAACGGCAAATTCTTTCAGCTCAGCGATGCCGAGATCAAACCGGCGCCGAGCAGCCGGATCCCGCTGGTCTGTGCCGGGCAATCCGATCGCGGCATCCGCTTCACCGCCGAATGCGGCGACCGCAATTTTGTTATCGCGGGCGGCAATACCGACGATATCGAGGCTGATATCAAGGCGTTTCAGGCGATTACCACCAAGCTGCAGGGCCATGCCGAGGCGCTGGGGCGCGAGGTCGGCACCATCGCGCTGTTCAATGTCATCGCCGCCGAAACCGATGCCGATGCCGCCAAGCGCTTCGAGCATATCGTCGCCGGTGCCGATGAAGCAGCGCTGCGCAATCTGGTCGGCAGCGCCGAGCTGGACAAATCAGACGGCATGTCCGAGAGCCTGAAGCGCAAATCCATGTTCATGGGCCTGCCGACGCTGGTCGGCGGCTACCGGACCGTGGCGCGCTATCTCGACCGCATCTATGACGAGGCCGGCATCGCCGCCTGCATGTTCGCCTTCCCCGATTTCGACAACGACATCACGATCTTCGGCAAGGAAATCCAGCCGCATCTGGAAGCGCGGCGGGGGATCCGAAATGACTGACGGAAAAGCCTACGATCAACCGGCTTCTCAAAAAAGCACCATCTCGCGACGGCTGAAACAGCGGGACGCCGATGTCCCACCGTCTAACGGCTCAGGCTCGCGACGGTGGGACAGGTCAATGATCTGTTCAGGGCGGCACTGAAAACGCCAGCGCTGCCACCCAACACCAGACCGGCCCCGAAACATCGCAGGCACTGTTGCAATATTTCAGATTGCAAAACCACCACACCGAACGGCGCGATGGTATCAGATACCCCCGATACCCCATGAGGGCGCTTCGCCACTAAACACTATCGTTAGAGCCTCAAGGTATCCTTGATCGGTAAAGTCCCTTTGAAAGCGATGCCAGAATGGGACGGGGTATCTCGGGAAAGTGATTGTTGGGTCGTCGGTGAGCCTTGCGCCGTCATTTCTCAGAGTGGCCTTCAGGCGCCTCAACTCAGAGGGAGTCAAATCGATAGCGCTGGTAAAAAAAGCGTCATGGGCAAGTCCGAGGGTGAGAAGTCGGGCAACCTGACGAATGCGTTTCTGATTCAGCCGTGTGCCAGCATATTGGCTAACAACCAGTTTCGCCCGGGTCTCTGTCCCGGAAGCAACGTCCCACAGTCGTCTTGGAATTGCGCGACGGATTCGCCAGTCGTTGGGACGACTAACGCTCTGATACATCTACTTGCTATCTGCTGACTAGAACCTGTGGTCGAAGGAATGAATTCATCTAACCTATTGATCTAACTGGTGGGCGCGGCTGGGTTCGAACCAGCGACCCCTACGGTGTGAATTTAGGCGCCACGTGTTTTCCTTTGTGTCTACCAAATTTCCGCGAATGGATATATATATTTTTATCAAGGCATTATGGGGAAAGTGATCTTGTTTGGGATAGATGCAGCTTGCGCTGATTTCCATTTGTGTGGTGACATGGTGGTGACACAGGCGAGGTGCACGGACGCCGATGAAGATCACAAAACGGGTTGTCGACGGGGCCGATCCAGACCCGAATACGCGCTATCTGATTTGGGATAGCAAGCTGACGGGCTTTGGCCTGCTTGTTTTGCCAAGCGGTGTCAGAAGCTACGTCTTCGACTATCGCAACGCCGAAGGGCGCAAGCGTCGGCTTACGATTGGCAAACATGGTGCCTGGACGGCCGAAGAAGCCCGCAACAAAGCAGTCTCGCTGGCCGCCGTTGTTAAAGCTGGCGATGATCCATTGGATCAAAAACAAGCGTTGAGGGAGTCGCTGACGCTTGGTGGGCTATTCGACCGATACCTCATGAGCGAACGCCATCGAGGCAAAGCACCCTCGACAATCAGTATCGAAAAAGGACGTATTAAGCGGCATCTGCGCCCACTTCTCGGGCGCGAGCATCTGCATCGCCTGACACCCGACAAGGTTCGTTCGGCGATGGTGGCCATTCGCGACGGCAAAACAGCTATCGTTGAAAAAACCGGCCCGCGGGGCGTTGCCAAGGTAACAGGTGGCCGAACAACAGCGCGCGATACTATCGCCCTTCTCCGTTTCATCGTGAACTGGGCGATCGAGGAAGGGCTGGAAACTGACAACCCCTGCGCCAGTGTCAGGCTCGATCCGCCAGGGTACCGGACACGGTTTGTGGAAGATCAGACTCAATATCGGCGCATGTTTGAAGCGCTGGATACGTTGGAGAGCGTTCGTGGGATCCGAAAACCGGCGGCAGATGCGATCCGTGTGATTGCGATAACCGGCGCACGCAAGAGTGAGATTGCAACCGCGCGCTGGCGTCATGTCGATCTTGCTGGAGGCGTGATCCGGCTGCCGCCAGATGCGCACAAAAGCGGCCGGACAACAGGAAAAGATCGGCTCATATTTCTGCCGGAGGTTGCCCAGCGGATCATTGCAGAGCGGCCGCAAGGCGGCCCGGAGGATTACGTATTTGCACCCGCCCGTAGCTCCGTCGGACCGATCGACCTACGCAAGCCCTGGCGACGCGTCCGTGCTGAAGCAGGGCTGCCGTCGGATATGGGGCTGCACGCGCTGAGGCACTCCATTGCGTCGCACATGGCACTTAACGGCGCACAGGCTGCGGAAATAATGGCGGCGCTCGGCCACCGGCAGCTGTCGACCGTGCAGCGTTATATTCATTTTGCGGAACAGGCTCGGGCT
>CAZRBL010000083.1:0-6600 GCA_964598335.1 uncultured Rhodospirillales bacterium
GCCAGATGTCGCTGCTGCTGCGCCGCCCGCCGGGCCGCGAAGCCTATCCGGGCGATGTGTTCTATCTGCACAGCCGCCTGCTCGAGCGTGCCGCCAAGATGAATGCCGATCACGGCTCGGGCTCGCTGACCGCGCTGCCGATCATCGAAACCCAGGCGGGGGACGTATCGGCCTTTATCCCGACCAATGTCATCTCGATTACCGACGGCCAGATCTTCCTCGAAACGGATCTGTTCTATAAGGGCATCCGCCCGGCGATTAATGTCGGCATCTCGGTCAGCCGGGTCGGGTCGGCCGCCCAGATCAAGGCGATGAAACAGGTCGCCGGCAAGATCAAGGGCGAGCTGGCGCAGTACCGGGAAATGGAGGCCTTCGCCCAGTTCGCTTCGGATCTCGATGCGACGACGCAGAAGCTGCTGGCGCGCGGCGCCCGGCTGACGGAGCTGTTGAAGCAGAACCAGTTCAGCCCGCTGAAGGTGGAAGAGCAGGTCGCGGTGATTTTCGCCGGTGTCCGCGGCTATCTCGATGATCTCGAGGTGGCCGATATCACCCGCTTCGAGGCGGGCTTGCTGGACGAGCTGCGCGCCAACGGTGCCGACATCCTTGAGGAAATCGCCACGGAGCAGAAACTTAATGACGATCTGGAAAAGCGCCTGGGCAGCCTGATCGAGAATTACCGCAAGGCGTTCGCCTGAACCAATTCAGGGGCGTCAAGCCCGGTGCAAGGTCCCCAACGGTCTTGTCACGCCCGCTGACGCCTGTCATTATTGGAGCCTGACCGATGGAACAGGGAGGGCTCGACCATGCGGTTCTTTTGTTTTCTGATCGTTTGCTTCGCTGGCGCGGCGGCGCAAGCGGCACCGATTTTCCTTCAAAACCCGAGTTTCGAGGCTGACGCAGTCCCGGATGGCGCGTTCATCGAAAACACGGTGACCGGCTGGGTCGTGAACGGTGACGCCATCGATCTGGTAGACAAGGATCGTGACCCCCATAGCACAGGATCCTTTGTCGCTGACGGCGAGGTGGCAGCCACAGCGCAGATACAGTCTTTCATCAGCCAGGACACCGGCGTCTCTCTGCTCGGTGGAGAACGCTATGAGCTGTCAGCGACGTTCGGCGCCCGCGTTCAACCGGTCGCCAACGGGTTTCTCGCGCTTTATGCCAATGGCAGCGAACTGGCCCGCCTGGAGGTTTCGGTTGCTGCAGGGACACTGAGCCGCGAAACGCTAACCTACACCGCTCCTCTAATCGCACCGGCGGGCACGCTCGAAGTCCGGATCGGCAGCCTCGACATCAGCACTAACGCGCAGATAACCTTCGACCTCGTGTCGTTGGAAGGCACTGCCGGGCAGGTTGTCACCGCGCCTGCTGGAGCGCTGTTCCTGGTCACCGCCGTCGCAGCGTTGGCAGGGCATTTGCGGACCGCCGGTTCAGGCTTGAGCAAGCGCCGCCATGACAATTAGACGGCTCGCACTCACGGCGATAATCACCGGTATCGCGGCGATACAGGCGCAGGCCGCGCCGACGACATTCACACCGGCCGACCTGTTGGCCGATTGGACACAGGCGCAAGGCCCGATTGACCATCAGCAAACCGATATATCGAGCGGGCCCGAGAATCTGTGGCGCGATCTGGGCGGCGGGCAATTGGGCTCGCAGGCCGAGGGGTCGCTGCTGAGCGACTTCGTCACGCGCGGCGACTTCGTCTTTTCCGGTTCCTTCATTCGCGGCGGCGAAGAAGATGCCGTGCATGTGCTGGTCGGCTGGCAAGGCATTTTCGACCATTATCGCCTGACCACGATCGGCAATAATCTGCACTTTGCCGACCCGTCCGATGTTCTGGGCACCAATGGCGTCGCCAATGCCGAAAACAGCAGCTATTGGCAGGCACAGCTGGCGCTGCCCGAGGCGGAGCGGCGCGAACCTGGCGAAGGCTTTGACCGCGTTTACGGCACCCGCTTTGTCCAGGAAATCGACAATGTGCCGACCTTTTTCTATCAACAGGCCGACCCGGTCGGCACCGCGCGCAGCCTGGTGCATGACTTCACGGTGACCTTGGCCGGCGATCAGCTCACCATGCTGCTGGTTGCGAACAATAACAACAACACGCAGACGGTGCTGGTCGATACCACGATCACCGTGACGGATTTCGCCCATGGCCCCGTCGGCATCGCCACAGAATCGAACCAGCGCGCGCGGTTTTTCAACATCGCGTTTGAAGATCTGTCGCCAATCCCGGCACCGGCGGCGATCCCGATGATGCTGATCGGTTTGCTGATGCTGCGGCGCTTTACCGGCTGAGCCGAACCGCTTTATGCTCGGCGCCATGACTCGCTGGGTCCAGATCGAAAAGCTTGATGATGCCGAGCGGCCGGACCGTAATCCGGTGCTCGAAGTGCGCGTGGAGGATATTGCCGAAATCGAAATCGGCATGGACCGGTTCGGCGATTATGCGCGCTTTGCACCGGTGCCGGATATGCCGCACCGGGCCGCCGTGGCGATGCCGGCGGTGCTGCCCTGGCTGGCCTTGTCGCAGCAGCCGCGCACCAATCTGACGCGCGATCCGATGCTTGGCCCCGCGCCGAAAACCGGCCCCGACGCCGATCCGGAGAATGCGGCGATCCTGCTGCCCCGGCGCAGCTTTCTCGTTCTGCCGCCGCTCGAAGGCAGCGGGCAACACGCCGTAGCGAGCGCCGTTCGCAGCGACCTGATTGCCGGAATTGAAACGCCGCGCGACGCGGTTTTCGGCGCGACATTGCACCTGCACGACGGACGCAGCGCTTTTGTCACCGCAGCGCATGATCTCCTGCGCAAGGCGCTGAGCGAGAATAGTGGCATCGGCATCCTCAATCTCAGCGCAGTACCGCAGCTCGGCCCGGCACCCGCAAGGATGGGCAAGCCGCTGGTAACGCCGAGGCCGGCACCCCCGCCCGAGCCCTGAGGCCGTCTTGCAAAGCGGGGCTCCGAGCGCCACCTGCTGAGCATCTTCAACCCTTGCGCTAATCGCCGATGCCTTCCCTTAAAGATCTCAAAAACCGCATCAACAGCGTCAAATCGACGAAGAAAATCACCAGCGCCATGAAAATGGTCGCGGCCAGCAAGCTGCGCCGGGCCCAGGAGCAGGCTGAGGCCGGCCAGCCCTATGCCGACCGGATGGCGGGCATGCTCGGTCGTCTCGCGGCGGGGGTTTCGCCGGGCACCGAGGGACCGCCGCTGCTGGTAGGCACCGGTTCGGACAAGACGCATCTTCTGATCGTGGTCACCGCCAGCCGCGGGCTGTGCGGCGGCTTTAACAGCAATCTGGTGCGTGAGGTCCGGCGCCAGATGTTTTCCCTGCTCGATCGCGAAAAGGACGTCAAAATCCTGACCGTCGGCAGCAAGGGCTATGATCTCCTGCGGGGCGATACGGGCTCGCGGATTGTCGACCGCATGGCTGATAGCGGGCCTGACGGGCTCGGCTTCGAGCATGCCCAGGCAATCGCGACCAAGGTGCTCGATCTCTTCGAGAGCGGCGAGTTCGACGTGGCCTCCTTGGTCTATAACCGCTTCGTCAGTGTCGTCAGCCAGAAACCGACGCGTCAGCAGTTGATTCCCTTCGCCATGGATGACGAGGAAGAAGCGGCCGCGCAAAATGCCGAGGCGCAGGCGAGCTTTGAATATGAGCCCGACGAGGAGACTATTCTGCGTCAACTTCTGCCGCGCAATGTCGCGGTTCAGATCTATCGCGCCCTGCTCGACAGCGCCGCCGGTGAGCAGGCCGCGCGGATGACGGCGATGGACAATGCGACCCGCAATGCCGGCGACATGATCAACGATCTGACGCTGACCTATAACCGCGAGCGGCAGGCCTATATCACCAAGGAGCTGATCGAAATCATCTCTGGCGCCGAGGCCGTTTAGGGAATATCATGGCGCCATGGTGGATGCGAAGGACGCTGTTCCAGGCCTGAAGACGGCCAATTATGCGAGCAAAAGCGCCGGTGGTCTGCGCGAGGGCGGCGCTCGCGGCAATGTCAGGGCGGCCGGTTACGGCCTCGCCACCGCGGCGTCGATGAAGCCCGGCATGTCGGCGCTTGCGCCGGTGATCGCCAAGACGACCGATGTCGTCGCCGACCGCATGGGACCGACCAATAATCAGGGCATGCCCAATCTGCACGGCAAGGCCAGCCCGGCCGCGGCCATGCCGATGCTGCCGCATCTGCAAAAGGCCAGATCGGCGCCGGTTGCACCCGGCATGAACCTGAACGCCAATGCCGATGCAAGGCCCGGACAGGCCCCGTCGAGCTCAATTTCGGCCATGCCGTCGCCGATGATGGGCGGACGCCGCTGATATCGGCGCATTATCCCGACGGTTGTCTCGTCGGTTTTCTCGTCGGTTTTCTCGCTCCCTGATCAGAGCATTTTCGGATCATTCCGCTCCACCCCTGCACCCCCACCCCACCTCTCCCGACCTGATACTTGCAGGGAAGGCAAGGCGGGGTGCAGGGTGGTGCGGATCAAAAGCAAACGAAAATACTCTAGATGGCTTTCGACGTTCTTTCCCGACCCGGGGCCGTGCCGGCGATTTTCGGCGACGCCGACGATATCGGCGCCCTTGTGACGGTCACTGTCACGCAGCAGCCGTTTTCGGTGGTGCTGGTTTTCGAGGAAGATGGACAATTCAGCCAAATACCGCTATCCAGCGAATCTGCGCAGAATATGAAACAAGCGACCGACATACTCGCCGTCGGCGTTGATGAATCGGGCGAAACTGACTGCGCTTTCATGATTTCGCTTGAGCAGAACAGGGACGAGCGCAGGCCGATCGACGCCGGCGCCATTGATACTATCATGTCAGCTTATGACTCCGGGGGCTTTTGCCTCGAACATTTACAGCGCGCCGCATCATGAAGCGCCGCCCGCTTATCAACCGCTCCGCGGACACGCCGCAACAAGACGGCGAACAATCGGTGGCAAAGCGTCAATCGCCCCTTGCGCGATGGTGCCGGAAAACCGGTCGCACGGCGCTCGCTGCCATGGTCATCACGGCCGCGGTGCTGCCGCTGAAAGCCGATACCGTCAATCCGTTACAGAAAAAACCCTGGTCACAAAGCGTCGGCGCGGTGAAACAGCAGGTCGAACACACGATAGAGGTGTCACCCGGCGTTTATGCGCAGGGCGAGGGCAAGTTTCTGTTCGAGACGGCCAATGACGTTTCGGTGTTGAAACAGACCGCTGCCGGCAAAGCGATTTTCGACAAGCTTGCGGCGCTGAACAAGGAAAAGGGCTACAAGGTCCTGATCAGACATGTCGAGAATTTCGAGGAGGGCGCAACCGCATTGGACGCGGTCGCCCAGGCCGGCGGTTTTCCCGGAGCGTCGCCGATCTGCGTCCTCGATCGCTGCATGAACGGCTTCGGCACCAGCTATACCAAGATTTTCTATGACCCCGCGAAGGGTTATGTGGCCCGGTTCAAAACCGGCGACGGCGCCCACAAGGCGGTGGCGTCACCCTCTCATACCGTGCTCGCCCATGAGCTTGATCACGCCATCGATTTCGGTCGCGGCACCTTCGATCCCAAGACCGTGGAGATCGCGACCGTAGACGGCGACAAGGACATCTATCTCACCGAAGAACACGAAACGGTCGGCATCGGCCCGGCATCATGCCGTCCGGGCGACTATGCCACCTCGGAGAACGCGGTGCGCGAGGATCTCGGCGAACAGCGCCGCACCGCCTATCTGGCGACCGGACCGATGAAAATCGTCGATGAGCCGAGCGGCTATCGGGGAATTGATATCAGGAACGTCAACGATCCTTATGTGAAGGCTCTTATCGCCTATAGAAAAGAGACAGGAGCCGCCATCGCCCCCTTCCTGAAGCCGCGCGATGAGGCCCGAACAGCCGACACGTCTTCCCGCACCGGACCCGGCTGCCGGCAATTTGCCGCGCTAAGCGCACCGAAGCCCTGACCGCCCAGGAAAGGGACGCGCTGACAGGCATTCCCGCAGTCGCTGATTTCGCCGCGGCGAAATCCCGTCAAAGCGCGCGACGATCTTGCGGGAATACGGCGCAATGACTAGCTGTCTGCTAGTTATTCGGCGTGCGCCCGGCGGGCGTCGCGACCCACCCTCCCCGGAAAGGTTTTGTTCCCCATGGCGACTAATGCAACCGGCCGTATCACCCAGGTTCTCGGCGCCGTCGTCGACGTCCAGTTCGAGGGCGATCTGCCGCCGATCCTGAACGCGCTGCATACCGATAATGACGGAAAGACGCTGGTGCTCGAAGTGGCGCAGCATTTGGGTGAAAGCACCTGTCGCTGCATCGCCATGGACTCGACCGACGGGCTGGTCCGCGGCGCCGAGGTGAGCGATGCGGGCGCCCCGATCACGGTACCGGTCGGCCCCGGCACGCTGGGCCGTATTCTCGACGTCACCGGCAACCCGATCGATGAAAAGGGTCCGGTCGAGGCGAAGGAGCGTTATCCGATCCACCGCGAGCCGCCGGAATTCGTCGAGCAGGCGACCGAGGCGGAGCAGCTGATCACGGGCATCAAGGTCATCGACCTGCTGGCGCCTTACGCCAAGGGCGGCAAGATCGGCCTGTTTGGCGGCGCCGGCG
>CAZRBL010000084.1:0-5901 GCA_964598335.1 uncultured Rhodospirillales bacterium
AGGGGTGGACCGGATCAAAAACAAACGAAAACGCGCTAACTCAAGCCCGACATGCCTTGAGGCTCAGTTCCCGGCGCAGGCGGGGATAAGCTTGCAGTGATGGGCCCAGCTGTCCCTAGTCAGCCGGTATTGCACACACCGCCAAAACATCGTCGCGTGGTAGCGCAGAGCTTTGGGGCGCTGTTAGGTCGAGCATAACCGATTGAAATCATGGTGAGCGCTCCGGGGCTCGAACCCGGGACCTACTGATTAAAAGTCAGTTGCTCTACCGGCTGAGCTAAGCGCTCTCACCATCACCGGAAGGGTGGGAGATAGCGGTGATGGGGGCGGTCGTCAATTGCCCCGGCAGGATGCCGCAGCCAACTCAGGATTTGGCGCTGATCGGGACGACCCCGGCATGCGAGAATTTGTATTGCAGGCGGTCGTTCACGCTGGGCGACACGAAATTGCTGATATCGCCGCCGAGCATGCCGATCTCCTTGACAAAGCGCGAGGAAATAAACTGGGTGTGCTCGGAGGCCATCAGAAACACCGTTTCGACATTCGAATCGAGCTGACTGTTCATGCCCGCCATTTGAAACTCGTATTCGAAATCGGAGACCGCGCGCAGGCCGCGTATGATGACCGTCGCGCCGAGGCTTTGCGCGAAATGCATCAGCAGATTGCCGAAGGCGCGGACTTCGATCGATTTGCCCTGTTCGGTCAGCGGCATGATTTCATCGCGTACCATCTCGACCCGTTCATCGATCGAAAACAGCGGCGATTTGGCAGCGCTGCGCGCCACGCCGACAACCAGATGATCAACCAGCCGGCTCGCCCGCGTTATCATGTCGAGATGACCGTTGGTGATCGGGTCGAAAGTCCCGGGATAGACGCCGACGGTAGACTGTTTCATGATGGTCCCGTTTCATCAGTATCCGGTGTTTCGCCTCCTGCGTCTCCGTCATCCTCGCCTTCTTCCTCGCGGTCGATCGGTACCGCAGCCACGGAAACGACGCTTTCGCCGTTATTGATCCGGAACAGGGTCACCCCCTGCGTCTGACGGCGGGCGGTGCGGACGTCGTCAACCGGCATGCGCATGACGCGGCCGTTATCGGTGATCAGCATGATCTCGTCATCCGAGGTCACCGGGAAGACGCCGGCGACGCGGCCGTTGCGGTCGTTCACGACCATCGATGTGATGCCCTGGCCGCCGCGGCCGGTGACGCGGAAATCATAGGCGCTGGTGCGTTTCCCGAACCCTTTCTCGGCGACGGTCAGGAGGAATTCCTCCCCCTCGGCCAGTTCAGCCTGCCTTGCTGCCGGCAGATCGGCCTCCGACGACTCGGCTTTCAGATAGGCTTCGCGTTCTTCCTGGCTCACCTCGATATGGCGCAGAATTGACATGCCCAGCACCTCGTCATCGCCCAGCAGCCTGATGCCGCGGACGCCCATCGAAGTGCGCCCGGCAAAGCGGCGGATTTCGGTGACGGGAAAACGAATGCAGCGACCATTGCGGGTTGCCAGCAGGATGTCGTCATCCTCATTGCCGGTCTTCACGGCGATCAGCCGATCACCCTCCTCCAGCTTCATGGCGATCAGCCCGTTCGAGCGGATATTGGCAAAATCCGACAGGCTGTTCCGACGCACGGTGCCGCGTGATGTGGCGAACATGATATCCCACTCGCCCCAGCTATCCTCATCCTCTGGCATCGGCATGACGGCGGATACCGTCTCACCCGCCTCCAGCGGCAGGATGTTGACCAGCGCCTTGCCGCGCGCCTGCGGGGTCCCCTGCGGCAGACGATAGACCTTGAGCTTGTAAACGATGCCGCGTGTGGTGAAGAACAGGATGGGCGTGTGCGTATTGGCAATGAACAGGGAGGAAACGATGTCCTCTTCCTTCATGCTCATCCCGGTGCGCCCCTTGCCGCCGCGCTTCTGCGCCCGGTAGGTCGAAAGCGGAACCCGCTTGATGTACCCCGTCGCGCTGACCGTGACGACCATATCCTCGCGGGCAATCAGGGCCTCGATGTCGTGCTCGAATTCGGCATCGATGATTTCGGTTCGCCGCGGCGTTGCATATTGATCGCGGATCGCCTGCATTTCGGCACGGAGAACCTCGAGCAGGCGGCTGCGATTGGACAGGATCTCTAGCAGATCCTTTATGGTGTCGACAATTGCCCTGAGATCGTCACCGATCTTGTCCCGTTCCAGGCCGGTCAGGCGGTGCAGGCGCAGGTCGAGAATTGCGCGCGCCTGCGCTTCAGACAAGCGATAGGTGTTGTCTTCGGCGAGGCCTTCACGGCCGACCTCTTCGATCAGCGCGATCAGCGGTGCGACATCGGCGGCGGGCCAGGCGCGATCCATCAGCTGCGCGCGCGCTTCAGCGGGGTCTCCGGCGGCGCGGATCAGCGCGATGACGTCATCGATATTGGCGACGGCGACGGCCAGACCGACTAAGACATGGGCCCGCTCACGCGCCTTTCGCAGCTCGAAACGGGTGCGCTTGGTGATCACCTCTTCCCGGAATTCCAGGAAGGCGGCGATGATCTGTTTCAGGGTCAGGGTTTCCGGCCGGCCGGCATTCAGCGCCAGGATATTGGCGCCGAAGCTGTTCTGCAGCGGCGTGAAGCGAAACAGCTGATTGAGCACGACATCGTAATCCGCATCGCGGCGCAGCTCGATCACGACGCGAACCCCGTCGCGATCGGATTCGTCGCGCAATTCGGCGATGCCCTCGACGATCTTTTCATTCGCCACTTCCGCAATCCGCTTGACCAGCTTTTCCTTGCTGAGCTGATAGGGGATCTCGGTGACGATGATGGCTTCCCGGTCCTTGCCTGCGGCTTCCTTATGCGTCTTGGCCCGCATCATGATCGAGCCATTGCCGGTGGTGTAGGCGGACAGGATGCCGGCGCGTCCGATGATCTGGCCGCCGGTGGGGAAATCCGGGCCGGGGACAATCTCGATCAGCTCTTCCGCGGTGATGCCCGGATTGTCGAGATAGGCGAAGCAGGCGTCGATCACCTCGCCCAGATTATGCGGCGGGATATTGGTCGCCATGCCGACGGCGATGCCCCCGGCGCCGTTGACCAGCAGGTTCGGGAAACCGGCGGGGAGAACCACAGGTTCCTCGATCGACTCATCGTAATTGGGCTGCCAGTCGACGGTCTCCTTGTCGATGTCCTCCAGCAGCGTTTCGGCAACCTTGGCGAGGCGCGCTTCGGTGTAGCGCATCGCCGCCGGAGGATCGTCGTCGAGCGAGCCGAAATTGCCCTGGCCGTCGATCAGCGGCAGCCGCATGGAGAAGGGCTGCGCCATACGGACCATGGCGTCATAAATCGCGGCATCGCCATGCGGGTGATACTGACCCATCACGTCACCGATGATGCGGGCCGATTTGCGATAGGGCTTGGAGCTGTCATAGCCGCCGCGTTGCATGGCAAAGAGGATGCGGCGATGCACCGGCTTCAGCCCGTCGCGCACATCGGGGAGTGCGCGGCTGACGATGACGCTCATCGCGTAATCGAGATAGGAGCGTTTCATCTCCTCCTCGAGCGCGATCGGCTGGATGTCTAACGGGGCTGGGGCGGTGGGATCCTGACTGTCGGCCAAGTTTGTGTCCTTGCTGGCTTACTTGTTCGGCCCGGCATTCTGCGGACCCTTGATCGATCTTGTGCGCTGCACAATAGAGACTCGTCTGGGCGTTAGTCTAGCAGGCAGCGAACCGCTGATTCCAGCGTTCAAACGCCGAGAATCCAGCCTTCCTCTGCAATGGCAGCCGCTTTTGCGGCAGATTCATGGGCCTCGAGGCTCAGATGACGGGCAAGAACGCCGTCCTCGTCCCAGCCGGCAAAGGCGCGGCAACTGGCGGTCACCTGGCGCACATCCCTGATTGTCTGCGCATCGCCGCCGTCATCGAACAGGCTGGGATACATCTCGGCGATGATGATCAGCGGGCGCGATGCGGCATCGAGATCGAGCGCGGCTGTTTCGAATGGCCAGACCCGGCAATGGTCGCGCAATTGCGCATCGTTGCGGATGGCGGCGGCGACCGGGATGCCGGTGAGCGCCTGGCTGCCGACCGATCCGGTATAGGCGAGTTTCCAGACCGATTGCGGTCTTGCCTTCAGCCGCGTCTGAGCGGCGCGTTCGCAATATCGATATTCTTGCAGACCGCCTATCGGCCAAAGGGTCGGTCTCCTGGTGCTGAGATGGCGGCTTTCGGCCGAAATCGGACAGCCCCAGAAGGGACCATGCGCCGCGCCGCCGCGTCGATTCAGCGCGATGGCGACGTCAAAGCGGTTGTTGTTATTGCGCAAATCGTCGGAGATTTCGGCGTTGAGGTGTCTCCAGACGCTTTGCCAGGCCGATGGTTCGCTGTTCAGGCCAAAGCTGTCGGCCATGCCTTTTGGATAGCCCAAGGGAAAGTCGACCGCGATCAGCAGTCGCTGCTGCGCAGTGACGGCAGCGCGGGCGAGGTTCAGCAAAGATGCGCGCGCTGCCAGCCGTGTTCTCGGATTTTCCAGCGACAGGGTGCCGGAATGCGGGGAGAAATCGGCGATCCAGATGGAATCGGTGCCGCTTCGCGGCGTGCCGGCAGCACTCCAATCCACAGCGATATATCGGTCGAAAAAAGTCAATTCTGTCAAATACGCGGCAAAATTGCAGAAAAAACAGGTAAAAACCGAACTGTGACGCAGTTCACACTCACGCTGTTTTGAGTAATCGATTTCGACAAAATGAGAGGTCTTTTGTGCATTTGTGGCCAGATTAACAGTCAGTCGGAGGTGAGATCATCATGTTAACAGCAGTTTAGCGATTTACGCGGATAACCACGACCATGTTTGAACAAAGCACAACGCACTTCACCTTTG
Source organism: uncultured Rhodospirillales bacterium (assembly GCA_964598335.1). GTDB lineage: Bacteria > Pseudomonadota > Alphaproteobacteria > CAZRBL01 > CAZRBL01 > CAZRBL01. The sequence goes on from CAZRBL010000084.1 coordinate 4,860, forward strand.
CCGCCGCGCTTGTTGCCGGCGTTATCGGTTTTTCCGTCGGCGTCAGCGCTGCGCCCCTGCAAGTCGAAACCGTTTCCTATCTGGACGACGAGAGCGGTTACGTCGCTGATGGCTGGCAGGTCGAAGGCCGCATCGGCGGGCGATCCACCTGGGAAGTCGCCATCGGCGCCAATACGCAAAGCAATAGCGGCATGCAGAACACGCATGTCACCTGGCAGAACGGCGTCAGCGAGGCGTTCACGCTTGACTGGGACGGCGCCGACGCCGTCTTCAGCATTGCCGGAAGATCGGTTCAGGTGACCAATGTCGACTCTGATTTCAACGCCATTCGTATCCGTGCAAAGGTCAATGGTGCGGACAATAACAAACTTGGCCTTGGCACGTCGGTAACGGTCAGCGATCTGATGTTGAACGATGTCGTTCCGGCCATCGATAATGTCGGCCTGACCTCTACCGACAGCTACCAGGATCAACGCCTGTATCTGTATCTGGCGAATCCCTTCAATCCCTTCGTGCTCAGCGGCAACATGACCTTTGCGTGGGACCCCAACGGCATTAACCCGTTTGCCCAGAACGCCTCGAGCCGGGTTCAATTCTTCATCGATGTCGGCGACCGCAGCTTTGCCTTTCAGGGCGGCGGCAATGATGAGAGCGCTTCGGTCTCTACCCCGGCGGCGCTGGCGCTGCTGCTGGCGGGCGTTGCGGCTCTGCCGACAGTGCGGCGCAAGGCGCGTTAAGCTTCCGGCGCTGTCATCCGCTAAAACGGGATATCGTCATCCAGCCCCGGCGGCGCCTGCTGCGGGGCTGGGTCATTTCTGGAGCCGCCGCCATAATCGCGGCTTTGACCGCTGCCACTACTGCCGAAGCCGCCGCCATAGTCGCCGCCGCCCTGGCGATCCTGCCGGCTATCCAGCATGGTCAGCTCGCCGCGATAGGGACGCAGCACCACCTCGGTCGAATATTTGTCCTGGCCTGACTGATCCTGCCATTTGCGGGTTTCCAGCTGGCCTTCGATATAGACCTTGGAGCCCTTGCGCAGATA
>CAZRBL010000085.1:0-5411 GCA_964598335.1 uncultured Rhodospirillales bacterium
TGACAAGCACGGCGGCGGACAGGTCCGGTAAGGCGTAGCCGCCGGCCTGGAAATCGTCCAGCACGTCCTCGATCGCACCAAGCTGATCTTCGGTTTCCTCATAAGGGAAGCGGCCGACGAACTCATCCCAAGCGCCGGTATCCGGGGTCACCAAGGCCGCCTTTTTTGTTTGCCGTGCCGCCGCCAGCCTCAGTAGGTCATCGGCCATATCGAGCAGCCGTTTCTTGACCCGCGCCTTGCGCGCCTGCCAGCCCGCACCGCCGAGCTTGTCGAGCTGTGTCGGGCTGTCCTCAGAGCCGAAGCGGCTCAGCACATCGATATTCTCAACCGGCAGGAACAGCCGGTCATCCCCGGCATAGCTGATCCGCAGACAGTCATGCGGCGCGCCGCCGGCGGTGATGGTCTCGAGCCCGTCATAACGACCGATGCCGTGCTCGCTGTGGACGACCAGATCGCCTTCATTGAGCGAGCCCATTTCGAGCAGAAAGGCATCGCTCTTTCGGCTGCGACGCCGCTTCGGCCGCGCCAGCCGATCGCCGAGAATATCCTGCTCGGTAATGACGGCGAGATCATCGGCGGCGAAGCCGCGCTCGAGGCCGAGCACGGTGATCGCAATCGTTTCAAGGGAGAGGGAGTCGACCGCCGGACCGTCAGCGATCCGGGTCACCGGCTCGATATCGTTGGCACGCAGCATGCCGATGATTCGGTCCAGCGCGCCGGCGCTATAGGCGGCGATCAGTACCCGTCGGCCACCCTCATGCAGCTCCGCAATATGCCGCTTGAGCGCAGCGTAGACATCGCCGTTGGGATCCTTGCGTTCCGGTGTGAAATCGCGCCCGAGACGCGCCTTGCCGTCGGTCGCCGTCACGCCATCCGGCGCTGCAAAGCCGCTCAATTGATAGACCGGTCGCAGGCTCAGCCGGTCGGCAAATTCACCCTCACGCAGATACAGTGTTTCGGGCGGCAAAGGCTTGTAAGGTGCAACGCCGGTCTTCGCGGCGGCGCTGCGGATTTCCTCGCGCGAGCGATAGAAGTCGGCGATTTGGCCGTGTCTTTCCCGCCAGGCATCCTCGGCATGCGGGTCGAGGAAGACCGGCGCGTCTCCGAGATAGTCAAACAACGTATCAAGGCGCTTATGGAACAGCGGCAGCCAGTGTTCCATACCGGCATAGCGGCGGCCTTCGCTGATCGCCTCATAAAGCGGGTCTTCACCGAGCACGGCGCCGAAGGCTTGACGATAACCGGTGCGAAAATGCTGGATCGACTCCTCGTCCAGCGTCATTTCGGCAACCGGTTTCAGCGCCACCTCGGCCAGCTCTCCCGTACTGCGCTGGTTGATCGGATCGAAAAGTCGGATTTTCTCAATCTCGTCGCCGAACAGGTCGAGCCGCACCGGCTCCTCGAGCCCTGGCGGGAAGATATCGATGATGCCGCCGCGGATCGCATAATCCCCAGGCTCGCGCACTGTCTCGGCACGGAGATAGCCGTTCGCGGTGAAGAAGCGTTGCAGGGCGTTCTGATCGAGGCGTTTGCCGCTTTCGCACCGCATCGCCGCCTCGGTGAACAGCGTGCGCGGCGGCACGCGCTGGGTCGCCGCATTCACGGTGGTCAGGAGCACTGCGGCACCGTCACCATCACCGCGCTGCGCCAGCGTCGTCAGAGCATCCAGCCGTCGGCTGACAATGTCGCCATTGGGCGAAACCCGGTCATAGGGCAGGCAGTCCCAGGCGGGTAGCTCAATGACCGGCAGATCAGGCGCGAAAAAGCGGCAAAGCTCGACCATCCGCGCAAGCCGCGTGTCGTCCAGCACGACATGCGTGACCAGCCCGGCGCATTCACGCGCCCTGGCAACGAGCAAGCGCGCATCCTGGCCTTCAGGTGCACCGGCGAGCAAAGTCGCGGCAACACCTTCCTCCATGCTCTCTAGCGAGTCCACTTCGACCTCAGCGCCCCGCCTACATCGAACTGCCGGAGAAGCCGGGTCACGGCGTTATCGTGCTCCGGCGGAACGGGCTCGCGCTCGGTCATCCAATTATAGATATCGACATCGTTTTCGCACAGCAGCGCCTCGAACTGATCGAGTTCTTCCGCATTGAATTCAGGCAGGTAGCGGTCGGCAAAGCTGCCGATAAACAGATCGGCTTCGCGCGTGCCGCGATGCCAGCAGCGGAAATGCAGGCGCTTGCGCCGATTTTCGACATCGTCGAGCGCGGTGAAGCTTTCCTCAATATCGGATTGCGCGGCCATCGGCGATCAGCCTTTCGGTCTTGTGGAAGGCTAGGATATAAAGACCGTTACCGGCCTCGCCAGTGCTCCCGGCTGATCTCCGATCAGGCTGATTGTCTCACGCTTACCCGGACTCCGCCGTTTTGCGTCCACAACGCCTCAATCCCCTGTTTCAATCCGTCGGCACCGTTAAAGGAATCGGGCCGAAATCGATCGCTGCGCTGAAACGGCTGTCCGGTGAGGCGGTGGTCGATTTGCTGTTCCACCTGCCCTATTCGGTCGTCGAAAGGCGGGAAATCGCCCAGGCCGCCGATGTTGAGGACGGCGCCAATGTCATCATGACCGTCACCATCGAGCGCCATGCATCCCCGGACCGGCCCGGCCGCCCCTGGCGGGTGCATTGTCTGGATGCTGCGGGCATGCCGGTGGAGATCGTCTTTTTCCGCAGCCATGGCGATTATTTGCAACGACAATTGCCGACGGGCGCAAGGCGGACACTCAGCGGCCGGCTGGAACGCTATCGCGGTCAGCCTCAGATCGCCCATCCGGACTATATCGAACGCCCGGAAAACAGTGGCCGGATACCGCGCTTGGAGCCAGTCTATCCGCTGACCGCAAATCTGACGAACGGTCAATTGATCAAGGCGTTAAACGCTGCCCTTGATTTTTTACCTGAGCTTGGAGAATGGCTCGACCCGGCGCTGGTTCAACGCGAAAACTGGCCGGCTTGGCGAGATGCCCTGCTGATGATCCACAAACCGGCGCCGGATAGCGAAGACCGCCGCGCCGAGGCGCGCCGCCGCCTGTCCTATGACGAACTTCTTGCCAATCAACTCGCCTTGGCGCTGCTGCGGCAACATCAGAAGCAGCAACGCGGTCGCGCATTGGCCGGTACCGGCGCGCTCATCGAAACGGCTATGACCACCCTGCCTTTTGCGCTGACCGGCAGCCAGCAAAAGGCGCTGGCAGACATCCGCCACGACATGGCCGATAGCGCGCGCATGTTGCGGCTGTTGCAGGGCGATGTCGGCAGCGGCAAGACGGTGGTCGCGCTTATCGCCATGCTGCAAGCGGTCGAAAGCGGCACCCAGGCGGCAATGATGGCGCCGACCGAAATCCTCGCTCGTCAGCATTTTGACACCTTGATCGGCCCTTTGCGCGCGCTGAATGTCCGGGTCGAAGTCCTGACCGGGCGCAATAAGGGCCGCGAGCGCCAGAATCTGCTCGAAGATCTCGCCGCCGGCCGCATCGATATCCTTGTCGGCACCCATGCCGTGTTTCAGAAGGATATCGAATTCAAAGATCTCGGCCTCGCAGTGATTGATGAGCAGCACCGCTTCGGCGTGCATGAACGTCTGAGCCTTCAGCGCAAAGGCGTGGCCGCGGATTTGCTGGTGATGACCGCGACGCCGATCCCGCGCACCCTTGCGCTTACCGCCTATGGCGATCTCGATGTCAGCCGCCTGCTCGATAAACCGCCGGGGCGCATTCCGGTCGATACACGCGTGATGAGTACCGATCGGCTCGCCGATGTCACCCAGGCGGTCGGGCGCAAGATCGACGACGGCGCGCGCGTTTTCTGGATTTGTCCTCTGGTCGAGGAATCCGAAAAAAGTGACATGGCGGCGGCAGAGGATCGCTACGCCGCGCTGAAAACAATTTTCGGCGACCGTGTCGGGCTGGTGCATGGTCGGCTCAAGGCGCCCGAGAAAGATTCGGTCATGGCCGCCTTTGCCGACGGAAGGATCGATATCCTTGTGGCAACCACCGTTGTCGAGGTCGGCGTTAATGTCCCGGAGGCGACCGTCATGGTCATCGAACAGGCCGAGCGCTTCGGTCTGGCCCAATTGCATCAGTTGCGCGGCCGGATCGGGCGCGGCACCGATGCCTCAACCTGCCTGCTGCTCTACCGGCCGCCTTTGACCGAAACCGCCGAGGCCAGGCTGCGGATCATGCGCGAAACCGAGGACGGCTTTCGCATTGCCGAGGAGGATTTGCGGCTGCGGGGCAGCGGCGAGGTGCTGGGAACCAGGCAAAGCGGCTTGCCGAGCTTCAAACTGGCCGATCTTGGGCAGGACGGCGAGCTTCTCGCCATGGCTTCCGATGACGCGCGCCTGATCATCGCCAGGGATCCCGACCTGAAGACGCCGCGCGGCGCGGCAATTCGTGAACTGCTCTATCTGTTCCGGCGCGATGAGGCGATCCGTTATCTGCGCTCCGGCTGAGAGATTCCGATGAGCGGGGAATCCTATTCGGCTGATTTCGCGGCCAATGGCGGCTGATCAACCGGCTCATCTGCCTCTTTGACCGCTTTGGGGCGGGTATCAGGCGGCGTCACGATACCGCCCGAGACGATCATTTTGATCCCGTCCTCCACCGACATATGCAGGATCCGAACCTCGCGGCGCGGCAGGAACAGCAGAAACCCCGATGTCGGGTTCGGCGTGGTCGGCATGAAGATGTTGACCATTTCATCTTCAGTGATGTTCTGCACCTCGCCGGCAGTCGTTCCGGTGAGAAAGCCCATCGCCCATGAGCCTCGGCGCGGATATTCGATCAACACGACCTGACGAAATGCTTCGGCCCGGGCAGCAAAAACGGTCTCGAAGATCTGTTTGATGGCGCCATAAAGGGTCCGCACCACCGGCATCCGCGCCACCAGACTGTCGGCAAGCCTGACAAACAGACGCCCGACAAAACCGGCGGCAAAGGCCCCGATACCGATCAGAAGCGCAATGACAATCAGCAGGCCGAGCCCAGGCACGGCGAAAGGCAGATAGGTATCGGGATTGTAAGCCTGTGGCAGGAAACTCTTAACCGTGGTGTCGACGAAATCGATGAACAGCCAGGTCAGGTAAGCGGTAATCGAAATCGGCGCGGTAACCACCACCCCGGCCAGCAGCCAGTTCCGAAGGCGAAACAGCAGGCCGGGCTTATGAAATTCGAGCTCAATGCCCTGATCGTGATCGCCGTCAGAGGATTTGCGCTTGGTCACAAAAAAGACTCCTGAAGTGCCGGGGCGGCATCAAAAAAGAAAACGGTTCGGCCGGCGAAGACCGTTTACGCTGCTTGACCGGTCAACAACGCCCTGTATATCAAGGCGCTCCCGTCGATCCAGCAAGATCGTACGAAAACCACAGCGCGGCGCGATGGCGGAGTGGTTACGCAGAGGACTGCAAATCCTT
>CAZRBL010000086.1:0-4819 GCA_964598335.1 uncultured Rhodospirillales bacterium
GCTGTTGACTATGTTCCAAAGCCGACATCGACGCGCGAGATCTCCGGCGCAGATGTTTTTCGCGGCGAACTGATCGAGAAGGTTCTTGCCCATGGCGCTGCGTTGCGGCGGCGAACCGGCCGCGCTGCGGTCAGAACTGCCGCGAAGGTGCCTGAGACGTCGTTAAGCAGCGCGGCACCGGCCAAACCTGTAAAACTGCGCCCCCTGGGTCACAGAAAGCCGACGGCGATCGCAATTGCCAGTTCAACAGGCGGCCCGCAGGCGCTTTTCACCTTGTTGCCGATATTGAAAGGCATTCAGCAGCCGATCTTCATCACTCAACATATGCCGGGGACTTTCACAAAGATTCTCGCCGGGCATATCGAGAAGAATTGCGGCCTCGCCTGCGCCGAAGGTGAGACCGGCATGCCGATCAGCGGTGGCCGCGTTTATCTGGCCCCCGGCGGGGCGCACATGCTGATCGAATGCAAAGGGGTCGGCAAGGCAGTCCGTCTCGATGACGGCGAAGCGGAGAATTTCTGCAAGCCTGCCGCTGATCCGATGTTGCGCAGCCTGATCGCCGCTTACGGCGGGGCGAATATCCTGACGATCGTGCTGACAGGGATGGGGCATGACGGGCTGAAGGGTTGCCGGCAGCTCGTCGAGGCCGGCGGCACGGTGATCGCGCAGGATGAAAAATCCAGTGTTGTTTGGGGCATGCCGGGCGCCGTTGCGAATGCGGGGCTGTGCTCATTGGTGGCGCCGCTCGACGAGCTGGGCCGAAAAGTGCGCGAGTTGGCGAGCGGCATTGCCGTCCGGCCGGCCGCATAGGAAAGGCGTTTCGCTATGCTCTCCAACGAAGATTTTACGACCTTTGCCGATCTCGTCAAAAAGACCTCCGGCCTGGTTCTCAGCAGCGACAAAAGCTATTTGCTGGAATCACGGCTGGCGCAGATCGCTAAACAGCACGGATGCGAAGACGTCTCGAAACTGGCGGCGCAAGTCCGCCGCGGCGCGTCCGCTGCACTGACCGATGCGATCACCGATGCAATGACGACCAATGAGTCATTCTTTTTCCGTGATACGCGGCCGTTCGATCAGTTCCGCGATGTCGTGCTGCCGTCGCTGATGGAAAAGCGCGCGACGACCAGGAAGCTCCGGATCTGGTCAGCCGCCGCATCAAGCGGACAGGAAGCCTATTCGCTGGCCATGGTCCTGAAAGAGTTGGGGCCCAAGGTGGCCGGCTGGCGCTTTGAGATCGTCGGCACCGATATCTCGCCGACCATGATCGCGCGCGCTAAATCGGGCATCTTCAGCCAGTTCGAGGTGCAGCGCGGCCTGCCCATCACCCATCTCGTCAAATATTTCGACCAGCAGGGCGATCAGTGGCAGATCAAGCCTGAGCTGCGGGCCATGGTGCAGTTCCGCACTTTCAATCTGCTCGACAGCCTGACCGCTTTGGGGCAGTTCGACATCGTCTTCTGCCGCAATGTGCTGATCTATTTTGATCGTGAGACCAAGGGCGAGGTTCTCGCCGCGATCCGCAAACAAATGCCCGCCGACGGCACCCTGTTCCTGGGCGGCGCCGAGACCGTGCTCGGCATTACCGATCACTTCAAGGCGATGGACGGCCAGCGCGGCCTCTATGTCCCGACCGATGGCCAGCCTGCGGTCTCGGCGACGCCCGCGCGAACGAGCGCTGCGGCGGCTTAGGGGCACTGCCGAACACCATCTTTCCTGTTGCCGCGTGACCGACAAAAAAAGGGAGCTCATGAGCTCCCTTTTCTGTGTCTTTGAGACAGTAAACGCTTACGCCGCTTCCGCCTCGGCGCTGGTATCGCTTTGCGGGTCGCGCAGGACGTAGCCGCGGCCCCAGACGGTTTCGATATAATTCTCGCCGCCGGTCGCTGCAGACAGCTTTTTGCGCAGCTTGCAGATGAACACGTCGATGATCTTCACCTCCGGCTCGTCAATGCCGCCATAAAGGTGATTGAGGAACATTTCCTTGGTCAGCGTCGTGCCCTTGCGCAGCGAGAGCAGCTCGAGAATGCCGTATTCCTTGCCGGTCAGGTGCAGCGGCTGGCTGTCGACCTCAACCGTGCGGGCATCGAGGTTCACCGCCAGCTTGCCGGTGTAGATGATGCTCTGCGCATGGCCCTTGCTGCGACGAATGATGGCCTGAATGCGGGCCACCAGTTCGCGTTTGTCGAACGGCTTGGTCACATAGTCATCGGCGCCATAGCCAAGGCCCTTGATCTTGCTGTCGAGTTCGTCGAGCCCTGACAGGATCAGGATCGGCGTTTCGACCCGCGCATCACGGAGTCTGCGCAGCACCTCATAGCCGTCAATATCGGGCAGCAGCAGGTCGAGAATGATGATGTCGTAATCGTACAGCTTGCCGATTTCCAAACCGTCCTCGCCGAGATCGGTAATGTCGATCACAAAGCCTTCGCTTTGCAGCATGAGCTCGATGCTCTGGGCCGTGTTGGCATCATCTTCGACCAGCAATACGCGCATGACGTCCTCTTGATCCTCTACAAAACAGGGGTGATTCGACCGCACCGATAGCGCGACTGCCGAAACCAGTTCAATGCAATGGTTAACACTTTCGCTGCTCGTGGTTAAGGAGGCCTTAACTGCGCGCGGTAATAATTAAGCAAATTCGGAATAGCGCTGAAAACACTGTGAAAACAATCTCTTCGACGGCAAGGCGGGTGATCCGCCAAATCGAGTCTCAGCCCGGTCACCGGCAATTCGGGCGGGTAGCTGCGGTGATGGGCATGACCGTGGAAATCGCCGGCGCCGAGCGGCAGATTTCGGTGGGCAGCCATGTCAAGCTGCGGCGCGACGGCGGCGCGCCGGTGCCGTGTGAAGTCGTCGGCTTTCGCGACGGCCGGGCGATTCTGCTGCCTTTCGGCGCGATTGACGGAATAGGCCTTGGTGCCCGCGCCGACATCGTGGAAGCACCGCCGACGGTCTTTCCGGGCCCCGGCTGGCTCGGCCGGGTGGTCAATGCGCTGGGCGAGCCGATCGACGGCAAGGGCCCGCTGGCCGGAGGCGGCGCACCGGTGCCGCTGCGCAATACGCCGCCCGCGGCGCATGCGCGTAGCCGGGTCGGCGGCAAGATCGATCTGGGCGTCCGTGCCCTGAACAGCTTTGTGACCTGCTGCGAGGGCCAGCGCATGGGCATTTTCGCCGGCAGCGGCGTCGGCAAATCGGTGCTGATGTCGATGCTGGCGCGCTACACTCAGGCCGATGTTACGGTGATCGGTCTGGTCGGTGAACGCGGCCGTGAAGTGCAGGAATTTCTCGAAGACGATCTCGGCCCTGAAGGCCTTGCCAAATCGGTCGTTGTCGTCGCGACTTCGGACGAACCGCCGCTGATGCGGCGCCAGGCCGCCTATCTCACGCTCAGCGTCGCCGAAGCCTTCCGCGACCAGGGACAGCACGCCCTATGCCTGATGGACAGCGTCACCCGCTTTGCCATGGCCCAGCGCGAGATCGGCCTGTCCGCCGGTGAACCGCCGACCAGCAAAGGCTATCCGCCGACCACCTTTACCGAGCTGGCGAAGCTGCTTGAGCGCGCGGGGCCCGGCGCCGAGGGGCAGGGCGGTATCACGGCGCTGTTTACCGTGCTGGTCGAGGGCGATGATCATAACGAGCCGGTCGCAGATGCCGTCCGAGGCATCCTTGACGGCCATATCGTGATGGAACGCCAGATCGCCGAGCGCGGTCGTTATCCTGCGATCAATGTCCTGCGCAGTGTCTCGCGGACGATGCCGGATTGTAACAGCCCGGAAGAGACGGCGTTGGTCCGCCGCGCCCGCAAGATCCTGTCGACCTATGAGGATATGGCCGAATTGATCCGGCTCGGCGCCTATAAGCAGGGCAGTGACCCGGACGTCGACGACGCCATCCGGCTCTATTCAAAGCTGGAGGCGTTTTTAGCGCAGGATAAAGCCGAGCGCGGTAACCTCCACCAAGACTATGCAACGCTCGCGCAAATCCTGAATGGCTGATCTCAAACCATTGATCCGGCTGCGCCGTCACGCGCTGGATGACATCCGCCGAGCCGTCGCTGAGCTGGAGGAACGCCGCCGCGAGATCGAAGCACAGCAAAAGGCGTTGGAGGTTGAGCTGGTCCGCGAGCGCGAAGCGGCCGGGCAGGACCCCGCCGCCCGGCTCAGCCTCGAGGGCTATCTGAAACGCGCCCGTCAGCGCGGCGAGGACTTCGAGCGTGCCTTAGCCGCCATCGATGAAGAGCTGTCGGCCGCTCATGACCGCATGGCCGAAGCCTTTGCCGAGGTGAAAAAGTTCGAGCTGACGCAAGAGGCGCGTGACTCCGCCGCCAAGGCGAAGGCAAAAAAGCGCGAAGATCAAATGCTGGACGAAATCGCCCTGGACGGGTTTCGACGCCAGCAGTAGACCCTCCGCAATCAGCAAAGGCAGCGGCGTGGACGGCGACGGAATGGCGTCGGTCGTTTCAAGCTGTAGTTTCGGCCTTGCCTCAAGATTCTTCCTCTGAACCCCGTAAAAGACGGTCCACACGAAAAAGGGCCGTCATCTCTGGCTCTCTTGATTGTGGCTGCCGGACTTTTTCGCTGGTTCCGTTCGGCCGCGTATCGCTTGCCTTAAAAGTCCCTGTTACGAAGTGATTGCTGTTTTTTTCCGGTGCAGTCCGAGAGTTAACCCCTAAACGGGGTGTTCGAGCGGGCTGAGCCTTATCTCTCTGCTCCAACTGCCATTTTCTAGGCCAGCAGCCCCGCAGCAACATTGTCCACGTCCTGCGCCGCGTTGCAGGTCGGGTGACGGGTCAGCAACGGCGTTTGGTGCCGGATGG
>CAZRBL010000087.1:0-2564 GCA_964598335.1 uncultured Rhodospirillales bacterium
TGGCTCAACCTTGTTTATGCCGTCTATTTCATCACCTGCATGTCACGCTATGGCGGGGGCAGAACGCTCGGCTATCGGGCGATGCATCTGCATCTCGCCGATCAGCGCAGCGGTGAACCGCCCTCACTGATCAGTGCAGTATTGTGGTATATCGGCACCTGGGTGCTTTTTCTTGGCTGGCTTTGGTATTTTGCCGATGGCCGTCGGCGCATGCTGCACAATATCCTGTCCCGTAGCGTGGTCTTGCACGACCCGGATTAGAGCTTCTTCCGGCGCGGTGCGCCCCTGACCCACGCCCGGTGCCAACACAAAAAAAGCAATCCATGTCTGTCACTCTTCGTTTCGCGCCCAGCCCTACCGGGCTGCTGCATGTCGGCAATTTGCGCCTCGCCGTGATCAACTGGCTGTTCGCCAAGCAGCAAGGCGGGGCCCTGATTCTGCGGCTCGACGATACCGATGCCGAGCGCAGTGAGGAGCGGTTTGCGCAGGCGATCCGGGACGATCTGCGCTGGTGCGGCCTGATCTGGGATCGCGAAGAGAAGCAATCCGACAGGGTCGAGCGTTATGACGCCGTGATCGAAGAGCTGAAGACAGCCGGACGGCTCTACCCCTGCTATGAAACCGCTGAGGAGCTGTCGCTGAAGCGCAAGAGCCTGCTCAATCAGGGCAAGCCGCCGATCTATGACCGCGCTGCGCTGTCGCTGAGCGAGGCACAGCGCACCGACTATGAAAGCCAGGGGCGCCGCCCCCATTGGCGCTTCAGGCTCGATCACGCCGAGCTGGCCTGGGATGATCTGGCCGCCGGGCCGCTGCGTTTTCACGGCGCCGATCTGTCCGACCCGGTGGTCATTCGCGAGGATGGCCGGCCGCTTTACATGCTGCCCTCCTGCATCGACGATGCCGATTTCGGGGTGACCCATATCGTTCGCGGCGAAGACCATATCGCCAACAGCGCGGTGCAGTTGCAGATTTTCGCGGCGCTGGGGGCGCCGATGCCGACCTTCGCGCATGTGCCGCTGTTGCTGGATGCGCGGGGCGAAAAACTGTCCAAGCGGATCGGCAGCCTGTCGATCGGGGCGCTGCGCGATGAGCATGGCGTCGAACCGATGGCGCTGCTGTCGCTGATGGCGCGGCTTGGGACCTCAGAGGCGATCGAGGCCGAGCACAGCCCGGAGCCGCTGATTGCCGGTTTCGATTTCGCCAAGATTTCCCGCAACTCGCCGCGCTTTGACGAGGCCGAGCTGGCGCGGCTGAATGCGCGCATTGTGCATGAGCTGCCCTATGACGCGGTCGCTGACCGTCTGGACGGCATCCCGGCGGCATTCTGGGACGCGGTGCGCGCCAATCTCGGCACCGTGGCCGAGGCCGCCGATTGGTGGGCCGTGGCGCAAGGCCCGGTCGATCCGGCCATCGACGCCGAAGATTGGGAATTCACCAAGGAAGCCGCCGCGTTATTGCCGCCGGAACCCTGGGATTCCAACACCTGGAAAGTGTTTGTGGATAAGGTGAAGGAGGCCAACGGGCGTAAGGGCAAGGCGCTGTTCATGCCGCTGCGCAAGGCGTTGACCGGCCGTGATCACGGTCCCGAGCTTGCCGGCATGTTGCCGCTGATTGGTCGTGAGCGGGCCGCCGCAAGGCTGCGCGGCGAGGCAGCCTGAGCATGATTGGCATCATCGCCAGAAAAAGCTGTAGCACCGGCGCTGCTGTCCCGGGATGTTGCCTGTAAGGCTTCCATCCTGGGATCGCCGCGTCAGCCGCCGCCTTTTCCCCTGCGATGACCTTATGATTTGAGCCGATCATGCAATTGAATTTCCACAACACCCTGACACGGCGGAAAGAGCCGTTTGAACCGAGCGATCCCAACCGCGTGACGATGTATGTCTGCGGGCCGACGGTCTATAGCTATGCGCATATTGGCAATGCCCGGCCAGCCGTGGTGTTCGACGTCCTGTTCCGGCTGCTGCGTCATGTCTATGGCGAGGACCATGTCCTGTATGCCCGCAATATAACTGATGTCGATGACAAGATCATCGCTGCCTCGCAACAGACCGGCGAGCCGATCGACAGCATCACGGCCAAATTCACCGAGATTTATCAGCAGGATATGGCGGCGCTTGGGGCCTTGCCGCCCAGTGTCGAGCCGCGCGCCACAGCGCATATCGGCGATATGATCGCGATGATCGAAAGACTGATCGAGCGCGGCCACGCCTATGCTGCCGAGGGCCATGCCCTGTTCAGTGTCGCCAGCTTCGATGCCTATGGCACGCTATCCAACCGCGATGCGGCGGCGATGGAAGCCGGCGCGCGGGTTGAGGTCGCCGCTTATAAACGCGACCCCGGCGATTTCGTGCTGTGGAAGCCGGCGGCGGATGGCGAGCCCGGCTGGGATAGCCCCTGGGGCCGCGGACGGCCGGGCTGGCATATCGAATGTTCGGCGATGATCGAACACCATCTCGGCCTGCCGATCGATATCCATGGCGGCGGCCAGGATCTGATCTTCCCGCATCACGAAAACGAGATCGCGCAAAGCTGCTGCGCCCACGGCTCGCCGGATTATGCCAGGT
>CAZRBL010000088.1:0-2470 GCA_964598335.1 uncultured Rhodospirillales bacterium
CTCCAAATCGCCGCAGCCATGCTATGGATGCGCTGAATGTCGATTCAGCCTAGCGCGCGCAGATACAGTGCTCTCGGCGTAAAATTGAAAAGCCGTCTGGCCTGGGTTTTGAGGAAAGACATGAAGCCGGGAAGAAGAGGGAAACAGCGCGGCATATAACCCCGCGCGGACGGCGCGAGATATAGCCCCGCGCGCAGAGCACGACAAGGCAAGGGCAATGGATACCACGGGCATCTGGACGGCGCGGACAGCAGGCAGTATGCACGGTCCATGTTGAAAAGCCGGATCATCCCGTGCCTCGACGTCAAGGACGGCCGCGTCGTCAAGGGCGTCAACTTCGTCGACCTGATTGATGCCGGAGACCCGGTCGAGCAAGCGCAGCTTTACGATGCCGCCGGTGCCGATGAGTTGTGCTTCCTCGATATCTCGGCCAGCCATGAAGGCCGCGACACCATCATCGATGTGGTCAGCCGCACCGCCGAGCAGGTGTTCATGCCCCTGACCGTCGGCGGCGGCGTTCGCAGCGTCGACGACATCCGCGCCCTGTTGCTGGCCGGGGCCGACAAGGTATCGATCAATTCCGCAGCCGTCGCACGGCCGGAGCTGGTCGCCGAGGCAGCGCAACGTTTCGGCAGCCAGTGCATCACCGTCGCGATTGACGCCAAGGCAAAGCCGGACGGCAGCAGCTGGGAGGTCTATACCCATGGCGGTCGTCGGCCGGTCGGCCTTGACGCGGTCGATTGGGCGCAACGCGTCGTCGATCTCGGGGCCGGTGAAATCCTGCTGACCAGCATGGATCGTGACGGCACCAAATCGGGCTTTGATATTGCCCTGACCAGAGCCGTATCTGATGCGGTGACGGTGCCCGTCATCGCCTCGGGCGGTGCCGGAACGCTTGACCATCTGGCCGAGGCGCTGAGGGCGGGCCATGCCAGCGCCGTTCTGGCCGCATCAATTTTCCATTTCGGCACTTTTTCCATTGCCGATGCGAAAGCGCATCTCGCCGCCGCCGGCGTCCCTGTCAGACAGCAAGACGAGGCCGCCTGACATGGCCGACGCAAGAGTCATCGACCGCCTGTTTGAAACCATCGAAGCCCGCCGCTCCTCCAGCAGCGGCAGTTCTTATACAGCCAAGCTGTTCGATGCCGGTCGCGCCAAAATCGCGCAGAAAGTCGGCGAGGAGGCGGTCGAGGTAGTGATTGAAGCGGTACGCGACGACCCTTCGGCTTTGGCCCAGGAATCCGCGGATCTTCTCTATCACCTGCTGGTGCTGTGGGCCGATATCGGGCTGGAGCCCGACGATGTCTATCACGTGCTTCAGACCCGTGCCGGCATTGCCCCGCCGCCCGGCGATGCATCTGACGACAGCTGACCGGAGATCTAAACATGGCCTATGACGACCAGAACATCTTCGCCAAAATCCTGCGTGGCGAGATTCCATGCAAGAAAGTGCATGAGACCGAGCACGCGCTGGCCTTTCATGACATCAACCCGCAGGCCCCAGTGCACGTGCTGGTGATCCCCAAAGGCGCCTATGTCGACATGGATGATTTCACGGCGCGGGCCGCTGCGGACGAAATCGCCGGGCTGTGGCAGGCGGTCGGCGAAACCGCCCGCTTGCTCGGCTTGGTTGAAGCGGGCTACCGCACCCTGTCGAATTGCGGCGCCCATGCGCATCAGGAGGTGCCGCATCTCCACATCCACATTTTCGGCGGCGCGCCGCTGGGCCCGATGCTATTGAGGAGTTGATCGACCATGCTGAGAAGAAATTTCCCCCTACCGGCGCTTGCCCTGGCGCTGATGATCGTGATCGCGGCGGCATCGGCGCCTGGGCCGAGCCTGGCCGAGACCGACATGCCCGACACCAGCATGCCCCAAGACAGTATGTCGGAAGACAGCGGCATTATTGTTCCGCCGATGCGGCGCAATGCGCTGATCGTCGCCGATCTTGACCGCTCGCAAGCGTTTTATGAGCAGGTTCTGGGACTCGAGGTCTGGAGTGCGGGCGAGCTGAAAGACAACCCGGAAGCGATGGCGCTGCTCGGCCTTGAAGGCGGCGATATCCGTTATGCGATTCTCAAGGCACCGAGCCTCGCCTTCGGCATGGTCGGCCTGTTCGAGGTCAGCAACCCCGCCCCACCCGTCGCCGAACCGCGCGCACCCGGCGTCCGCATCGGCGAATCGATCATGGTCTGGGAAATCGAAAACCTCGACCCGGTGATTGAAAAGCTCGATGAGCTCGGCACCGTCTGGGTCAGCGAGCCGGTCATGCTCAGCTCGGAACGCTTTCAACGCAGCCAGCGCGAGATGACTTTCCGTGATCCCGACGGCTTTGCCATCAATGTCATCGAGAAACTCGACGGTCCGGCGATGCCGCCGGTTGCCGAGGAAACCGAAGCCGGCAGCGGCGTGCCATAGAGCATTTTCCGATCGTTCCGGTCCACCCCTGCACCCCCGCCCCGCCTCCCCT
>CAZRBL010000089.1:0-1997 GCA_964598335.1 uncultured Rhodospirillales bacterium
TGATCGGCGCCATTCCGCTGGTCGGCGATATCATTACCGGCGGCGACGGTCAGGGGCTTTTCGGCGCCAATTATCAGGTCGTCGGCCGCCTCGAAGACCCCGACATTCGGGTCAATCCACTCTCCGCCCTGACGCCGGGGCTGCTGCGTCGTATCTTTTTCTCCGGCAAAAGCCCCGGCGACCGCATGGCCGAGCGCGAGGCGGAGGCCGGGATGGTCGCTGAGGAAATGCCGGCGGGTGACGACGCCGAGCTGCCGACGGAAAATCCCGCCTCGGCGAATGAGGCGGAATCGCCACCGGATTAACCCGACAGGCGGATCGCGGCGAGGCCGATGACAATGATGACCGCTGCGGCGATGCGGCGGCCGGCCAGGTTTTCATTCAGGAATACCGCACCCAAGATTGCGGCGAAGACGACCGAGCTTTCGCGGACGGCGGTCATCGGGCCGAGCGGGGCGTTGGCCATTGCGTAAAGCGCCAGCCCGTAGCCAATCAGCGCCATCGTGCCGAGCAGAAGGGACCGTCTCCAGAATGTTCGCAAATGGCGGACAAGTGCCGCTCCGCGCCGCATTTGCACGGTGATGAGGTGCAGCACGCTTTGCAGTAATGCGAGCCAGAGCAGATAGACGATCGGTCCGCCCGCACTTCGTGCCCCGAGACCGTCGAGGGTCGAATAGGCCGCGATAACGACCGCGGACGCTAAACCGAAACCCAGCGCTGCACGATCGAAACCGCCGCCCGGTGCCTTGCTGGTCAGCACGACGCCGGCGCAGATCAACACGATACCGAGCCACGAAAATGCGCCCAGGGTTTCGCCGACAAAAACCCAGGCTGCCAGCGCCACCAGCAAAGGCGGAAGGCCGCGCTGGATCGGAAAAACCTGGTTGAGATCGAACCGGTTATAGGCGATCGACAGCAGCCAGAAATAGGCGACGTGCACAAGACTCGAAGCGGCAAGAAAGCCCCAGGAATCGGACGCCGGGAGGCCGAAAAAAGGCAGGAGAATCAGCGCGAAGACAATCCAGCAGGCGGATATGCAGGCGCTTTCCAGAACCGTGTCATCGGCGGCTTTGAGCATGACGTTCCAGACCGCATGCAAAAAGGCGCTGGCGAGGGCCGCGCTGAAGGCCCAGGCCGGAATGCCGACTTCCGCCATCGGCTAGGACAGTTTCAGAAGGGCATGTCGCTTCTTGCCGGCGGAAAGCTTCACATAGCGCTCCGGGGTGAGATCGGCCGGGCCGAGATCATGGTCTTCCTGATCGACCTTGATGTCATTCACCCGTGCACCGCCGCCGCGAATCAGGCGCCTGGCTTCGCCCTTGGATGACGCGAACCCGACGAGTTGCAGCGCTTTGATGAGCGCGATGCCGTCATGCAGCTCAGACTCGCTGATCGTTACGCTCGGCAGGCCGTCGGACACGCCGGCGCCGGCAAAAGTGCTCTGCGCGGTTGCCATCGCGGCTTCTGCGGCATCCTTACCGTGACAAAGGCGGGTTGCCTCAAAGGCGAGCACCTTTTTCGCCTCGTTGATTTCGGCCCCGCCCAGCGCTTCCAGCCGCGCAATTTCATCCAGCGGCAATTCGGTGAACAGCTTGAGAAAACGACCGACATCGGCATCGTCGGCATTGCGCCAATACTGGTAATAATCATAGGGCGACAGGCGGTCGGCATTCAGCCAGACGGCGCCGTCGGCGGTCTTGCCCATCTTGGCGCCGCTTGCGGTTGTCAGCAGCGGGGCGGTCAGGCCGAACAGCTCGGGCCCGCCCAGACGCCGCCCGAGATCGATGCCGCTGACGATGTTGCCCCACTGATCGGAGCCGCCCATCTGCAGCACGCAATTTTCGCGTCTTGCCAGTTCGGCAAAGTCATAGGCCTGCAGAATCATATAATTGAATTCGAGAAAGGTCAGCGGCTGCTCGCGGTCGAGCCGCAGGCGCACGCTGTCAAAGGTCAGCATCCGGTTGATCGTGAAATGCCGGCCGATTTCGCGCAGGAAG
>CAZRBL010000090.1:0-1530 GCA_964598335.1 uncultured Rhodospirillales bacterium
CGCGACAGCCCGCAAGGCTGCGCCAAATCCGCTCGATCAGCGGCTCACCCGCCCCGCAATCAACACGAGCACCACGGCCCGCAACAAGCATTGAAGACGACGCAGAACCGTCGGTCAGGCGAAGAGAGGGGGGATCGCCGGTGATCGATTGGAGCGCATGAACAAACGCCTCTGACCAGTTCCTGACCGTCTCCGCTGTCAGAATGTCTTCGGCGAATTCCAGGCCGCAGCGAAGGCTGCCGTCGGCCTGCTTCAAAATCTGCAATTGCAAATCGAATTTCGCGGTTCCCGGGTGGACATCCAGCAGCTTCGCCTCGCCCGAGCCGAAGCGGTAACGTCGCTCCGGCGCATCGCTTAGTGCAATCATGGCCTGAAATACCGGCGCGCTGGCGATATCGCGGCTGTGATCGAGTTCTTTCGCGAGCTGATCGAACGGCACCGGCGCCTCGAGTGCCCGCGCCAGTTCCGCGCTTACCGCCCTTATAAGATCCGTGGCTGAGCTGTCCTTTTCGGCGCGGACCCGAATCACGGCGGTATCGGCAAAGAAGCCGATCAGACCGTCGGTGCCGCGCGGACGACCGGCAACGGGTACTCCCAGCAGCACATCGTCGGCACCTGACAGCCGACCGAGCAACAGGCCCCATGCGGCCGCAAGAATTGCGAATATGGTCACGCCGTGTTCTCGGGCCGTCCGTTCGATCGACATCCGGCATGCATCGGGAATGTCGAAAAGGATCAGATCGCCGTCATGACCGCGGCGGCGCGGGCGCGGCCTATCGGTCGGCAGGTCCAGCCGGGTGGGTGCGCCTTCGAGTGCTGCGAGAGCATGCCGGAGCGCGGTGTCGTCCTTTTCTACGGCGCTTTCGGCGACCCAATCGGCATAGCGCAGCGGTAAGGGCGGCAGGCCGGCATCGACAGTCGACAGGGCCGCCTGATAGAGGGCGCTGAGCTCCTCCAGCAAGATGGGGATTGACAGACCGTCGGCGGCGATATGGTGCAGGGTGAGGGCGATCCCGGCGCCGCGCGCACCGAAGTCGAGAACGAGGCATCTGACAGGCAGATCGGCGGTAAGATCGAAGCGGCGGCGCGCCTGCGCCCGTGCCGCATTAATCAGCGTTGCTTCCGCCTCCATTGCTGTTTGCGCGTCCTGCCATTCGATCGGTAGGGCGCGGTCTTGCAGCAGGCGCGCTGACCAGTCGCCGTCCTGCAAACTCAGTGCAGTGCTCAGGGGTTCATGCCGTTCGATCAACGCATGCAAAGCACATGTGAAGGCATCAGGATTGAGCTCGCCCTCAAGCATCAGCGTGACCGGAATGGTGTACGCGATGCCTGACCCGTCGATGCTGTCCATCAGCGCCAAGCGTCGCTGGCGGTCGGCGATCGGTCGCCGGCTATCCGGCCATTCCCGAGGCTTAATGCCGTGTAGATCGCCCGGCGCTGCATTTTCGACGGCCTGTGCCATTTGCTTGAGGGTCGGTTTGTCGAAGACGGTGCGGAGCGGGATTTCGACATTGAGCCTGTCGGCGATGA